>CANGIQ010000007.1 GCA_947453965.1 Comamonadaceae bacterium
ATGATCACGTTCATGAATTTAGACAGCTCGACATTGCCGTACTTAGGATCCGGCAGGATTTCACGTTTAGGGACTTCGCGACGACGTGGCATTTGATCACCTCTATTGCTTCAGTTGGCACTCTTTCAAGCGCCTGGAAAGTCATCATGACTTCCACTTACTCGACCCACACCCAACTCGGGCGCTTGGGGTCACTTCGTTTTGCGCCGTCTGCCTGACGACCAAAACACCGATTTGACGAATTAAGCCTCGTTCAGGCTGGTGGCGGTTAAGCCAGAAAACGATTAATTCTTAAAGAATTAAGCCTTCTTAGGACGCTTGGCGCCGTACTTAGAACGCGACTGCTTGCGGTCTTTCACGCCTTGCAAGTCGAGCGAACCGCGCACGATGTGGTAACGCACACCTGGCAAGTCTTTGACACGACCGCCGCGCACGAGCACAACGCTGTGTTCTTGCAAGTTGTGGCCTTCACCGCCGATGTACGAAATGACTTCGAAACCGTTGGTCAAGCGCACTTTGGCCACTTTACGCAGCGCAGAGTTTGGCTTCTTAGGCGTCGTGGTGTACACGCGGGTGCACACGCCACGACGTTGTGGAGAGTTTTGCATCGCAGGGCTTTTGGACTTGGTCTTTTCGACCTCGCGCCCCTGACGCACCAATTGATTGATGGTTGGCATTGAAAAACGTCCCTAAACGTTTACGTTTCTTGAAAAACGTTTGAAATAAAAAAAGAAAACGTGAATCCCTTCGGAAAGTTCCGAAAAGCCTTCTAGTGTATCAGCATTGAACCGGCCCGGCAAATGAGGCCGAAAGGCTTCAAGCCAGCCTTACTTCACCCAAAGCCGCATCGCATCCCAGGCGCGGCCCAGCAGGCCCGCTTGCTCGACCTGCTCGAGCACTTGCAGGGGCACATCGACCAAGGGCTGCTGATCCAAGGTCACTTTGAGTGCCGCCACGGTTTGCCCTTTGGCAAATGGCGCCACCAGCGGGTCGGGGCGTGCCACCTGGGTCTGAATTCGGCTGGCCGAGCCGGCTGGCACGGCCACCACGATGGGGGTGAAGCGGCCGAGCTTGACCACGCTGGCATTGCCCTTCCAGACCGCTGGACTGACCACCGCTTGCCCGCCTTCAAACAATTTGATGGCGTCAAAGGCGGTGTAACCCCAGTTCAGCAATTTTTGAGACTCGGTCGCCCGCGCGTTTTCGCTTGAAGCCCCCAACACGATAGACAACAAGCGACGCGAGCCCACGCCCGGCGCATCGCGCTTGGCCGTGGCAATCAAGCAAAAGCCAGCCGCATCGGTATGCCCTGTTTTCAAGCCATCCACACTGGGGTCGCGAAACAACAGCAAATTGCGGTTGCTTTCATTGGCCGCCGGCGTGCCGGGATAGCGGTATTTTTTGATCGCGTAGTAGCCCACATATTGGGGAAAGTCTTGCATCAAGCGGCCCGCCAAGATCGCCAAATCGCGTGCTGTGGTGGTGTGCCCCGGTTCTGTGAGCCCCTCGGGGTTTTTATACCCCGTGGACTTCATGCCCAGCACCTTGGCTTGGGCATTCATCATCTCCACAAAATGCTCCGCCGTGCCGCCCACCCCCTCGGCCAAGGCCATGGTGGCGTCGTTGCCCGACTGAACAATCATGCCCTTGATCAAGTCCTCGACTGGCACTTTCATTTTGGGATCAATGAACATGCGCGAGCCGGGCATCTTCCAAGCGCGCTCGCTGACGCCAAATGTTTGTTGCAGCGTGATTTTTTTCGACTTGAGTGCGTCAAACACCAGGTAAGCCGACATCAACTTGGTCAACGAAGCGGGCTCGATGGGTTTGTCCGCATCCAACTCCGCCAGCGTTTGCTGCGCCGTCAAGTCCACCAACAAATAAGCACGTGCCGCGATTTCGGGCGGTTGTGGCGCTTGCGCGTGAGCGCTGAATCCAGCGAAAAGGCCCATCAGGCCTGCCACGAAGGTAGCACGCAAATTTCGAGTCATGGCGATCTTTGAAGCAGAAAAAGTGAATCGGCTCAGCGCTTACGCCTGCAAATGGCGCACCACCAAGCTCTTGAGAAGCGGCAATTGTCCATGAAAGAAATGTCCACCGCCAGGGATCACGGTGACCGGCAAGCTTTGAGGGCGCGCCCAATCCATCACCGAGGCCAACGACACCGTGTCATCTTGCTCACCGTGAATCACCAGCGTTTTGTCATGGAGGTCCGGCGACACCGGGGCGACGGTGAAACGCTCTGCCGCTGTTCCCACAAACACCACTTTTTCAATCGTGCGTTGCGGCCACAAAGCTGCCAACGCATGGCTGGCCACAAACGAACCAAACGAAAACCCCGCTATGGCCAAAGCACCGGTGGGTGCGACTTGCGCGACCACAGCCAGCAAATCACGGGCTTCGCCTACGCCTGCGTCGTGTTCACCCGCTGAACCGCCGACACCGCGAAAATTAAAGCGCACCACCGTCCAGCCGCACTGAACAAAAGCACGGGCCAAGGTTTGCACAACCTTGTTGTCCATGGTGCCGCCAAACAAAGGGTGGGGATGCGCCACGATGGCCACGCCTTTGGAGACGCCCTCGGGCACATCGCGTAAGGCCTCAATCACGCCGGCCTCGCACTGCAGGGTGAATTTTTCGGTGAGTGCGTTCATCGCGCCACCTCAACGGCCCACATGGGCAGGGACCAACAAACGCTCGACGATTTCACCTTGTTTCAGATGGCGCTCGACGATTTCGTCCACATCAGAGGCATCCACAAATGAATACCACACCCCTTCGGGATACACCACCGCAACGGGACCTGCCGCACAGCGGTCGAGACAGCCAGCTTTGTTCACGCGCACGCCACCTGGGCCGGCCAAGCCGGCCGCTTTGACCTGCGATTTGCAACGGTCAAAGGCGTCTTGCGCACCCTGCGCCGCACAGCACGACTCGCCATTGGCGCGCTGATTCAGGCAGAAAAAAATATGGTGTTTGTAATAAGAAGGAGCTTGTGTCATGGCCTGATTTTAGGTTTGAGACTCGCGTTCACGGCTCAAGCGTGCCAACGCGAACAACAACACCGCATAAGGCCACAACCAGCCCAACCATTGCACCAGGCCATGAAAACGGATGAATTGCCCTTGTTCCCAGGTTTGCAAGGTTTGGGTGAAGTAAGCGCTTTCTGGCGATTGGTTCAAAACGCTTTGCTGCACCAGGAGTGCCAACATCAAAAAGGTCCAGCACGTTCTCGCGGAGGTTGGTAAAAAAAACAGCGCCAGCAACAGACCTAAGCCCAAGCCCAACATCACCGGCACGCCCAACCAAGTCCAAGCATGCGCAGGCCCGTAACTCAAGGTGGCCGACAACGCACTCACGCCCAAACCCACGACCACCACGCCGAGCACGTACAACAAGCGCTGCCCAAACTGACGAATCACCCCAAAGCCCAACAGGCAAGGGATCAACAGGCCCAACATCACACACAGCAACTCCGCCCCCGGCAGCAAAGGCTCCAGCTCAAAAGAGCGCAAGGGAATCCAGTCCTCAAACGGTGTGGCATCAAAGGCACTGGTCAATGCGTCTTCTACCCGCTCCCACACCTGGCCCAAACCAAACGGCACCGCCACAGGAAAAAGCAAGGCCGCAGGCCACACAGCGATCAACACCAAGGCCATGTGCGCGTCGCGCACAAACCAACGCGCGCGAAATTGGCTCCAACGGTTTAACAAGCCCAACTGCTCCAACCCACTGGCGAGCACAGCCCCCAGCCAAGCTCCCAGCGTATTGAGCAAAAAATCTGTTTGCGACGGCACGCGCGCGGGCAAGTAGCTTTGTAAACATTCGAGCGCAAAAGACAGCAAAGACGCCGCCAAGGTGCAGCCCAACACCGCCTGACCACGCCAGCCCATGCGCATGGCGCTGAGCGTGAGGAGAAATCCCAACGGGGCGTAGCCCAACACATTGGCCACCACGTCAAAGCCGGTCCAGTATTTGGGCCAAGGCGCAGTTAAGAATACCCAAGGCGCGATGCCCTGATCGCGCCATTGATCAAACGGGTACAGGCTGGCGTAAACGATCAACGCCACGCACAGTTGCGACAGAGGCCACGCAGAGGTTTTGCGCATGGTCCCTCGCAGTCCTTAAAAAGGTTTGACCACCACCAAGATCACGGCCAAGGTCAGGATCACGACCGGGATCTCATTGAACCAACGAAACCACACATGACCGCGCTGGTTGGTACGTGCTTGAAACTTGCGCAACAACACACCACAGCCGTGGTGATAACCCAAGGCCAACAGCACCAGTGTCAGCTTGGCGTGCATCCAGCCGTTGCCTGGCCCCATCCCGATGCCATAGCCCAGCCAGAGCCACAGGCCCAGCCCCACAGCGGGCACCATCAAGAGGGTGGTGAAACGCATCAGCTTGCGAGCCATCAGCAGCAAGCGCTCTTCTTCAGCCAACGATTCAGGCGCGACCATCGCCAGGTTGACGAAAATTCGTGGCAAATAAAACAAGCCGGCAAACCAGCTGGCCACGAACACAATATGAAAAGCTTTGATCCACAACATGGCTGCAGTTTAGCCGCGCTCAAAAAAAGCCCGACACAAGGTCGGGCTAAATAGCCATATTGCGCTGGCGCAACAGGCGCCCGCTCAGGGAGGAAAAGCGGGGAGTGGCAAGCCACTCGGTTTCAATCTAGCAAACGTGGCGACACCCAACAAGAGGGAAAGTGTTGGGTTTGGTGCACAATTTTGTCCATGCAACACACCTTCGCCCCCTTTCCCGCCAACCGCCCCCGCCGTCTGCGCCGTGACGACTTCACCCGTCGCCTGGTGCGCGAACACAGCCTGAGCGTGAACGACTTGATCTACCCCGTGTTCGTGCTCGAGGGTGAAAAGCGACGCGAAGCCGTCACCTCCATGCCCGGCGTGGAGCGCCTGAGCCTGGACTTGCTGCTGCCCGTGGCCGAAGAGTGCGTGAAGCTGGGCATTCCCGTGATGGCGCTGTTCCCCGTGATCAGCAGCCACCTCAAAACTCCTGATGGCAAAGAAGCCACCAACCCCAACGGCCTGGTGCCGCATGTGGTGCGTGAGCTGAAAAAACACTTCCCGCAACTCGGCGTGATGACCGATGTGGCGCTGGACCCCTTCACCAGCCACGGCCAAGATGGCCTACTGGACGAGACGGGCTACATCCTGAACGACGCCACGGTCGAGGTGCTGACCCAACAGGCCCTCACACAAGCAGAAGCAGGCGTCGACATCGTCGCGCCCAGCGACATGATGGACGGCCGAATCGGCGCGATTCGCCAAGCCCTAGAAGCCAAAGGCCTAATTCACACCCGCATCATGGCCTACAGCGCCAAATACGCCAGCGCTTTCTATGGCCCCTTCCGCGATGCCGTGGGCTCTGCCGCCAACTTGGGCAAGAGCGACAAAAAGGTCTACCAAATGGACCCCGGCAACACCGACGAGGCCCTGCGCGAAGTCGCCATCGACATCGCCGAAGGCGCCGACATGGTGATGGTCAAACCCGGCATGCCTTATTTGGATGTGGTGCGCCGCGTCAAAGACGAATTCAAAGTCCCCACCTTCGCCTACCAAGTCTCTGGCGAATACGCCATGCTCAAAGCGGCCGCCCAAAACGGCTGGCTCGACCATGACGCGGTGATGATGGAGAGCCTGTTGGCCTTCAAACGCGCGGGCGCTGATGGCATCTTGACTTACTTTGCGATTGACGCGGCCAAACATCTGCGCGCCAACAACTGACACGAAGTGAGGTGAGGGTCAGCGCTTGCGGCGCCTCAGTCGCTTCGCGCCAGGAAGTTGCCGCAATCACTGACCCCCACCTCACTTCTGATTGACGCATGGCAGCGGACGTCGCCTCGCTTGAGCAAAGCCAACGCATGGGTCACCTAATGAAGGCCACGTCTCAACCCAAATGCTTGGCGAAAAACGTCAATGTGCGTTCCTTGGCCAACTTGGCCGAAGCCGCGTCATAGGCCCCACGGTGGTCACAGTTGAAGCCGTGATGGGCAGAATAAAGGTGAATCTCCACTTCAGGATGCGCCGCTTTGAAGGCAGGAATGGTATCCATCGGCACATAGTCATCGCAATCTGACAAATGCATCATCACAGGGCAGTGCGGTTGGCGCGCTCGCTCGTCCATGCTGGTGGAACCGCCACCGTAGTACGGCACGGCTGCACTCACACCCTTGAGTAGCGCTGCCGCACGCCAAGTCAACAAACCACCCCAGCAGTAGCCCACGACCCCCACTTTGCCGCCCGAGGTTTTGGCGGCGTAGTCCACCGCAGCCTGAATGTCGGCCATCACGCCAGGGGCTGGCAGGGCTTCAATGGCGGCCTTCAAGGTCATCCCGGCTTTCATGTCATCGGGCGTATAACCCAACTCCACGGCGGGTTTGGCACGTGCAAACGTGGCCGGTGCAATTGCCAAATACCCGGCGGCGGCATAGCCATCCGCCACTTCTTTGATGTGGGCATTGACGCCAAAAATCTCTTGCAACACCACCACAGCAGCCTTGGGCTTGCCTGCGGGCTGGGCCACGTACGCTGAAAAAGTAAATCCATCGGAAGAGGTCAAATGCACTGTCATGGCGTGAGCTTTCTAAAAAGTAGGAGGTCAATCGGTCCAAGCATACCTGTCGCCACTGTGCCGAACAAGATACCTGCTAGCCGGTAATGCGTGTATCGTGACTGTGTTCAAGTCCATTCACAGGAGATGCGTTTGAAACCGGTACTTCTCATCACAGGTGGCAGTCGTGGCATTGGCGCGGCCACCGCGCTGCTGGCCGCGCGCAACGGTTGGTCCGTGGTCGTCAACTACACCCACAACGCCCAAGCCGCCGACGCGGTGGTGCAGCAGATTCGCCAAGCGGGCGGCGAGGCCATCAGTCTGCAAGCCGATGTGGGCGATGAGGCGCAAATTCTGCGCATGTTTGAACAGATCGACACCCAGCTCGGCCGCTTGTCCGGCCTGGTCAACAACGCCGGCGTGCTCGACACCGCTGCCCGCGTGGACGAGATGAGCTGGGCGCGCATTGAGCGCATCCTGCGTATCAATGTGCTGGGCTCGTTTGCCTGCGCACGCGAGGCCATTCGCCGCATGAGCACCCGCCACGGGGGCCAGGGCGGCGCCATCGTCAACCTCAGCAGCGTGGCGGCACGCATGGGCGCACCGGGCCAATATGTAGATTACGGCGCCAGCAAAGGTGCCATCGACACCTTCACCGCCGGCTTGGCCAAAGAGGTGGCAGGCGAAGGCATTCGCGTCAATGGCGTGCGCCCCGGCATCATCGACACAGACATTCACGCCAGCGGCGGTTTGCCCAACCGCGCGCGTGAGCTGGCCTCGCAAATTCCCATGCAACGCGCGGGCTCAGCAGCCGAAGTGGCCGAATCGATTGTCTGGCTGCTCAGCGATGCCGCCAGCTACGTGACCGGCACCACCATTGAAGTCACGGGAGGTCGCTGATGCGCGAAATCAAGTACTACTGGGAAGACATGCATCCAGGCGATGTGCGCGACTTGGGCACCATCAGCCCCACACGCGAGGAAATCATTGCCTTCGCCAGCCAGTTTGACCCCCAGCCTTTTCACCTGGACGACGAGGCTGCCAAAGCCTCTGTGTTCGGCGCCTTGTGCGCCAGTGGCTGGCACACCTGCAGCATGGCCATGCGTTTGATGGTGACCAACTTTTTGCACCATGCGGCTAGCTTAGGTTCGCCGGGCTTGGAGAACGTCAAATGGCTCAAGCCCGTTCTGCCTGGTGACATCTTGCGCTTGGAACACAGCATCGTCGAAACACGGCCCATGAGCAAACGCCCCGACGTGGGCTTAGTACGCACCGAATGGAACATGTTCAACCAACATGGCGACAAGGTCTTGCACATGGAAGGTTGGGGCATGTTCCGCAGACGACACCCCGCCGTCGTCTAAGCCGCAAACCCGGACGCCAAGCCCTGGCGCAGGTACGTCACCAGGGCCGTCACAGCGCGCGGCACATGGGGTGCGTAAGGACGGATGGCATAGATCTCTTCGGCAAACACACCGACCGGTTTCCAGCCTTCCAACACCCGCACCAGCTTGCCTTGTCGCAACGCGTCTTGGGCGCTGAAGTCCGGCAGCAGGGCGATGCCCGCCCCCGTCAACGCCGCTTCGCGCAAAGCCTCGCTGTTGTTGGCGGCAAACGAACCTGTCACGGGCACTGTCACGCGGTCTGCACCTGTTCCGTTGCGCAACGCAAACGTCCAAGCGGGCGTATCGTGCGAACGTGGGTAATGCAGGCAGTTGTGCGCTTGCAAATCCTCTGGCGTTTGGGGCACACCACGACGCCGTAAATAGGCCCGCGTGGCCACCAGCACCGACTCGGTACGACACAGCGACCACGCCACATGCGTGTCCGGCGGACGCGCGGTGTGGCGAATCGCCAGGTCAAAGCCCTCGTTGGCCAAGGTGCTGAGACGGTCCGACATGTCTAACTCCAAGCGCACCTCGGGGTGGTCCTTCAAAAATTCGGCCAGCAAGGGCACCAGTTGCTGACGCGCAAATGCCACCGGCGCGGTGACACGCAACAAACCACGCGGCACCTCGGCCAAGTCCCGCACCTCGGAAAAACTTTGGGCAATTTGCTCAAACGATGCGCGGGTGTCGTCCACCAAACGCTGGCCCGCTTCGGTCAGGCGCACGCTGCGGGTGGTGCGCTGCACCAGGGGCACGCGCGCAGCACGCTCCAGCTCGGCAATCCGTTGACTCATGGCCGCCTTGCTCACGCCCAAGCGCGCAGCAGCCGCGGTGAAGCTGCCTTGTTGTGCCAACACGCTCAGCCAATGCAAGTGGTGCCAGAGTTCGCTGATTTTTTGTTCATTCATGGCTTGATTGTTCACTATTTTGAACAATCAATTCAAGGTTTGGCGCTTGTTTCGTGCATCCGCCCTGCCTACACTGCATCATCTTTTTCCATACAACGAGACACACCATGACGCAAACCGCTCACATCGCGCATTACATCAACGGCGCCGTTGCCAACGGCAGCAGCACCCGCACGCAGCCCGTGTACAACCCCGCCACAGGCGCCGTCACCGGCCAGGTGAGCTTGGCCAATGTGGCCGATGTGAACGCCGCCGTCGCCGCCGCCGAAAAAGCCTTTCCCGCTTGGGCCGACACACCGCCTCTGCGCCGCGCACGCGTGATGTTCAAGTTTTTGGAGTTGCTCAACCAGCACAAAGACGACTTGGCACGCTTGATCACCGCCGAGCACGGCAAGGTGTTTACCGACGCCCAAGGCGAAGTCACACGGGGCATCGACATTGTGGAATTTGCCACCGGCATTCCCCAGTTGCTCAAAGGCGACTACACCGAACAAGTCTCCACTGGCATCGACAACTGGACCATGCGCCAGCCCCTGGGCGTGGTGGCGGGTATCACCCCCTTCAACTTCCCTGTCATGGTGCCGGCCTGGATGTTCCCCGTGGCCATCGCCGCCGGCAACACCTTTGTGTTGAAACCCAGCCCGATTGACCCATCGCCCTCGCTGTTCATTGCGGACTTGCTCAAGCAAGCCGGCCTGCCCGATGGCGTGTTCAACGTGGTGCAAGGCGACAAAGAGGCGGTGGACGCGCTCTTGGTTCATCCCGATGTGAAGGCTGTGAGCTTTGTCGGCTCCACACCCATTGCCAACTACATCTATGAAACCGGTGCCCACCACGGCAAGCGCGTGCAAGCCTTGGGCGGCGCGAAGAACCACATGGTGGTCATGCCCGATGCAGACATCGACCAAGCGGTGGACGCTTTGATTGGCGCCGCTTACGGTTCTGCGGGCGAACGTTGCATGGCCATCAGCGTGGCCGTGTTGGTCGGCGATGTAGCCGAGCGTCTCATGCCCAAGCTGATCGAACGCACCAAAACCTTGAAGGTCTTGAACGGCACCAACCTCGCCGCCGAAATGGGCCCCATCGTCACCGATGTGGCGCACAAGCGCATCACCGGCTACATCGAACAAGGCGTGAAAGAAGGCGCCACCCTGTTGGTCGATGGCCGCAACTTCGACAACGCGCAAGCCGGCGAAGGCTGCAAGAACGGCTTTTGGATGGGCGGCACGCTGTTTGACCATGTCACCCCCGACATGCGCATCTACAAAGAAGAAATCTTTGGCCCCGTGTTGAGCTGCGTGCGCGTGGCCGACTTTGGGCAAGCTGTGGACTTGATCAACGCCCACGAATTCGGCAACGGCGTGAGCTGCTTCACGCGTGACGGCAACGTGGCGCGCGAGTTCTCGCGCCGCATCCAAGTGGGTATGGTGGGTATCAACGTGCCGATCCCTGTGCCGATGGCATGGCACGGTTTTGGTGGCTGGAAGAAGAGCTTGTTTGGCGACATGCATGCCTACGGTGAAGAGGGTGTGCGTTTCTATACCAAGCAAAAGAGCGTCATGCAGCGCTGGCCTGAGAGCATTGGCAAGGGCGCTGAGTTTGTGATGCCGACATCTAAGTAACTTCTGCCTTCGGGTAGCGCTGTTGAGCGCGCAGCGGCAGCTTGGGACAGCATGTTTTGCTCCTCGTCCGCTTCGCGGCCGAAATGTCGCTGCAACACGCCACCCCAATCTACCGCTGCACGCTCAAGGGCGCTTCCACAGCGGGCCCACGACCGAAGACAACTGCGGCTCAAGCTAATATCGACTCAGAACATCACAAGACTTTGAGACATTACCCATGAGCGACACCCAGTTTGACTACATCATCGTTGGCGCTGGCACCGCCGGTTGCTTGTTGGCCAACCGCCTGAGTGCAGACGCCAGCAAGCGTGTCCTGTTAATCGAGGCAGGTCGCAAGGACGATTACCACTGGGTGCACATTCCTGTGGGCTATCTGTACTGCATTGGCAATCCACGTACCGATTGGCTCTACACCACCGCACCCGATGCCGGCTTGAACGGGCGCAGTTTGCGCTACCCGCGCGGCAAGGTGCTGGGGGGGTGTTCCAGCATCAACGGCATGATTTACATGCGTGGCCAAGCGCGCGACTACGACCATTGGGCCGAGCTCACGGGGGATGCGAATTGGCGCTGGGACAACTGCCTGCCGTATTTCAAGCTGCACGAAGACCACCATGCGGGCGCCAACGCGCTGCACGGGGCCAAGGGTGCGCGCAGCGAGGTGCTGCTGGCCGATCAGACGTCTTATGGCGAAACCTTGCGCCACCACAACGCCGGTGGCGAGTGGCGCATTGAGCGCCAGCGTTTGCGCTGGGATGTGTTGGATGCTTTTGCCCAAGCGGCTGTCGAAGCCGGCATCCCCGCCACACCGGACTTCAACCGTGGCAGCAACGAAGGCGTGGGCTACTTTGAAGTGAACCAAAAAAGCGGTTGGCGCTGGAACACCGCCAAAGCCTTTTTGCGCCCCACCTGTTACGCCCGCCCCAACTTTGAGTTGTGGACTTCGGCCCAAGTGGCCAAGCTGGTCATGCACACCGATGCGAACGGCCAACAACGCTGCACCGGCGTGGAAGTCGCCACTTCGCACGGCCTGATCACCGCCACCGCCAAGCATGCGGTGGTGCTGAGTGCAGGTGCGATTGGCACACCGCAGATCTTGCAACTCTCGGGCCTGGGCCCCGCCGGCTTGCTCAAACAGCATGGCATTGAACCCGTCATCGACCTGCCGGGCGTGGGCGACAACCTGCAAGACCATTTGCAAATCCGCTCGGTCTTCAAAGTCCAAAACGTCACCACGCTCAACACCTTGGCCAACAGCTGGTGGGGCAAGGCCAAGATCGGCATGGAGTACGTGTTCAAGCGCAGCGGGCCCATGAGCATGGCGCCCTCGCAGCTGGGTGCGTTCACACGCAGCAGCCCTGATCAACCGTATCCGAACATTGAGTACCACGTGCAACCCTTGAGCCTGGATGCGTTTGGTGAACCCTTGCACAACTTCCCCGCGTTCACTGCCAGCGTATGTAACTTGAACCCCACCAGCCGTGGCTCGGTGAGCATCACCAGCCCTCACTTTGCAGACGCGCCCCGGATTGCGCCCAACTACCTCAGCACCGCCGAAGACCGCCAAGTGGCAGCTGACTCGCTGCGCGTGACGCGTCGCATTGCCGCCCAACCTGCGCTGGCCAAGTACCAACCCGAAGAGTGGAAGCCTGGCGTGCAATACCAAAGCGACGACGACCTGGCGCGTTTGGCGGGCGACATTGCCACCACCATCTTCCACCCCGTGGGCACCGCGCGCATGGGCCGAGTGGATGACCCACTGGCCGTGGTCGACACGCAGTTGCGCGTGCGCGACGGACGTGGCGGCGTGGTGCGTGGCTTGCGTGTGGTCGATGCCAGCGTGATGCCCACCATCACCAGTGGCAACACCAACAGCCCCACCTTGATGATGGCCGAGAAGGCCGCACAGTGGCTGGCCCACGAGGCCCAGAACGACTGACGGTTGACAAAACGCACCGGGTTAGCCCGCAAGGGAAAATCCTAGGCAAACCCAGACTGGACGCCGCTTACAGTGGCTTCACTCGCAACGGCCTACGGGCTGTTCCAACGAGGGTCTGAGGAGACAAACAAAAAGTTCTTCGAAAAGAAGAACACACAGGAAAAGGCACCGGCGTACAACCCGGTGCCTTTTGCTTTTTCTGGCCGCAATGCCCGCGACAATCGCTGCATGGAACTTTTGATCGTCACCCTTGCCTCTGCCTTGGCAGGTTTTGTGGATTCGATTGTGGGTGGCGGTGGCTTGATCTTCTTGCCGGCGTTGTTCGCGGTCTATCCCAGCGCCCCGCCTGCCACTTTGTTCGGCACCAACAAGAGCGCCTCGGTGTGGGGTACCAGCTTTGCAGCCTGGCAATACAGCCGGCGCGTACAGGTTCAATGGCGCGTCATGCTGCCCGCAGCGGCCGTGGCCATGATGGGTGCGTTCATTGGCGCCTGGCTGGTGACGCAAATTTCGCCCGACTTCTTACGCCGCGCCTTACCCTTTGTGTTGATGGCGGTGCTGGGCTACACCTTGATGCGCAAAGACATGGGCCGCGAGCATGTGCCGCGTTTTGAAGGGCGTGCCGAGTTGTGGGCTGCTTGCACCGTGGGCGTGACGATTGGTTTTTACGACGGCTTTTTTGGCCCGGGCACGGGCAGTTTTTTTGTGTTTTTGCTGGTGCGCTGGTTGGGCTACGACTTTTTGAATGCGTCGGTGGCTGCCAAGCTGCTCAACCTCTCCAGTAATGCCGCTGCCTTGGTGCTGTTTGGCCTGAAAGGCCATGTGTGGTGGCACCTGGCCTTACCGTTGGCCTTGGCCAATGTGGCAGGCAGCTTGCTGGGCACACGCATGGCGCTCAAGCATGGCGCCGGCTTTGTGCGCGGCATGTTCATCGTGGTGGTGACGGCCTTGATTGGCAAGACAAGCTATGACGCATTCCTACGCTAAAACACCAGAAGCTGCACAAAGCCCCATCCGCGCGCGGCACCAGGCATGACTTGTGCGCCAATTGAGCGAGCCGGCTTATCGAGCGACTCTGGTGGCAGGTTTTTGAGCCCCCGCAGCGCCAGGGGCTGACGCTGCCTTGGCCGCTGCGAGTGCAGCCCGCTCAGCCGCTGAGGCGGCTACCACAGGCTCTTCGCTCGCCAGTTCGGCCGCTTTCGGTGGCCAGGGCACATTCGCCACGGCACGTGGCTTGCCGATCGGACGTGTGGCTTGGCCTTTTTGAACGGCCTCAATGTCTTCTTCGGAGGGGTACTGCCCCAGGAGCACAAAGTCAAATACCCGGCGCGCAATCGGCGCAGCGTTTTGCGCCCCAAAGCCAGCGTTTTCCACCACCATGGCCAAGGCCACTTTGGGATCATCCGCCGGGGCAAAGGCTACAAACAAGGCATGGTCGCGCATGCGCTCATCAATGCTGGAGGCGTTGTATTTTTCGTTTTGCTTGACGGTGTAGACCTGCGCCGTTCCTGTTTTGCCGGCACTCACGTACTGTGCGCCGACGAAGCTTGAGGCCGAGGTGCCCTCGATGTTCACGCCAATCATGCCTTTTTTGATGATGTCCAAATTTTCTGGCGTCAACGGCAGTTGTCCCACAGGCTCTTTGGCCACGGGGGTCGATACCTTGGTTTCAACATCAAGCACTTCTCGCACCAAATGCGGCTTCATCTTCAAGCCGTTGTTGGCCACCGTGCCGGTGGCATGCGCAATTTGCAACATGGTGAAGCTGTTGTAGCCCTGACCAATGCCCAATGAAATGGTCTCGCCCGAATACCAGCGCTGCTGCTCTGGCTTTTTGTAGGTGGTCCGCTTCCACTCGGTCGAGGGCAACACACCACGCGACTCACCCATGATGTCAATGCCGGTGATCTGACCAAAACCCAACGGCTTCATTTGGTCATGCATCAGGTCCACGCCCATGTCACGCGCCAGGGTGTAGTAGTAGGTGTCACAGGACTCAACGATCGACTTGTACATGTCCACCATGCCGTGACCACCCTCCTTGTCATCGCGGAAGCGGTGGTTGCCAAACTGAAAGTAGCCTGGGTCAGGAATCAAGGTTTTCTCGGAGCGCTTGCCTGTTTGCAATGCCGCCAAAGCCATGAAGGGTTTGTAGGTGGAGCCAGGAGGATAGGTGCCGCGCAGCGCACGGTTCAACAAAGGCTTGTCCAAAGACTCGTTGAGCGCTTGCCAGTTTTCAGAGTCAATGCCATCCACAAACAAATTGGGATCAAACGTGGGTTTGCTCACAAACGCCAAAATTTCACCGGTTTTAGGATCCAGCGCCACCATGGCGCCACGGCGCTTGCCGTACAAATCTTCAACCAGTTTTTGCAGCTTGATGTCGATTGACAGGACCACGCTATTGCCCGGCACGGCTTGGCTGCTGTTGAGGCGGCGCACGGCGCGCCCACCCGCCGAGGTTTCCATTTCCTGAACCCCGGTGATGCCGTGCAATTGGGCTTCGTAGCTCTGCTCCACGCCCAGCTTGCCGATGTAGTCGGTGCCGCGGTAATTGCCCGCATCGTCTGACTCTTCGATCTTGGCTTTTTCGGCGGTGTTGATGCGCCCGATGTACCCAATCACATGGCTGGCCAGCTGGTTGTAGGGGTAGTTGCGAAACAAGCGGGCACGAATATCGACGCCTGGAAAACGGTAACGCTGGGCGGCAAAACGCGCCACTTCTTCGTCGGTCAAACGGGTACGGATCGGCACCGATTCAAAGCTCTTGGATTCGCTGAGTAATTTTTTAAAGCGGCGGCGATCGCGGTTTTGAATCTCGATCACCCCGGCCAGTTGCTCGATCACCTCATCCAGGGGCGCCACCACTTTGGAGGCGGTGATCTCCAAGGTGTAGGCCGAATAGTTGGTGGCCAGCACAATGCCATTGCGGTCCATGATCACGCCACGGTTGGGCACGATGGGCACGATGGCGGTGCGGTTGTTTTCAGCTTGGGCGTTGAGGTCGTCGTAGCGGATCACTTGCAAATAGAACAAGCGAATGGACAGCAGACCAAAGGCGATCAAAATCGCCCCCGTCACCACCACCACACGCGCCCTGAAACGGCGCAGGTCGCCCTCAATGTTGCGAATAATCCTCATAGCGGACGTGTTGCGTCAGGATCAGGGGCACGGCGTTGCGGCGCCAACAAAATCACGCTCATCACGGGCCACAACACGGCTTCGAGCACAGGTGCCAAGAAAATCGTCCAGCCCGGAAACAAGGCGCCGGACATCATGCGCACCACCAACTCCATCGCATGGGCGGCCAAGAACAACGGCAGCACCTGCATGGCTTGCGACGGCACCGTGAACCACAACAAACGGCGTTCAATGACAGCCGCCAGAAAACCCAGTGCCGTGTAACTCAGCGCATGCTGGCCCAGCAAGGCCGATTGATGCACATCGGTGGCCACGCCCAAAAAGAAAGCGATGCCAATGCCCACAATGCGTGGCTGATGTACACACCAAAACACCAACACCAAGGCCAAGAAATCAGGCATCCATGCGGCATTGCCCACCAGACTGATGTTGACCAGCATGTTGATCAACAAGGCCATCACCAAGGTGAAGGCGACAAACAAAGGATTGGCAGGCAGCAACAGCTGATGGCCGCGCGGCATGATCATCGGCGGCCTCCCTTCGCATTGGCCATCGGCTGTGGTTTTTCAATTTGTGGGCGAGGTGGCGTGTGCTCATTGAGCGGGGTCAACACCATCACATGGCGGGCCCCTTGCACATGACCCAAGGGTTCGCACAAGATACGGGCAAACGCAGTTTCGGCACGACGCTCGACTTTGGTCACTTTGGCCACCGGTACGCCGGGTGGATAAATACCATCCACGCCGCTGGTCGATAACAAATCGCCCACTTCAATGTCCGCGTTGGTGGCCATAAAGCGCAGCTCCAACAACGGCGCACCGCCCGACTCACCGTACGCCACACCACGCGCGCCGGTACGGGTGTTGAGCACCGGGATCGAGTGTTCGCGATCGGTCACCAAGGTCACCTCGCTGACCAGCGGCAGCACTTGGGTCACCTGGCCCAAGATGCCGAATTCATCCATCACAGGCGCACTGGCCTTCACGCCCTGGGTCAACCCTTTGTCGATGATGAGTTTGCGGGTGTAAGGGTCAGCGGCGTCATACAGCACCTCTGCCACAAAGCCGCTGCTATCGAGGCGGTCACGCAAGCCCAACAGTTCTCGCAGCTGACGGTTCTCAAGCGCCAACTGCTCCACCTGACCAGAACGCTTGGCTTGCACCAACAGTTGCTGACGCAACACACGTTCAGCAGCTTGCGCAGCATCGCGCGTTTCAAAGTAATCACTGCTGGATTCGGCCAAGACCTGAGGGCGCATGGCCAGCCATTGCACAGGGTACAAAAACACTGACAAAACGGAGCGCAAGGGCTGGGTCACCCCAAAGCGCACATCGGCCACCATCAACAGCACCGACAAGGCGCTGAAGAGGAGTAATTTAGAAACAGCCGAAGGGCCTTGCTTGAAAAAGGCCGGGGGTGATCTGTCAAGGGTGCCGAGTGGCACGTGCTTATTCGCTCGTGAAGATCGAGCCCAAGCGCTCCATGCGCTCAAGCGCCAAGCCACAACCGCGCACCACGCAAGTCAGCGGGTCTTCGGCCACCAACACAGGCAAGCCTGTTTCTTCGGCCAACAAGCGGTCGAGGTCACGCAACAAAGCACCACCGCCGGTGAGCATCATGCCGCGCTCGGCAATGTCTGCGCCCAATTCGGGGGGGGTTTGCTCCAGCGCGTTTTTCACGGCAGAGACGATGTTGTTCAGCGGGTCGGTCAAGGCCTCCAAAATTTCGTTCGACGAAATCGTGAACGAACGTGGCACGCCTTCAGACAGGTTGCGGCCCTTGACTTCCATTTCCTTGACTTCAGAGCCAGGGAAGGCAGAACCAATTTTTTTCTTGATCGCTTCAGCGGTGGGCTCACCGATCAACATGCCGTAGTTGCGACGGATGTAGTTGATGATGGCTTCGTCAAACTTGTCGCCACCGACGCGCACGCTGCCTTTGTAGACCATGCCGCCCAAGGAGATCACGCCCACTTCGGTGGTACCGCCACCGATGTCAACCACCATGGAGCCCGATGCATCCGACACGGGCAGGCCTGCACCAATCGCAGCGGCCATGGGCTCTTCAATCAGGTACACCTCAGAGGCGCCAGCACCCAAGGCCGATTCGCGAATCGCGCGACGCTCCACTTGGGTCGAGCCACAAGGCACGCAAATGATGATGCGGGGGCTGGGCTTTAACACCGAGCGGGGATGCACCATCTTGATGAACTGCTTGAGCATTTGCTCGGTGACAGTGAAGTCGGCAATCACGCCGTCTTTCATCGGGCGAATGGCTTCGATGTTGCCAGGCACCTTGCCCAACATGGCCTTGGCTTCATGGCCGACGGCTTGAATGGTTTTTTTGCCTTGGGGGCCGCCCTCGTGGCGAATTGACACCACAGAAGGCTCGTCCAACACGATGCCTTTGTCGCGCACATAAATCAGGGTGTTGGCTGTACCTAAGTCAATCGCCAAGTCGGTGGAGAAATACCGACGAAAAGATCCAAACATCTCTGTCCTCTCTGGCTCCGATGAAATCACCAGAGCACCATATTGCTGGGTGGTCGCGGGCGCGAGCACAAAGGCGGGATAATACCGCATCGCCCGTAAATCACGGGTTTTTGACCCTTTATTCATAGTTCGCCGTATGTCACTTACGCCCCACGATATCAGCCGCATCGCCAATTTGGCCCGGCTTGAGCTGCAACCTGAGGAACAGGCCCGCATGCTCAGCAAAATCAACGACTTTTTCGGCATCGTCGAGCAAATCCGCGCTGTCGACACCACCGGCGTGGTACCCATGGCCCACCCCGTGGACGCCATGCCCGGCTCGCACATCGAGCTGCGCCTACGCCCTGACGTGGCCAGCGAGCCGAATCAACGTGACCTCAACCAACGCAGTGCCCCTGCGGTAGAGCGCGGTCTGTTTTTGGTCCCTAAAGTGATCGAGTGAGGCCAAAAATGACAACTTTGCACAACATGGGTGTGGCTGAACTGGCCCACGCACTCCAGACCAAACAAGTCAGCGCAGTCGAGGTGGCCACAGCCTTTTTGGCCCGCACCGGGGGCAACCCGCACAACACCTTTTTAGACATCGACAGCGAAGTCACACTGGCCCAAGCTCAAGCCAGCGACGCCCGCATCGCTGCAGGTACAGCCGGTGCGCTGGAGGGCGTACCCATCGCCCACAAAGACGTGTTTGTCACCCGCGACTTCGCCACCACCGCTGGCTCCAAAATCTTGAGCGACTATCGCTCGCCGTTTGACGCCACCGTGGTGCAAAAGCTCAGCAACGCTGGGATGGTGACCTTGGGCAAGGTCAATTGCGACGAGTTCGCCATGGGCTCTGCCAACGAAAACTCCGCCTACGGCGCAGTCACCAACCCCTGGGACACCACGCGCATTCCTGGCGGCTCCTCGGGCGGCAGCGCGGCCGCGGTGGCCGCGCGTTTGACCCCGGCGGCCACAGGCACCGACACGGGCGGCTCGATTCGCCAACCTGCGAGCTTTTGCGGCATCACGGGCATCAAACCCACTTATGGCCGTGCCAGCCGTTACGGCATGATTGCCTACGCCTCCAGCCTCGACCAAGCGGGCCCCATGGCCCGCAGCGCCGAAGACTGCGCCTTGCTGCTGTCTGCCATGTGCGGGCCTGATTTAGACCGCGATGCCACGTCTTTGGATGTGCCTGCCGAGAACTTCTCCGCCAAATTGGGTGACAGCTTGGCTGGCCTGCGCATTGGCATTCCCAAAGAGTTCTTTGGTGATGGCCTGGCTGCTGACGTGCGCACCGCGATTGACGCGGCGCTCAAGACCCTCGAAGCGCAAGGGGCCAAGTTGGTGCCCATCACGCTGCCGCGCACCGAGCTGGCGATTCCCGTGTACTACATCATTGCGCCCGCCGAAGCCAGCTCCAACCTGAGCCGCTTTGACGGTGTGAAGTTTGGTCACCGCGCCAAGGACTACACCGATCTCGTGAGCATGTACAAAAAAACCCGTGCCGAGGGTTTTGGCGAAGAGGTCAAACGCCGCATCATGACCGGTGCGTATGTATTGAGCCACGGCTACTACGACGCCTACTACCTGCAAGCGCAAAAGATTCGCCGCATGATTGCCGACGACTTCCAACGTGCCTTTGCCGAGTGCGACGTGATTGCAGGCCCCGTGGCTCCGACCGTGGCATGGAAGTTGGGCAACAACGCCAGCGACCCGTTGGCGGACTATTTGGCCGACATCTTCACCCTGCCTGCCTCGCTGGCGGGCTTGCCCGGCATGAGCATACCGGTGGGTTTTGGCGAAGGCCGCCTCCCCGTGGGCATGCAACTGATTGGCAACTATTTGCAAGAAGCCAAGTTGCTCAACGTGGCACACCAGTACCAACTGAACACCGATTTCCACCTCCAAAAACCGGAGGGCATCTGACATGACTGCCAAATTAGTTCAAGGCTACGAAGTCGTCATCGGCTTTGAAACACACGCCCAGCTTTCCACACAGAGCAAAATTTTCAGCCGCGCCTCGGTGGCCTTTGGCGCCGAGCCCAACACGCAAGCCTGCGCGGTGGACATGGCCCTGCCCGGCACGCTGCCCGTGATGAACATTGGCGCGGTCGAGCGGGCCATCGAGTTCGGCTTGGCGGTGAACTCGCACATCGCCGAGCGCAGCATCTTTGCGCGCAAAAACTACTTCTACCCTGACCTGCCCAAGGGCTACCAGATCAGCCAGTTTGAAATTCCGGTGGTGCAAGGCGGCGAAGTGTCTTTCTTTTTGGAAGAAGGCAAAGAAACGGTGCACAAAACCGTGCGTTTGGTGCGCGCCCACCTCGAAGAAGACGCGGGCAAATCGCTGCACGAGGACTTCATCGGTCAAAGTGGTATCGACCTGAACCGCGCAGGCACACCGCTGTTGGAGATCGTTACCGAGCCCGACATGCGCTCCAGCGAGGAGGCCGTGGCCTATGCCAAAGAGCTGCACAAAATCGTCACCTGGATTGGCATTTGCGATGGCAATATGCAAGAAGGCTCATTCCGTTGCGATGCCAACGTGTCGGTGCGCAAGCCCGGGGGCGAGTTGGGCACGCGTCGCGAAATTAAAAACTTGAACAGCTTCAAGTTCATGCAACAAGCCATCGACTACGAAGTGCGTTGGCAAATCGACCAAATTGAAGACGGCCACGCCATCGAACAAGCCACCGTGCTGTTCGACCCCGACACCGGCGAGACCCGCGCCATGCGCACCAAGGAAGACGCGGCCGACTACCGCTACTTCCCCGACCCTGACCTGCCACCCTTGGTGATTGGCCGCGATTGGGTCGAACGCGTCAAAAACGACATGGCCGAGTTGCCACGCGTCATGGCCGAGCGTTTCGTCAAGGACTATGCGCTGCCCGAATACGATGCCACGCTCCTCACCCAAAGCAAAGCTGCGGCCGCCTACTTTGAAGCCACGGCCAAAGCCTGCGGCCAACCCAAACTGGCCAGCAACTGGATCATGGGCGAGGTATCGCGTCGCTTGAACAGCGGCGAGGGGACGTTTGACACCATCCCCGTCAGCGCTGCGCAACTGGGCGCATTGATCTCGCGGATTCAAGACAACACGATCAACAACAACTCTGCCAAGCAAGTGTTTGAGGTGTTGTGGACCGTTGGTGCGGATGCACCAGGCGCTGCTGATCCAGCGCGTGTAGACGCCATCATCGAAGCCAAAGGCCTCAAGCAGATGAACGACACCGGTGAGCTGGAAAAAATCATCGACGAGGTGCTGGCCGCCAACCCCAAGAACGTGGAAGAGTTCAAGGCTGGCAACGCCAAAGCATTGAACGGCCTGGTCGGCCCCATCATGAAGGCGAGCAAGGGCAAGGCCAATCCTGCCCAAGTCAACGCCTTGCTGATGAAAAAACTGGGGTAGTCCTTTTCAATCACAACACGCTGCAACACCATGACACACCCCACCTTGATTCTTGTGCCCGGTTTGATGTGCGACCACAGCTCGTGGGGGCCCGTAGCACCGGCGCTGTCAGCCCACATGCCTTGCCAGGTGGTGTCGCACGGCGACGCTGATTCTTTGGTGGCGATGGCACAGCAAATTTTGGCGACTGCGCCAGCACAGTTCCACATCGCCGGTCATTCCATGGGCGGTCGTGTGGCCTTGGAAGTGATGCGCTTGGCGCCCGAGCGCGTGTTGCGTTTGGCACTGCTGGGCACGGGCTACCAAGCCAAAGAAGTTGGCGCCGCAGGCGAGACAGAAGTGCAAAAACGCCAAGCCTTGCTCGACATCGCCCAACAACAAGGCGTGCGTGCCATGGCCCAAACCTGGGTGCAAAACATGGTGGCCCCTTCACGCTTGAGCGATGCCGTCTTGATTGAAAACATCGTGCAAATGTTCGAACGCAAATCAGAAGACATCTTCAAGCGCCAAATCAAAGCCCTGCTCGAACGCCTTGACGCCAGCGGTGTGTTGACACAGGTACAGGTACCCACGTTGGTGATGGCGGGTGAATTCGATGGCTGGGCCAGCCCACAGCAACATCAAGCCATCGCCGACTTGTTGCCCGCACGTCCGCAGGTGGATGTGGTGGCGGGCGCCGGCCACATGATGATGATGGAGCAACCTGAGGCTGTAACGGCCAGCTTTTTGAAATGGCTGGCCTAACACGCCAGCGCTTGGTGCGCCTCTAGGCGCTCGGTTTTACTTCACACCGTAACGTTCGCGATACGCCTGGGTGCGCGCCAGGTGCTCGCCCATGGCGTTGCCAGGTTGGGCATTCAAATAGGTCAGCAAATCGCTCAGCTCGGCAATCGCACACACCTGCAAGCCCACTTGCTCGCGCACGTATTGCACGGCGCTGTAGGGCACGTCTTTGGTGGTGCCATCGGCTTGTTTTTCGGTCGCCATTTCTTGGCGGTCCAAGGCAATCGCCACCGCGTGCGGCGTGGCCCCTGCGGCTTTGATGAGGGCAATCGATTCACGGGCTGCAGTGCCAGCACTCATCACATCGTCCACGATGAGCACGCGGCCTTTGAGCGGCGCGCCCACTAAGCTGCCGCCTTCGCCATGGTCTTTGGCTTCTTTGCGGTTGTAGGCAAAGGGCACGTTCTTGCCTAAGCGCGCCAACTCAATCGCCACGGCTGCGCCCAAGGGAATGCCTTTGTAGGCGGGGCCAAAAATCATGTCGAACTCAATGCCGCTGTGCATCAAGCGCTGCGCATAAAAGCTGGCCAGCTTGCCCAGTTTGGCGCCATCGTCAAACAAACCGGCGTTGAAAAAGTAAGGGCTCATGCGGCCCGCCTTGGTTTTGAACTCGCCAAACTTCAGCACGCCACAATCCAGCGAAAATTGCACAAATTCTTGCGCCAACGCATCGTTGGCAGCTGCACTCTGACTCATGGGGAAATTCCTTGTTCAAACTCACCAGCCTCAACCTCAACGGCATTCGTTCGGCCGCCCGCAAGGGCGTGGAAGCTTGGCTCGAAAAAGCCAACCCCGATTGTATTTGCGTGCAAGAAATCAAAGCCCAGGCCCCGGACATCGCGGGCAACTTTGACACCTTGGCCGGTTTACACGGGCACTTTCACTATGCCGAGAAGAAGGGCTACTCAGGCGTGGGCGTCTACACCAAGCATGAGCCCAGCGAGGTCATCGTGGGTTTTGACGGCGGCGAGTTTGATGCTGAAGGTCGTTATGTGGAGCTGCGTTTTGACACCCCTGCGCGCAAACTGTCCATCATCAGCAGCTACTTTCCCAGCGGTTCATCCGGCCCTGAACGCCAAGATGCCAAGTTTCGTTTCTTGGCTGCGATGTACCCGCACCTGCAGCGTTTGAAGCAAGACCGCGAGTTTGTGCTGTGTGGCGACATCAACATCGCGCACCAAGAGGCGGATTTGAAAAACTGGAAAGGCAATCTGAAGAACAGCGGCTTCTTGCCGGAAGAACGCGCGTGGATGACCCAACTCACCACCGAAGGCGGCATCGTTGACGTCTACCGCCAGCTGCAACCCGACGCCACCGACGCCTGCTACACCTGGTGGAGCAACCGGGGCCAAGCCTATGCCAACAACGTGGGTTGGCGCTTGGACTACCACTTGGCCACCCCTACCTTGGCCAGCAAAGCGCGTAGCGAAGCGATTTACAAAGACGAAAAATTTTCAGACCACGCGCCCATCACCATTGCGTATGAAGGCTTGTTGGGCTGAGTGTTTGACCGCGTGACGTCCGAGCTCAATCTCGCTCAGGTTGAATCAGCACCTCGTTCACATCGGCTTTTAAGGCCTCGTCAAAACGCCAGGTAAAGTGGTTGGTCACGCGCTGCAACAAACGCTTAGGCACGCCATATTGCGTGGGCACCTCGTAGGCGCCCTCCAAAGTCGCCACTCCGTCTGCGTCGGTGTAGGCTCGAAATGCAATCGGAGGCACCTTCTGCGAGGCTACGAGCACCAAGGCCTCCACCGCTTTCAGATTCTTCGCATCGATGGCTTGTGCGCGGGCCAGCAAGCGAATGGTTTTTGACGCAGGGTGAATGACGGTGCTGAGCGGGTAGGCCAAACCGTATTCAGGCCGCGCCAATATCTCCCCTGACACAGCGTCATGGTGAACAGGAATGCTTTGGGTACGAAAGAACGCCAACAACGTATCCACGGTGATTTCGGCCGGTTTGTAGACCGATTTTTTGATATCTGCGGCTTTGCTTCGGGTCTCTTCCATCACCTCCATGATGTGTGCGGCCATGCGCGGTGCATCGTTGAAATGGACCTTGGCATCCTTCAAGGTCATCATCAGCACTTTGATGACATCTTCAAAAACTTGCGGGCGAATTTGTACGTCACGGATCGCCGTTTGCCCAGGCGAGCTTCGGTAATCAATGTCCGGCTTGCGCATGATGAAGTGCGACAGCTGCAGTTGATCGGTAATGAGTTGGGGCGGCGTGACAGAAAACAGGTAGTGCATCAAGCCGCGCTCGCGGCTGATTCTGAGCGCGAACTCCTCCAGAATCTTTTTCAACCCAGACACACCGCCGTATTTTTCTACCAAGTCTTGCATGGCATGGTCTTTATCGCACCGCCCACATGGCGCCACGCTGCTTGTCACGCACCGCCATCAGGCACGACTGGCGTTTGACGGGGCTGTCAATTTTGTCGCACGCATACGAGTTATTCGCCACCATGGCGCGGCAAAAAAACATACTTTCTCTGGAAGAAATTTGATCGCAGATGACCGGGTTCACCATAGACACGGCGGTGCACAGGTATTGCGCATCTTTGGTGCTTTTACCCTCGCAATCACGCACGGAATCACACCAAGCTGAAGTGCTCACCCACATCACCACACCCGCAACACACCACCGGCTGAACTTCATGAAATCACCCTTTGAACATGATCCAAAAGGTACGCGTTAAGCGTGGCGTTTGTGTGAATTCCTCATGATTGGTAATCGAGCATGACGCATTTGTAATGTCAGCGCAGGGGCAAGATGCATTCAAACGTGACCCAATGTTCCCGCTCTGTCAGCAGGCGAATACGCCCGCCATGTGCCGCCACAATCTCTCGGCACAAACTCAAACCCAAACCCGCTCCTCTTGCCTCGCTCACTTGTTGATTGTTGGCCTCTCGGTGACGATAGAAGCGTTCAAACACCCGATCATCCAACCCCGACATCACCAAATGCGTGGTGTTGCTGATGGTAAAGACCAGTTGATCTCCTGAAGCCTGGGCTTTGACCTCGATTTGTCCTTGGGGGTAGTTGTATTTGACGGCATTGCCAAACAAATTCATCACCAGTTGCATCAGCAAATCAGGATCGCCTTGGAGGCGCAGGTTGGGTTGAATATTCTTGGAAAACGAAAGATCGGGGTGAAATGCCTTCAGGTCCTCCATCAGTTGCCCCACCAAGTCATTGAAGCGAATCTCCTCCTTGGCCAAGCTGATGCGTCCTGCGTCGGCTTGGGAGAGCATCAACAATTTGTTGGAAATAGAAATCAAGCGTTCGACCTCTTCGGCCACCAACGAAAGCTCGATTTGCATGGCTGAACCGTCCGCCGCTTGATTCACCATCTTGTGCAAATGGCCACGGATGATGGTCAATGGCGTTCGCAATTCGTGCGCAGCATCGCTGGAGAATCGGGCCGCTTGGGCATAGCTGGCTCTAAGACGGTCAATCAAGGCATTGAAGTAGTGGATGAACTCTTCAAACTCTTTGTAGTTTTTTTCTTCTGAGATGTGTGTCTCTTGGTTATGAATTTCAATTTGAGTGAACGATTTTTGAAGGCTTTCAATGGGCCGAAGCGCGGCATAGCTCATGGCCACGGTGATGAGCAACACAAACCCCAACAAGAACGGCGCAAGTATCACAAACAGGGCATCGCGCACTTTGAAAATTTCTTCCAACGAGCGCATCAACACCACGCGTTGTAGAGCGACATAAATCAGCCCATCCTTTGCCGACTCTGCGCGCAACACTTTCCATTCCGTGCCCTTGTGCGTGATATCGGCAGCCTCCACCCAATGCGTGGTTTGTTGGTTGTCCATGCGCTTCCAGTTCAGCGCTGGATGGGTGATGGTTTGCAAAAAATCCGACTCCACTGGAGAGATTTTTTCAACACGTGACGATAAGGCCACGATCAACTCACCGGCTTGCAAGCCATCGATGGACTTCTCTAAATTGCCGCGCATCATCGACACATCTATCCGCTCTTTCGACGCATCGATTTCACGCACCATATGGTGCGCCAAGGTTTCACTGAAGTGATTCAACAACGGCTCGTTGAATGTGTTGTGCACCGCTACCCGCGAAGCAAGAATAAACAACAGCAAGCAGGTGAAGTTGGCTAAAAAAACGCGAAGGCGAAAAGAACGTTTCATGGGCTCAAGCATTGTTGAGCCGGTAGCCAACGCCACGTATCGTCTCGATGGGAAAAGGACGCATGCTGTTCAAGTCGGAACCCGAGAGCTTTTTACGCAGCCGTTGGATGCACACATCCACCACATTGGTGCCGGGGTCGAAGTCCACATTCCACACGTGTTTGAGCATTTGTTGCCGCGAGAAGATTTGCCCCGGTGACAACATCAGACATTCCAGCAACACGAATTCGCGCTGGGTCAGTGCGACCGATCGCTGCTCCCACTCCGCCAGACGTTTGAAGCGATCCAAGGTCAAGCCGCTTTGACGCACCACGTTCTCCACATTGCCGGTCTTTCGGGCAATCAAGGTTTTGATGCGCACAATCAGCTCTTCCATGAAGAAGGGCTTGGCCAAATAGTCATCGGCCCCCGACTCGAAACCTTGCAGGCGATCGGCCAACTCAGTTCTTGCCGTCAACATGATCACAGGCGTGTGAATGCCTTTGCGCCGGATTTCAGCCAAAACCTGGAAGCCATCCATCAATGGCATAGAGACATCCATGACGATGGCATCAAAGCTTTTGATCAACGCCGTATTGAGCCCCCGAAACCCATCGGCCTCATGGTGCGTTTGAAAGCCTGACGCTTGCAAGCCTTGCACCAAGATGTCTGCAATTTTTTGCTCGTCTTCAATCACCAAAACATTCATTCGAACATTTTGGCTTCAACCGAGGCAGCGTTCACCCGAATTACAAATTTGTAATTCGCCGATGCAAGGGATTAAAAATTCATACCTGCTGAAATGCCCCAACCCTGGGCTTTGATGCCACTGCGGTGAAAGTAATTGGTGTAATCGATTTGACCAAACACATTGGGCGTGAACTTGGTTTGAATACCGGCCCCCGACAACACATCAGACCCTGTGGTGGCACCCGCCGCAGAGGCCGTGATATCTGAGCGCGCCCACCCCAAACGCGCAAACAGCTCGGTGCTGCCTGTCAACGCCATCTTCGGCTTGAGCATCAAGCCATAGCCTGTGTATTCGCCGCTGTAAGTGGCCTTGCCGTCACGCGACGCGGTGGTCGCATACATGGCTTCAACGGCCATGTACTTGTGCAACTCTTTGCCCACAGTCAGCCGGACAATTTGCGGTGTCGATGTTTCACCACCATTGACCTTCAGATCCAAGGCCGAATAGCCCAACTCAGCGTAATAGCCGGCGTTGTTGGGATACCAAGTGGTTTGAGCCTGCAAGGACGACACGCCCAGAGCAGCAAACAGGGAAACAGCGATCAAGCGAGAGGCTTTCATACAAGGTCCTTTTCAAAAAGAACCCGATGATTCGCTTTTGGTGGCGCAGTGTCTGTGGGTTAGCCCACAGATATTGCCAAGCCTGGCTTATTTGTAAAAAGCTTCCACTTTGCCCTTGATCTTGATGATCAAGGGGTTGCCTTTGCGATCCAAGGTTTTGTGGGCCGGCACTTTGACCCAACTTTCGCTGATGCAGTATTCCTCCACATCGAAACGTTCTTTGTCGTTGAAACGAATCCCGACATCGTGTTCAAACACAGCGGCCACATAGTGCGGGCTGCGAGGGTCAATCGACAAATGGTCGGGCAATTCAGGGCGGGAGGTAGCGTCAGTCATGGCGTGATTTTCCATGATTCACGGGGTGGGCATTCAAATTGCTGATTCATCCCCATGTTGGAGCTTTCAGGCGCATCACGCACGCATTTGCACAAGGCCCGCCCGAAAGATGCACCTTTTCGGGCGATATATCCCTTTGTTGGTGCAATTTGGCTCCTAAACGCGCAGGCCGACCCACTCGGCAGCATTCACCTGGCCCACGCGTGGATGCCTGAGGTAGATGTTGTCGCCCGATACGACAACGGCCCAGGCAGCAGCGACTCGGCCTCACAAGGCATGATCCGTGGCACGCAGTTGCAGGAACAGCCTGTGCAGCGTCCCGCCGATGTGCTGACCGCCATCCCCGGCATGGTGGTCACCCAACATTCGGGCGATGGCAAAGCGAATCAGTATTTTTTACGCGGCATCAACCTGGATCACGGCACCGACTTTGCCACCACCGTCAACGGCGTGCCGGTCAACATGCCCTCTCATGCGCACGGCCAAGGCTACAGCGATTTGAATTTTTTAATCCCTGAGCTTGTGCAAAGGATTGACTACCGCAAAGGTCCTTACGCAGCACAAGACGGTGACTTCGCGTCAGCGGGTTCAGCCAATATCGTCTATCGCCGTCACTTAGAACATGGCTTCAGCGACGTCACCGTCGGGCAAGGTGCCTATGTACGCGGCGTGGCCGCGAGCTCACATGCCGTGGGTGAAGGCCTTACGTTGCTCACGGCAGCAGAACGCCTGAATCACAACGGTCCGTGGACCTCACCACAAGGCTTGCGCAAAACCAATGTTTTGCTGACCTTGAGTGAGGGCAGCGCCGCACAGGGTTGGTCCACCAGCCTCACCGCCTACCGCGCACACTGGCGCGCCACTGACCAAGTGCCACAACGCCTGATTGACGCGGGCAGCTACCAGGGTCAGACCTTTGGCCGCTTTGACAGTCTCGACCCCAGCGATGGGGCCAGCACCTCACGGACCAGCCTCTCTGGCGAATGGCATCAACACACCGCAAACGACAGCACACGAGTCAGCTGGTACGCCATGCACTATGACTTGAACCTGTACTCCAACTTCACCTACCAGCTCAATCCAGGCGGTGACCAGTTCAACCAACGCGACCAGCGCAACGTGTTGGGCGGCAACGTCTCACACACATGGAGCGTCGATGACACAAACGCAGTGGCCATGCACAACACCCTGGGCCTGCAGCTGCGACAAGACGACATTCAAGCCGGCCTGACCTACACAGCGCAACGCCAACCGATACAAGCTGTGCGTGAAGACCAAATTCAGCAATTGCTGGTCGGCGTCTACGGCGAGAACGCGACCACATGGACCTCGTGGTTCAAGACAGTGACCGGCTTACGTTTTGACCAATACACCGGGCATGTCACCAGCGCCATGCTGGCGGACAACTCTGGGGCACATCAGAGCCAGCAAATCTCCCCCAAGTTCTCGGCCATCTTTGGACCTTGGCAAGACACTGAACTTTTCTTCAACATCGGCCATGGTTTTCACAGCAACGATGCGCGTGGCACCACGGCCAAGATCGACCCTCAAACCTTGCAGCCGGTGGCAGCCGTGCCAGGCTTGGTCCGCTCCTTGGGGCGTGAAGTGGGCATCAAAGCACAACCGAACGCGCACTGGCAAACATCCCTTGCCTTGTGGCAATTGCAATTTGACTCCGAGTTGCTCTACGTGGGCGACAAGGGCAACACCCAAGCCAGTCGCGCCAGCCAACGCACCGGGGTGGAATGGAGCAACCACTGGACGCCCCAAGAACACTGGGTGCTCGATGCCAACATGGCTTGGACGCGCCCACGCTATGCCGACAATCAGGCCAGCGGCAACTTCATCCCTAATGCCGTGCAACGCGTGGCCAGCCTCTCCGCCACCCTGCGCAAGAACGGTCCTTGGTCTGTCAACCTCGGGCTGCGCTACATCGGTTCAGCCGCATTGACCGAAGACAACCGCATACGATCAGCCGCCAACATCAGCACCCAGCTGCGTGTCACGCGGCAAATGGACCCGCGACTCAGCGTGTCCATGGATGTGATGAACTTGGCCAACCGCATGAATCAAGACATTCAATACGTTTACACCTCACGGTTGATTGGTGAACCCTTGGCTGGCGTCAACGGCTTGCATGTGCATCCCGCCGAACCACGCACCGTGCGACTGACGGCACACTACACCTACTGACACAGACACCATGCACACACCAGCTTTCGCTCTTGCGCCGTCGCAGCCACCATCACTGCCTCCGTCGCGCACCACCGCCAGCAACTGGCACGCACAGCTGCGCATGGACTACGCACACCAAGACGGACGCACCATGGTGCACCACCAACACCAAGGCCCGCTGCGTATTTTGCAAAGCCTCTACCCCGAAGGTGATGCGGTGTGCCACAACGTATTGGTCCATCCACCTGGTGGCTTGGTCGGTGGGGATGTGATGGAGATTGATGTGCATGTGCAGCCTCAGGCGCATGGTCTGATCACGACCCCCGGGGCCACACGGTTTTACCGCAGCGACAAAGGCCTGGCCACCCAGCACGTGCATGCCCGCGTGGCTGTCCATGCGCGTCTGGAGTGGTTGCCGCTTGAAACCATTGCCTACAGCGGCTGCCACGGTGTGAACCAAGCGGTGTTTGAGTTGGCCCCTGGCGCCGAACTGATGGCCTGGGACATCACCGCACTGGGTCTGCCCAACGCCAACCAACCGTTTGAACGGGGCCAGTTGCAGCAGCATTTAGAAATCAAAGATGTGTGGCTAGAGCGCGGCTTGATCGATGCGCAAGACACGCGCTTGATGGACGGCCCCTTAGGACTGGCCAAGCACCGCTGCATGGCCACCTTGGTGTTTGCCTGCGGCACAGACCTCAGCCGCGAGCGTCGCGATATGGCGTTGTCACTGGCACGAGCACTGACCGAGCTTACGCCTGCGGGATTGATGGCAGGTGTCACATCACCGCATCCACGGGTGGTGGTGTTGCGCACCTTGTCGCCGTTGGTAGAGCCGGCGCAGAGCTTGTTGCGTGGGGTGTGGTCCGCGTGGCGTCAAGGGTTGTGGGCGATGCCTGCTGGATTGCCGCGCATTTGGTCTATGTAGCTTTGTGCTTTTTTGCTGGGCTCGCTGAGGGTAGAGGGCTTGGGCAGGTTCCTCATACTGGTCCAGAAATCGTCACCTGCCCAAGCCCTCTACCCCCAGACTGCGGCTGGCATTGTTTCCGTACGACAGTAAAAACTCAAATGGCAACAAGCTGACGCACGTTGTCGCGCTGCATGTCTGATCCCAGACCACGCGCAATCACCTCACCGCGTTCCATCACCAAGTAATCGTCTGCAAGCTCTTCTGCAAAGTCGTAATACTGCTCGCACAGCACAATGGCCATGTCCCCACGACCAGCCAACATGCGAATGACGCGGCCAATGTCTTTGATGATGCTGGGCTGAATGCCTTCGGTGGGCTCGTCTAGCACCAACAGCTTGGGGCCTGAGGCCAAAGCGCGTGCGATGGCGAGTTGCTGTTGCTGGCCGCCAGACAAATCACCCCCTCGGCGATGGATCATTTGCTTTAACACCGGGAACAGCTCAAACAACTCAGCCGGAATGTCTGTCCCCGCAGGCTGTGTGGCCAGGCCCATGCGCAAGTTGTCTTCGACGGTGAGGCGGGCAAAAATTTCACGCCCTTGTGGCACATAGCCAATGCCAGCGCGCGCACGTTCATACGGCGCCGCTTTTTCAATGGCTTGGCCGTTGAAAGTGATGCTGCCGTCACGAATTGGCACCGCGCCCATGAGCGATTTGAGTAAGGTGGTTTTGCCCACACCGTTGCGACCCAAGAGCACCGTGATGCGGCCCAAATGGGCCTCAAAGCTCACGTCGCGCAAGATGTGCGAGCCACCATAGAACTGGTTGATGTGTTGGACTTGAAGTAAAGGCATGGTGTCTGTTTGCATATTCATCGGCCCAAATACACCTCAATCACGCGCTCATCCGCTTGCACTTGGGCAAGCGTGCCTTGCGCCAACACTGAGCCGTCGCACAAAACGGTGACGATATCGGAGATGGTGTTGATAAAACTCATGTCGTGCTCCACCACCATCAGGGAGTGTTTGCCTTTGAGGGTCAAAAACAATTCGGCGGTGCGCTCGGTTTCAAAGTCGGTCATGCCAGCCACGGGTTCGTCCAGCAACAAAAGCTTGGGGTCTTGCATGAGCAACATGCCAATCTCCAGCCACTGCTTTTGGCCGTGACTCAAATTGCCCGCTTGGGCGTTGACGCTGTCTTCCAAATGGATGGTGTGCAGCACCTCGCTCAAACGGTCGCGCTGCGTGCCGTTGAGTCGAAAGAACATCGAGGCCGCCACACCTTTGTGGGTTTTCAATGCAAGCTCTAAGTTTTCAAACACGCTCAGGTGTTCAAACACGGTGGGTTTTTGAAACTTGCGACCAATGCCGAGTTGGGCAATTTCGGGTTCGTTGTGGCGCAGCAAGTTGATGGTGCTGCCAAAGAACACCTGGCCCGAGTCGGGTTTGGTCTTGCCAGTGATGATGTCCATCATCGTGGTCTTGCCGGCGCCGTTGGGGCCAATGATGCAGCGCAGCTCACCCGGTGCAATGTCCAGCGACAAATTGTTGATAGCCTTGAAGCCATCAAAGCTCACGTTCACATCTTCCAAATACAAGATGCGTCCATGGGTCAGGTCTAAGCTGCCGGGTTCGTGCACCCGGCCATAGCCTGCACTGCGGTCACCCGACGTCACCTCATTCACCACCCGCGCTTGATGGCTGGCCAAGCGCTCGGCGCCTTGTTCAAACAGATCGGGGGTCATACACGCTCCTCTGTATTTTTCTTGGCGCCAATTTTTTGTATCAGACCCATCACACCGTGAGGCAAATACAGCGTCACTCCGATGAACAAGGCACCCAAAAAGTACAACCAAAATTCAGGCGCCGTCACCGTCAACCAGCTCTTCATGCCGTTGACCAAGAAGGCTCCCACGATGGGGCCAATCAACGAAGCACGTCCGCCCACAGCGGCCCACACCGCCATCTCAATCGAGTTGGCAGGGCTCATTTCGCTGGGGTTGATGATGCCCACCTGTGGCACATACAAAGCCCCGGCAATGCCGCACATCACAGCAGAGATGATCCAAATCGTCAGCTTGTAAGGCAAAGGCGAATAGCCCGAGAACATGACACGGCTCTCGGCATCGCGTATGGCCTGCAACACGCGACCAAACTTGCTTTGCACCAACCAGCGCGCAAACAAGTAGCAACCCAACAAGGTGCCCCCGGTCATGACAAACAAGGTCATGCGCATGCTGGGTGTGGCGATGGGCAAGTCCAAGATGCGTTTGAAGTCGGTGAAGCCGTTGTTGCCACCAAACCCCGTTTCGTTACGAAAGAACAGCAGCATGGCCGCAAAAGTGAGCGCCTGCGTGATGATGGAGAAGTACACCCCTTTGATACGCGAACGAAACGCAAAGTAACCAAACACACCGGCCAACACGCCAGGTACCAAAACGATCAGCAACACGGTGGCCAAAAAGCTGTCGCTGAAGGTCCAATGCCAAGGCAAGGTTTTCCAATCGAGGAACACCATGAAGTCCGGCAAATTGCTTTTGTAGTTGCCATCGGTGCCGATCTGGCGCATCAGGTACATGCCCATGACGTAGCCACCGAGCGCAAAGAACAAGCCGTGACCGAGTGACAAGATGCCGGTGTAGCCCCAGATCAAATCCATAGCCAACGCGCAGATGGCGTAACACATGATCTTGCCGACCAAGGCCACGGCGTAGTCGCTCATGTGGAACACGCTGCCTGCCGATACCCACAGGTTGAGCACAGGCACCACGCCGCACACGACGATGAGCATCGCCACAAAGACAGCCCAGCCTTTGGGGCTCAACAAAGCAGGAGGGGCAGGCAATTGCACAGGAGAGGAATTCATAGAAGTTGTCATATCAAGCCTCGGCACTTCTGCCCTTCATCGCAAACAAACCTTGTGGGCGTTTTTGGATGAAGACAATGATGAACACCAGGACCGCGATCTTGGCCAATACGGCACCGGCCACGCCTTCGAGCAGCTTGTTCATGAGGCCCAAACCCATGGCGGCATACACCGTGCCAGCGAGTTGACCCACACCACCGAGCACCACCACCATGAAGGCGTCCACGATGTAGCTCTGGCCCAGGTCAGGGCCCACGTTGCCAATTTGGCTGAGTGCGCAACCGGCCAGACCTGCAATGCCACAACCGAGCGAGAACGCGTAGGTGTCAATGCGTGCGGTGTTCACGCCCAAGGCCGAGGCCATGGGACGGTTTTGCGTCACACCACGCACAAACAAACCCAAACGTGTTTGGCTGATCAAGAGCGTCATGCCCACCAACACAAACAGTGCAAAACCAAGAATGACCAAGCGGTTGTAGGGCAGCGACAAGTTGGCCAGCAACTGCACGCCACCGCTCATCCACGATGGGTTTTCAACCCCCACGTTTTGCGCGCCAAAAATACTGCGCACACCTTGCATCAACACCAAGCTGATGCCCCAGGTAGCCAGCAGCGTTTCGAGCGGGCGACCATACAAATGGCGCAAAACCAAACGCTCCAATACCGCACCCACCAAGGCTGCGGCGAAAAACGACGCGGGCACGGCCACCAACAAATACGCATCAAACATGTCGGGCAAATACTGACGAAACAGTCCTTGCACCACATAGGTGGCATAAGCGCCAATCATCATCAACTCGCCGTGCGCCATGTTGATCACGCCCATCAAGCCGTAGGTGATGGCTAGCCCCAAGGCGACCAACAACAAAATAGAACCCAAGCTGATGCCGGTGAACAAGGCGCCGAGTTTCTCACCCCAGCTCAAGGCTGCTTGGATGGTGCGCAGCGAGGTTTGCAACTGGGCACGTACGTGTTGGTTGTCTTCTTGGCTCAGACGTTGGTTGAGCAAGAGTTGGGTATCGGGGGTTTGACTCTCAGCCAAAGTTTTGGCCGAGGCCAAGCGTTCATCGGCGTTGTCGCTGTTGAGCAAGATGGCCGAGCGGGCCAACAACATGTGTTTTTTGACGCCCTCGTCCGCTTCGCTGCTCAAGGCTTTTTCCAACATGGCGAGCTTGGTGGGATCGGGCTCTTTCAACACCGACTTGGCGGCTTGCACACGCAAGGCGGCATCGGGACTGAGCAGTTGCAGGGCCGACAAAGCGGCGTCAATCTCACCGCGCATGCGGTTGTTGTTGATCACGTCTTCTGCACTGTCGGGCAGGGCTGTGGCTTGACCACTCACGGGGTCGATCACTTGGCCATCGCGCACAACGAGCACTTGGGTGCCATTGACCTTCACAGCGTCATCGGCCATGGCTTGCAAAAAGGCAGCGGTTTGGGCGTCGGGTGAGGCCAAGGCTTTTTGCAGGGCACTCACACGTGCATCGGTGTCACCCAACGTGAGCGCTTGCGCTTGCTCCACCGTCAATGCCAAGGCAGATGCCTGGCTGAAGATGCCGAGTGCCAAGGCACATGCGCTGCGCAGCACCAGCTGACGTGTCCATGCAGGTAAAGAAAAACAAGTCATCCAGATTCCCATAAAAAAGGGGAGGGCCATGCCCTCCCCCAAGTTCATCCCTCGGAGAAAGGTTTACTTCTTCACAGGCTCATCAGGCTTGGAGGCATTGCCTTCGATGAAGGGGCTCCATGGCTTGGCTTTAACGGGACCTGGTGTTTTCCAGACCACGTTGAACTGACCATCGGCCTTGATCTCGCCAATGAACACCGACTTGTGCAAGTGGTGGTTCTTTTCGTCCATCTTGGAGGTAATACCGCTCGGTGCCTTGAAGGTTTGACCAGCCATCGCCGCGATGACTTTGTCCACATCGGTGGACTTGGCCTTCTCTACCGCTTGCTTCCACATGTTGATGCCGATGTAGGTCGCTTCCATCGGGTCGTTGGTCAAAGGCTTGTCTTTGTGACCGGCGATGTTGTGTGTCTTGGCATAAGCCGACCACTTCTTGATGAACTCGTCGTTGGCTGGGTTCTTGATGCTCATGAAGTAGTTCCATGCTGCCAAGTGACCGACCAAAGGCTTGGTGTCCACGCCGCGCAATTCCTCTTCACCGACCGAGAAGGCCACCACGGGCACGTCTTTGGCTTTCAAGCCTGCGTTGCCGAGCTCTTTGTAGAAAGGCACGTTGGAGTCACCGTTGATGGTGGAGACCACAGCGGTTTTGCCACCGGCAGAAAACTTCTTGATGTCGGCCACGATGGTCTGGTAATCGCTGTGACCAAAGGGTGTGTATTTCTCGTCGATGTCGCTGTCTTTCACGCCTTTGCTCTTGAGGTAAGCACGCAAAATTTTGTTGGTGGTGCGTGGGTACACATAGTCGGTACCCAACAAGACCCAACGCTTGGCCGCGCCGCCGTCTTTGCTCATCAGGTAATCCACCGCAGGAATGGCTTGCTGGTTGGGCGCCGCGCCGGTGTAGAACACGTTTTTGCTGAGTTCTTCACCCTCATATTGCACGGGATAGAACAACAGACCGTTCATTTCTTCGACCACGGGCAGCACCGATTTGCGTGACACCGAAGTCCAGCAACCGAAGATGACCGACACCTTGTCTTGACCGAGCAACTGCTTGGTTTTCTCAGCAAACAAAGGCCAATTGGAAGCGGGGTCCACCACCACGGGCTCGAGCTTCTTGCCCAACACGCCACCCTTGGCGTTGATTTCGTCGATGGCCATCAACACGGTGTCTTTCAACACGGTCTCGGAAATCGCCATGGTGCCGGACAAGCTGTGCAGCACGCCGACTTTGATGGTGTCTGCGGCCAGCGCTTGTGGCGCAATGGCAAACGATCCGACCGACAGCGCTGCAGCTGTGGCCAGGGCCTTGAGGTTTCCTCGACGATTCATCATGGGGTTCACTCCAAAAAAGTTTTCAACAAACGCAAAGCTTCTCAACTTGCTCGTGAAAGCTTTTGCAAAGCCCATGCCAACTCCGTGCGTCCCCAGAAGAAAAACATCTCGCTATAAGAAGCCAAACAGATCTACCAGACGCGCACCAACATTGGTCATACCCATAAAAACGCACCACACAACGCACTCATAGCGTGCACAAGCGCGTGCACCAACTCGGATTATTTGCACCAAAGTCTGCACATTGCACCGAAACCGCGTGTGCACAACAGGGCACGCAAGTTGCATAGAAAAACCCACTATGGAACTCACACCCCGCGAAAAAGACAAGCTGTTGATTTTCACCGCCGCCTTGCTGGCCGAACGCCGACAAGCCCGTGGTCTGAAACTCAACTACCCCGAGGCCGTGGCCCTCATCAGCGCCGCCGTGATGGAAGGCGCGCGTGACGGCAAGACCGTGGCCCAACTCATGAGCGATGGGCGCCATGTGCTGAGCCGTGCCGACGTGATGGAGGGCGTGGCCGAGATGATTCCGGACATCCAAGTCGAAGCAACCTTCCCCGACGGCACCAAGCTCGTGACTGTTCATCAACCCATTGTTTGAGAGAAATACCATGCAACGATTGATCTGCGCATTTGCACTCCTGCCCGTCTGGGCTCAGGCCCATGAAGGCCACGGTATGGAAGGGGCTTCGCACTACCACGCCACCGATGCGTGGGGATTTTTTGCAGCGCTGGCTGTGGTTGCCGCCATGTGGTGGATGGGCCGTGGCAAATAAAGCGAGGCACACATGACACCCGGTGAATTGTTGATTGACGAGGGTGAGCACACCCTCAACCCAGGACGGCGCACGCACACCTTGGTGGTGCAAAACGCCAGCGATCGCCCCATCCAAGTGGGCTCGCACTACCACTTTGCAGAAACCAATGCGGGCTTGCGCTTTGACCGCGAAGCTGCACACGGCATGCGTTTGAACATCGCCTCGGGCACTGCCGTGCGCTTTGAGCCGGGCCAACAACGCACGGTCGAGTTGGTCGATCTGAGTGGTGATCGCCAGGTGTTTGGCTTTCGCGGTTTGGTGAATGGTGCGGTAGATCAGGGCGTCGCCGATAAAGGACACAAGTAATGGCAACCATTGGCAAACGCGCTTACGCCGAAATGTTTGGCCCCACTGTGGGTGACCGTCTGCGCTTGGCAGACACCAACTTGGTGGTGGAAGTTGAAAAAGACTTCACCCTGCAAGCAGGCGAGGGGCGAACAGACGCCAACGGGAACCCCGTTGGCTATGGCGAAGAAGTGAAATTTGGTGGCGGCAAAACCATCCGCGATGGCATGGCCCAATCGCAACGCACACGCGACGGTGCAGGCACCGGCCCGCAAGCGGGCGGCGCAGTCGACACCGTGATGACCAATGCACTCATCATTGACCACTGGGGCATTGTCAAAGCCGACATCGGTTTGAAAGGTGGCCGCATTGTGGCCATTGGCAAAGCGGGCAACCCCGACACCCAACCGGGCGTAGATATCGTCATTGGCCCAGGGACCGAGGTGATCAGCTGCGAAGGCCACATCGTCACCGCAGGTGGGGTGGACACACACATCCACTTTATTGCGCCCCAGCAAATTGAAGAAGCCTTGACCAGTGGCGTGACCACCATGCTCGGCGGCGGCACAGGACCTGCCACAGGCACCCTTGCCACCACCTGCACACCTGGTGCTTGGAACATTGAACGCATGTTGCAAGCAGCCGATGCTTTCCCCATGAACTTGGGTTTCTTAGGCAAAGGCAATGCGGCTCTGCCCGATTCGCTGCACGAGCAAATCAACGCCGGTGCGATTGGTTTGAAACTGCATGAAGACTGGGGCACCACCCCTGCCGCGATTGACAACTGCTTGAACGTGGCAGAAGCCACCGACACCCAAGTGGCCATCCACACCGACACGCTCAACGAAAGTGGCTTTGTGGAAGACACGGTGGCGGCCTTCAAAGGCCGCACCATCCACACCTTCCACACCGAAGGTGCAGGCGGCGGCCACGCACCCGATATTTTGAAAGTGGTGGGCGAAGCCAATGTGTTGCCCAGCTCCACCAACCCAACACGCCCGTACACAGTCAACACACTCGACGAGCATGTGGACATGCTCATGGTGTGCCACCACCTCGACCCCGCGATTGCCGAAGACTTGGCCTTTGCCGAGAGCCGTATCCGCCGCGAGACGATTGCCGCCGAAGACATCTTGCACGACCTCGGTGCCATCAGCATGATGAGCAGCGACAGCCAAGCCATGGGGCGGGTGGGCGAGGTCATCATCCGCACCTGGCAAACCGCGCACAAGATGAAAGCACAGCGCGGCCAATTACCGGGCGACTCAGACCGTCATGACAACTTCCGCGTCAAACGCTACATCGCCAAATACACCATCAACCCCGCGATTGCACATGGCATCAGCCACGAGGTGGGCAGTGTGGCCGTGGGCAAATGGGCCGACTTGGTGGTGTGGAAGCCCGCGTTCTTTGGCATCAAGCCCAGCATCATTTTGAAAGGTGGCTTCATCGCCATGGCGGCCATGGGTGACCCCAATGCGTCCATTCCCACGCCACAGCCTGTGCACTACCGCCCCATGTTTGGTGCGTATGGCGGTGCGCTGCACCGTGGTTCGCTCACCTTTGTGTCGCAAGCAGGCATGGCGGCGGGCATTGGGCAAAAGTTTGGTCTGCATAAAATACTGAGCGCGGTGAAGAACATCCGCAGCGTCGGCAAACGTGACATGATTCACAACGACTACGCGCCACGCATGGAAGTGGATGCCCAAACCTACACCGTGCGCGCCGATGGTCATGTGCTCACCTGCGAACCTGCGGTGAGTTTGCCGATGACGCAACGCTATTTCTTGTTCTGATGCTCACCTGTTCTAAATTAATCCCTGGCGGCCAAGGCTTGGCCGCTGCCTTGATCAAACGCGCTGCGACCGTCGAGTTGGATTGGGATGTGCGCCAAAAGAGCCGCTTTGATGCGACCGACTCCACGGGGCGGGCGTTTGGCGTGTTCTTACCCCGCGGCAGCTTGGTGCGCGGCGGTGATGTGCTGGTGCTGGAAGACGGTTCGCTCGTGCGTGTGCAGGCTGCGCCGCAAGAAGTACTGCGCATCACAGCTTGCACAGAACATGGTTCACCCTTTGATTTGACGCGTGCCGCCTACCACCTGGGCAACCGTCACGTGCCCATCGAACTCAAGCCAGATCATTTGAAGATTGAACCTGACCATGTGCTGGCCGACATGCTGCGCGCCATGCACATGACGGTGGTGACTGTGCATGAGGCCTTCGAGCCAGAAGGTGGTGCGTACAGCAGCCACGGACATTCACATGGACATGAGCACTGACGTAACCAGCGCAGCGCAGCCTTTCACGCCCGCGCTGATTCAACTCATTTGGCTCGCGTCACCCGCATTGCCGATTGGTGGCTTCTCGTATTCCGAAGGTTTAGAAGCGGCGATCGACCATGGCTTCGTGCATGACGAACACAGCGCAGCAAATTGGCTGGTGGACCAACTCCACCTCACCCAGTCGCGGGGTGACATGGCGGTGCTGGGTCACATGGTGATCGCTTGGCAAACACATGACCACACCCGCCTGGAAGCACTCAGCCAATGGGTGCATGCCACCCGCGAAAGCGCCGAGTTGCGTTTGCAAAGCGAGCAAATGGGACGCTCCATGCTGGAGTGGTTGCGCAACCAAAACGCCATCGACGGTGACACCATCGCCGTGTGCAACCGCTGGGTACCCACCTACCCGCTGATGTTTGCCTTGGCCTTGTCGCGCACCGGTGCGTCGCTCGAACAATGCCTGCAAGCTTATGCCTTTGGCTGGGCCGAAAACATGGTGCAAGCCGCCATCAAGTCGGTACCGCTCGGGCAAAACTCGGGACAGCGCATCTTGACTCAACTCGCCCAACACATCGCACCTGCAGTGAAGCATGCCTTGCAAGTGAATGACGAGAGCCGCCAAGCCTTCTCCCCCATGTTGGCCATTTTGTCGGCCCAACACGAAACCCAATATTCCAGACTGTTCAGATCATGAGCCATTTACACACCATCGCCCACCGTACCAAAAAGCTCCCCCCCTTGCGCGTGGGCATTGGCGGCCCCGTGGGATCGGGCAAAACCACCTTGCTTGAGATGCTGTGCAAGGCCATGCGCGAGCAGTACGACCTGGTGGCCATCACCAACGACATTTACACCAAAGAAGACCAGCGCTTGCTCACCGTCAGCGGCGCCTTGCCTGCCGAACGCATCATGGGCGTAGAGACCGGCGGCTGTCCACACACAGCCATTCGCGAAGATGCCTCGATCAATCTTGAAGCAATTGACCGCATGTTGGTCGACTTTCCCAACGCCGATGTGGTGTTCATTGAGAGTGGTGGCGACAACTTGGCCGCGACTTTCAGCCCTGAATTGAGCGACCTCACCATTTACGTGATCGACGTCGCAGCGGGCGAGAAGATTCCGCGTAAAGGTGGTCCTGGCATCACCAAGAGCGATTTGTTTGTGATCAACAAAACCGACCTCGCGCCCCACGTAGGCGCTGACTTGGCCGTGATGGAGGCCGACACCATCCGCATGCGTACCCATGCGCAAGGTTTAAAACCTTTTGTGATGACCAATTTGCGCACCTTGGACGGCTTGCAAGCGGTGATTCGTTTCATCGAAACCAAAGGCATGTTGCGCGCATAAACTTGCGGGGGTGAACTTACCCACCCTCCATCAATTACGGACTGCGCTGCTGTTTTCGCTGGCATTTTTTGCCATCGATTGGCTGAGCTACATCCATCCGCTGGGGCACCTCAACATCACCCCCTGGAACCCACCTGCCGCGCTGGAGGTGCTGTTTTTGTTCTCAGCCAGTATTTCCTGGTTGGCATGGGTCTACATCACTCTGGGTATTTCAGACTGGTTGGTGCGGGGTTCGTTTATTTTTTCGCCTGCGGTGGTGTTGGGCAATGCGTTGTTGGTGCTTTGTTATGCAGGCATTGCCGCCAGCTTGCGCAGCGTGTTGCACGGAAAAGCCCATTTGCGCGATCCGGTGGAAGTGAGCTCTGTGAGCGCCATCACCTTTGTGGGGGCTGTGGTCACGGCGTGTTTGTACATCAGCTTGCAAACTTGGATTGGCGCCTTGCAAGCGACAGACTATTGGACAGCGCTGCATCGCTTTGTGGTGGGCGACTTGCTCGCACTCATGATTGCCTTGCCTTTGTTCTTTGTGGCCACCGATCGACGTCGCAAACACCAGTACCGACAGATGTTTCGGGCCCGTTCATTTCAAGGCTTGATGGTGGGCTTGCTGGTGTGCATGAGTTTTATTTTTTCGCTGCCTTTGGCGCAGCAAATGAAATATTTCTTTTCTTTGTTTTTTGTCATCGGCTTGATCGCCGCTACCCATTCACTGCCTGGGGCCACCTTGGCTTCGGCCTTGGTACAGCTGCCTTTGGTGTTCAGCGCTACCCGTGCTGGCACTCTGCCCGAGACCTTGTTGGACATGCAAATTGTCATGCTCATGCTGTCGCTCACGGGTTTGATCATTGGCACCGTGGTGGACGAGCGCATGCGTGCCGAAGAACGCTTGCGCGAAAGTTTGCAACTGGTGGCGGCCGGCCAATTGGCCGGGTCTTTGGCACATGAGCTGCACCAACCCATGAGCGCAATCTCGGCCTATGCCGAATCGGCGCTGTTGCTGCAAGCCCAACAAGACCAAGGGGCGGATGTGCGCGACACCTTGAACCAAACCCTGCGCCGTATCGTCGACGAAACCCTGCGCGCCACCCGCATCGTCAAAGGTTTGCGCAGTTTTTTCATCAGTGGTGTGTCGGCTTTGCAAGAAGTGGATGCGCAGGCCTTGATTGAAGACAGCTTGGCGCGCGTACAAGGCAAAGCCCAGCAAGCCCAGGTGCAGCTGCAAGCGAGCTACCCGCCCACGCCCATTTCATTGGTGGTGGATCCGGTACAAATCAGCACCGCCTTGAGCAATGTGTTGAAGAACGCGATCGAGGCGTCGCCTTCAGGCGCTGCTGTTCGGGTTGAACTGTCATTAGAAAAAAATCACACCGCCAGCATTCGCGTTGTGGACATGGGGCCTTTGCTCACGCCCGATGAGGCCGATTTGATCTTTCGTCCTTTTTATTCGCAGAAGAAAGAGGGGCTTGGTTTGGGCCTGTCTGTCAGTCAATCCTTGGTCGATAACAATGACGGCATCTTGCGCTACCAAGACAAACCCGAAAAATGTTTTCAACTTCTTTTGCCCACACGCGAGTTGATCGATGAGTGACAGCCGTTTGATCTGCATCGTTGACGATGACCCTGCCGTGCGCGATTCACTGTCGCTGATGCTCGGACTCAAGGGCTTTGACTGCCGCAGCTACGACAGTGCGGAAGCGTTTTTGAGCGCCTTGCCCGCGCGTCCTTGCTGTTTGATTTTGGATTTGCACATGCCAGGCTTGGACGGTTTGGGTTTGCAAGCGCAGCTCAAGGCACAGCACTTACCGGTTGAAATTGTGTTTCTCACCGCTTTCGCGGATACCCACACCATGCGCCAAGCTTTTTTAAATGAAGCCACCGATTTTCTAGAAAAACCCGTAGTGCTCGAACGCTTGCTAGAGGCCTTGGAGAGGGCGTTTGCACGTTTGCAAACCATCCATCCCCTCACCCATGAAGCACACGGGTTTCATTTGCTCACCCCCCGTGAGCGCGAAGTGTTGGACGCCATTGCCCAAGGCCTGACCCACCGCGAAGTGGGTGAACGGCTGGGCATCAGCCCACGCACTGTTGAAGTTCACAAAGGGCGCGTGATGGACAAGTTAGGCACCAAAACCCTGGCAGAGTTGCTGCGCCGCGCCATGCAGCAAAGTAAGTAATTTTTCGGTCAGGGCGCGCCCTTACGTGCGGTAGCGAATATTCAAACCGTCCAAAAATTCCTACAGTGGGCAAACATCGTAGGAATTACACATGTTTGTACAAACCATTCTGCAAGTGCTGAACCGGCACCATCGGCCAAGACACCGCAAGCTCACCGACCCCATGTATCCCGACCGCCCTGCGTCGGACAGCGCCAATGTGCGTACAGGTTTGGTCTGGTTTTTTGTCGTCGTGTTGCTCGCCTTGTCTTTCGCCCTGGTTTGAAAGGAACTTCTATGCCCTCCTCCTACTTGAAGTTCTTAGCTGCCGTTCATGCCCTGGATGCCGAGTCCAGCGCGTTTCGTGAACTCGATCCGCTGGCCTTGCGTTTGCTAGAGATCATTGCGATCAAACACCATGCCGGCGAGCCGTTGACGGCCATGAAAGCGACCATGTTGCCGGCCACGGCATCGCAATCCACCATGCATCGCAAGCTGACACTGTTGTTGAACTTAGGGATGGTTAAGATGGTGCACAAAGACAATAACCGACGAACCAAGTTCATCGAGCCCACGGAAAAAGCCGAAGATCATTTTTGTAAATTAGGCCAAGCCATGGGCAATCTGTTTGCCTCCTCTCGTGACACCCCAACACCGCATCCCCACACCATCCACCCCTGACCGTCCTGCGCATGGCGCAGTTGTTATCGTCGGCGCAGGGCCCGCCGGTTTGATGGCGGCCGAACTCCTCAGCGCCCATGGCGTTGCCGTGCATGTGTACGACAGCATGCCCTCGGTGGGACGTAAATTTTTACTCGCTGGCTTGGGCGGTTTAAACCTCACCCACGCAGAGCCGATTGAGCACTTTGTCAGCCGTTATGCCGAACGCAGCAGCGCATGCGCGCAGTGGCTGAGTGACTTTGACGCCACCGCCATTCGCGATTGGGCCAAGGGCTTGGGTATTGAAACCTTTGTCGGCTCATCCCAGCGCGTGTTTCCCACCGACATGAAAGCCGCACCCCTGCTGCGCGCTTGGTTGCACCGCTTGCGTCACCCTGAGCAAGGCGTGCCCGTGACGTTTCATATGCGGCATCGTTGGAACGGTCAGCTGACACGCCGGGTGGCCGCAGCGGCGGCACACACGCACGCATTTGAATTGCAGTTTGAAGCGCCTCAAGGCCTTGTCAACGTGCCAGCCGATGCCGTGCTGCTCGCTTTGGGTGGCGCCAGTTGGTCACGTTTAGGTTCGGACGGCGCGTGGGTGCCGTGGTTGCACCAGATCGGCGTGGACGTGGCGCGTTTGCGTCCCAGCAATTGCGGCTTTGATGTGCAAGGCGGTTGGAGTGAACACCTGCGCAGCCAGTTTGCAGGCCAACCACTCAAGTCGTGTGCGCTGTCTTTCACCGATGCACAAGGCCATCACTTTGAGCGCCGCGGCGAATTTGTGATTACTGCCACAGGCATTGAAGGCAGCTTGGTCTATGCAGCTTCGGCTTTGTTGCGCGATGCCATTGAGCACACGGGCAGCGCAACATTGCATTTGGATTTGTTACCCCACTTCACGCCCGAACGGGTGCTGGCCGAGGTGTCGCACCCACGCGGTTCGCGCTCACTCTCCAGCCATTTGAAAAGCCGCCTCAACCTCAACGCGCTGCACTTGGCTTTGTTGCATGAGGTGTTAAGCAAAGACGCCATGCTGGATGCCGTGCAACTGGCGCAAGCCTTGAAGCACCTGCCCATCACCTTGGGTGCTGCGCGTCCTATCGACGAAGCCATCAGCACCGCTGGCGGCGTGACACTGGAAACCTTGGATGAGCACCTGATGGCACGCGCCATGCCAGGCCTGTTTGCCGCCGGTGAAATGCTGGATTGGGAAGCCCCCACAGGCGGCTACTTGCTCAGTGCATGTTTGGCCAGTGGGCGTGTGGCAGCGCGAGGCATTCGCGCGTTTTTATCGGCCTGAACCCGGCTCATGCCGGACGTTGAGCCAACATGTCTGTGTTGGCCGCTTCGTAAGCGGCCGCCACTTGCAACAAAGCCGCGTCGCCTTGCGGTTTGCCCATCAACTGCAAACCCATGGGCCAAGCTTGCGTGGGATGAAAACCCGCCGGCACGCTCAGCGCAGGCAATCCGCCCAAGGTGGCATAGATGGTGCACTCCATCCATCGGTGGTAGGTGTCCATCGCGCGCTCACCAATGCGCTCTGGCCAGCGCTGTGCCAAAGCAAAGGGCCACACCTGTGCCACAGGCAGTGCAATCACATCGACCTTGTCAAACAAGGTCACCAGGTGGTGATAGAAGCTGGTGCGGATTTGACTGGCTTTGTAAAAATCGGTATGGCGCAACGTCAGCGCGTGGTCATACTCCCACAAAGCCTCGGGCTTAATGTGCTCACGCGCTTTCGGCAACGCCATCAATGCGCCCACACGCGGCCCCACCAAAGCGCGCCGCCATGCCAGCCAGCACTGCCACAAACGGTCCGTGTCAAAGCCAAGCGCCAGCGGCGTGACGATGGCGCCTTGCCCAGCCATGCGCTGCAGCGCTTGTTCGCAAACCTCCAAAATACCGGGCTCCATGGCCAGGTAGCCATTCAAATCGCCCAACCAACCGATGCGCACGCCTTTGAGCTGCGAGGCATCGCACACCAGCCCGTCCGCACTGAACGGCGACGACAGTGACAACGGCACCCGCGTGTCATGCCCCGATTGGACTTGCAGCAGTTTGGCCAAGTCGGTCACCGTGCGCGCCATCGGGCCTTCGGTACTGAGCTGATCGACCCACACATCGGCGCCCGGGCCATAAGGCACGCGTCCTTGGCTGGGACGCATGCCAAAAATATGGTTCCATCCAGCAGGGTTGCGCAGCGAACCCATAAAGTCTGACCCGTCCGCCACAGGCAACATGCGCTGTGCCAGTGCCACCGCAGCCCCACCACTGCTGCCACCGGCGCTCACCTGTCGGTCCCACGCATTCGGGGTGGCGCCAAACAACGTATTGAAAGTGTGGGAGCCCAAACCCAACTCAGGCATGTTGGTCTTACCCACCACGATGCTGCCAGCCGCTTTCATGCGTGCCGCCATCACCGAGTCTTTGGTGGCTACCGCGCCTTTGCGCAATGGGCTGCCCAGGGTGGTGGGAAAGCCCACCGTTGCGCCTGTGTCTTTGATCGCCTGTGGCATGCCGTGCATCCAACCGCGTGAATGGCCGGCTGCCAGCTCGGCATCACACACATCGGCTTGCGCCAACAGTGACGCATCGGGGGCCAGGTTGACGATGGCGTTGTAGACAGGATTGAGCCGATGAATGCGCGTCAAGTACGCTTGCATAACCTCGCGACATGACACCTGTCGTGCATGAATGGCTTGCGACAGCGCGTCGGCGTCAAGATCGGTGATGGGGTCGTGGTGTGAAGTCATTGGCTGGCCATTATGATGGCGGTATTGCTTCGATTTCACCTGTTTTCCCCATGTTTCGTACTCTCCTCAAATCCAAAATTCACCGCGTTGCCACCACCCAGTGCGAATTGCATTACGAAGGCTCCTGCGCCATCGATGAAAACCTGCTGGACGCCGCCAACATTTGTGAGAACGAACAAGTCCACATCTGGAACATCAACAACGGCGAACGCTTCATCACTTATGCCATCAAAGGCGAGCGTGGCTCTGGCATGATTTCGGTCAACGGTTCAGCCGCACGTCGTGCCAGTGTGGGTGACTTGTTGATCATTGCGTCTTTCGCACAAGTGCATGAAGACCAAGTGGCTGGCCACGAACCTCAATTGGTGTTTGTGGATGAGAAGAATCAACAGGTGGGTTTGCGTCACCATGTGCCCACGCAAGCGGCGCCTGGACATGGGACGGATGAGTGTTGAGCTGAGTTCTACTGAGTCTTGAAAGCCCACTTCTGTGGGCTTATTCTTAGAAGTAAAAATCTACGCTTATCTTCTCAAGTGAAGGTAGTGTCAGGTAAGGGTTCATAGACGCCGTTATCTGAGTTCAGTGAAATGCGTCAGCCACACAAGCACGATCACGCCCCGCATTCTTGGCGGCATAAAGCGCTTCATCGGCGTGTTTGATCGTGGCCAGCAAATCTTCGGCGTGCTGATGTGCCGCCACGCCAATTGACAAAGAGAACTTGGCAATTTGTTGTTCACCCAGCATCACGTTTTGTTCGCGTATTTGTTGGACGATGCTTTGTGCAATTTTTTCTGCATCGGCTAGGCCGCAATTGGGCAAGATGGCGCAAAACTCCTCACCCCCATAGCGTCCCAGCACATCATCAATGCGCATGGCATTCATCAACAAGCGGGCGCAGTGCGCAAGCACCTTATCGCCTCCCAAATGACCAAAACTGTCGTTGATCGATTTGAAATGATCAATGTCAATCATTAACACAGCGTACGCATCGCTCGATTGTGTGATGCGCGTGGCGTCTTCAAAAAAAGCACGGCGTGTCAATACACCGGTTAACACATCGCGGCGACTGAGCGCTTCAATCAGGTTGCGTTGGTGTTCGTGCACCATCACAAAAAAACCAATCGATGAACTCACGATGAACAAAGCGCCAACGATGAGAACGCCCAATTGACTGGCTGAGTTACCAATCGTCCCCGAGGTTGGCTGCGCTGCCAAAACAGTGACAACCGCTCTGAAGCAATACATCGCGGCCATGATGCCCAATGTAGAAGCCAACAAAATCACTGAGAAAGAGAACGGGCGCTGAGACTTTTTGACAATCAACGCGCAGGCATCAAACAAAATGGCCGACAGTGCCACGCAGACGGTGACCGTTGGCACGGTCAGCGAAAAGCCACCCCACAGCCACAACAACAAGCCCGCCATACCCGCAGTAAATACAGCCATGCACCTGCGCACAGGGAAGGCCGTTTCATAAAACTTAGAAACGGTAGCAAGACATGCTGAGGCCGAAAAAAGCAGAATGACGTTTGCAAGGAAGATTCCGAAGATTTCGGGAATTTGCCCTCGCAAAAAAATCAACACCATGGCCACACCGGCACTGGCCGAGGCCATTGACCATTGCTTGAAACCGTAATCCCGCTCGCTGCTGGTGGAGCCCAACAGCCACGCCATGAGTGAGATCAACAGCGCCAACAGTGCAAGTGCGAACAACAAGGTTCGCGCGTCTAATTCCATGGCCTCTCCAAAATTCAGATCAATTCAATAAACGACTTTACTTCATGTGTTGTGGGTATGCTTATGTATTCGTCATTCGCAGGCCGTGATTTATGCGCAAGTGCTTAACCACCATCGTGATCGTTTTTGCAGGCTTGCAGGCAAGCTTTACTGCGCACGCCCTGCCTTCCTTCTCCGAACAAACCGAACTCGCTTGCAAAGTCTGCCATTTGAATATCGGTGAACTGACCCCCACAGGGCGTCAGTTCAAGCTCAAAGGCTACACGCAAGGCACGCGTGTCATGCCGTTCTCATTCACAGCAACGGCTTCTGTCACCAAGGTCAAAAGCACATCAAGCAGCGCAGACCCCAGCGTGACGATGCCTAAAAATGGCAAACCAATTCCTGAAGAAGCCAATCTTTATGTGGCCGGTAAGTTGTCAGACCATCTCGGGGGAAATATCAAGTGGACGGCCAGCGCGGCCAACACCGACCCGCTGTATGGCAGCTCAGGCGTACAAACGGGTACACGTGTTGGCCATGATTTTTTTCTTGATGCCAGTGATCTGCGGTTTGCAAAGCAAGACCAAGTGGGAACAAACACCCTCGCATGGGGTGTGACGCTGAACAATGCACCCGCCAGCCAAGACCTATGGAACACCACGCCTGTTCACACCTTTCCGTATCGAACGTCCAGCTTGCTGAATGCCTGGGGCACCGGTCAGTTTGGCCCCACCACCATGATGGATGGTGGTCTGAGTTCGCAAACAACAGGGCTCGGCATATATGCCATGCTGAATGACACCATTTATGTGGAGCTGAGTAACTACTTCAGCTCTTCGCCTCATTTATCGGCCTTGCAGCTGTCAGGCCAAGTGAACACCATCAGCGCCAACGCCAATCCGTATTGGCGATTGGCGTGGAACCATGTCAAGGGCCACCATTCGTACATGGTGGGCACGTTTGGCATGGTGACGCATTTGGCCCGCGACCCGTATGTGGCGGGGTCAGCGTCTGGAAAGTACACCGACATCGGGTTGGACGCGCAGTACCAGCACATCACAGACACGCATTCACTCTCTGCACAAGCCGCCTACATTCATGAACAAGTCGATTGGGGCGCGCGATCTGTGGGGCGCAGCCATGACAACCCCTCTGGGAATTTGTCCACATTCAAAACCAAATTGACCTACGACTACGCGCGGACCTACGGTTCTAGCGTTTTCTATTTCAAAACCAACGGCAGCACCGACAACTTGTACTGGTCATACAACGCAGCTGCAACGACAGGTGCTTGTAACCAAACCAACTCCATGCTGGCTTATTGTTCCGCCACGGGCACACCGAAAACGAGCGGCATGGGCCTTGAGCTTTATTACGCACCTCAGCCCAATGTCCATATCGCACTCCAACAAACTTATTACAAAAACTTTTTAGGTGGTTCGACTTTTATCGACAACACGTCAGGCAATAACCGCGCAGCCAGTGACAACAACCTGACTTATTTGTACATCACCTACGCACACTGAACATGGGCTTACATTGCTTTGTGCCCTCACATGGCACATTGGTTCTAGAGCGTATTTGTTATTGAGGTAATTGCAAGCTGGAACTACGATTTTGGTTGTTCTTTATTCAACCAGTTCCATGAGATTTGCATTCGTTACATCTTTGATATCAGCCGCGCTCATCGCCCTCGTGAGTGCTGTTTCCGTGGTGATTCTTTCTTGGGTTTATCCAAGTGTTTCAACCCATGAATCATCACCAGAGATGAAAACAGAAATTTCGTGGGGCCAAGGGAGTTAACGATGAAACCTCGTTTGATCATTGCGTTGATGCTGTCTATCGCCAGCATCAGTACCGCATCCATGCTGTTCTTAGATGCCCCGTCCAAGTCATCGGCCAAGCGCGTGACATCGCAGCCCACGATAGAAATTAAGTGGGGCGAGGGCTCCGAAGCTGGGGTACCCGAGGCCACGACAACCCTGAATACAAATTCAGCGCCCGTCAACGTCGATGAAACCTATGTCTTTGCTGGCAAGTGTTCTAACGGCAATTCCTATCGGATTGTTTCGTATCAAAAAGTCTCGTCCGGCACTGTACGCTCGTACTACGACTACAGCGGTCCTGCGGGAACTGGGACGATCCAATCAGAAACTGAGCCCAAAGTCATGGCCGTTCGCGTCTGTCGCAGCGCAGCAGAAATCATCAGTGCCCAGTATTGGGAATCGCGCTGACACCAAGTGGATTTAGAACAACACGTCGAGCTTATAAAAACCCGCGTGGCGCAATGCGTTTCTGTATTAAAAAGCCATTCTTATACGCAAGCGCATGCACACTAAACAACTGCTTATAGATAGTTTCTGCAAATTTATATTTATTCAAGCAGCATACCTACAACCAAAGTTTAATTGAAGCGCATAGAGTGAGTCAGTAGCATGACTTATTCATGGATGCACTTTACAAGAAATCACTGCTCATTATTGATGACCATCCGGTCTACCGTGATGCATTGAGTGAAAAGCTCGCCAGTGAATTTGCTTCCGACGGCATTCATGTGGCGGTTGCAAGCAATGCCAGTGAGGGCTTGGACGTGATTGCGCAGTCCAACAAGCACTGGGTCATCTTGCTGGATATTTTGATGCCTGGACTCAGCGGTCTTGCAGGGATCAAAATTTTCAAAGAGTTGGACAACGTCGAACAAGTGGTCGCCATTTCAGGACTCGACGAACACTCGTGGGAGCCCAAAACGGTTTCAGCCGGTGCTTCCATGTTTTTGTCTAAAAACAGCACGGCCGAATTCATTGTGCGCAAACTCAGACCTCTGATGACGCTTCAATCAGAGTACGTTGCCACCAACAAAAACCCGGAGCCCAAAGAATTCCGACTCACGCAGCGCCAGCTTGAGGTGTTGGATTTAATTTCACGTGGTCATCCGAACAAAGTGATCGCAGATTACCTGGACATCAGCGAACAGACGGTGAAGATCCACATCAACCAAATCTTCAAAGAGCTGCGCGTTTTCAACAGAACGCAGGCCGTGCTCAAGGCTCAAAAGCACCAACTGCTGCCGTGATGGCACGTGAGCCACGTTATCTTTGAAATCAGCCCCCGCAAGGACAACAAAGCCGTGAAGCTCAATTCCGAACTGAGTGAAGACAGTCATGCCAAGCTGAAAGAAGATGAGCTGAACAAGGTGTATTTGATGCGCGAGAAATCAGCGCACATCACCAAAGCCGCACGCTCAGCCACCCTCGCCAATGTGTTGGCACCTTTGCTCTGCATTCCGGTGTTCAAAGGCGAAGTTGATCCTTTGCATTTAGACATTTGGCTCAGCTACATGTTCAGTGTGGTGGTGATTCGGACTTGGATCGTGTTTCAGTTGGAATACAAAGCCGAGGCCATTGTTGACCCCAGACATAACTTGCGCATGATGACCTATGCCGTGGGTATTGTGGGATTTGGCTGGGGATTGGGCTGGGTCTTGATGGCGCCCGATTTGCTCATGGTGAATCGGATGATTTATGTGTACATGATCACGGCCGCAATGATTGCCGGCATGTTTGCATACAGCGTGAACAACGCCACGTTTTTAGCGTTCACACTCCCGATCATGATTCCGTCATTGAGCACGGCCTTGTGGTCACTCGATTTCTTGCCTTGGCCATTTACCGTCGGTTTGGCTTCGCTCTACATCGTTGTGTTTAGCATTGCGAAAAATTTCGCCAAAACATTTGAAGAATCCGTCAGCTTTAGATTTCGCAATGAACGGCTGTACCAAGAGTTGGCCAATGAGCGCGACCAATCAGTCGCTGCCAATGTGGCGAAATCGAAATTCATTGCCGTGGCCAGCCATGACTTGCGACAGCCCATGCATGCGGTGAACGTGTACCTGGATTTGGTGAATATCGACAACTTGCCCGTGGCAGAACAAAAGTCGATGGCCAAAATCAAAAACAGCATCACAGCACTCAACGCTATGTTCGACTCTTTGCTCAACATCAGCAAGCTCGATGCCGATGTGATGCAGGTCAACGAACGGGTTTTCAGGCTGGAAGAGCTGGCAAGCACGCTGCACGACTTGACCGAAACAAAAGCCAACAACAAAGGACTGACGTTAAACATCATCTATCCTGAGTTGATTGTTCGCGGCGATAAGCTCTTGCTTCAGCAAATCATGACCAACTTGGTGGCCAACGCCATTCAATACACAGAGGGCGGTGAGATTGAAGTGAAGTTCGACACCGAGCAAGATCACTTGGTGATGGCAGTTCGTGACACAGGTTGCGGCATTGCAGAGTCAGAGCAGCAGCAAATTTTTCAGCAATTTTTCCGTGCCGACAAAACACGCGCCTTGCACGATGGCTTGGGGCTTGGCTTATCCATTGTCAAACGGTTGTGCGATCTGATTGGGGCAGAAATTCGCGTCGTCTCGCAAGAGGGCGTAGGTTCGCGCTTTATCGTGAAAACAACATTTCTAGCGTCTGCCAGCGAAGAAGAAATTAACCTCACCCGAGTTCTCGCGCCACCAAACAATACGCAGCAAAGCCTCCAAGGCAAATGCATCGCGGTGATTGAAGACAACCCGATCATCGTCGAAGCTTACCGACACACACTGGTGAACAAAGGGGCTTATGTTCAGGTTTTGTCTGAGTATGAGGACGAACTAGACATTCAGCTTGAAACCATTGACCACATCGACTGTGTTCTCTGCGACTACCGCTTGAGCGAAACGACAGGCGATCGTTTGATTGAAAAAATTCGAGAAAACTTCAACGAAGAAATTCCAGCCATCATCGTGACGGCAGATACATCGCCCTCACACATCAATCTGTTTGCAAAACTCAACGTGCAAGTGCTTCACAAACCCATCAGTTTTCAAGAAATTGCACAGGCCATTGAGAAAACAATCCATCTCTGCGAAGCCAAGTAAGTTAGCACCCAGGCAATCGCTATCAGCGATTTAGTGAATTCCAATTGGCCAAAATGATTGGCCAAATTTATCATTCCTCCTACGCCAATCAACCTAACCAACCGCAGGAGTTACCTATGACAACCGCTACACAAATTCAAAAATTAGACACCGTGCTCTACACCGCACATGCCCACACCACGGGCGGCCGCGATGGTCGCTCTGTCTCTGATGACGGCTTGCTCGACGTCAAGCTCGCGCCACCGAAAGCGCTGGGCGGCATGGGTGGCGCGACCAATCCCGAGCAATTGTTTGCAGCCGGCTATTCAGCCTGCTTCATGGGCGCCATGAAGCACGTGGCGGGATTGAAGAAAATTGCTGTGCCCGCAGACGCTGCCATTGATGCCAGCATTGACATCGGCCCCATTCCTGCCGGTTTTGGCATTGCCGCACATCTGGCGATCAGCCTGCCTGGTATGGACCGTGCCGTGGCCCAAGATTTGATCGACACCGCACACCAAGTGTGTCCTTATTCAAACGCCACCCGAGGCAACATTGAGGTTGAATTGACCTTGGTCTAAATCGGCACGGCCGATACCGATTTAAAACGCATGACCACTTTGTGAGTACAAAGCAGTCGTGCGTTCGGCTTATGATTCGGGCCTATCTGATCCATGCAACCAGCATCATGAAAAATACTTTCTTTAGCTGGATGCTGTGTCTCTTCGGATTCGTTCATTCCACCTCCCTGGCGCAACCGACACATGCAGACCCTCAGCAGGTCATGGCGTCGCTGAATCAAATTTATTTATCCGAAGAGTTCTCGGCCATCCATCGCCAATTGACGTTTCCAACCGCGCAACCCAGTTTGGCACAACGTACGGATGAGACCAAAGCCACCAAACTGCAAGTTCAAACATTGAACAGTTGGCAAAGAGAGTTTGAAATTCGACTGGCACGCGTGGTAGACGCGCAAAAAAATGCGCACTCTCCGAATGCAAAGGTCTATCAACAATTCTCAGACAATGTGGTCGCGATTTACCAAAGATTGAAAAACAAAAAAATCAACTTTCGACAAGCCAATCAAGATTTGGTCGCCGCACAGAAAATGTTAGTCCTCGACGCTGAAGCGCCGCGCAAAGAAAAAATGGGCCAAGGAAATTCAACACCGCGCGTGCCACCGTCTTACACCCCTGCGCCTCAGCAACCGCCCCAAGCTGTACCCACGACTTCTACCCCGCCCGTGCGCAACGCCAGAACCAACGCGTCTTCGAAGAGCGTGTGTGATCAAAAGCAAATCTTGCTTGATTCACTGTTGCAAGAAAAAGAAAACTGGGAAAGTGTGACCTCTTCTTTGAACCAGTCTTTGAAGCAACCACTGGATCGTGCGACAGCCCAACAAACCCAGGACATGCAATCGATGGCCAGAGAAGAAAAAATCAAAGAGCTATCGATGTACCGCACAAAACACTGTCGCTAAAAGGCACGATCTCATGTGGACCCAACGTTTTTGCAATGGAAAATTTGTTTCCATGCTGCTTGTACTGGCACTCAATGGCTGTGGACTGGCGCATGCACAAACCACGTCGGTGCTGGAGGCCGAAGCAAGTAAATTTCGACGCACAGGCAGTTATGCCGAAGTAGAACAGCTTTGCCAAACTCTGGCCAAAAATCACCCTAACTCCGCACGCTGCTTTCACATTGGTCACTCTGCCGAGGGGCGTCCTATTTGGGCCATGGCCGTAAGCCGAAGTGGCGCGTTGACACCCGCACAAGCCAAACATCTTGGAATTCCTGTGGTGCTGGCAATCGGTGGCACGCATGCGGGTGAGATCGATGGCAAAGACGCAGGTCTGATGTTGCTCCGTGATTGGTTAAAAAGTCCACCGGCTAACGATCCCTTGAAGCACCAAGTTTTTCTCTTCGTGCCGGTGTTCAATGTGGACGGCCATGAGCGACCCAGCCCCTACAACCGACCCAACCAAAATGGTCCCAGCTTGCAAGGCGAACGGGTCACGGCGCAGCGCATCAACCTTAACCGTGACTGGATGTTGGGGCAATCGCCCGAGATGAATGCCATGCTGCAACTGGTCACACAGTGGGACCCGTTGTTGACCTTGGATTTGCACGTCACCGATGGTGTTCGATTTCGTCATGATGTGTCTTTGTCGATGTCTCCCATGTTCAGCGCAGACGAGCCTTTGACGGAAATGTCAGAGCATGTGCTGTCAGAACTGATGCAGCGCCTGAGCGTCAAAGGCCATCGTCCTCTGGACTTCACACCGGTGTTGCTGGATTTTGAGAATCCCCGATCCGGCATCATGCGCGATGCAGATGCACCGCGCTTCTCGCACGTCTATGCCGTGCTGCGAAATCGAATTGGAGTGCTGGTCGAAGACCACGCGTGGTCACCCTATGCGCAACGGGTTCAAACCAGCATGGACGTGCTGATCGCTGCACTGGAGTTGATGGCCAAAGATGGGCGCCAACTTTTGATGGTGGCGCTCAACGCCGATGCACATGCTGAAAAAATGCAGACCGAAACAGTCGCACTAGATTGGCAAAACATGCTCGAAGCAGGCATCGACATACCAACGGGCGAAGTGGACTTGTTGGGCTACGAATACACCACGCATCTTGAAGCACCCATCGTCGGCGGACGTCACATCACCTACCACCTCAACCAACCTGCTGTCTGGCACATGCCGGTGTATGGTGGCATTCAGCCGGTGAACGATGCCATCGTGACGTTGCCTCAGGGGGGTTACCTCATTCCCGCAGGTTGGGCTTCTGTGGTGGTGCCTTATCTTCAAAAGCACCAGGTCGCGTACCAAACGCTTCCTCACGCCATTCAGGGCGCCGAGGTTCAAGCCCTGCAAGTCAATCCAGAAAGCATCTCCTTTGACGCCCGGACCTTTCAGGGGCGCTTGCGCACCAATATCAGCGGTGAGTGGGTCGCCAAGCGCGCCAATTTGTTGCAAGGCTCTATTTATGTGCCCATTCGCCAAGCGCGCGCTTTGATGGCGGCACACTTGCTCGAGCCCATGTCCCCGGATTCACTGTCTCGCTGGGGTTTGTTCAACACTGCCTACGAAGTCACTGACCACATCTCAAACCATCGGCAATTGCAAATTGCGCAATGGATGTACCGAGAAGATCGACGCATCCGTGAACGCTACGGCGATTCCTTGCACCAGAAATTGCCTGCCTTGCGCAAGGAATACCAAACCCGAATGGACCGCGATGACCGCTTCCGAGAGGACCCCGAGCAACGCATTGATTTTTGGATCAGCCAGATCCCCTATCACGACCCCACCTTCAACCAGTATCCAATTTTGCGGACCGGCCGCTCACCGCTGCCTTAGCCCAGCGCAAGGGTCACACCACGCATCGATGGATTAACATTTCAAAATGCTTCAGTACGAAACCGTCCCCGTCACCCCCTTCCAACAAAACTGTTCCATCGTCTGGTGCGATGAAACCATGAAAGCCGCCATCATTGATCCCGGTGGCGATTTGGATATGCTGCAAGACGCTTGCAAACAACTGGGCGTCACGCTGGAACAAATCTGGATCACCCACGCCCACATCGACCATGCAGGGGGCACGGCTGAATTGGCGGAGCGCTTGCACTTGCCCATCATCGGCCCGCACGAGGGCGATCAGTTTTGGATCGATGGTTTGGCGCAAGCCGCTGCGAGCTATGGTTTTCCGCCCTCGCGCGCCTTCACGCCCACACGCTGGTTGCACGACGGCGACACCGTCACCCTCGGTCAACACACGCTGCAGGTGCGTCATTGCCCTGGGCACACACCAGGCCATGTGGTGTTTTATTCGCCCGAGATCAAACGTGCGTTTGTCGGCGATGTGCTGTTTGCAGGCAGCATTGGCCGCACCGATTTTCCGCGTGGCAACCACCAAGACTTGATCGACAGCATCACCCAACGTTTGTGGCCTATGGGTGACGACACGGTGTTCATTCCAGGCCACGGCCCTGAGAGCACCTTTGGCCGCGAGCGGGTCAGCAACCCCTACGTGGGCGGAACCTGAAGCAAGCGCAAGGCTGAAGTTCAGCGGCCTTGAAAAACGGGTTTGCGTTTGTCAAAAAACGCGCCCAAGGCTTCCTTGAAATCTTGCGTTTGTGCACTGGCCATGAAGTTCGTGCGCTCCGCATCGAGTTGATCGACCAAACTGGTCTCGAACGATTGACGCATCAAACGCTTGAGTCGGCCATAGGCCAAGGTTGGTCCCTGAGCCAGGCGTTGCGCCAAGGCGTGCACCTCGGCATCCAGTTGTTCAGCAGGAACCACGCGATTGACCAGACCTAAGCGCAAGGCTTCTTGTGCATCAAAGGTGTCCGCCAACAACGCAATTTGCATGGCATTGCGCAAGCCCACCAAGCGCGGCAAGCTCCACGAACCCGACACATCACAACTGGCCGCCACATTGGCATAGGCCAAATTAAAGCGCGTGCCTTCGGCGGAAATGGCCAAGTCACAAGCACTCGCCAAACTCAAGGAGCCGCCCGCTACCACGCCGTGCAAGCTCGCAATCACCGGCGCGTTGAGCTTGGCCAGAATCAACACGGCTTCGTGCAGTCGGCTGATCAGGGCGTTGGCGCTGTTGACCGAATCAGTTTGCAAAGTGGCCAAGTCGCCGCCCACACCAAAGGCCTTGCCTGCACCGCGGATCACCACCACGCGCACGCTGTCGTCGTTGGCCAGGGTTTGGCAATGCGCCAGAAATGCTTCGGCCACCGCCACATTGATGGCGTTCATGGCCTCGGGGCGGTTCATGATCAAGGTGGCCATACCACCTTCACGGGTCAAGACAACAGAATCAAGGGAGGCGTTCGACATGGTGCAATCTTTCGTACAAGGATCATGGAGTCACAGGCTGATACAAGCCTGTGCTTAAAAAATGGATGCATTGATCGGCGATGGTGTCGACCGACAGATCGCCATTGGGTTGGTACCAGCGTGCCACCCAGCTGATGGCCCCGGCAATCGTGAAGGCTGCAATCTTGGGATCACACGGTTTGAGCGAACCTTCGGCAATGCCTTGGGCAATGAGTTCACGAAACTCCAAATCAATTGCGGCTTTGATGCGGCGCAGTTTTTGTTGACTCTCCGCCGGCAGCGGGTCTTCGCCCACACGAATCACACACATGCCAAAGTCCATGGTGACAATTTCGGTGTACTTGCGCATGGCCGCTGTCAATTTGTCAGCAGCCGAACCGCCCGATGCGCCCACATCATGAATCGCCTCTTGCAACATCGTGAGGCCAATGCGCACGCACTCAAACAAAATTTCTTCTTTGTTTTTGACGTAGTAGTACAGCGTGGGTTTGGTGACGTTGAGGCGCTCTGCGACTTCATCGAGGGTGCTGGCCAAATAGCCTTTTTCGTTGAACACCTGAGCGGCAGTACGCAGCACTGCTTCGCGTTTGTTGATCCGCGCTTTGATGCGCACCTGAGCCCGGTCTTGCACCGGCGTCCAAGGGGATGTGACGACAGAGCTGGCCATGCGCAAGAAGCCACCGCTCAGCGGTACATGGCCTCAATCTCTGTCGCGTACGTCTTGTAGATGCTGGCGCGACGGACCTTCATGGTGGCGGTGACCTCGCCATCGTCATGGTCGAGCTCTTTGGTCAGCAAATGGAAGCGCCGAATGTGGCTGACCTCGGCCAGTTTGGCGTTGCCCTCGCGCACTTGTTCGTCAATCAGGGCCCGCACTTCAGGTGTTTCGGTCAGCGAGCGGAAGTGGGTGAAGGCCAGATTGCGCGACTCGGCCCATTGCGACACAGCTTCAAAATCAATTTGAATCAAGGCGCTGACAAACTTACGCGCATCGGCCACCACCACACACTCTTTGATGAAGTGGCTGGTCTTCATCGTGTTTTCAATTTCAGACGGCGTGAGGTTCTTGCCGCCAGCGGTGATCATGATGTCTTTGAGGCGGTCAACAATTTTCAATTCGCCCTGCACCTCTTGCACCACGTCCCCAGTGTGCAGCCAGCCGTCCACCAAAGTGGTGGCCGTGGCCTCTGGATTTTTGTAATAGCCTTTGAACACCACATCGCCCCGAATTTGCAGCTCGCCCACTTCTGACAAACGGTGCGCCACGCCCAGCACGGGCACGCCGACCGTGCCACGCACCACCGTACCCAAGCGCTGGCCCAACACCATGCCACTGGACTCGGTCATGCCATACACCTCAATCAAGGGCACGCCCAAGGTTCGGAAGAAATGCACGATGGCTGGCGAAATCGGCGCCGCCCCCGTCAGCGCGACGGTGACCTTGCGCAAGCCAATGAAGTTTTGCAAGGCACGGAACATCAAGAGATAGAAGAAGCCAAACACCAAGCGCTCAGTGAGCGTGCGGTCAGCTGCACCTTTGTGCGCAAATTTACCGCACTCGACCAAGCCCCACTCAAATAAGCGACGTCGCAGCGGACCCGCCTCATGCATTTTGATGTTGATCGCCGAATGCAATTTTTCCCAAATACGCGGCACACCCAAGAACATCGACGGTGCGACTTCACGCAAGTCTTCCTGCACGGTACGAATGGATTCGCCAAAGTCCACCCGCGAGCCCAGGTACACCGGCACAAAGGAGGTCAGCATTTGCTCGGCAACGTGGCACAAAGGCAAGTACGACAAATGCGCGGTATCAGCAGTGAGCTGCAAGCGATCTACCGTGCTGCGCGCCATGGCCGCAATGTTGCGGTAGCTGATCATGGCGCCCTTGGGCTTGCCGGTAGAACCCGAGGTGTAAATCACCAAGGCTGTGTCGTCGAGCTGTTGGTGTGCCAGCACACGTTCCACAAGCGCCGTGTCTGCCGATTGCACACCCAGCGCTTCAAGATCGTCAAAGCTGATGACCATGTCGCCCGCTTGTTCCCGCGTGTCGATGAGGCCTTTCTTTTCCATCACCACGATTTTTTTCAAACGGGGCAATTGGTCCAGCGCTTGCAACACTTTGTCGGTTTGCTCTTGGTCTTCACACACCACCACTTCGGCATCGGCATGCGAGAGCACATAGGCAATTTCATTCGTCGGGCTGGTGGGGTACACGCCCACCGTCACACCGCCCACCAACCCTGCGCCGAGTTGGCTCAACACCCACTCGATGCGGTTTTCTGACAGCACACCCACATGCGCACCTTCGCTCAAACCCACCGCCTTGAAGCCCAAGCCCACATGGGTGGCACGCTCGAAGTAGGCCGCCCAGCTCAGCGGCTTCCAAATGCCGTGCTCTTTTTGACGAATCGCAATACCCGCGCTGTTGTGCTGCGCTTGATGGCACAGCATTTGCGGCAAGGTGTGCGTGGGGTGGAGTTCGCTCATGGCCATCGTGAATTCTTAAGAGAGCCAGCGTTTGCGGCGTTTGTAATGTTTGAGTTCTTTGAAACTCTTGGCGTCGCCTTCGCTGCCCACGCCTAAATAAAACTCGCGCACATCGGGATCGGTGGCCAATTTTTCAGCCGTGTTGTCGATCACCAATTTGCCGTTTTCCATGATGTAGCCATAGTGCGCCACCGCCAAAGCGATCGACGCGTTTTGCTCCACCAACAACATCGACACGCCACGCTCGGCGTTGATGCGCGCGATGATTTCAAAAATGGTTTCTACCAACACGGGCGAGAGGCCGAGCGAGGGTTCGTCCAACAAAATCAGTTTGGGGTCAGCAATCAAGGCGCGACCAATGGCCAACATTTGTTGCTCACCACCCGACAGGTACCCCGCCAAGCCCCGACGGCGTTCATGCAAGCGCGGAAAGTACTCGTACACCAGATCAAAATCGGCACGCGTAGAGGCTCGGCCTGTCAACGCATAGGTCGCGGCCACCAGGTTTTCTTCGACCGTGAGGTCTTCAAACACATGGCGGCCTTCCATGACATGAAACAACCCCGAGCGCACCAAGTCGTGCGGCGCAAGGCCTTGGGTGTCTTGCCCATCAAGCACGATGTCGCCACGGGTCATGGCGCCATCTTGAATTTCCAACAAATTGGAAATCGCTTTGAGCGTCGTGGACTTGCCCGCGCCATTGCTGCCGAGCAAGGCCACGATTTGTCCGCGTGGAATGGACAAAGAAAGGCCACGCAACACCTGGATCGTCTTGTTGTAAACGACCTCGATGTTGTTGACCTGCAAGATGGTGCTTTGCATTACTTTTGAAGGTTGATCCAGTCCGACGCTGGCAACATTTTTTGTTGCTTGAAGTCAGCACGGTAGATACGACCGATTGGGATGGAGTTGCCCTTGATGGACAAAGGCACGCCAATCAAACCGCCGGTATCAAAGTCACGGATAGAGCTCAAGGCCACCTTCATGTTTTTGCCGTTGAGCTCGTTGCCGGCTTCGAGCGTGCGGCGTGCCGCTTCGGTCAGCAACATGGCGCTCAAGAAACCTTGGGTATAGGCGGTGCTTTGGTACTCAGGACGCATTTTGCGAATGCGCTCCAACATAGGGGCTTTGCCTTCGGTGTCGTAGTAGTAACGGTAGGGCATGACACCCAAAAAGCCGTCCACGTTCGGGCCCATGCGCATGACGGTGGAGTTGTCCATGCTCCAGAAAGTGCCCATGAAGGCCGTCTTCAAATTCAAGGCTTTGGCTTGGTTGATGAATTCAGGAATCGGTGCCGACACATAGCCGTGGAAGATGGTGTAGTCGGGATCGGCACGACGCAGCTTGATGACTTCGGCCGACACGTCCACGCTAGCCGGCGGCGTGACGATTTCAGTCGCAATACTCAAGCCCAGACGCTGTGCATCGGTACGGGCGGCTTCCACAGGGTCACGGCCGAATTCGGTGTCGGAGTACACCAAGGCAATCTTGGCACCAGGCTTGGTTTTGGCGATGTACTGCAACAAGATGCCCACCATCTCGCTGTAGTTGGGGCCGACCATGAATTGCAGCGGGTATTTCTTTTCGTCGCTCAGTTCTTTGGCAAACGAGGCGCCTGTCATCAACATGCTTTGGGCACGCTCCAACTCGGGGTTGACGGTGCGGGCAAAACCGGTGGAGTCGCCGTAATACAGATTGACTTTGTTTTGGCTGGTGATTTTTTTGAAGGCCGCCATGGACTGATCCACTTTGTAGGCCGTGTCTTCTGGCACGTAACGCACCTTGCGGCCTTTGATGCCGCCCTTCTCATTCAAGATCGTCAGATAGTCTTTGATGCCTTGGTCCACGCCAATGCCGGCAAACGCGAACACGCCGGTCATGGGAATAGAGCCGCCCAACACAATGTCTTCTTTGGATTCGACTTTGGCTTTTTGGGCCAGTGCTGAAGTGGACAGCGTCAGCGCGGCCAGCGTAGCCACAGCCGTGGCGCAGAGGGTGCGTTTGGTGATCATGAAAGTCTCCTTGGTGTTGGAATAAAGGTTGGAATGAAAGAATCAGGTTTTGAAAGGCCAGAGATGAAAGAAGCGGCGCACACGGCGCCAAACTTCTGCCAGACCATGCGGCTCGAAGATGAGGAACAACACAATCATCAAGCCAAACACAATGGTGCGAACCGGTGAGAGCACGAGCATGGCGTTGTCGCCCAGAGGCAGCCAACCAACCACCAGCTTTAGCACTTCAGGCACCAGCGTCATGAACACGGCGCCCAAAATGCTGCCCAGCACCGAGCCCATGCCCCCCACAATGACCGACGCCAAAAAGAAAATCGACATCAGCAGCGGAAAGCTCTCTGGCGTCACCGCACGGAAGAAGTAGGCAAACATGCCACCCGCCACGCCGGCATAAAACGACGAAATCGCAAACGACAACAGCTTGTAGGGCAAGAGCGGAATACCCAGCACCTCGGCTGAAATGTCGCGGTCGCGAATAGCGATGAAAGCGCGACCAATGCGGGTGCGAAACAAATTGGCCACACCCAGCAACATCAAGGCTGTGATGGGCACGATGACCCAATACAGCTTGAACGAGTCATCCAACTCGAGGCCAAAGATTTGTGCAGGCGGCAGCGTCAAACCACTCGTGCCACCTGTGAGCGAGGTGTAGTGCGAAAAAATGAAATGCGCCAACACGCCGGCGGCAATGGTGGCAATCGCCAAGTACAAGCCTTTCACCCGCAGCGACGGCAGGCCCACCACCAAGCCCGCCAGCATGGCCACCACACCACCGGCCAACAAATTGAGCAGCATGGGCGTGCCAAAACGAATTTGCAAAATTGCCACCGTGTAACCACCCAGCCCCATGAAGGCCGCTTGCCCCATGCTGACCAAACCGGTGTAACCGGTGAGCACATTCAAACCTGCGGTGCTGGCCACGTTGATGGCAACCAAACAGGCCAGGTACAACCAGTAGTCATCCACCACAAAGGGAAAGGTGACCAAGGCAACCAACAAAATCGCGACCCAGGCGCGTTGCGTCGCGCTGTCAAACAGCGCGGTGTCGCCTGCGTATGTTTCTTTGGCGGAACCAATGCGCATCAGAGCCTCTCGATTTCGTGCGTTCCAAACAGCCCGTAGGGTCTGACCATCAAGATCAACACCAACAAACCGAAGGTGGCGAGAATTTTGTATTCACCGCCCAAATAAAAACCAGCCAAGGCTTCGATGACGCCGACCAACAAGCCGCCCACCAACGCACCCAGCACGCTGTCTAGGCCGCCAAAGATCACCACCACCAAGACCGACAAACCAAACGCACCCATGGCCGATGAGACCCCGCCGATGGAGCCCACCACAATGCCGGCCACGCCCGCAATGGCGCCCGCCAGCATCCAGGCCAGCGAAAAAACTTTTGGCACGTTGATGCCCACCGAATACGCCGCCGCTTGGTCTGAAGCCGTGGCACGCAAGGCCACACCGCCGCGCCAATAACGGAAGGTCACCAACACCACCGCGATGAACAGCAAGGCAATGGCAAAGCCATAAAAAATCTTGGGCGACACAAAGGCTTCGCCAATCAAAATGGGTTTGGAGGGGAAGAACTCAGGCAGCCGTTGTTGGTCAGCAGTCCAAATGAGTTCAACCAAACCAATCAAGATCGACGACAAACCCACCGTCACCATGAACGACGAGATGGGCGACTCACCCAGCATGGGGCGAATGAGCGTGCGCTCGATCAAGCCACCGATCAACGCCGACGCTAACAGCGACAGCGGTATCGCCGCCCAAATCGGCAGCATCAAGGTCGAGGTGAAGGCCAAGAACAGGTACGCGCCGATCATCAGCATTTCACCAATGGCGATGTTCACCACCTTGGTGGCTTTGTAAATCATCACAAAGGCCAAGGCCGTCAGGGCATACAAACCGCCGGTGCCTAAACCGGCCAGGCTGATTTCAAACAGCAACCATCCATCGAAGTTCATGCCGACCTCCGCACTTGGGCCGCTTGCTGAAAGCGTTCACGCAAGGAATGGATATCGCCCGAACCCAAATAGGCCTTGGCCACTTCGGGGTTGGCTTGTACGGTGGCCGGCACGCCGTCGGCAATGACCTGACCAAAGTTGAGCACCACCACATGGTCTGACAAATCCATCACCATGCCCATGTCGTGCTCCACCATCAGCACCGTCACACCCCATTCGCGACGCACTTCCAAAATAAAGCGCGCCATGTCTTCGGTTTCTTCGCGGTTCATGCCGGCAACGGGTTCGTCAAGCAACAAGAGCTTGGGCTTCATGGCCAGGGCACGCGCCAACTCCACACGCTTTTGCAAACCATAAGACAGCGCCGACACCGGCGATTTGCGGATGTGGTCGATCTCCAGAAAGTCGATGATGCGCTCTTCAATTTCTTGCCGCAATTCGTTTTCTTCTCGGCGCGCGGCGGGCGAGTAAAACAAGGCGGCCAACGGCCCGGTCTTCAAATGGCAGTGGCGTCCGAGCTTGATGTTGTCGAGCACGGTCATGCCGCGAAACAGGGCAATGTTTTGGAAACTGCGCGCCAAGCCTTTGGCCGCACGTTGCGGCGGTGTGATGCCCGCGAGGTCTTCGCCATCAAAGCGAATCACGCCGGAGGCGGGTTTGTAAAAACCCGAGATCGTGTTGAAGACCGAGGTTTTGCCCGCGCCGTTGGGGCCAATCACAGAAGTGATGGATCCAGGCGCGACAGAAAAACTCACGCCGTTCAAGGCCTTGACGCCACCAAACGTGAGCGTGAGATCTTGCACTTCCAAGATCGGATGGCTGGTCTGAAAAGTCACGGTGATGGCTTGCCTCGGTTTTCTTAGTTACTTCAAAGTAACGTGAAAAAGTCAAAGTTGCAGTCACTTACGCGCCAGTCGCGTAGGTATCAGCGTCCTAGGGTATTCACCATCTCGGGTAAACGCGTTTACGTTGACAGTGCAGGGACTCATCACTAGGAGACTCTCACATGCGAAACGTATCCCCCCGAATGAACCTTCGAACCATTGCGATGGCCACCGCGCTGGCCAGTGCCTCGCTGCTTGCCCATGCGCAAGAAACCTTCAAGGTCGGCGTGGTGAGCTTCTTGTCAGGCCAAGCTGCTGAGAGCTTTGGTATTCCCGCTGTGAACGGCGCCAAGGTCTTGGTCGACGCCTTCAACAAGGGCCAAGCCCCCGCCCCGTACAACAAAAAAGGCTTCGGCGGCATGACGATTGAAGCCTTGTACGTCGATGAAAACGGCGGCGCCACCAAGCAAGTGCAAGAGTTGCGCAACTTGTATGACCGCGAAAAAGTCGATGCCGTGGTTGGCTATGTGGGTTCGGGCGACTGTTTGGCCGTCGCCCCCGTGGCCGAAGAGATGAAAAAGTTTTTGATTCTGTATGACTGCGGCACGCCACGTATTTTTGAAGACGGCAAATACAACTACGTGTTCCGCACCGCCGCCCATGCCACCATGGACAACGTGGCCTTGGCCCGTTATCTGAAGTCACGCAATGTGCCGGTCAAGAGCTACAACATGATCAACCAAGACTATGCCTGGGGCCAAGACTCACGCAAAGACTTCATGTTCTCGATGGAAAAGCTGTATCCAGATGCCAAGCCCGGCGAAGACTTGCTGCCTAAGTTTGGCGCCGGTCAGTACGGCACGGAGATTTCTGCCTTGATGGCCAAGCCTGCGGACTTGGTGCACTCCAGCCTGTGGGGCGGCGACTTGCAGGCTTTCATCATGCAATCCGCACCACGCGGCTTGTTCAAGCGTTCGCAAGTGGTGTTGTCTGCGGGGGACCATGTGTTGCCTAGCTTGGGCGAGAAAGTGCCAGACGGCACGATCTTGGGCGCACGCGGCGCTTACGGTTTGATGGCACCGAAGTCGGCACTCAACGATTGGTGGTGGGAGTCGTACTCCAAGGCCAACAACGTCTACCCTGTGCAAGCCCCGTACCGCATGGCACAAGCCTTGTTGGGTTTGAAGCTCGCGGTGGAAAAAGCGATGGCCGCTAACGGTGGCAAAAAACCCACAGCTGAGCAACTCGCCGCCGCACTCAAGAACAGCGAATGGGATTCGCCTGCCGGCAAGATCCGCATGACCCTGGGTGGTGGTAACCAAGCGATTCAAGAGACCGCGATTGGCCGCACACGCTGGGATGCCGCGAAGAAGATGGTGATGATCGAAGACATCCAACGCTTCCCCGCCGAGTGCGTGAACCCACCTGCCAACATGAAGTCAGACGACTGGCTCAAAGCCGGTTTCCCTGGCGCCAAGTGCAACTAAGCATCAAGGAGTGAAGAACGCATGGGACTGGCTGTCACTATTTTGATGGATGGCCTGACCTATGCGTCTTGGCTTTTCATCGTCGCGCTGGGGCTGACCCTGGTGTTTGGTGTGCTCAAAATTTTGAACATTGCACACGGCAGTTTTTACGCGCTAGGCGCGTACGCTGCCGCCACCTTTGTCGGTTGGGTGGCGACGATGAAATGGGCCCCGGGCTGGAGCCTGGTGGCCATGTTGCTCGCAGCCATCGCCATTGCCGTGTTGATTGCGCCGTTGACCGAACGCGGTCTGCTGCGCTTTTTTTACGGCCATGACGAAGTGCTGTTGGTGTTGGTGACCTATGCCTTGTTCTTGTGCATGGAAGACATTACCAAACTCATTTGGGGTGCCAACCCTTACTACGTGTCCGAGCCTTACAGCTTGTTTGGCAACGTCGAAATTGGCAACCAAATTTATGTGGGCTACGACTTCTTACTGGTAGTGCTGGCCGTGGTGGTGGGCTTGGCCGTGTGGTGGGCACTGAACCGCACACGCCAAGGAAAAATCGTCACGGCTGTCATTCACAGCCCCGAAATTGCATCCAGCATGGGCATCCAAGTGTCCAAGGTCTACATGCACGCGTTTGGTGTGGGTGTGTTCTTGGCTGCTTTGGGTGGCGCGTTCACTGCGCCCATGATTTCGGTGCAACCCGGCGTGTCGGTGGGCGTGATTATTTTGTCGTTCGCTGTGGTCATCATTGGTGGCTTGGGCAGCATCGAAGGTGCTGCGATTGGTGCCTTGATCGTGGGCTTGGCCCGCGCCTTTGCGGTGCACGTGGTGCCGGTGGCCGAGCTCTTTTCGATTTACGTCGTGATGGCCTTGGTGTTGATGGTGCGCCCCGAGGGGCTGTTTCAAAGAATTCAGGCGCGAAAAATCTAACCATGCATCGATCCTTCACCTTCTTAACCTGGGCCGCTGTGCTGTGCACGGCCGCTCTTTTGGCGCTTGGACTGGTTTTGCCGAAATGGTTGCTCTTCATGTGCACCATGGCTTTTGCCAACGGCTTGGTATCGCTGGGCATCGTGCTGTTGATGCGCGGTGGCGTGGTGGCCTTTGGTCAAGGCCTGATGTCTGCCATTGGTGGCTACACCGCAGCCCTGCTGTTTCAAAAAATGGGCATCACCGACGCCATCGTGTTGACGCTGATCGGGGGCGTTACCGCCGCAGCGCTCACTGCGCCGTTTGCACCGCTGCTGTCGCGTTACCGCGGCATCTTTTTCTCCATGCTCACGCTGGCGCTGTCGATGGTGGGCTATGGCATCTTGGTCAAGACCGAACGACTCGGTGGCTCTGATGGTTTCAACCTGGGCCGTGTGTCGGTGCTGGGCCAAGCCCTCAGCGACGACTGGGTGGGCTATGTGCTGTATGCCGTGGCGGTGTGTTTTGCATGCCTCATGTCTTACCTGAGCCGCATTTACTTTGACTCCACCCGTGGCTTGATCACCCAAGCGATTCGTGAAAACGAATTGCGGGTGGAATACCTGGGTGGCTCGGTGCGCCACACCATGGCCCTGAACTTTGTGCTGGCCGCCTTCATGGGTGGCTGCGGTGGCGCTTTGGCCGTGATGGCCTTGGGCCACATTGACCCGAACTTCAGCTACTGGACCACCTCGGGCGAGTTTGTGTTCGTGGCCATTTTGGCGGGCACACAAAGCGTGATTGCCATCATGCTCTCGTCGGTCATCTTGGAAGCCGTGCGCTCTTTTTCCAGCGCCTACTTCCCCAACACGTGGCAATTGGCACTGGGGCTGTTCTTGATGTTTGTGATTCGTTTCTTACCGCTCGGCCTGGGGTCGTTGTGGAGTCCTAAAGCGCACAAGGAGCAAGCATGAGTTCTTCTCTTTTGCTCAGCGCGCGCCATTTGCAAAAACAATTTGGCGCGGTGGTCGCGGCACATGATTTGTGCGTCGACATCAAGGTGGGCGAACGTGTGAGTTTGATCGGCAGCAACGGTGCCGGTAAAACCACGTTTGTGAACATGATCACCGGCTACCTCAAGCCCGACCAAGGCAGCATCCATTTGGGCGACACCGACATCACCGCCATGTCGCCCCGCCAAATCACCCGCTTAGGTGTGGCCCGCTCGTTCCAAATTCCACAGCTCTATCCCGCCTTGACCGTGATGGACAACATGCTGGTGGCCATGGCCTGCCATGACAACCAGCTGTCGATGTGGCGCTCAGCCTCGCAACCACAGCACATTGCACGCGGCGTTGAATTGCTGGAGCGTTTTGGTTTGATTCAACACCGCCACCGTCGCGTCAGCGAACTGCCGGGCGGCGTGCGCAAATTGCTCGACATTGCGCTCGCGCTCACCGGCTCACCCAAGCTGTTGTTGCTCGACGAGCCCACCAGCGGCGTGTCAGCCGAAGAAAAATTTCCGATGATGGAAACCGTCATGCATGCCTTGGGCAATGAACCATTGACCGCCTTGTTTGTCGAGCACGACATGGACATTGTGCGGCGCCATGCGGATCGCGTGATTGCGTTTTACAGCGGTCGCATCATTGCCGACGATGCGCCCGAAAAAGCTTTGGCCACCGACGATGTGCGTCGCTACGTGACGGGTGAGTTGCGCCAGGAGGCCAGCCATGCTTGAAATCAAAGACATCCACGTCAACATCGAATCCGTGCAAGTCTTGCGCGGCATGACGCTCACCGTCGAAACCGGCAGCATGACGGGTTTGGTGGGTCGCAACGGCGCGGGCAAAACCAGCTTAATGCGCAGCGTGATGGGGCACTTGCAAGTGCGCTCTGGCAGCATCCACTTCAACGGCCAAGACCTGACCCAAATCCCGCCCGAAGCGCGCGCAGGCCTGGGCATTGGCTACATGCCTGAAGACCGTGGCTTGGTGCCTGAGCTGACCGTTGAAGAAAACATTTTGATTCCGCTGTGGGTGTCCAAAACCCTCAACATCCAAGATCGCTTGGCGTTTGTGTACAGCGTGTTGCCCGAGTTGCAGCCCATGGCCGAGCGTCGCGCGCTGCTGCTCTCCGGCGGTCAACAAAAACTGGTCGCCCTGGCGCGCGCCATGGCGGTGGGCACCAAGTTGCTGCTGCTGGACGAGCCGTTTGAAGGCGTGGCGCCCGCACTCTCCATGCGATTGAGCGATGTGATTGCCAGCCTGCGCGGCGGCGACTTGTCGGTGTTGATTTCGCAATCCGACCTCAACCACTCGAGCAGCTTGGTCAACCAAGAAGTGGTCATTGAGCGCGGCGCCAACCACGTTCACGCATGATGCACGCCGCTTGGAACGACAGCGCCATGGGGGCGCAACGGGTCGAGGCGTGGGACCACCAGCGCTTGGTGCGCTGCTTTGCACAGCGCCCTAAGTCCTTCATTTCGCTGCTCGAAAAGGCCAAGAACACACACGCCCACAAAAAAGCGCTGGTGTTTGAACAGCAGCGTTGGACCTACCAAGAAACTTGGCACGAGGTGTTGCGCTGTGCGCAAGCACTGGCCAGTTTAGGCATTGGTCCGCAAGACCGGGTACTGCTGTTTGTCAGCAACCGTCCAGAGTTTGTGTTCGTGTTGTTTGCCATTCAATACCTGGGCGCGATTGCCGTGCCCGTAGGCATCCGCGAGCAAAAGCCTGGTCTCACCTACATCATGAACCAGTGCACTGCCAAGGCCGTTGTGTTTGACGAGGCCCTGCAAGACCGTATTCCCGCTTTCAGCGACGTGGCCAGTTTGGCACACCGCATCGCGCTCGACACGCAGCACACAACCGACGATGTGGTCAGCTTGAACGCGCTGTGCAACTGCGCCAACAACGCACCCATCGCCTGCGCGACCACACAAGAATTTGACACCGCCGTCATCCTCTACACCTCAGGCACCACGGGCAACCCCAAAGGGGCCATGCTCACAAACACCAACATTGCGCATTCGGTGCTGCATTTCGAATACGGCATGGCGCTCACGCATGAGGACACCGCCGCCTTGGCCGTGCCCGCCAGCCATGTGACGGGCTTGATTGCCATCATTGCCGCCATGGTCCATGTGGCTGGGGCGGTGATCATCTTGCGAGAGTTCAAAGCCGCCAGCTTCTTGGCCGCTGCGGTCGAAGAACACATGACGTACACCCTGATGGTGCCTGCCATGTACAACCTGTGCTTGCGCGAACCCGGGTTTGGCAGCATGGCCTTGCAGCATTGGCGCATTGGCGGCTACGGCGGCGCGCCCATGCCGGTGAGCGTGATTGAACAACTCGCACACCACTTGCCCCAACTCGATTTGCGCAATGCTTACGGCGCGACCGAAACCACCTCGCCCACCACCCTCATGCCCAAAGGCGCCAACCACGACCATGCCGATACGGTGGGCGTGGTCTTGCCCTGCGCCCACGTGTTGGTGATGGATGACGATGGCGTGGAAGTACCCCACGGCGAAACCGGCGAGCTGTGGATTAGCGGCCCGATGGTCACACCTGGCTACTGGGACAACCCACAAGCCACCGCACAATCGTTCACCGCCGGCTATTGGCACTCGGGCGATTTGGGCTCAATTGACGCGCAAGGCTTTGTGCGCATTTATGACCGCAAAAAAGACATGCTCAACCGCGGTGGCTTCAAGATTTATTCGGTCGAGGTGGAAAACTGCCTCATGGCCATGCCCGGTATTTTGGAAGCGGCCATTGTGGGCCGCCCCTGCCCGGTGTTGGGTGAGCGGGTGCATGCGTTTGTGTATGCGCCAGGCGGACCCGGTGCCGATGAGGCTGTCATTGCCCACTGCAAAGCCGCCTTGGCCGATTACAAGGTGCCTGAGACGATCACTTGGTTGGAAGCACCCTTGCCGCGCAACGCCAACGGCAAAGTGCTCAAGCGCCAGCTGCGGCTGCAAGAAACCAGCGCCTAGTGCGTGGACCGCCCCACTAGGGGCGAGGCCTGCACAGCGGGCAATGCCAAAGTTGCCACCGCACCTTCTTGCGAAGCGTTGGCAAAGGTCAAAGTGCCGCCATGCTGCTCGGCAATGGAGCGCGAAATCATGATGCCCACGCCCAAGCCTTCGGGCTTGGTGGTGAAGAACTCGGTGCCCATACCCGCCAACACCTGAGGCGAAAAGCCAATGCCTGAATCGGTGATGCGCAACACCACCTGCTCACCTTCGTTGCGCACATCCACAGCAATGACGCGGCGTGGCACGGTGGCCATGGCTTGCATGGCGTTGCGGTAGAGGTTGAGCACAATTTGCGACAACTGAATCCGGTCTCCCATCACAGGCGCCAAGGCGTGGTCACGCGCAAACGTGAACGTCACCTCGCGCGCCCGTGCTTCTGCCGCCAGCAGATCAGCCACCTCGACCGATAAAGTTGCCACATCAACCCGCTCAAAAGTTTCAGGTGCAGGCTGGATGAAATTGCGGATGCGTTGAATGATTTGGCTGGCACGCAAGGTGTTTTGCTCAATCGCATTGATGTTTTCATGCAGGTGCGCAGGCGTGAGCGTGCCGCTCGTCAAACCTTGCTGCACCATATTGGCATCGAGCAAGATGGCGGCCAGCGGTTGGTTGAGTTCGTGGCTGATTGAGGCCGACATGGCGCCCAAGCTGCGCTGGCGATCGAGCTGTGCAATGCGACCGCGCCAGCGCGAATGCTCCAGCTGCTGCGCTTGTTCTTTGGCCAACACCACTTCTTTGGCGGTGGAACGCTCGGCAAAAATGCCGACAAACGCAAAATTGCCCAAGACCGTGGTGAGCAAGACCATCACGGTGGTGACCATGGCATCAATGTCTGCCGCCACGGGACTGGGGTGAGACACGCCCAAGCCCGTCAGCACCACGCGCACCGCCACCACAGCCACCGCCGCCATGTGGACCAACGAAAACCAACGCGCGCTGCGCGAAGATTCCGCTTGCGCCAACTGCCATGACAAACGGGCCAACTCGGCAAAGCACAGCGCGAGCACGCCAAAGCCCCAACCGAATCGAAAGAATGGGCTCTCCATCTCAAGCCGAAACCATTCGTAAATCACCATATAAACCGCCAACCACAACACCCAGTGGTAGGTCGGCCAAGGCCGCTTGAGCTCCAACTTCAAAGCCTGGATGCGCAACAAATTGCCCCACATCACACAGGCGTTGGCCACGGTGAAAGACAGCCACTCGGGCAAATAAATACGCAAGCCGACCAACAACACGCCAATGCCAAACAAAGCACCGCCCACGCACCAATGCCTGACCGACAGCGTGCGCGACGCCGCCAACACAGACCACGCCATGAGGGGCATGGGCATGTAGAGCAAGCCAATCAGGGTGATGGCAATGGCCAGACTGGAATCGGTCATTGGTCTGTTTTATTGACCGGTTTTGGCTTGGTTGTACAGCGGCATGACCTTGGGCAGGTTGGCCTGAATTTCGTGAATGCGGGTATTGCCTGAAGGATGGGTGCTCAGCCACTGAGGGGGCGCGCCTTTGTTCGCTTCGCTCATTTTTTGCCACAAGGTCACACCGGCCTCGGGGTTGTAGCCTGCACGTGCCGCCAACTCCATGCCGACCAAGTCGGCCTCGGTTTCGTCGTCGCGGCTGAACTTGAGGTTGATCAGGTTGGCCCCTTGCTTGGCCACCAAATCAGTGATCTGGGGGTTGACGCCAAAAAACACCGAGGCCACGGTGCTGCCAATGGTGGCCAAGCCGTTGGTGGCCGTGGCTTTGCCCATGCGCTCACGGGCGTGCTCGCGCAAGGCGTGAGCAATTTCATGGCCCATCACCATGGCGACTTCATCGTCGCTGAGCTTGAGCTGGTTCAAGATGCCGGTATAAAACGCGATCTTGCCGCCCGGCATGCAAAACGCGTTGATCTGGTTGGAGCCAATCAGGTTGACCTCCCACTTCCACTCGCGCGCGCGTGGGTTCCAGTCGTAGCTCTGTGGAATCAGGTCTTTGGCAATGCGGCGCAAACGCTGCACCTGAGGATGGTCATCAGGGCCGAGTGCGTTTTTGCTGGCAGCCTCTTTGAGCATCTGGCCATACTGTTGGCGCGCGGACTGCTCGACTTCGGCCGCGGGCACCAAATTGGCAAACACCGAAGCCTCTTTGTTGACCTCCACGCCATCGCGGGCCAGCAAAGCAGGTGCACCCAAACCACAGGCACAGCCAACACAGCCATAAAGAAATGCACGTTTAGAGAGCATAGAAAAGGTCTTTCTACGAAAGCCTGAAAATAAGGACCATGAACGATACAACAAGTCCCTCGCCCGAGACCCAAGTGCCAACCCAAAAACCGAGTTGGTGGCAAGCGTTTCATGTCTACCTGGAGCCCGCATCATGGCGCATGTTGTGTCTGGGGTTTTCGGCGGGCTTGCCTTTGCTGTTGGTGTTAGGCACCTTGAGCTTTCGCTTGCGTGAGGCGGGCATTGACCGCAGCACAATTGGTTTTTTGAGCTGGGTGGGTTTGGCCTACGGTTTCAAATGGGTCTGGTCGCCGCTGGTCGATCGCTTGCCCCTGCCTTGGCTCACCCGCTGGCTGGGTCGACGCCGCAGTTGGCTGTTGCTGGCACAAAGCGTGGTGATGGCTGGCTTGGTGGGCATGGCCATGTTGGACCCGCAACAAGCCTTGGAACCCGTGGTGTGGTGTGCCTTGTTGGTGGCCTTTGGCTCGGCCACCCAAGACATTGCCTTGGACGCCTTTCGCATTGAGTCGGCCGACGCCCAGCACCAAGCCGCACTGGCGGCCACCTACCAAACCGGCTACCGCTTGGCCATGATTTGGGCCGGCGCGGGTGTGCTGTGGATTGCGGCCCGGGTGGCGGGCACTGACAACACCGCCTACCAACACGCGGCTTGGCAAAGCGCTTATTTGGTGATGGCTGCATCGATGGGCTTAGGTGTGTTGACCGTGTTGCTGTCACCCGAGCCTGCACAACGTGAACTGCCCCCCGCACGCAATGCTGCCGAGTGGCTGCGTGGTGCCTTGGTCGAACCCTTTGCCGACTTCATCCGTCGCTACCGCTGGCAAGCGGCCATCATCTTGGGGCTGATTGCGGTCTACCGCATCAGCGATGTGGTGATGGGCATCATGGCGAATCCGTTTTATGTGGACATGGGTTACACCAAAGACGAAGTGGCCGCTGTAACCAAGGTGTTCGGCGTGATCATGACGCTGCTGGGCGCCTTCATCGGTGGCGTGCTGTCGATGCGCTTAGGGGTGATGCGCATCTTGATGCTGGGTGCTGTGCTGAGTGCGCTCACCAACTTGCTGTTCGCTTGGCTGGCCACCCGCGGCCATGATTTGACCGCACTGATTTGGGTCATCTCGGCCGACAACCTGGCCAGTGGCATTGCGTCGGCGGCTTTCATTGCCTACCTGTCGAGCCTGACCAATGTGAACTACTCGGCCACCCAATATGCCTTGTTCAGCTCCATGATGCTGTTGGCGCCCAAATGGTTGGCTGGGTTTTCCGGCGTGTTTGTCGACGCGCATGGTTACCAGGCTTTCTTCAACAGCACCGCCTTGTTGGGTGCGCCGGTGCTGCTGCTGGTCTGGCTGGCCGCGCGGGTGCTGCCTGCGAAGGCGTGATTTACCGCGTCTTTACACAACAGATAACGAGGGTGCGAAGCAGCCCCGGCATGATGAACCCACCATGAACACACTGTTACTGATTGAAGACGACCACCGCCTAGCCCACATGGTGGGCGAGTACCTGCAGCAATCGGGCTTTGAGGTGGTCCATGCGGCCAACGGCTTGACGGGGCTACGCCAATTGCAAGAAGCGACCACGCCCGTGACCTTGGTGTTGCTGGACTTGATGCTGCCCGACATCGATGGCCTGGAAGTCTGCCGCCGCATTCGCGCTCTGCCCAGCACCTTGGCGCAAACCCCAGTGCTGATGCTCACCGCCAAGGGCGATCCGATGGACCGCATCGTCGGACTCGAAATCGGCGCCGACGACTACCTGCCCAAACCATTTGAGCCCCGCGAGTTGCTGGCCCGCATCCGTGCCGTGCTGCGACGCCATCAGCCTGGCCATGCCCTCGCCGAAAGCAACACCGTGCTGAAGTTTGGCGCCTTGGAGCTAGACCGCAATGCGCGCAGCATCACCGTGCACGGCAAGGCCTGCGACTTGACCTCTTACCAATTTGACCTGCTCTGGGTCTTGGCTGAACGCGCGGGACGTGTACTGTCGCGCGATCAGATCATGGAAGCCGTGCGCGGCCGCGAGCTCGAAGCGTTTGACCGCTCCATCGACGTGCACATGGGCCGCATTCGCGCGGCCATCGAAGACGATGCCAAAACACCCAAGCGCATTCTGACCGTGCGCGGTGTGGGTTATGTGTTTGCCAAACACCAAGACTGATCACATGTCCAACACACCCCCTGCGAATCGATTCTTGCACCTGCCGCTGTATGTGCGCATTTGGCTGGCCGTGGTGTTGGCCGTGGCCGTGCTCACGCTGCTGGCGGGTTGGATCATGCGCGTCACCGCAGAGCCGCCTTTGCGTGAAGTGATTGTGCGCAACGCCGCGGGTGAAACCGTGGGCCAAGGCCAAGCGCGTTTACGGCCTCCTGATGGTCTGCCGGTAGAGCCACCACCCGTGCATCACAGCGATATGCCGCATCCGCCCGGCCACTTTGGTACCGGGCCAGAGTTCATGGTGCGCATGCACGACGGTGCGTTGATGCACATCCATTTGCCGCGCCCACCGCGCAGCTTTTGGTCGCGTCCGCCCTATGGATTTTTTTGGACCCTGGGCCTAGTCGGCTTGGCCGTGGCCTTGGGCACTTACCCCATCGTGCGTCGCCTGACACGTCGTTTGGAACAATTGCAAAAAGGCGTGGAGCAATGGGGTACGGGCAATCTGTCCGCGCGTGTGGCTGAGCAAGGCCATGACGAAGTGGCGTTCTTGGCGCAACGCTTCAACCATGCGGCCGAACAGATTGAGCAACTCGTCACCTCGCACAAATCGCTGTTGGCCAATGCCTCGCACGAGCTGCGCTCGCCGCTCACCCGCATCCGCATGGGGCTGGAGCTGATGGGCGAGCATCCCTCGCCGGCCATGAAGGAAGAAATCTCGCGCAGCGTGGGCGAGCTGGACCAGTTGATTGATGAAATTTTGTTGGCCAGCCGCTTGGACGCCAAAGAGGCCGATCTGGGCACCATCGAACAGGTGGACCTGACCGGTTTGGCCAGCGAAGAATGCGCCCGCTTAGACGCCCACCTCAACTTGGGCGAGCAGCCCCAAAGCTGGGTGGTACCCGGCGTGGCCAAACTGCTGCGCCGCATGCTGCGCAACTTGCTCGAAAACGCGCGTCGCTACGGCACCTCGGACATCGAAGTGCAACTCAGCCCCGTCACGCACGAAGGCCAAGCTTGCGTGCGTCTGTGCGTGGCAGACCGTGGCCCCGGCGTGCCGGTGGATTTGCGCGAACGCATCTTCGAACCGTTTTACCGACTGCCCGGCGCCAGCGAACGCGACGGTGGTGTGGGCTTAGGGTTGGCCTTGGTGCGCTCCATCGTGCAACGCCATCACGGCCGCGTGCATTGCGAAGACCGTCCGGGCGGCGGGGCCTGCTTTGTGGTGATCTTGCCGAGCGCCTGAGACACACGCGTGATACAGGCATTGGCTCAGAAATGCGCGGCACAATTTGCCCATGACGCACCGCCCATCACAAGCTCCAACGACCGCTCACCCAACACTCACGCCTACGTCGCCAACTGCTTCATGGCGATTTGGCCAACGCCTGTGCGAACGCTTCCAACTCAGCACACCGCTGGTGCTGGCACCCATGGCCCTGGCCTCGGGTGGCGCGCTGGCGGCGGCCTGCGCACAAGCCGGTGCGCTCGGTTTGGTCGGTGGCGGCTACGGCGATTTGGCCTGGACGCAACGTGAATACAACTTGGCCGCGTCGCTGTTGGCGGATGACGCGCACAGTCTGCAACGCTTGGGCTGCGGCTTCATCACCTGGAAACTCGACGAAGACGCCAGCGCCTTGGACTGGGTGCTGACCCAGGCGCAAGCACCACGCGCGTTGATGCTTTCATTCGGCGACCCAAGGCCTTACGCACCGCGCATCGCTGCGGCAGGGGCGCGTTTGATTTGCCAAGTGCAGCGCTTGGAGCAAGTGCCGCTGGCGGTTGAAGCGGGCGCCAGCGTCATCGTCGCGCAGGGCGGCGAGGCCGGTGGCCACGGCATGAATGCCCAAGAAGGACGCGGCACGTTTGCCCTGGTACCCGAGATTGCCGATTGGCTGGCCACACACGCACCACACACACTGCTGCTGGCCGCAGGTGGCATTGCCGATGGACGGGGTTTGGCAGCCGCCTTGATGCTGGGTGCCGACGGCGTGTTGGTGGGCTCGCGCCTGTGGGCCACCCAAGAAAGCCTGGCCGCGGCTGGTGCCAAGGCACAAGCCACCAGCACCTCGGGTGACGGCACCGCGCGCAGCCAGGTGTTTGACATCTTGCGGCGCAAAAACTGGCCGGCACCGTATGACTTTCGCGCCATTCGCAACGACTTGCACCGCCAGTGGGAGTCGCGCGTGCCCGAACTGCAAGCGCAGCCCGAAGCAGCACGCGCCGATTACGAAGCAGGTGTTCAAGCGGGCGACTTCAGCCGGGCACATGCCACGGTGGGTGAAGCGGTGGGGTTGATCCAAGATGTGCCGAGCGCTGCTGAAGTGATTGCACGCATGACGCAGCAAGCGCGTCAGCTGCTGAACTGACCCAACCTCAGAGCAGGGCGTAGACCCGCTCAGCGCCCACGTCTTCCAGGCAACGGGTGTGGCCCAAGGGGCAGGTGCGCTCATAACAAGGCGCACAGGCCAGCGGGGGTTGGTAGTTGGCATCCACGCGCAGCCAGACCACGCGCGCACGGTCATTCAAGGGGGGCGTGTGCTCAGGGCTGGACGAACCAAACACCGCCACTTGCGGCACGCCCAAGGCGGCGGCCACATGCATCAAACCGGAATCATTGCTGACCACACGAAACGCTTGGCCGATCAGCGCAAAAGCTTGCATCAAATCGGTTTTGCCCGCGAGGTTGTGGCAGTGGCCGCGCTGTTTGGCGTTGGCTGCTGTGGCGATTTCTTCGCAGATCGCGTGGTCTTTGGGGCCCCCGAGCAGCAAAACGGGTCGATCAATTTTGCTGGCCAATTCTGCAAAGTGTTTGGCGGGCCAGCGCTTGGCAGGGCCGTACTCGGCACCCGGCGCAAACACCACATAGCTGTTGCGCGCCAAGGTGGGCAGGTTGGGGTTGCGCCCCAGCACTTCCAACGCCGCATCAATGGCCACGGCGGGCACTTGCAGCACGGGGCGTAAATCGCCACTGAGCTTCATGGGCTTGCCGGGGCTTTGACCGACCAAGCTCAAGGCAGCGTACCACTCGACCATGGGTGGACGTTCTTCAGTGTCAGGATTGTCCAAGCGGTCGGTCAACAGACCAAAGCGCATCTCACCGGTGTAGCCCACGCGTTGCGGAATGTTCGCAAGCCACGGAATCAGCGCGCTCTTGAGCGAGTTGGGGCACACATAGGCGACGTCAAAACGCCCGCGCAACTGGCGCGCCAACGACCAGCGTCCCACCAGCTGCAAGCCACCGTGTTGGAAGGGAAATTCAATCACCTCGGCCACGCCGGGCATGGCGCGGTAGACCGGTGCAATCCAAGGCAGGGCACCGACAGTGAGGCGCTCACCGCGCGCAGCCAAGCGGCGCAGCAAGGGTTCGGTCATCACCGCATCCCCAATCCATTGGGGCGCGATGATGAGGGCGTTTTTAGTGGTGGCCGCCAACGTGTTCGCCGGCTTTGAGTTTGTAGACCGTGCCGCAGTAAGGGCACTTGGCTTCACCGGTGTTGGCCACGTCCAAGTACACCTTGGGATGGCTGTTCCAGAGTTTCATGTCGGCTTTGGCGCTGGGGCAAAACACGCCGCCTTGACCGTTCAGGTCTTTGGCCAGAAGTTCAACTGTGTTGCTCATTTTTGATTCCTACGAATGCTCAAGGGCAAGCCGCTCAGACTTTGGTGAGCCAGTGGGCGTACTTCGGATTGCGGCCATTGACGATGTCAAAGAACGCGTTCTGGATTTTTTCGGTGATCGGGCCACGGCTTCCGCTGCCCAACTCAATGCGGTCGAGTTCGCGAATTGGCGTCACTTCTGCAGCGGTGCCGGTGAAGAAGGCTTCGTCAGAGATGTAAATCTCGTCGCGCGTGATGCGCTTTTGCACGATCTCCAGGCCCAAGTCCTTGGCGATGTGGAACACGGTGTTGCGTGTGATGCCGTTCAGGGCGCCAGCCGACAAGTCAGGCGTGTAGATCACGCCGTCTTTGACCACGAAGATGTTTTCGCCTGCGCCTTCAGACACAAAGCCCGAGGTGTCAAGCAACAGGGCTTCGTCGTAACCCTCGTCGGTCACTTCCATATTGGCCAGGATGGAGTTGGTGTAGTTGCTCACCGCCTTGGCTTGCGTCATGGTGATGTTGACGTGGTGACGCGTGTAGCTCGACGTCTTGACGCGGATGCCCCGCTTCATGCCTTCTTCGCCCAGATAAGCGCCCCAAGTCCAAGCCGCCACCATCACGTGGATGTCGTTGCCTTTGGGGGAGACGCCCAGCTTTTTGTCGCCAATCCACACCAGGGGACGGATGTAGCCGCTTTCGAGCTTGTTCTCACGCACCACAGCGCGTTGGGCGTCGTTGACTTGCTCTTTGGTGAAGGGCAGGTTCATGCGCAGAATTTTGGCGCTGTTGAACAGACGGTCGGTGTGCTCTTGCAAGCGGAAGACAGCGGTGCCTTGCTCGGTTTTGTAAGCGCGCACGCCCTCAAACGCGCCGCAACCGTAGTGCAGGGTGTGGCTCAACACGTGGATCTTGGCATCACGCCAGTCGACCATGTGGCCGTCCATCCAGATTTTGCCGTCACGGTCAGACATGGAAGAGGGAATCACGACGCTCATGGGGTTTCCTTTGGACTTGTGGAATGGGTTCGCCAAGTGGCGTAAACGGTCATTTTAGCGAGCCTGACAGCGCCTGGGCTGACACGCCGGTTGCTGTGCTCAATCGTTGGCCGACGCCGTGACGGGCTCGACATCGGTGGCCTGAAACGGACGCTCCAAGGTCCAACTTTGCAGCTTGCCTTGGGCAAACACGCAGCGCACCACCGACTGGCTGCCATCGCGCCAGCTGAACACTTCGGGCTGCGCGTCTTTGGCGCTTTCGAGTTGGCCCAAGGCGCGGGTCATGGCGATGACGTGCATCAGGCTCACCCCTGACTTGAGTTTGGCATTGAGCATGACCGCGCTGTCCACAAACCCGATGGGGCGGTTGCTGGCGCGCTTCATGATTTGCACCAAGCGGGTGAAATACAGCAGCAACCACATGACACCGCCGGTCACCACCATGGCAATGCCCATCCACCCCCAGCTTTGCCAAGCCCAGGCGGTCAGGCCCACGGCACCCACTGGCACCAAAATTCTTTGAAAGTTCATGGCGTTATTGTCTCAGGCTCTCATGAGCCATCGCCAGCCCAGAGACGTGACTTCTACGTAGCCCAGGACGGTCTCAACCCAGCTCACGCACCAAGTTAATCGCCTCGTCCACGCGCTCGACCGCATGCACCGTCATGCCCTCGATGGGCTTTTTGGGCGCGTTGGCTTTGGGAATCACGGCCACGGTGAAGCCCAATTTGGCCGCTTCTTTCAAGCGCTCTTGGCCGCGCGGTGCAGGCCGCACCTCGCCCGCCAAGCCCACTTCGCCAAAGGCGATGAAACCTTGAGGCAGTGGCTTGCCGCGCAAGCTGCTTTGGATCGACAACAACACGGCCAGGTCAGCGGCAGGTTCGCTGATACGCACGCCACCCACCGCGTTGACAAACACGTCTTGGTCCATGCACGCCACACCGGCGTGGCGGTGCAGCACCGCCAGCAACATGGCCAAACGGTCGCGGTCCAGGCCCACACTCAAACGGCGTGGCGACGGACCGCCGCTGTCCACCAAGGCTTGAATCTCCACCAGCATGGGGCGCGTGCCCTCGAGCGTGACGAGCACACAGCTGCCGGGCACGGGGTCAGAGTGCTGGCTCAGAAAGATGGCGCTGGGGTTGCTCACGCCTTTCAGGCCTTTTTCCGTCATGGCGAACACGCCAATTTCATTCACCGCCCCAAAGCGGTTTTTGATCGCCCGCACCAGCCGGTAGGTGGAGTGGGTGTCGCCCTCAAAGTACAGCACGGTGTCGACCATGTGCTCCAACACACGCGGCCCAGCCAAGGCGCCTTCTTTGGTGACGTGACCCACCAGCACCACGGCTGTGCCAGTGGACTTGGCCATGCGGGTGAGGTGTGAGGCACATTCACGCACCTGCGCCACCGACCCAGGGGCGCTGGTGAGCTGGTCGGAATACACAGTTTGGATGGAATCCATCACCACCACGGCGGGTTGAAGCTTGTCCACGGTGGCCAGTATTTTTTCAAGCTGTGTTTCTGCCACCACCTGCACCTGGCTGTGGTCCAGCCCCAAGCGGCGCGAGCGCAAAGCCACTTGCGAGGCCGACTCCTCGCCCGTCACATACAAGGTGCTCAAGCCGCTGCGCTGCAAGCCGTCCATGGCTTGCAAGATCAAGGTGGATTTGCCAATGCCCGGATCGCCGCCAATCAGCACCACACCACCTTCGACCATGCCGCCGCCCAGCACGCGGTCGAGTTCTTCTTGGCCGGTGGGGGTACGCGCCACGTCTTGCGCTTCGATGTCCGAGAGGATGGCCACTTCAGACGCGGGGGCCAAGGCCGCCATGCCGGCGTAGCGGTTTTTGGTCGCCGTATTGCTTTCGACCACGCTTTCGATCAAGGTGTTCCACGCATTGCAGCTCGGGCACTTGCCCAACCATTTGGCGCTGATGCCGCCGCAGTCGGTGCAGGTGTATTGGGTTTTTTCTTTGGCCATGACCGAAATGATACTGGATAAACAAACAGTATTGGTGTTTTTTCAGGGTAAGTCCTGAGTGCGCAGGCCGCATACAGGCTTGGCTTGCGGGTTTAATTTATTTAACATGCTAAATAAATTAACGCCACGCACCCATGTCCAAACCCTTTGCCCACCGCAACCTGCCGCGCCTGCTGCTGCAAGCGCGCGAGTCGGTGATGGCGCACACCCGACCCGGCTTGCGTGACCAGGGCCTGAGCGATCAGCAATGGCGCGTGTTGCGCGTGCTCGGTGAAGACCATGGCAACGGCGGCGCCGGGGTAGAAACCGGGCGCGTCGCGCGCGAGGCCTACATCATCGGCCCGAGCTTGAGCGGCGTGCTCACGCGCATGGAACGCGATGGCCTGATTGAGCGCCAACGCGACCCCAGCGACCAACGCCGCACCGTGGTGCGTGCGACGCCCAAGGGGCTGGCCCGCGTGAGCACCTTGTCGCAAACCATCGAAGCCCATTACCAATGGATGGAAAAGAACTTGGGCAAACCCAAGTTGCAACAACTTTACAGCTTGCTCGACGAAGTGATTGCGCTGGAAGCCCCCAGCACCCTCCCGCCGCAGTGAACACCGATCCACCCACTTTTCATACCTAGCCCCACGCATGAGCACTTCTGAATTCCCGATTCACGGCACCGTCTACGGTGTGCTGCTGAACGCGCACGCCGAATGGCAAAGCGCCAGCACGTTGATGAGTGAGGCGCCCTACAAAGCCCCTCCAGCAGCGCCCGTGCTGTATGTGAAAACCGCCAACACCTGGTCCGCCCACGACAGCGCGATTCCCGTGCCTGCCGATGTGCCCGCCGTTGAAGTCGGCGCCACCTTGGGCGTGGTGCTGGGCCTGCCCAACACCCACGGCGAGGCCAGCCATGTGCGCGGCTTGGTGTTGCTCAACGATGTGTCACTGCCGCACAGCGTGCAAGCCCAAGGCTTTTACCGCCCGCCGGTGAAGTTCAAAAACTTAGACGGTTTTTTGGGCGTGGGCCCCACACTCTTGCCCGCCGCCGATGTAGTCGATGCCAATGCCTTGACCTTGGAGGTGCGCATCAACGGCCAACTGCGCCAAACCGTGGATCTGCGCCAGATGCGTCGCCCGCTCGCACAGCTGCTGGCGGATGTGAACGACTTCATGACCCTACAAGCCGGCGACGTGCTGATGCTGGGCCTAGACATTTGCACCGACGGCCCGGATACGGGCCACCGCCCCCACGCCCGGGTGGGCGATGTGATCGAGATCCAAGCCCCCGGCCACGCCGGCCTGGGTGTGATGCGCCACACCCTGGTCGCAGCCCCTGCTTTGGAGATGCCGGTATGACACAACACGCTGCTTACAAACACGCCCGCGTGGTCTACCAAGGCCACACCTTCGATGCCACCGAACAAGACGGTCAACTGCTGCTGGCCGATGGCCGCTTGGTGGCGTTCGACCAAGTGCAATGGCTGCCGCCTTTGGCCCCGGTGGCGCGCCCGCGCACCGTGATTGCCTTGGGGCTCAACTATGCCGACCATGCCAAAGAGCTGGCCTTCAAAGAGCCACCCAAAGAGCCGCTGGCCTTTGTCAAAGGCGAGGCCTCGTTCATCGGCCACCAGCAACTGACCCTGCGCCCTGGCGATGTGCAGTTCATGCACTACGAGTGCGAACTCGCCGTGGTCATCGGCCGCACCGCACGCCGGGTGAAAAAAGAAGACGCCTACGACTATGTGCGCGGCTACACCGTGGCCAACGACTACGCCATCCGCGACTACTTAGAGAACTGGTACCGCCCGAATCTGCGGGTGAAAAACCGCGACACCTGCACACCCATTGGCCCCTGGCTGATCGACGCTGCCCATGTGCATGCCGAATATGGCGATCCCATGAACTTGGCGCTGCAAACCACCGTCAACGGCAAAGTCACCCAAAGCGGCAACACCCGCGACATGATTTTTGACGTGCCCACCTTGATCGCCTACTTCAGCCGCTTCATGACGCTGAACCCCGGCGACGTCATCTTGACCGGCACGCCCGATGGCGTGGTGGATTGCCAACCGGGCGACGTGATCGTCACCGAGATCGAAGGCATTGGCGCGCTGACCAACACCATCGCGCTCGCCCCCCGCTGAGCCGCGACCCATAACGACATCCCACGCACATCACCCACCCCAGACGAACACCCCGCCATGTCACACATCCAACACCTCATCAACGGCCAACACGTCAGCCACGGCAAGACGTTTGAAACCATCAACCCCGCCACCCAAGACGTACTCGCCGAAGTAGCCGCAGGCGGCACGAACGAAGTGAACGCGGCGGTGGCCGCAGCGAAAGCGGCCTTTCCCAAATGGGCCAACACACCCGCACCCGAACGCGCCAAGGTGATTCGCAAACTCGGCGACCTGATTGCCAAGCACGTGCCCGAAATCGCGCAAACCGAAACCAACGACTGCGGCCAAACCATCTCGCAGACCGGCAAGCAACTCATTCCGCGTGCGGCCGACAACTTCTACTACTTCGCCGAAATGTGCACCCGCGTGGACGGCCACACCTACCCCACGCCCACCCATCTGAACTACACGCTGTTTCACCCCGTGGGTGTGTGTGCCCTGATCAGCCCCTGGAACGTGCCCTTCATGACCGCCACGTGGAAGGTCGCACCCTGCCTGGCCTTTGGCAACACCGCGGTGCTCAAGATGAGCGAGCTCTCGCCCCTGACCGCTGCGCGCCTGGGCGATTTGGCCTTGGAAGCAGGCATTCCTGCAGGCGTGCTCAACCTGGTGCACGGCTATGGCCAAGACACAGGCGAGCCTTTGGTGGCACACCCCGATGTGCGCGCCATCTCGTTCACCGGCTCCACCGCCACAGGCAACCGCATTGTCAAAACAGCGGGCTTGAAAAAGTTCAGCATGGAGCTGGGTGGCAAGAGCCCATTTGTGATTTTTGAAGACGCCGATTTGGACCGTGCCTTGGACGCCGCCATCTTCATGATCTTCAGCAACAACGGCGAGCGCTGCACCGCAGGCAGCCGCATCTTGGTGCAGCAAAGCATTTACGCCGACTTTGTAGCCAAGTTCACCGAACGCGCCAAACGCATCACCGTGGGCGATCCACTCGATGAAAAAACCATCGTCGGCCCCATGATCTCGAAAGCGCATTTGGCCAAGGTGAAAAGCTACATCGAGCTCGGCCCCAAAGAAGGCGCCACGATGCTGTGCGGCGGCTTGGACCGCCCCAGCTACGCGCCTGAGTTGTCGGCTCGCGTGAAGAATGGCAACTTTGTGTGGCCCACCGTGTTTGCCGATGTGGACAACCGCATGAAGATCGCGCAAGACGAAATCTTTGGCCCGGTGGCCTGCCTGATTCCGTTCAAAGACGAAGCCCACGCGATTGAATTGGCCAACGACATTGCCTACGGTTTGAGCAGCTATGTGTGGACCGAAAACATTGGCAAAGCCCACCGTGTGGCCGCTGCTGTCGAAGCCGGCATGTGCTTTGTGAACAGCCAAAACGTGCGCGACCTGCGCCAACCTTTTGGCGGCACCAAGGCCAGCGGCACCGGCCGCGAAGGCGGCACCTGGAGCTACGAAGTGTTTTGCGAGCCCAAGAACGTGGCGGTCAGTTTGGGCAGCCACCACATTCCGCATTGGGGAACCCCATGACGCGATCGCGATTCGAGGATGCGGTGGCTCACCCCACCTCATCCTCCATGGCAGTTTTTTCAAGACGGCGTTTGCTGCTGGGCACAGCAGTAGTGGCCCTGCCCTGGGCCGCGCAGGCACAAGCACCCGTTTGGCCCACCAAACCCATCCGGCTGATCGTGCCTTTCCCACCCGGTGGCACCACCGATGTGGTGACGCGTCTGGTGGCCACTGAGCTCAGCAAGTCGCTGGGTCAAAGCGTGGTGGTCGACAACAAGCCGGGTGCGGGCACGGTGCTGGGTGTGGACCTCGCCGCCAAATCGCAGCCTGACGGTTACACCTTAGTCACCGTGGCCAACAGCTTTTGTGTCAACCAAACGCTGGTGAAAAACTTGCCCTATGACGGCCTGCGCGATTTGCGGCCGGTCGGCCTGATGGGCATGTCCGAGCATGTGCTGGCCACCCACCCGGGCAGCGGCCTCAAAACCGTGGCCGATTTGATCGCCGCTGCCAAAAAGCAGCCCGGCAAGCTCAGCTACGCTTCGTTTGGTGCAGGCACGTCGGCGCATCTGGCGGGTGCCATGCTCGAAGGACAAGCGGGCATCGAGATGATCCACGTGCCCTACAAGGGCCAAGCCCCCGGGCTCAATGATTTGATCGGCGGTCAGGTCACGGTGATGTTTGGCAACTGGCCGGAGTTTCGCCAACATGTGCAAAGCGGCAAGTTGGTGGCAATCGGCATGGCCACGGCCAAACGCTCGCCACTGGCACCGCAGATCGCCACACTGGCCGAGCAGGGCTTGGCGATTGAATCGAATTCGTGGAACGGCATCCTCACGCGCAGCGGCACACCCGATGCGGTGGTGCAGCGCCTGAATGCTGAGATCAACAAGGCCTTGCAGGCACCCGCCGTGGTGCAGGCTTTTGCGGACGGCGGCATTGTGTCGCTGGCGGGCACGCCGGATCGGTTTGCCAGCTTCATCCGCAGCGAGACCGACAAATACGCGCAGGTGATCCGCAAGGCGGGGATCACGTCGGATGTTTGACATGGTTCTGCCCCATCAACCCATCTCGAATGTTGCGCTGACGTGCGCCGCATCACATTTACGCGGACGACTTGGCGAGATGGGCCGGGCGGGACGTTGGGCTCCGCTCATGTCCCCCGGGGCGGGCTGGGCCCGCCCCTCCTCCTTGACTTCGCTGCGCCCAACATCCCGCCCAACCCATCGACGAGGTGTGGGCACGCTGACATTTAGATGCCTGATTTGCCACCCAAAGGTGAGGCTGGGTATCTGCCACAGCGAAGTAAAGGGGGAGGGATTTGCACAGCAAATCCCGGAGGACATGAGCGGCGGCAGATGCCCAGCCTCACCGTCACACGCCAACACCAAAGCAAGCACACCCACACACCGCAAGGAACCGCCATGGGCCAACTAGCACTCGCCGCCAAAATCACACACGTGCCCAGCATGTACCTGAGCGAAATTCCAGGCCCGCGTTTTGGCACCCGTCAAAGCGCCATCGACGGCCACCAAGAAATCAGCCGCCGCTGCCGCGCGCTCGGCGTGGACACACTGGTGGTGTTTGACACCCACTGGCTGGTCAACGCGAATTACCACATCAACTGCGCGCCACATTTCAAGGGCAGCTACACCAGCAACGAGCTGCCGCACTTCATCAACCACATGGCGTTCGAGTCACCGGGCAACCCCGCGCTCGGGCATCTGCTCGCCAAGGTGGCCAACGAACACGGGGTGGAAACGCTGGCGCACGACAACACCACGCTCGATCCCGAATACGGCACGCTGGTGCCGTTGCGCTACATGAACGAAGACCAGCACTTCAAGGTGGTGTCGGTCTCGGCCCTGTGCATGGTGCATTACCTCAACGACAGCGCGCGCCTGGGCTGGGCCATGCGCGAAGCGGTGGAAAAACACTACGACGGCAAGGTCGCGTTTTTGGCCAGCGGCTCGTTGAGTCATCGCTTTGCGCAAAACGGCTTGGCACCGGAGTTTGCCCACAAGATCTGGAGCCCTTTCTTGGAACAACTCGACAAACAGGTGCTGCAGATGTGGGCGAATCGCGAATGGAAAGCCTTTTGCGAGATGCTGCCCGAATACGCCAGCAAGGGCCACGGCGAAGGCTTCATGCACGACACGGCCATGTTGCTGGGTGCTTTGGGTTGGACGGGCTATGACGGTGCGGCCGAAATCGTCACACCGTACTTCGGCGCCAGTGGCACCGGCCAGCTCAATGCGATTTTTGACGTCACGCCGCAAAGCGGCGCGCAGGTGCCCGCTCCCGTGGCCAGTAGCGCCGAAGGCTACACCGCGATCAGCACACGTCTGTAAGTCACACATTTGTGAGAACACCATGCCCCACCTTGTGATCCTCTACACCGGCCAACTCGACCTCGAAACCGACATGGGCGTGCTGTGCCGCAGCTTGGCCGACGCCATGCTCACCGTGCAAGACGAGTCCGGCAAACAAGTATTTCCCACCGGCGGCACCCGCGTGCTGGCCTACCCCGCAGCGCACCATGCGGTGGCCGATGGCGGTGCGGCAGGCCGCCAAGCCGCGCTGTTCACGCACCACCCACAGAGCGGCCCCCACGGCTCGGGCGACTCCAGCGACTACGCCTTTGTCTACCTCAACCTGCGCATGGGCCGTGGCCGCAGCGAAGCCACGCAGCAACGCGCAGGCCAAACCCTGATCGACGTCACAAAGGCGCACTTTGCCGAGCTGTTTACCAAGCGCCACATCGGCATCACGCTGCAAGTCGATGTGGGCGCCGAGGTGTTCGACGCCAAGCACAGCAACTTGCACCCGCTGTTCAACAAACCTTGATCTCTATCTTTGCAAAGGCTCCCATGTTTGATGACTCCTTGATCCAACAACTCGCCGCCGAGCTGAACCAGTCCGAAAAATCGGGCGTGCAAATCGAGCACTTCTCCAAGCGCTTCCCCGGCATGACCATCGAAGATGGCTACCGCATCAACCGCGCCTGGATGGCGCTCAAGCTCGCCGAAGGCCACCAGGTGATGGGCCACAAAATTGGCCTGACCAGCCGCGCCATGCAGCAGGCCAGCCAAATTGACGAGCCCGACTACGGCACCTTGCTCGAGCACATGCGCTACACCTGCACGCCCGGCCAGGTGTTGGACATTCCGATCAAAAACTTCATCGCCCCACGGGTGGAGGTCGAGCTGGCCTTTGTGCTCAAGCACGCGCTGCGCGGCCCCGACGTGACCGTGGCCCAAGTGCTGGCCGCCACCGACTATGTGACGCCCGCGATCGAGATCATCGACTCGCGCATCGAACAGTTCGACCGCCACACCAAAGTGATGCGCAAGGTGTTCGACACCATCAGCGACAACGCGGCCAACGCAGGCATCGTGCTCGGGGGTGCCCATGTGGACCCACACACCACCAACCTGCCCTGGTGCGGTGCGGTGCTGCGCCAAAACGGCGTGGTGGAAGAAACCGGCCTGGCCGCCGGCGTGCAAGGCGACCCCGCGATCGGCGTGGCCTGGCTGGCCAACAAACTCGCGCCCTGGGGCGAGCACCTACACGCGGGCGAGGTGGTGCTGGCGGGCTCGTTCACGCGTCCCGTGGGTGCCAAGGTCGGCGACATGTTTGAGGCAGACTACGGCCCATTGGGTTGCTTGCAATTCCGCTTTGTGTAAGGCGCGTTTTTCTCACCCAAGCCATCACAATCCGCCGCCAACATCGACATCGTTTCCACATCGTCCAAGCTTCTTCAACCTACTTTTTCACACGGTCACACCATGCAAACACCTGTCAACGCCTTCAAACACGCCCTTCACAAAAAGCAAGCCCAAATCGGTTTATGGATGGGCTTGGGCAACGCCGTCGCGGCCGAAATTTGCGCCGGTGCTGGCTTTGACTGGCTGGTGCTCGACGGCGAGCACGGCCCCAACGACCTGACCACCTTGCTCGCGCAACTGCAAACCGTGGCCGCCTATCCCGGCGCCAACCCCGTGGTGCGCGTGCCGCACGACCACCCCGCCTTGCTCAAACAAATTCTGGACATTGGCGCGCCCACCGTGTTGGTGCCCATGGTCGACACCGCCGAGCAAGCGGCTGCCATCGTCAAAGCCTGCCGCTACCCGCAAGACGACGGCCAAGGCGGCATCCGCGGCATGGCCGGCACCCGTGCCGCACGCTGGGGCCGCTACCCCAACTACGGCAAAGAAGCCAACGCGCAAGTGTGCGTGTTGGTGCAAGCCGAAACCCGTGAAGCGCTGAAAAACCTCGATGCCATTGCCGCTACCGACGGGGTGGACGGCGTGTTCATCGGCCCCGCCGATTTGTCGGCCTCCATGGGCCACATCGGCAACCCCATGCACCCCGAAGTGCAAGGCGCGATTGAAGACGCGATTGCCCGCATCCGCAAGGCCGGCAAAGCCCCCGGGATCTTGATGGCCGACGAAACCTTGGCCCGCCACTATTTGTCGCTCGGCGCACTGTTTGTGGCGGTCGGCGTGGACGCCGTGATCTTGGCCCGTCAAACCTCGGCCCTCGCCGCTAAATTCAAAGACAGCTTGCCCACCGCCAACCCGGCCAACGACAAAGGCCGTGTGTACTGACCGCAGCCTTGCCGTGCCTCGCTAGGAGTTCGCCATGACACAACCACACCGCTTTCACCCCGACGAGTGGGCTACCCGCGTGCAGCTCGCGGCCTGCTACCGCATCTTCGCCATGCTGGGCTGGACCGAGATGATCTACAACCACATCACCGTGCGCGTGCCCCCCAGCGTGAGCGGCGATGACAAGCAGTTTTTGATCAACCCTTTTGGCCTGCACTACAGCGAAGTCACGGCCAGCAACTTGGTGAAGATCAACCTCCAAGGCGAGGTGCTTGACGGCTCCACCCACCGCGTCAACCCGGCGGGTTTTGTGGTGCATGCCACCTTGCACGCAGGGATTGAGGGCGCGCACTGCGTGATGCACACCCACACCACAGCCGGCGTGGCGGTAGCGTGTTTGCAAGGCGGTTTGTCGCAAAGCAATTTTTATTCGGCACAGTTGCACGACATGGTGGCGTACCACGACTTCGAGGGCATCACCATCCACGCCGACGAGGGGCCACGTGTGCTCAAGAGCATTGGCAACAAGCAAGCCGTGATCTTGCGCAACCACGGTCTGCTGGCCTGGGGCAGCACCTTGCCTGAGACCTTCGCGATTTTGTGGACGCTGCAACGCGCCTGCGAAATTCAGCTCGCCACCTTGAGCATGGGTGCACCGATTGCCGTGCCCGAGCCCATCGCCGCCCGATGCACCCGTGACTCGCTGCAGTTTGACAACCAACACGGTGGCGCGGGCGTGGACGTGTTTGACGCCCTGGTGCGCCAAGTGGACCGCATCGACACAAGCTACCAACAATGACGTTTTCCAAAATTTGCATTTACGGCGCGGGTGCCATTGGCGGCTGGATTGGCGCGCGATTGGCGCAGCAGCCCGGTGTGGAACTGTCGGTCGTGGCGCGCGGTGCCACGCTGGCTGCGTTGCAGCAGCACGGATTGCGTTTGCATCGAGCAGCGCCAAATCCGGGTGAAGCGTCTGGCATGAGCGCCAATGCGTCTGCAGGCGCCGACAGCGGTGCATCGCCGACATCGCCCCTGAGCGTGGCTGTGAAAGCCAGCGCACAGCCCGCCGACTTGGGCGTGCAAGACCTGGTGGTCATCGCCGTCAAAGCACCGGCGCTGGCCGAGGTGGCGCAACACATTGCGCCGCTCCTGGGCCCACACACCGTGGTGCTCACCGCCATGAACGGCGTGCCGTGGTGGTTTTTGCAAGGCTTTGGTGGCCGCTATGCCAACACACCGCTGGCCAGTGTGGACCCGCAAGGTCACATCACCCAAGCCATTCCTGCGCAGCACCTCATTGGCTGCGTGGTGCATGCCAGTTGTTCGCTGCGCGGCCCTGCTGAGGTGCAGCATCACTTTGGCAATGGCCTGATCATCGGCGAGCCCTCGGGTGCGTTGAGTGCGCGCGCGCAAGCACTGCATGCCTTGTTGCAAAGCGCAGGCTTTGACGCGACCTTGTCGCCGCAGATTCAAAAAGACACTTGGTACAAGCTGTGGGGCAATATGACGGTCAACCCCGTCAGCGCTTTGACGGGTGCCACCACCGACAAAATTTTGAACGACCCGCTGGTGCGCAACTTCATCTCGCAGGTGATGCTGGAAGCCAAGGCGATTGGCACGGCCATTGGCATTCCCATCGACCAGCAACCGGAAGACCGTCATGCGGTGACACGCAAACTGGGGGCGTTCAAAACCTCGATGCTGCAAGATGTGGAAGCGCACCGTGCGGTGGAGCTGGATGCGTTGGTAGGCGCGGTGCGGGAGCTGGGGCAGATCACGGGTGTGGCCACGCCGTTCACCGATGCGCTGCTGGGGTTGGCGCGGTTGCAGGCGCAGGGGTTGGGGCTTTATCCGGCGACTTGATGGGTTGGCGTTAGCTCTATGGCCCCGCAAAGGGGCGCAGCCGGCACTCGCTGCAGCTCCTTCGCTTCGCTCTTGATGTCGCTGCATCGAGCGCCGACTGCACCCCTTCGCTACGCTTTGAGGGGTCGACAGATTTTGTTATCACACGTCTGTCAAGCCGAGGCGGCTCGGCGTGACTTCCAATGCGGCCAGAGCACATTGAGCGCCAGCCCGCCCATCACCAAGCCTGCAGCGATGAGTTTCCAAGCGGGCAGGGGTTCGGCCAACAAGAGGGCTGAGGCCCCCATGCCGAACACGGGCACGAGCAAGGCCATGGGGGTGATGGTGGACGCCGGGTTACGCGCCAGCAGCCACCCCCAGGCCGCGTAACCAAACAAGGTGTTGCCCCAGGACTGCCAGGCTACCGCGATCCAGGTGAACACATCGGCATCCAACACGCCCGCTTGCATGGCGGGCCAGCCTTCGGTGAGGTAGGACAAGACCAACAAGGGCGGCACGGCAAACACGCTGGACCACACCACATAGGCCAACATGTTCACGGGTCCGGCTTGCTTGCCAACCATATTGCCCAGCGACCAACCCAGCGCTGCCAAAAGGACCAGCCCTAGGCCCAACCACGTGGTGTCGGCGTCGGTGTGGGCACCAATCACGGCAATGCCGGTGACAGCGAGTGACAAAGCCACCCACTGAAACGCACGCACGCGTTCACCGGTCAAGCGCATGGACAAGGCGATGGTGAAAAACACCTGGGTTTGCACCACCAGCGAGGCCAAGCCCGGTGCAATGTGGCCATTGACGGCCCAGTACAAAGCACCGAACTGCACCAGCCCAATGAGCAAACCATAGGCCGCCAAATTGCGCAGCGGCACGGCGGGGCGCGGCAAAAAAAACGCAGCGGGTAAAAACGCCAATGAAAAACGCAGCGCCGCAAACAGCAAGGGCGGCAAATGCCCCAGTGCATTTTTAATGACCACAAAGTTGCTACCCCACACCGCCACCACGGCAAGCGCCAGCAAGAAATGGCGCACAGACAAGGTGTGGTGCATCACATCAATCTTGGGTAAAGCCCACGCGCGCCGAGACGGCGCACATCAACTCGTAGCCCACGGTGCCTGCGGCTTGAGCCACCTCGTCAATCGACAACACAGCACCGTTGCTGGCGCGGCCCCACAGGGTGACTTCGGTGCCGAAGCCCGCTTGCGGACACGGTGTGAGGTCGACCGCGATCATGTCCATGCTGACCCGGCCCACGGTGCGGGTGCGCACACCATCAACCAACACCGGTGTGCCTGTGGGGCAATGGCGCGGGTAGCCATCGGCATAGCCGCAAGCGACGATGCCAATGCGCATCGCTGCATCGGCTTGAAAGCTCGAGCCATAGCCCACGGTGTCACCGGCTTGCAAATCTTGGATGGCGATGAGGCGGCTGCGCAAACTGAGGGTGGGCTGCAAGTCCCAGTCGTGAATGGTGTGCTGCGGAAAATCTGGCGCGCTGCCGTAGAGCGCAATGCCCGGTCGCACCCAATCGGCAGCCACCGCAGGGGCGCTGGCGTGGCGCAACAAGCCTGCGCTGTTGCAGGTGCTGCGCTCGCCGGGCAGGTCTTGGGTGGCACGTTCAAACGCAGCCATTTGCTCGGCAATGCCTTTGTCGCCATCGGCATCGCTGAAGTGGGTGATGAAGGAAATTTCATCCACTTGGGGCAATTGGTTCAAGCGTGTCCAGGCCGATCTGAAGCGCACCGGGGTAAATCCCAGGCGGTTCATTCCACTGTTCAATTTGACGAATATTCGATGCGGGACTTGTGTTTTGTGGCGGCTGAGCATGTCGATTTGTTCATCGCAATGCACGGTGTGCCACAGGTCCAAACGCGAGCAGAGTTCCAAATCGCGGGCTTCAAACACACCTTCCAAAAGCAGCACCGGCCCGCGCCAACCCAAGGCCCGTATGCGTTGCGCCTCGTCCAGGTCCAGCAGAGCAAAGCCATCGGCGGCACGCAAGCCTTCGAACACACGTTCGATGCCATGGCCATAGGCGTTGGCTTTGACCACCGCCCAGACGCGGGCATCGGCGGCAGCAAGGCGCATGCGTTGCAGGTTATGACGCAGCGCGTCGGTGTGAACAAAGGCGTGTATCGGGCGGGGCATGGTCAATATTGTGGCACCCGCGTGATATAACCTCGTGTCGAATTCAAAGAAAGAAGCAATCGCATGGCGCACAGAGTGCTGTCGCTATGCCAGTCCCTCCCATGAAGCGCGGTTTTTACACCATCATGTCGGCCCAGTTTTTCAGCTCGTTGGCCGACAACGCGTTGTTTGTGACAGCCGTTGAATTGTTGAAGTCAGGTGGCGCCCCCGAGTGGCAGCGTGCCGCTCTGGTGCCCATGTTCGCCTTGTTCTATGTGGTGCTCGCGCCGTTTGTCGGTGCGTTTGCCGACTCGCGACCGAAGGGCGAGGTCATGCTGATGAGCAACACCATCAAGGTGGTGGGTTGTTTGATGATGCTGTTTGGCGTGCACCCCCTGCTGGCCTACGCCGTGGTGGGCTTGGGTGCTGCTGCGTATTCACCCGCCAAGTACGGCATCTTGACCGAGCTGCTGCCCGCCTCGCAATTGGTCAAGGCCAATGGCTGGATTGAAGGCCTAACGATTGGCTCCATCATCTTGGGCGTGTTGTTGGGTGGTCAGTTGGTGGGGCCGAACTTGTCCACGTTCTTGCTGTCGTTTGACTTGCCATTCATCACCACCGGGGTGGACACGGCTGCCGAGGCCGCCATTTGTTTGTTGATTCCTCTGTATGCATTGGCTGCCTGGTTCAACAAACGCATTCCCTACACAGGCGCGGCCTTGATTCCCATGCGCCTGGACCCCGACAAAACCATGCTGCGCAATTTGCTGGCCTTGGTGCCTGACTTTTGGCATTGCAACCAACGCTTGTGGCATGACAAGCTGGGTCAAATCTCGCTGGCTACCACCACTTTATTTTGGGGCGTGAGCGGCAACCTGCGCTACATCGTGTTGGCTTGGAGTGCTGCGGCCTTGGGCTACAGCACCACACAGGCCTCCAGCTTGGTGGGCGTGGTGGCGATTGGTACAGCGGTTGGCGCGGTGGTCGCCTCCATGAAAATGAAGCTCGACCACGCCACCCGCCTGATGCCCCTGGGCATTGCCATGGGCTGCTTTGTGGTGGCGATGAATTTCATTGACAGCCTATGGTTGGCCGTGCCGTTTTTGATTGTGCTGGGTGGTTTGGGTGGTTTCTTGGTGGTGCCCATGAACGCGTTGCTGCAACACCGGGGCCACAACCTCATGGGTGCAGGCCGTTCGATTGCGGTGCAAAACCTCAATGAGCAACTGTGTATTTTGGGTCTGGGCTTTTTGTACACCTTCAGCACCGGCATGGGCATGAGCGCGTTTGGCGCCATCACCGCCTTTGGGGTGCTGGTGGGCTATGTGATGTGGCTCATCAAGCTCTGGCACGAACACAACCACAAGCATCACCGCGAAGAACTGGCGCGTTTGATGCACATCGCCCGCAACGACGACTTGCACGGCTAAACCGTGCGCACACGCCCCGTGCTGGCTGTGCTAGCCTTGGTTCTCAACGCTTTGGTGTGGGGCCTGTCTTGGTGGCCTCTGCGTGCGCTGAATGCGCATGGGCTGCATCCGCTGTGGAGCACTGCCTGTGTGTTCACACTGGCGAGCGTGGTGCTCATGCTCATCAACCCCACGGCTTGGCGCAGCTTCAAACAACATCCTCAACTGTGGTGGCTCATGGCCGCGTCGGGCCTGACCAATGTGGGTTTTAACTGGGCTGTCACCACCGGCGATGTCGTGCGCGTGGTGTTGCTGTTTTATCTGATGCCCACCTGGTCTTTGCTGTTAGCGTGGTGGTTGCTCAAAGAACGGCCCACACGTGGCGCCTTGGCACGTTTAGCGCTGGCCTTGCTGGGCGTGGTGTGGGTTCTGAAAACGCCTGAATCTGCCTGGCCTGTGCCACAAGATTTGTCCGACGTGCTGGCCCTGCTCGGTGGTTTTTGTTTTGCACTCACCAACATCTGGTTGCTGCGTTTGCAAGACACCCCTGAATCTGCACGCATGACCGCCATGTTTGGCGGCGGCGCCTTGATGGCCTTGGCATGCGCAGTACTGGCCAGCGTGACAGGTGTGATTCCCGCTGTGCAGATGTGGACAACAGCCTCTGATGCGACGGGCGTTTCCAGCCTGCTGGCCTGGCTGAGTGACCCGATGTTGGCGCAACAAGCCACCACCTGGGCACCGTGGGTGTTGGGCTTGAGCGCAGCGTTTTTGCTCTCCAACTTCACCTTGCAATACGGCGCGGCGCGCCTGAGCGCGCACACCACCGCCATGATGATGATGTCGGAGGTGGTGTTTGCCAGTGTGTCCTCGGTAGCCTTAGGGGCATCGACCCTGAGCTGGCGCGTGGGCCTGGGTGGCGGCATGATTGTGTTGGCTGCCTTGCTGGCGTCGCAAGCGCACACGCAACCCGACCACACCTGATGCATGGCGTGGTTGCTCTGTTTTGAAAGACTTTTTGCATGAACACCTTGAACGACTTCACCGCCAACCGCATTGACGGCACGCCCTTGGCATTGACCGAGCTGCAAGGCCGGGTGCTGCTCATCGTCAACACCGCCAGCGCCTGCGGCTTCACGCCGCAGTTTGAGGGACTGGAAGCTCTGCACAAAACCTATGGCACGCAAGGTTTGAGCGTGATCGGTTTTCCCTGCAACCAGTTTGGCGCGCAAGACGCGGGCAGCAACGCCGAGATTGGCGCGTTTTGCCAACGCAACTACGGCGTGAGCTTCACGATGATGGAAAAGATCAACGTCAACGGTGAGGACGCCCACCCGCTGTTCAAATGGCTTAAGGCCGAAGCACCCGGCGTGCTGGGCAGCGAAGGCATCAAATGGAACTTCACCAAATTCTTGGTGGGCAAAGACGGGCGCGTGCTCAAACGCTACGCGTCGGTGGATGCGCCGCAGAAATTGAGCAAAGACATTGAAGCCGCTTTGGCCGCTTAAACGACGTCGATCTCTCGCGCAGCGTTCTGCACTCAGCTCAGCGCCGCGTCCAACACCTCCACCCAATGCTTGACCGGCACATCGGTGCCGCTTTGCAAGTGGGTGATGCACCCGACGTTGGCGCTCAGAATCGCTTGGGGTTGCAGCGCATCCAAGTGGCCGAGTTTGCGGTCACGCAGGGTGTAGCTGATTTCGGGATTCAGCACGCTGTAGGTGCCTGCCGAGCCGCAGCACAGATGGGCCTCGGTGTTGGCGACCTGAATGGCAAAGCCCAAATCGGCCAAGTGCTTTTCAACGCCGCCTTTGAGTTGCTGGCCATGCTGCAAGGTGCAGGGTGGATGAAAGGCCTGCATGCCAGCCTTGGCTAATGCGGCTGCATTGAGTTGGGGCTTGAGCACGGGCACCAAGTCGGGCAGCAGTTCGCTCAGGTCTTTCGTGAGTGCGCTGATGCGTTGGGCTTTGGCCGCGTAAGCCGCGTCGTGTTGGAGCACATGGCCGTAGTCTTTGACCATGACGCCACAGCCTGAAGCGTTCATCACAATCGCCTCCACGCCTTGTTCAACAAACGGCCACCATGCGTCGATGTTGGCACGCATGTGGGCCATGCCCCCGTCTTGATCGTTGAGGTGGAATTTCACCGCGCCACAACAACCGGCTTCGGGCGCAAGCAAGGTTTGAATGCCAGCCGCATCCAACACGCGCGCGGTGGCGGTGTTGATGTTGGGCAGCATGGCGGGTTGAACACACCCTGCGAGCATCAATACTTTGCGGGCGTGGGTTTGGGTCGGCCATGTCACGCCGTTGCGTGCGGCGTTTTGCGGCGCGGGCACCTTGGCCTTCAAGGCCTTGGGCAACAAGCCGCGCACGCTTTGACCCAGCTTCATGGCAGGCGAAAACAAGGGCGAAGGCAAGCCTTCTTTCAAAGCCCAGCGCATAACACGCTCGCTCATGGGGCGCGGTACTTTGGCGTCAACCAGCTTGCGGCCAATGTCCACCAAGTGGCCGTACTGCACGCCGCTGGGGCAGGTGCTTTCGCAGTTGCGGCAGGTGAGGCAACGGTCCAAGTGCTGTTGCGTGGCGCGGGTGGGTTCAGCACCTTCTAGCACTTGCTTCATCAGGTAAATGCGTCCGCGCGGGCCATCAAGTTCGTCACCCAGCAATTGGTAGGTGGGGCAGGTGGCCGTGCAAAAACCGCAGTGCACGCACTTGCGCAAAATCGCTTCGGCCTCGCGGCCTTCGACGGTGTTTTGGTATTCGGGGGCTAAGTGGGTTTGCATAGTGTCTCGGCTTTAAGCGCGTCCACGGTTGAAGATACCCGCAGGATCGAATTGTTTTTTGAGTTCGTCTTGAATGCGTTGCTGCACAGTGTTGAGTGGTGTGAACACACCCACGGCCTTGTCGGCATCGCCGTGTGCGCTGCTGGTCCTGAACAAGGTGGCATGGCCACTCGCTTGCTGCGCCACATCGCGCAAGCGTTGCGCATCAGAGGCGGGTGCCCACAGCCAGCGTTGCGCGCCGTGCCATTCGATGTATTGGGCATAGGGCAGGTCCAACACGGGTGCGGTTTGCGCGACGCTCAGGCGCCACAAGCAGTGGTCGCTGCCAGGTGCGGAGTTGAAAAAATCTAAGGTGTGCTCGCCGCTGGCCTGCCAGTCGCGCGCGGCTTGGGCGTTGTCCATGCGGGTCACCACCGCACCCAGACTTTCTATTTCCACGCTCATGCGGGTCACCGCAGCCTCAACTGCAGCAACGGCGCCGCGCAGACGCACAAACAAATAATCTTGCGCAGGCTGAGCCGTGGTGTCGTGCACCCAGGCGCTGGCGTTCAAAGGCAAGGGCTGGCCGCCCCAACGGTTGATGAGCGACAGCGCTTGCGCTTGCGACACACCAGCGCACATGAGGGTGGCCTCGCCAGGCGCAACAGGCAGCACTTTGAGCGAGACCTCGGTGAGCAAGCCCAACTGCCCCCAGCTGCCCGCCAACAAACGCGACACGTCATAGCCCGCCACGTTTTTCATCACTTGGCCACCAAAGGTCAGGTGTTCGCCTTTGCCATTGATCAGGCGCGCACCCAACACAAAGTCACGCACGCTGCCCACGCTGGCACGTGCCGGGCCACTCAAGCCCGCCGCGACCATGCCGCCCAAAGTAGCCCCTGGGCCAAAGTGCGGTGGCTCGAACGGGAAGCATTGGCCTTTCTCGGCCAGTGCCGCTTCGATCTCGGCCAGCGGCGTGCCCGCACACGCGGTGATGACCAGCTCGCTCGGCTCGTAGCTCAAGATGCCCGCATAAGCGCGGGTGTCGAGCACTTCGCCTTGCAGGGTTTGACCAAGAAAGTCTTTGCTGCCACCGCCACATAGGCGCAGCGGCGTGGCATGTTGGGTAGCGGCGCGAATGCGCTCGGAGAAATGGTGCAGGGTGTCTTGCATGATGTTCATGGTAGTCGCAGGCTTGTAGGCTTGACTTGAATTTTTTGAACAAGCCCTTTAAAAATTGCTCCAGCCCACGCCGCCGTCATGAAGCACAGACGAAAAAAAACCCGCCGTGAGGCGGGCATCAAAGTCCAAGGAAAACTTGAAATAAACCTTGATCAGCGGTGGTAAGCCGTTTCGCCGTGTGAGCTGATGTCGAGGCCTTCGCGCTCTTCTTCCTCTGTCACACGCAAACCGATCACCAGATCAACCAATTTGTAGGCAATGTAGGAGACCACAGCCGACCAGACGATGGTGGTGGCCACCGCTTGGAACTGGATCCACACTTGGTCAGCGATCGAGTAGTCAGGGTTGACTGCGTTGGCTACGTAGTCGTACACGCCAGTGCCGCCCAGTGAAGGCGCTGCAAACACGCCGGTCAACAAGGCACCCAAGATGCCGCCCACGCCGTGGACACCGAAGACGTCCAAGGAATCGTCCGCACCCAAGAGGCGCTTGAGACCGTTGACACCCCACAAGCAGATCAAGCCAGCCAACAAACCGATCACGATGGCACCCATGGGGCCCACGAATCCGCAGGCTGGGGTAATGGCCACCAAACCGGCCACTGCGCCAGAGGCAGCGCCCAACATCGACGCTTTGCCTTTGGACAAAGCTTCACCGGCAATCCAGCTCAAGGTCGCGGCAGCGGTGGCCACCAAGGTATTGACGAATGCCAGAGCAGTCACGCCATTGGCTTCGAGGTTAGAGCCCGCATTGAAGCCGAACCAACCCACCCACAGCAAGGCAGCGCCCACCATGGTCAATGTCAGGCTGTGAGGCGCCATCGACTCTTTGCCGTAACCGGTACGCTTGCCGATCACATAAGCACCCACCAAACCTGCGACCGCAGCGTTGATGTGAACCACGGTACCGCCTGCGAAGTCGAGTGCACCTTTGGCCCACAACCAGCCTGCAGCGGCCGTCACAGTTTCCAGCGAAGCGGCATCAGTGATAGCGTCAGGACCGTCCCAATACCAAACCATGTGGGCCACAGGCATGTAGCTGAAGGTGAACCACAGTGCGCAGAACAACAAGACAGCCGAGAAGCGCGCGCGTTCCGCAAAGGCACCCACGATCAAGGTGCAGGTGATGGCAGCGAACGTGGCTTGGAAGGCGGCGAAGGTCAATTCAGGAATCACCACGCCTTTGCTGAACGTGGCAGCGATCGAGTCCGGCGTGATGCCTTTAAAGAACAACTTGTCCATGCCGCCAATGAAGGGCGTTCCGCCGGTGAAGGTGAAGGTGTAACCGTAGATGACCCACAACACGTAGATCAACGAAGTCACCACAAACACTTGCATCAACACGGAGAGCATGTTTTTGCTGCGCACCAAGCCACCGTAGAACAGGGCCAGGCCGGGAATGGTCATCAGAATCACGAGCACAGTGGCCACGGTCATCCAGGCGGTGTCGCCTTTGTTGGGAATGGCAGCAGCAACAGCAGTCGCAGCTTCGGGGGCAGCTTGGGCCAAGGCAGAAACACTGGGCAACAGCAGGCCAGCGCCTATGGCCAGATAGGCGAAAAGTTTAGTCATGATGGGTCTTCCTTTTAAAGCGCTTCGGGTCCGGTTTCCCCGGTGCGGATGCGAACAACTTGTTCCAAGTCGTAAACAAAAATCTTGCCGTCACCGATCTTGCCGGTGCGTGCAGAACCTTCGATGGCCTCGATGGCGCGGTCAACGTGTTCAGCGTCGACGGCAGCTTCGATCTTGACCTTGGGCAAGAAGTCAACCACGTACTCAGCACCGCGATACAACTCGGTATGGCCTTTCTGACGACCAAAGCCTTTGACTTCGGTCACGGTGATACCTTGCACCCCGATTTGCGACAAGGCCTCGCGGACCTCGTCCAACTTAAAGGGTTTAATGATGGCGGTGATGAGTTTCATGGTTGCTCCTAGAGAAGACGACTAGCTTGGGTTAGAAGCTGTATTTCAAGCCAACAACAACGATGTTTTTGCCTTGAAAGTAGTTGTTGTATGTGTAGAAGGACTTGTGCGCATTGGTGCTGATGGCCGTCGCGTTAGCCACCAAACCATCACCCAAATCTTTGTTCAAAGTCAGCGAAACATCGGTGTAATTGCCATCGATGTTGTTCTTGATCACTTGGCGTCCAGCGTGGGGCACCAATGAATAGCCATCGCCCAAATCAAATGTGGCGCTCAAATCAAGGTATGTGCTGCCCTTGGAGTTGATATTGCCGAACAAATCAGACGTGCTGTAGGAGTACTTTGCAGTCACGGGGCCTGCAGTCAAAGCGCCATAGATTTCATCGGTGTTGGGATTGCTGAATTTGGTGGCTTTTTCAAGGGTGTTGCCTTGGTATTGGTAACGCAGATAACCCACGTCGTAGGCTAAGCCTGCGGCCTCACCCTTGTATCCACCGTACAGGTCAATTTCAACAGGTCCTTTTGCATCGTAGCTGTTGGCAACAGCCGCTTCCTTGATCCACTTGATGGTCGAACCCCAAGCACCGAGGTAAAAACCATTGGCGTTAGCGTAATCCACGCCGCCTTGCAGTGCAGGTGTGCCCTTGGTTTGACCAATCGAGCGGTAGCGGTATTCGCTGACCACGCCCACGTTGTAACCCAAGGTGGACTCAGGTGCTGCAGGCGCAGTTTGCGCAAAAGCAGCAGAAGAGGTAGCCAAGAGAGCCAGCAAAAGTTTGGACTTCAATGTCATGTTTTTCTCCAATGAAAAATTTAAAGGGATACACCTACTTAGCAGGGTCCATGCCAACGTTGAAGTCCACAAAAGTGGCCTCTTCACATTCACAAAGACCCAAAGTGATGCAGTAGTCTGACGACTGACCCATTTTTGCGCACAACTCTGGTGCATCACTTTGTATTAATTGCCCCGCAATGGGGATAAACCTCAGAAAGAGAAGTGTTATGTCGCTCTCGCTGATTCACAGCCGCGCCCTTTTGGGGTTGCAGGCTCCAGCCGTGACCGTGGAGGTGCATTTGGCCAATGGCTTGCCCAGTTTCACCCTGGTGGGCTTGGCAGACACCGAAGTCAAAGAGGCGCGCGAACGTGTGCGCTGCGCCATTCAAAACGCGGGGCTGGACTTTCCCAGCAACAAACGCATCACGGTGAACTTGGCGCCCGCCGATTTGCCCAAAGACTCGGGCCGTTTTGATTTGCCCATGGCCTTAGGGATCTTGGCAGCCAATGGCCAGCTCGATGAAGAAGCGTTGGCTTTGCATGAGTTTGCGGGCGAGTTGTCGTTATCGGGTGAGCTGCGCCCCGTGCGTGGCGCGCTGGCCATGGGCTTGGCCTTGCACGGCGCGGGGGTGCGCACGCGCTTGGTGTTGCCGCCTGTGAGCGCCGAAGAGGCGGCCCTGGTCCCCACGACCGAGGTCTACCGTGCAGAACACTTGCGTGATGTGGTGGCGCGATTTGCCAAACCCGGCACCACGGTCAACGTACCGTCCGAGATGAACGCAGAGGGTTGGCGCCGCTTGGTTCCCACCTCACACATGCCCACCGCTAGCCAAGGGCCGGATTTGTCAGAGGTCAAAGGCCAAGCCGCACCACGACGGGCACTGGAGATAGCAGCAGCGGGGGGCCACTCTCTCTTATTGGTAGGGCCCCCAGGAACAGGCAAGTCCATGCTGGCGCAGCGCTTCGCCGCCTTGCTGCCCGACATGACGCTGGACGAAGCCTTGGAAAGCGCCGCCATCGCCAGCGTGGCCGGGCGTTTTGAACTCGCGCAGTGGATGCAGCGCCCCACACGCAGCCCGCACCATACCGCGACGTCGGTGGCCTTGGTGGGCGGCGGCACACCACCCCGTCCGGGCGAAATTTCGTTGGCGCATCACGGTGTGCTGTTTTTGGATGAGCTCGCCGAGGTCAAGCGCAGCGCCTTAGAAGCTTTGCGTGAGCCGCTAGAGAGCGGCCACATCACCATTTCACGCGCAGCGCGGCAAGCACGTTTTCCCGCTCGTTTTCAATTGATTGCTGCCATGAATCCTTGCCCCTGCGGCTACTTGGGCTCAACGCTCAAGGCCTGCCGATGCACACCCGATCAAGTCGCGCGCTACCAAGGCAAGCTGAGTGGGCCCTTGTTAGACCGCATCGATTTACAAGTCGAAGTCCCCGCGCTCGCTCCCGATGTGTTGATGGCCAGTACGCAGGGTGAATCCACCGCCACCGTGCGTGCGCGCTGCATGGCAGCGCATGCACGCGCCCTGCACCGCCAGGGCGTGCCCAATCAGGCCTTGCAAGGTCAAGCCTTGGATACACACACACAACTCGAAGCATCTGCCGCCAAGTTTTTAGAGCATGCCGCCCATCAGTTGGGATGGTCCAGCCGCAGCACACACCGCGCCTTGCGTGTGGCGCGCACGATTGCCGACTTGGCCGATTCGACGGTTGTGCAAGTCGCCCACGTGGCCGAGGCAGTGCAATACCGCCGGGTGCTGGTCAATGGCTGAGAGGCCAAGCATTGGCTTCGATTTATGTACGCGCAGCTTAGGCCTTTTGGACTACGCCTCTCCAAAAATAACCCAGCGTTTGCTTTGTGCATCCGCGTGCAACAACTGCACCTTTTCTCCTCTCACTTTTAAAGGAATTACCTATGAAGAAAATTTTGATGTTGACGGCTTTCTGCCTGTCCATGGCCTCCTGTTTCACAGTTCATGCCGCTGGCAAGATGGGCCAATGCCACAAAGAAGCCAAGGCCAAAAGTCTCACGGGTGATGAGCGCAGAGCCTTCATGAAGGAGTGTCTCAGCGCCAAAGGTGCAGCCACAGAATCCACCAAAGCTGACACACAACAAAACAAGATGAAGACATGCAATGCCGAGGCCAAAGGCCTCAAGGGCGATGCGCGCAAAGAAAAAATGAGCGAATGCTTGAAAGGCTGATCAGGCCAAACCACACACCAGCACATGACAAAGGGGCGCACAGCGCCCCTTTATTGTTTGGCTGGCACCCTCTGGGGGTGCCAGCCGGCATCACATGCAATGCACGGGGTTGTTTACAAATTAGGCGCGAGCAAACGCTCTAAGTCTTTCACCGCCACGCCTTGGCGTTGTGCCAAATCTTGCACTTGGTCATCACCAATGCGGCCCACGTTGAAATACTTGGCCTCGGGGTGCGCCAAGTAGAAACCACTCACGCTGGCCGCAGGCGTCATGGCCAAGCTGCTGGTCAAGCCCATGTCGATGTCCTCGCACTGCAACAACGCAAACATATCCAGCTTTGCGCTGTGGTCTGGACAAGCAGGGTAGCCGGGCGCGGGGCGAATGCCTTGGTATTTTTCTTTGATCAAGTCTTGGTTGCTCAAGGCTTCATCCGCCGCGTAACCCCACAAGTCGGTGCGCACCCGGTGGTGCATGCACTCGGCCAAAGCTTCAGCCAAGCGGTCGGCCAAGGCTTTGAACAAAATGGCGGAGTAGTCGTCGTGCGCATCGACGAAACGCTTTTCTTGCTTCTCCGCACCAAGGCCTGCGGTCACGGCAAACAGGCCCACGTAGTCAGCCGCTTGGGTTTGATCCGCCACATAGTCAGACAAGCAACGGTTGGGGTTCTGGTTGGGTTTGACCGTTTGTTGGCGCAAGCCGTGCCACGTCATCACCTGCTGTTGACGGGTTTCATCGGCATACAAAACAATGTCGTCACCCACGCGCTGTGCGGGGTACAAGCCCACCACCGCATTGGCGGTGAGCCAGCGGTTGGCGATGATTTTTTTCAACATCGCTTGACCATCGGCATAGACCTTCTTAGCTTCCACGCCCACCACCTCATCTTCCAAGATGGCAGGGAAAGGACCGGCCAAATCCCAGGTTTGGAAGAACGGGGCCCAGTCGATGTATTTTTCTAACTCGGCCAAGTCAAAGTTTTTGAACACGCGACGACCAATGAATTTCGGTTTCGCGGGTTTGTAATTGTCAAAGCTCAGGTGTGCGGCGTTGGCACGCGCTTGGGCCAAGGTGACCAAGGGCGTTTGCTTTTTGTTGGCGTGCTGCTCGCGCACTTGGGCGTAGTCGGCATTCAGCTCGGCAATGTATTTGGCAGCAAGGTCCGACAACAAGCCTTGCGCCACGCTCACGCTGCGTGAGGCATCGGGCACATAGACCACGGGGCCTTCGTAGTGCGGTGCAATCTTCACCGCCGTGTGCACGCGGCTGGTGGTGGCGCCGCCAATCATCAGCGGCATCATGCGACTGCGGAAGTAATCGTCCTTTTGCATCTCGCCTGCAACGTATTGCATTTCTTCCAGCGACGGTGTGATGAGGCCCGACAAACCAATGATGTCGGCGCCCTCTTCTTTGGCCTTGGCCAAAATTTCGTGGCACGGCACCATCACACCCATGTTGACCACTTCGTAATTGTTGCATTGCAAGACCACGGTGACGATGTTTTTGCCAATGTCGTGCACATCGCCTTTGACCGTGGCCATGACGATCTTGCCCTTGGCTTTGACGTCTTGACCGGCTGCGGCTTGCAAGCGTTTTTCTTCTTCGATGTAGGGCACCAGGTGGGCCACGGCTTGCTTCATCACGCGGGCCGACTTGACCACCTGCGGCAAGAACATCTTGCCTTGGCCAAACAAATCGCCCACCACGTTCATGCCGTCCATCAGCGGGCCTTCAATGACGTGCAACGGGCGGCCGCCTTTGGCCAAAATTTCGCGGTAGGCCTCTTCGGTGTCTTCGTTGATGAACTCGGTGATGCCGTGCACCAAGGCGTGGCTGAGCCGGTCTTGCACCGACACAGGCGCATCAGCCGTGCCGCGCCACGCCAATTTTTGGCTGTCGTCTTTGGCTGCGCCTTTGGCGGTTTCGGCCACTTCAATCAGACGCTCGCCTGCCGTGAGGTGGGCTTCGCCTTCTTTGTATTTGGGCGTTCTGTTCAACACCACATCTTCCACGCGCTCACGCAGCGTGGGCTCTAGGTCGTCATACACGCCGACCATGCCCGCGTTGACGATGCCCATGTCCATGCCCGCTTGGATGGCGTGGTACAGAAACACGGTGTGGATGGCTTCACGCACGGGGTCGTTGCCGCGGAAGCTGAATGACACATTCGACACACCGCCGCTCACCTTGGCGCCGGGCAGGTTGTGCTTGATCCAACGCGTGGCTTCAATGAAATCGACCGCGTAGTTGTCGTGCTCTTCAATGCCAGTGGCAATGGCGAAGATGTTGGGGTCAAAGATGATGTCTTCGGGTGGAAAGCCCACCTCGTCCACCAACACGCGGTAAGCGCGTTCGCAAATTTCAATCTTGCGCGCATACGTGTCGGCTTGGCCTTTTTCGTCAAACGCCATCACCACCGCAGCCGCGCCGTAGCGCTTGACCAGCGTGGCTTGGCGCTTGAATTCGTCCAAACCCTCTTTCATGCTGATCGAATTCACGATGCCCTTGCCTTGGATGCAACGCAGGCCCGCTTCGATGACCGACCACTTGCTAGAGTCCACCATCACCGGCACGCGCGCAATGTCGGGCTCGCCCGCCATCAGGTTCAAGAAGCGCACCATGGCCGCCTGGCTGTCCAACATGGCTTCGTCCATGTTCACGTCAATCACCTGCGCGCCGTTTTCCACCTGCTGACGCGCCACGGCCAAGGCTTGCTCGTACTCGCCGTTCAAAATCATGCGCGCAAAGGCTTTGGAGCCGGTGACGTTGGTGCGCTCGCCGACGTTGACGAACAAGGTGCCCTCGCCGATGGAGACGGGTTCTAGGCCCGACAACTTCATGGGGGGAACTGCAGTGGAATTCATGGGGTTACTCACCTGGGGCTAACAATACAGGTGAGCGTCGTTGCAAAAAATTCGGCCCCAAGCCTGACTTCACGCGCAAGTCCTGAAAGGACGGGTGAAGCTGCAACGCTCCTTGGGGAGAGCTAAATTTTAACCGAGTGGTTTACGCAGCGTGTTACCGCGCCCTCTCAGCAACACAAAAGCGTCAAGCCGCCTCGCGGTAAAACGGTCCCGCACTCAAAGCCCGCGCCTTTTGGTCTGAAACCGCTTGGCCAATCGCCGCGATATGCTCAGGCGTAGTGCCGCAGCAGCCGCCCACGATGTTGACCAAACCTTCGGCCGCAAACTCGTGCAACAAGCGGCTAGTCACATCCGGAGTTTCGTCAAAGCCGGTGTCGCTCATCGGGTTGGGCAAACCTGCGTTGGGGTAGCAGCTGATGAAGGTGTCGCCCGCCACTTTGTTGAGCTCTTGGATATAGGGGCGCATCAGCGTGGCGCCCAAGGCGCAGTTCAGGCCAATCGCCAAAGGCTGCGCGTGGCGCACGCTGTGCCAAAACGCGGTCACGGTTTGGCCGCTCAAGATGCGCCCCGAGGCGTCCGTCACCGTGCCGCTGATGATGAGGGGCAGGCGCTCGCCCGAGGCTTCAAAAAACTCTTCAATCGCAAACAACGCAGCTTTGGCGTTGAGCGTGTCAAAAATAGTTTCCACCAACAGCACATCGGCACCACCCTCGACCAAGGCTTTGACTTGGTCGTAATAGGCCGCACGCAACTCTTCAAAGTTCACATTGCGTGCGCCCGCGTCGTTCACATCGGGGCTGATGCTGGCGGTTTTGGGCGTGGGGCCTACGGCACCCGCCACAAAACGGGGTTTGTCAGGTGTGCTGTACTTATCGCAGGCCTCGCGGGCGATGCGGGCTGAGGCCAGGTTCATCTCATAGGCCAAGTCGGCCATGTCGTAATCGGCCTGGGCGATGGTGGTGGCGCCAAAGGTGTTGGTTTCAATCAGGTCGGCGCCTGCTGCCAAGTAGCGCTCGTGAATGTCGCGGATCACATCGGGACGGGTCAGGCTGAGCAACTCGTTGTTGCCTTTGACGTCTTTGTGGAAGTCTTTGAAGCGCTCAAACTGGGCGCCGGGTCCCGCGTACCCGGCGCCTCGGTATTGGGCTTCGTCTAACTTGAAGCGTTGAATCATGGTGCCCATGGCGCCGTCGAGGATGGCGATGCGTTGCGCCAAGATGGCGGGTAATTCTTTTGCGCGGGTATAGGCTTGGGTCATCCGACTATTGTAAGAAGAGGGGACAATATCGCCCCATGCGACACCTTTTGCCAAAAGAATCCTGGGCCTTGATGCAGGCCGACCCCAGTGCGTTGATGATCGATATCCGGATGGAAATCGAGGCCATGTACGTGGGCAGTCCACCGGGGGCCATCAACATTCCTTGGTACGAATACCCTGACTTCACGGCCGATGCGGCGGCGTTTTGTGCCGCTGTCGCCGCGGAAGCGGGCGATAAAACCCGCCCCATTCTTTTGCTGTGCCGCAGCGGGCAGCGCTCTTTGGTGGCCGGTCAAGCGTTAGAGGGCGATGGCTCTGATGACGCGGGCCAAGCGCTGGAAGCCGCGGGCTTCACCAACGTGATCAATGTGTTGCACGGTTTTGAAGGGGATTTGAACGACAACTTCCACCGCTCCACCGTGAACGGTTGGCGCTTTGATGGGTTGCCGTGGCAACAGATGTGAACCCGCAGGAGATTCTGCGCGAGGTTTTTGGTTACAACGCATTTCGCGGCCCCCAAGAAGCCATCGTCAACCACGTGTGTGGCGGTGGCGATGCCCTGGTGCTCATGCCCACGGGCGGCGGCAAATCGCTGTGCTACCAAATCCCGGCCATCGCGCGCCAGCGGGCGGGGCACGGCATCACCATCGTGGTGTCGCCGCTCATCGCGCTCATGCACGACCAAGTGGGCGCGCTGCATGAGGCGGGCGTTGAAGCCGCGTTTTTAAATTCCAGCCTCAGCGGCGAAGAAGCCAACGCGGTCGAGCAACGCCTGCGCCGAGGCGACATCACCCTGCTGTACGCTGCGCCCGAACGCATCACCACGCCACGCTTTTTGGCTCAGCTCGACATGCTGCACGAGCAAGGCCAGCTCAGCCTGTTTGCCATTGACGAAGCACATTGCGTGAGCCAATGGGGCCACGACTTTCGCCCCGAGTACCGCGCGCTGACGGTGCTGCACGAACGCTACGCCGGCGTGCCGCGCATGGCACTCACGGCCACCGCCGATGCACTGACACGCGCCGACATCGTGGAGCGCTTGCAGCTCGAAGACGCGCAACAGTTCGTCAGCAGCTTTGACCGCCCCAACATCCGCTACACCATCGTCGAGAAAAAAGATGCCTCGTTGCAACTGCTGCGCTTCATCCAGCGCGAACACACGGGGCCCTATGGCCAAGACAGCGGCATCGTCTATTGCCAGTCGCGCAAGCGGGTCGAAGAAGTGGCCAAGAACTTGTGCGATGCAGGCATCAACGCCTTGCCCTACCACGCTGGCCTCGACAGCGCCGTGCGCCAAAAGCACCAAAACCGTTTTTTGCGTGAAGAAGGTTTGGTGATGGTGGCCACCATCGCGTTTGGCATGGGCATCGACAAACCCGATGTGCGCTTTGTGGCGCATTTGGACATGCCCAAAAACATCGAAGGCTATTACCAAGAAACCGGCCGGGCCGGGCGCGACGGCCAAGAAGCCCATGCGTGGATGACCTACGGCTTGAACGATGTGGTGAACCAACGCCGCATGATCGACGAAAGCCCTGCGGGTGAAGACTTCAAACAAGTCATGCGCGGCAAACTCGACGCCCTGCTGGCCTTGGCCGAAGCCACCGATTGCCGACGTGTGCGGTTGCTGGGCTACTTTGGCGAGACCTATGCGCCCCAACATGGCCAAGCGCGACCCGACGCCGGGCCGCCCCAAGGCGGGTCAGCCCCCTTGGGGGGCAGCGAGGACACGACAGTGCCGAGCGTGGGGGCTCGTTACTTTTGCGGCAATTGCGACAACTGTTTGCTACCCCCTGACATTTGGGACGGCACCGAAGCTGCGCGGATGCTGCTGTCGACCATCTACCGCATCAAACAACAAAGCGGCATGTCGTTTGGCGCTGGCCATGTGATGGACATCTTGCGCGGTAAAGCCACCGAAAAGGTCAACCAATACGGCCACCAAACCTTGAGCACCTTTGGCATTGGCGCGCACTTCACCGAGGTGCAATTGCGTGGCGTGCTGCGCCAGCTCATCGCGCTTGGCGCCTTGGGCGTGGACGCACAGGCGTTCAGCACCTTGTATTTGACCGAGGCCTCGCGCGGCGTGCTCAAAGGCGAAGTCACGGTGCGTTTGCGTGCGTCGGTATCGACTCCGGCTGAACGCAAGAACAAACGCAGCGCAACCGGTGCAACCAAACCCGCGCCGATTGCCTTGGACGATGCGGGCCAACACCGCTACACCTTGCTCAAAGCCTGGCGCGCCGAGGTGGCCAAGTCGCACAACTTGCCCGCGTATGTGATTTTTCACGATGCCACGCTGGCCGCCATCGCCCAAGCGGCACCCCATGATTTAGAGGCCCTGCAAGTCATTGCGGGCATTGGCGTCAAAAAGCTCGAAGCCTACGGCCAAGAGGTTTTGCGCGTGGTCGCCACGCCATAAGCCCCAAGCTGCTCTAGAATTGCGTCTATCTATTCAGGAGACCGACATGTCACATGCCAACTCAAACCACCACGCCGGCGAACAAGACGTTGTGGAAGCCATCGTTCCTCTCATGCCCATCGTGTTGCCTGTGGGCGGCGCACTGCTGATCTTCTTGCTGGCATTCATTGCCGTGTTCATGTCCTGAACGCCCGTTTTAGGTGCCCCATCCGGGGTGTCAAAATTCAAAAGCGCCTTTTCAGGCGCTTTTTTGTTGCCTTTTGGGTTCATTCGTCGGGTTTTTCTGGCGTTTGAAAGCCTATGTAAGGGGTTCAATTCCTAAAATAGCAGACCCGCGTCACACGGGCGTAATGAATTGAGGTCAGAGCCTCGCAGCACCTGGCTGGGCTCTGACCTCAATTTTTTGACTTAGGAGCTTTTGATGAACGTGAATGCACCCGCATATGTGAAGAACCCCAAGCTGGTCGCTTGGGTGGCCGAGATGGCCGCCTTGTGCAAACCAGACACCATCTACTGGTGTGATGGCAGTGAAGAGGAATACAACCGCTTGTGCCAACAACTGGTCGACGCCGGCACCTTCAAGAAACTCAACCCCGCCAAGCGCCCCAACTCCTTCTTGGCTTGCTCGGACCCCTCCGACGTGGCGCGCGTGGAAGACCGCACCTACATCTGCTCTGAAAAGAAAGAAAACGCCGGCCCCACCAACAACTGGATGGCCCCCGCTGAAATGCGCGCGACCTTGCAACCCCTGTTCGACGGTTGCATGAAAGGCCGCACCATGTATGTGGTGCCCTTCAGCATGGGCCCCATGGGCTCGCACATTGCGCACGTGGGCATTGAGCTGTCCGACAGCGCTTACGTGGCGGTGAACCAAAAAATCATGACCCGCATGGGCAAGGCCGTGTACGACGTGATCGGCACCGATGGCCCCTTCGTCCCCTGCGTGCACACCGTGGGCGCCCCTTTGGCCGCAGGCCAAGCTGACGTCAAGTGGCCTTGCAGCAAAACCAAGTACATCGTGCATTACCCAGAGACGCGTGAAATTTGGTCTTACGGTTCGGGCTACGGCGGCAACGCCTTGTTGGGCAAAAAATGCTTTGCCTTGCGCATTGCATCGAATATGGGCCGCGACCAAGGTTGGTTGGCCGAACACATGCTCATCTTGGGCGTGACCAACCCCCAAGGCAAAAAGTACCACGTGGCAGCCGCTTTCCCCAGCGCTTGCGGCAAAACCAACTTCTCCATGCTCGTGCCGCCAGAAGGCTTTGAAGGCTGGAAAGTCACCACCATCGGTGACGACATCGCGTGGATCAAGCCACACTCAGACGGCAAGTTGTACGCCATCAACCCCGAAGCGGGTTACTTTGGCGTCGCCCCTGGCACCAACTTCCACACCAACCCCAACTGCATGGCCAGCTTGGACAAGAACGTGATCTTCACCAACGTCGCGCTGACCGACGACGGCGATGTGTGGTGGGAAGGCATGGAAAAAGACACTGGCAAATTGCCCGACCACTTGATCGACTGGCAAGGCAACGACTGGACACCGGCTATCGCCAAAGAAACTGGCGCCAAAGCTGCGCATCCCAATGCGCGCTTCACCGTGGCTGCCACCAACAACCCCGCCCTCGACCACCAATGGGACGACGCCAATGGCGTGGCGATTGACGCCTTCATCTTTGGCGGCCG
>CANGIQ010000008.1 GCA_947453965.1 Comamonadaceae bacterium
AGGGCATCCGTTATTCGGATGAGAAGATCACGATCAAAGAGACCAAGAAGAAATAAGGAGCTGCAACATGTTGACCAAAAAAGAGCAGCGTCTTCGCCGGGCCCGTCAGACCCGTATCCGTATCGCCAATCAAGGCGTTGCGCGTCTGATGGTGAACCGTACCAACTTGCACATTTACGCCAGCGTGATTTCTGGCTGCGGCACCAAGGTGTTGGCAGCTGCATCGACCGCCGAAGCCGATGTGCGCAAAGCGCTGGGCGCAACAGGCAAGGGCGGCAACGTCAATGCCGCCCAAGTGATTGGCAAGCTGATCGCTGAAAAAGCGAAAAAAGCTGGCGTTGAAAAGGTGGCGTTTGACCGTTCAGGTTTCGCTTACCACGGCCGCGTCAAAGCTTTGGCTGATGCAGCCCGCGAAGCTGGTTTGCAGTTCTAACCGAATCGGAATGACACATGGCTAAATTACAGGCAAATACCAAGAGTGACGGTCCTGAAGACGGTCTGAAGGAAAAGATGATCGCGGTCAACCGCGTGACCAAAGTTGTGAAGGGTGGCCGTATTCTCGGTTTCGCCGCACTCACGGTTGTGGGTGACAACGACGGTCGCGTGGGCATGGGCAAAGGCAAATCGAAAGAAGTGCCAGCTGCTGTGCAAAAAGCGATGGAAGAAGCCCGTCGCAACATGATCAAAGTTTCTTTGAAGAACGGCACCATCCACCACACCGTGCACGGTCGCCACGGCGCTGCAAACGTGATGATGATTCCAGCACCTAAGGGTACCGGCATCATTGCTGGCGGCCCCATGCGTGCTGTTTTCGAAGTGATGGGTATCACGGACATCGTGGCAAAGAGCCATGGCACGTCCAACCCCTACAACATGGTTCGCGCAACGTTCGACGCCCTGAAGAACTCCACCACAGCATCTGAAGTGGCGGCGAAGCGCGGTAAGAACGTCGAAGAAATCTTCGCCTAATCTCGGAGCATTCGATGAGCACCCCCCAAACTGTCAAGATCCAATTGGTGCGTAGCCCAATTGGCACCAAAGAATCGCACCGCGCCACTGTCCGTGGCCTGGGTCTGCGCAAGCTCAACTCTGTGAGCGAATTGCAAGACACACCCGCTGTGCGCGGCATGATCAACAAGATCAGCTATCTGGTCAAAGTGCTGTAAAGGTTAACGATGGAACTCAATAACATCACCCACGCACCTGGCGCCAAACACGCCAAGCGTCGCGTTGGTCGCGGCATTGGCTCTGGCCTCGGCAAGACTGCAGGTCGCGGTCACAAAGGTCAGAAGTCACGTTCAGGTGGCTACCACAAAGTGGGTTTCGAAGGCGGTCAAATGCCTTTGCAACGTCGCTTGCCTAAGCGCGGCTTCAAGTCCACCACTTTGAAGTACAACGACGAAGTCACTTTGGCTGACTTGCAACAACTCGGCGCTGCTGAAGTCGATATGCTGACCTTGAAGGCTGCTGGCTTCGTGGCATCGATCGCTCGCGTGGTCAAAGTTGTCAAGACTGGCGAATTGACCAAGGCTGTCAAACTCAACGGCATCGGCGCAACTGCCGGCGCCAAAGCTGCAATTGAAGCCGCTGGCGGCTCGGTCGCTTAAGTCTCAGCTTCAACTGGAATAGCGCTCCGTGGCCACCACTTCTTCATCGATGGGTAACAACGACAAGTTCGGCGATTTGCGTCGCCGACTGGTCTTTTTGCTGCTCGCTTTGGTGGTGTACCGCGTGGGCGCACACATTCCAGTGCCTGGTATTGATCCCAACCAGTTGCAACAACTGTTCAAGGGCCAGCAAGGCGGCATCTTGAGCTTGTTCAACATGTTCTCGGGCGGTGCGTTGTCGCGCTTCACCGTGTTCGCGTTGGGCATCATGCCTTATATCTCTGCATCGATCATCATGCAGTTGCTGACCTATGTGTTGCCCTCGTTAGAGCAGCTCAAAAAGGAAGGCGAAGCAGGTCGTCGCAAGATCACCCAATACACGCGTTATGGCACGCTCGGTTTGGCTTTGTTCCAATCTATGGGCATCGCCTTGGCGCTGGAAGCTTCTGCTGGTTTGGTCAATGTGCCAGGCTTTGGTTTCCGTGTGACGGCCATGGTCAGCTTGACCGCCGGCACCATGTTCTTGATGTGGCTGGGTGAACAAATCACCGAGCGCGGCTTGGGCAACGGTATTTCGATTTTGATTTTTGCGGGTATCGCCGCTGGCTTGCCAAACTCTGTGGGTGGCTTGCTGGAGTTGGTGCGTACCGGTGCCATGAGCATCTTGGTGGCCTTGGTCATTGTGGTGGTGGTGGCCTTGGTCACTTACTTCGTGGTGTTTGTTGAGCGCGGACAGCGTAAAATCTTGGTGAACTATGCGCGTCGCCAAGTTGGTAACAAGGTGTATGGCGGCCAGTCTTCGCACTTGCCTTTGAAGTTAAACATGGCAGGTGTGATTCCTCCCATCTTTGCTTCTTCCATTATTTTGTTGCCCGCCACCGTGGTGAGCTGGTTCAGTTCCGGTGACAGCATGCGCTGGTTGAAAGATATTTCAGCTGCCTTGGCACCCGGACAGCCTGTGTATGTGATGTTGTACGCCGCAGCGATCGTGTTTTTCTGCTTTTTCTACACTGCGTTGGTTTTCAACAGCCGTGAAACTGCAGACAACTTGAAGAAAAGCGGTGCGTTTGTTCCTGGCATTCGTCCAGGCGACCACACAGCTAAGTACATTGACAAAATTTTGGTTCGACTCACGCTCGCAGGTGCCGTTTACATCACATTTGTGTGTTTGTTGCCTGAGTTCTTGATCTTGAAATACAACGTGCCTTTCTACTTCGGTGGTACTTCGTTGTTGATTATTGTGGTGGTGACGATGGACTTCATGGCCCAAGTTCAAAACTACATGATGAGTCAACAGTATGAATCGCTGCTGAAAAAGGCAAGTTTCAAAACAACGCTGTAATTCAAATACAGCTTAGCAAAAGAGTTTTAGGAGAGTGAAATGAGAGTTTCGGCTTCGGTCAAAAAAATTTGCCGCAACTGCAAAATCATCCGTCGCAAGGGTGTGGTTCGTGTGATCTGTACAGATCCACGTCACAAACAGCGCCAAGGTTGATTGAACTGGTTTAAAGAGGACGCACATGGCACGTATCGCTGGCATTAACATTCCGCCGCACAAACACACTGAAATTGGCTTGACAGCTATTTTTGGTATTGGTCGCACACGCGCTCGCAAAATTTGCGAAGCAAGTGGCATTGATTACGCGAAAAAGATCAAAGATCTGACGGACGCCGATCTGGAAAAGATCCGCGACCAGATCGCTGAGTTCACCATCGAAGGTGACTTGCGCCGCGAAACAACCATGAACATCAAGCGTTTGATGGACATCGGTTGCTACCGTGGTTTCCGTCATCGCCGTGGTCTGCCCATGCGCGGTCAGCGTACGCGTACCAACGCACGTACACGCAAGGGCCCGCGTAAAGCAGCTCAAGCGCTGAAGAAATAATTGGATTAGGGCAGAACAATGGCTAAATCACCTTCAAACAGCGCAGCTCAGCGCGTTCGCAAAAAAGTCCGCAAGAATATTGCAGACGGCATTGCACACGTGCACGCTTCGTTCAACAACACCATCATCACCATCACCGACCGTCAAGGCAATGCATTGTCTTGGGCTTCGTCGGGTGGTCAAGGTTTCAAAGGCTCACGTAAATCCACACCATTCGCGGCTCAGGTTGCGTCTGAAGTGGCTGGCCGTGCAGCTGTTGACCAAGGTATCAAGAACCTGGATGTCGAAATCAAAGGCCCAGGTCCTGGTCGTGAATCTTCGGTGCGCGCTTTGGCCGCATTGGGCATTCGCATCAACTCGATTGCTGACGTGACACCGGTGCCACACAACGGTTGCCGTCCACAGAAGCGTCGTCGCATCTAAGCGTTCTCGCTTTACTGTTAACCACAAGCCCACCGCCGCTGGTATTGCTCCAGCGGCTCCTCACTTTTTGTGAGCAGATGATTTAAGAAGGAATTTCAAGTGGCACGTTACCTAGGCCCCAAGGCCAAACTCTCTCGCCGTGAAGGCACCGACTTGTTCTTGAAGAGCGCTCGCCGCTCGATCGCAGACAAGTCCAAATTCGACACCAAGCCAGGCCAACACGGCCGCACATCGGGCCAGCGTACGTCTGACTTCGGTCTGCAATTGCGCGAAAAACAAAAAGTCAAGCGCATGTACGGTGTGTTGGAGCGTCAGTTCCGCCGCTACTTCGCAGCAGCTGACCGCCAAAAGGGCAACACCGGTGCCAACCTGTTGACCATTTTGGAAACCCGTTTGGACAACGTCGTCTACCGCATGGGCTTTGGTTCCACACGTGCTGAAGCACGTCAGTTGGTGTCGCACAAGGCCATCACCGTGAACGGCCAACAAGTCAACATCCCGTCTTACTTGGTGAAAGCCGGTGACGTGATCGCTGTGCGTGAAAAGTCGAAGAAACAAGGTCGCGTTTTGGAAGCGCTTGAGTTGGCCAAACAAGTTGGCATGCCAGCTTGGGTCGAAGTCAATGCAGACAAAGCCGAAGGCACATTCAAGAAGTCACCTGACCGTGACGAATTCGCAGCTGACATCAACGAATCGCTGATCGTCGAACTGTATTCGCGTTAATTCTGGTTGAAGTTTTCAACCTGACGCACCCCACGCTGCCTGCTCGCGCAGCGTGGTTCCAGACACCCTGCCTTACCGGTGTAACGAGCCGGGGGTATTGAGAGGAAATCTGAATGCAAACTAACTTGCTGAAACCAAAAAACATCCACGTCGAGCAACTGGGCCACAACCGCGCCAAGGTCACCTTGGAGCCGTTTGAGCGTGGCTATGGCCACACGCTGGGCAACGCCTTGCGTCGTGTTTTGTTGTCGTCCATGGTCGGCTATGCCGTGACTGAAGTCACCATCGCTGGTGTGGTGCACGAGTACTCATCGATTGATGGCGTGCAAGAAGATGTGGTCAACATTTTGTTGAACCTCAAAGGCGTGGTTTTCAAGTTGCACAACCGTGACGAAGTGACCTTGAGCTTGCGTAAAGACGGCGAAGGCGCTGTCACTGCAGCCGACATCCAAACACCGCACGATGTGGAAATCATCAACCCTGAGCATGTGATTGCCAACTTGTCGCAAGGCGGCAAGATCGATATCCAACTCAAAGTTGAAACAGGCCGTGGCTATGTACCCGGTACTGTGCGTCGTTATGGCGAAGAGCCTAGCAAGTCGATTGGTCGCATCGTGTTGGACGCCTCGTTCTCACCTGTCAGCCGCGTGAGCTACAGCGTCGAAAACGCCCGCGTTGAGCAGCGTACCGATTTGGACCGCTTGGTCATGGAAATCGAAACCAATGGCGCGATCACTGCTGAAGACGCTGTGCGCGCTTCGTCCAAAATTTTGGTCGAGCAATTGGCTGTGTTCGCACAGTTGGAAGGTGACCAAATCAACAGCTTGATGGCTGAGGCACCACGTGGCAACCAACAGTTCGATCCGATCTTGTTGCGCCCTGTGGACGAGCTCGAACTCACCGTTCGTTCTGCCAACTGCTTGAAGGCCGAAAACATTTACTACATCGGTGATTTGATCCAACGCACCGAAAACGAGTTGCTCAAGACCCCGAACTTGGGTCGCAAGTCACTCAACGAAATCAAAGAAGTGCTCGCTTCACGCGGCCTGACTTTGGGTATGAAACTCGAAAGCTGGCCACCTGCCGGTTTAGAGCGTCGTTAATTTAAAACCACTGACTTTTAAAGTCCCCTGGCCGTACCTGATACGGCGGCCGGCAAAACATCAAAGGAAATCAAAATGCGTCACGGACTCGGACTTCGCAAACTCAACCGCACCAGCTCACACCGCTTGGCCATGTTGCGCAACATGATGAATTCGCTCATCGAGCACGAAGCCATCAAAACCACATTGCCCAAAGCCAAAGAACTGCGTCGCGTGATTGAACCCATGATCACCTTGGCCAAAGAGCCAACCGTTGCAAACCGCCGCTTGGCATTTGACCGCTTGCGCGATCGTGACAGCGTGGTGAAGTTGTTCAACGAATTGGGCCCACGCTTCAAAACACGTCCAGGTGGTTACACCCGTATTTTGAAAATGGGTTTCCGCGTCGGCGACAACGCACCGATGGCGTTTGTTGAATTGGTGGACCGTCCTGAAATTAAAGATGGCGCCGCTGAGCAATCAGCAGCTTAATCCGCTACAATAACTCTCTTACCGCGCGATGGAGCAGCCTGGTAGCTCGTTGGGCTCATAACCCAAAGGTCGCAAGTTCAAATCTTGCTCGCGCAACCAGATTAAAAAGCCCGCTGATTTATCAGCGGGCTTTTTTTCTGTCCCAATTGGAATCCCAATTACTGCCCCAATTGCCCAGCCAGACCAAAACATGAGTTCAAGATGAGCTTGATTCAAACCGCCCTCCAAGGCGCAGAGCGCCGTATCCAGCCCTATCCCTGGGGCGATGCCGTTTGGCATGTCTGGGGTGGCTCAAACGCCGCCGCTGCACCTCCTTTGGTACTTTTGCATGGCGGCTCTGGCAGTTGGACGCACTGGGTGCGTAATGTTCAGTATTTGTCGCAACATCGGCCTGTGTGGGCGCTGGACTTACCGGGCTTTGGTGACTCGGGCTTGCCAGACGATGTGCGCGACGCCGACAACCTGGCGCCTTATGTGGGGCACATCCTGCACGACAGTTTTGGTGGGGCGCCGGTTGATGTCATGGGCTTCTCTTTTGGGGGCATGACGGCAGGCTTGTTGGCCGCAGCCCAGCCTGCGTGCATCAAGCAATTGATTTTGGTCGGCGTGCCTGGCTTGGGCTTGTTTAGTGAGGTGTTGCCCATGCGCGGCATGTCACCTGAGATGAGCGAGGTCCAACAACGCGCGGTACATCGCCACAACCTGAACGCCATGATGTTGGCCCATGACAGCAGCATTGATGAAGAACTGATTGATTTGCAGCAAGCCAATGTGGCGCGTGACCGCATGCGTCGTCGTCGCATTGCCAAGACCGATGTGTTGGCCAAAGCACAAAGCGCTTGGACGTGTCCCGTGCACGGCATATGGGGCGCACAAGATGCGCTGTACAAAGGCACGTTGGATCAAGTGCCGCACATTCTTCACAGGCTCGACTCTTTCACGCTCATACCCGATGCGGGCCATTGGGTGATGTACGAGCGCACAGATGCCTTCCATGCGGCCGTGACACCGCTGCTGTAACGGCGCACAATCTGATCATGTTGTACAAATTCAAATCCAAAGCGACGGGTGATCTCATCATGCTGGAGCCGCAAGGCCGTCAGATCTTGAAACTGATTGGTAAAGAAGCTGGTCCGCAAGGCATCATTCTTCCAGCGGAGATGTTGCCTGCCATTACTGCCTTGCAAGAAGCTGTGGTGCGTGAAGAGGCGGCCATTCAAGCTGCGCGTGAAGCGGCGCAAGCAGCCAATGACGAGCAGGTCAAACAGGCGTCGGTTGACGCAGCCAAAGGCGTGACCTTGAAGCAGCGCGTGGTTCCCTTCATCGACATGCTGCGTCGCGCGCATGCCGAAGACAAAGACGTTGCCTGGGGTGTTTGACACCCACGCCACGCCTCATGCTTATGAGGCACTGACACCCGATGTGGTGCTCGACGCATTGGCCGATTTAGGTCTGGCCGTCGATGGCCGTTTGACCGCTTTGAGCTCCTACGAGAACCGGGTCTACCAAGTCATGCTCGATGACGATCAAGCCTTGGTCGCCAAGTTTTACCGGCCTGAGCGTTGGCGTGATGCGCAAATTCTCGAAGAGCATGCCTTCGCTGCCGAGCTCATGGCTGCTGAAGTGCCGATGGTGGGGCCGCTGAGCTTTGCAGGCAAGACCTTGCACCATGCCCATGGTTTTGCATTCAGCGTCAGTCCCCGCCGTGGTGGGCGCCCTCCAGAGCTGGATGACCCCGAGGTGTTGGAATGGATTGGCCGGTTCATTGCCCGCATGCACAACGTGGGCGCGCAAGCGGCATTCACCCAACGCCCAGCCTTGGATGTGCACACCTTTGGCCATGCGTCGCGAGATTGGTTGGTGCAGCACACCATCATTCCCTTGGATCAACAGCGTGCTTGGTTGAGCATGTGCGATCAGGCGATTGCCATTGCGCAAGAAAAAATCGATGCCCATCCTGCTGCGTCCCTGCGTTTGCATGGCGACTGTCACCCGGGCAATATTTTGTGGACGCCCACAGATTTGCCCAACGGCGGCCCCCACTTTGTCGACTTGGACGATGCGCGCATGGGTCCTGCCGTACAAGACCTGTGGATGCTGGTAAGCGGTGACCGCGCGCAGCGCACGCAGCAGTTGTCCATGCTGCTCGATGGCTATGAGCAGATGCGTGAACTCAGCCGCAGCGAGCTGGCCTTGATCGAGCCCTTGCGCACCTTGCGGCTGATTCATTACAGCGCGTGGCTTGCACGCCGCCGAGACGACCCTGCCTTTGTCCAGCACTTCTCATGGTTTGGCAGCAGCGACTACTGGGCCGGACAAATCCACATGTTGGAAGAGCAGTGTGAGGCCATGCAAGAGCCACCCCTGTGGGTGTAGTTGACGGACGGGCAACCGGGCAGCGTTCAACAGCCCAGCAGATCAGCCAAGCCGTTCAAATCGTGCGCATGCAGATCATTGCCCGCTTGGGGCGACACATCTTTGACGCGTGAGGCGCCAAACTCCAAGGGGCGTTCAATGTAGGCGGTGCGCAGGCCACACGCGCGTGCCCCTGCCAAATCGTCGTGGTGTGCGGCGCACAGCATGATCTCCTGCGGCTGAAGATCAAACACATTCGCCACCCCCAGATAAGTGGCGGGGTCGGGCTTGTAGGCGCGAAAGACTTCGGCCGACAACACGCAATCCCAGGGCAAACCTGCATGTTTGGCCATGTGGGTGAGCAAGCCCAGGTTGCCGTTGGAGAGGGTGCAAATCGTGAACTTCTTTTTCAAGCGCAGCAAGCCTGCCACGCTGTCTGGCCAGGCATCCAGGCGATGCCACACCCGGTTAAGGTGAACACGCTCGGCTTCGTTCAAATGCGTCAAACCAAACTGCGGCAGCAAGTCGTCCAAGATCATGCGGTGGAGTTCATCAATCCGGGTCCAACCGAGTTCGCCAGATTGCACGCGTGCCATGGCCGGTACATAACCTGCGCGCCATGCGAGTGCGAAGGCATTCGCATCCACCGACGGGTAAAGCGTCTGCATCTCGCGCACGATGCTGCCGTGCCAATCGACGACGGTGCCAAAAATATCAAAGGCCAGCACGCGTGTGCTGGCCTGGATGGTTTCAAGCGAAGCGGGGGTGTTCAAGTCCATGTGTGTCATGGACCGTGTTTTACACCAAGAGTGCGTTCACCCGTTTCACATAGGCGGCAGGGTCTTCGGGCAAGCCGCCTTCTGCCAACAAGGCTTGGTCAAACAAGATGTGCGCCAAATCGTGGAAGTGGGGGTTGGCATCGCCGCTCAGCTTCTTGACGAGCGCGTGCTCCGCATTCACTTCCAAGATGGGTTTCATCTCGGGTGCTTGCTGACCGGCTTGCTTGAGCATGCGGGCCAGTTGCATGGACATGCCGTGGTCTTTCACCACCAGGCAGGCGGGTGAATCTACCAGGCGTGTGGTGACGCGAACGTCCTCGGCCTTCTCTTTGAGGGCTTCTTTGAGTTTGGCCAGCACGGGCTTGAAGGCTTCGGCCGCGTCTTCGGCCGCTTTCTTCTCGGCCTCGTCTTGAAGTGAGCCCAAGTCCACCGCACCTTTGGCGACCGATTGCAGCGGTGTGCCGTCGAACTCTTGCAAGAAGTTCAACGCCCACTCGTCCACACGGTCGGTCATCAACAGCACCTCGATGCCTTTTTTGCGGAACACTTCAAGTTGTGGGCTGTTCTTGGCTGCGGCCAGTGTGTCGGCAGTGATGTAGTAGATGGCCTCTTGGCCTTCTTTCATGCGCGCCTTGTAGTCGGCAAACGACACACTCACCGTGTCCGTGCTGGTGCTGGCAAAGCGCAGCAGCTTGGCGAGTTTGTCCTTGTTGGCAAAGTCTTCGCCCAAACCTTCTTTGAGCACCGCACCGAACTCGGCATAGAACTGGCTGTACTTGCCTTCTTTGGCCTTGTCTTCGTCGCTCAAAACGTCAGTGACACCATCGTCGCCCGCCGCAGGGGCTTTGTCGTATTTGGCCAAATCTTCCAGCACGGCCAACACACGGCGTGTGTTGCCTTCGCGAATCGCTTTCACGTCGCGGCTTTCTTGCAGCAATTCGCGGCTCACATTGAGCGGCAAATCGGCCGAGTCCACCACGCCTTTGATGAAGCGCAGGTAAGAGGGCATCAGCGCCTCGGCATCGTCCATGATGAATACGCGCTTGACATACAGCTTCAAGCCCGCTTTTTTGTCGCGGTTGAACAAGTCCATCGGCGCTTTGCCGGGGATGTACAAGAGCTGCGTGTATTCGGTACTGCCTTCGACGCGGTTGTGGCTCCATGCCAAGGGTGCTTCAAAGTCGTGGCTGATGTGTTTGTAAAACTCAGCGTGCTGCTCGTCGGTCACGTCTTTCTTGGGGCGGGCCCACAGCGCGTTGGCTTGGTTGACGGTTTCCCATTCATCGGTGAGCACCATTTCGCCTGGTTGGTCGTTCTCGCCTTCTTTCCATTCTTCTTTGCGCATGCGGATAGGCAAAGAGATGTGGTCGGAGTATTTGTTGATGACCGACTTGAGCTTCCAAGCGCTCAGGTATTCCTCGGCATCGTCACGCAGGTGCAAGATGATCTTGGTGCCACGTTCGGCTTGGGTGATGGTCTCCACCTCAAAGTCACCGGTGCCGGTGCTGCTCCAACGCACACCTTCTTCGGCTTTGAGGCCCGCGCGGCGCGACTCGACGGTGATTCGGTCGGCCACGATGTAGCCTGAGTAAAAGCCCACGCCGAATTGACCAATCAAAGCGCCTTGGTCTTTGGCATTGGCCTTGTCATCGCTGCTGAGCTTGCCCATGAATTCGCGTGTGCCACTCTTGGCAATCGTGCCCAGGTGGGCAATGGCTTCTTCTTGGCTCATGCCAATGCCGTTGTCGGCGATGGTGAGGGTGCGAGCGGCTTTGTCAAAGCTCACGCGCACTTCAAGCTCGGCGTTGCCTTCAAACAAAGCATCGTTGTTCAGGCCTTCGTAGCGCAGCTTGTCACAAGCGTCCGACGCGTTGGACACCAGCTCGCGCAAAAAGATTTCTTTGTTGGAATACAGCGAATGCGTTACCAAGTGCAGCAGTTGCGAGACTTCGGCCTGAAAGGAATGGGTTTGTTTGGTCATGGTTTAAAAAACAGAATTACAAAAACAACGCCCTGAGATGTGGGGCGTTGGCCAGAATTTCAAGAGGGGGTCAAACGTGGGAGGTTCGCGAACTTAAAAACGCTCGTGGGGACCAAGGTAGCGCCACTGCCCCGCAGGCATCTGCCCCAGTTGTACGTTCCCAATGCGGATACGTTTGAGGCCTACCACCTGAAGGCCGACTTGTTCGCACATGCGGCGAATTTGGCGCTTTTTGCCTTCGGTCAGCACAAAGCGAAGTTGCTCCGGGTTTTGCCATTCGACGCGTGCACGTTTGAGCGGTTTGCCGTCCAAACTCAAGCCGTGGCGTAAGCGTTCGAGTTGAGCCTTCGGGAACACCGCTTGCACGTTGTTGATCACCCGGTCGTGGTCACCGATAGCGCTGAGTTGATGGGCTCTGCCGCCATAGGTGGCAGATGCGGCGTTAGCTGCGGCGGTGTTTTCGTGGCCGGTGTAGGTCACGCGGACCAAATATTCCTTTTCCATCGCCGAGTCTTCGCCGATCAATTGGCGTGCGACACGGCCGTCTTGCGTCAACACCAACAAGCCTGTGGAGTCAATATCGAGTCGACCCGAAGGTGCGAGGCTGCGCAGCTGTGTGGGCGTGAAGCGTTGTTTGGACGAATCGCCAGCCCAATGCGTGCGAGGGTTAATCAGCACAATCGCAGGCTCGTGCCCGTCCTCGGCCTGACCGCTCACATAGCCCATGGGTTTGTGCAGCAAGATGGTGACTTGGGTTTGTTGATGGCCCTTGGCGCGTGGGTCAATTTCCACCTTGTCATTCGGCCCGACTTTGACACCCATTTCGGCTGGGCGGCCATTGACCAGCACCCAGCCTTGCTCAATCCACGCATCGGCCTCACGGCGTGAGCACAGACCGAGTTCGGCCATGCGTTTGTTGAGGCGGATGAGTTCTGATGGCGTGTCTGGCATATGGGGTGGCGTTAGGGCCTGAATTCTAAGTGCCGCTGGCCCGCAAGGCGGCCAAGTCCAGCACCCGCATGCCGCCGTATTCAATGCGAATCGCGCCTTGCTCTTGCAGCGTGTTGAGCGCCACGTTCACACGCTGGCGCGACAAACCCACCAAGTAGGCCAACTCTTGCTGGGTGATGCGCAGAATTTCGCCCACGCCGGGAAACAAGGTGGGGTTGAACAGCGCCGCCAAATTACGCGCCACGCGCACGTCTGGGCTGTTGGAGCGGTCAATCTCACGCGCTTCAATGAACTGCGCCAAGCGTTCGTTGAGTTGGTTCATCACAAAGCGGTTAAAGCCAATCGAGTTGTCGAGCAGCCAGTGGAAGGTGTCGATGGGCAAGCCCGCCACCACGCTGCGTCGCAAGGCCATGATGTTGTAACGGTAAGGCTCGCGCTTGATGGCCGTGCCTTCGCCAAACCAACCACCAGGCGGCACGCCGGTGTAGGTGATGGTGCGGCCACTCGCGCTGTCGGCACTCATCTTGAGCAATCCCTCCACCACGCCAAACCAATACGTGGCAGGACGCCCTACGCGGCACACATAGTCGCCTGGCAGCGGGTCGCTCACCACCAGCTGCGACACGATGCGTTCACGCTCTGGTTCGGTGAGCAAGGTCAACCAGGGGATATGGGAAAGCTCGCTGACGGTGGGGCTGCGCCGCCGCTGGTAAACACTGGGGGATTGAGACATGTGCGGCCTTGAAACAAGGGTCAAAAGTCAGACTCGGGTAAGTCCTGCTAGGGGTCTTCCCTCAATTGTCGTCGAAACGACAACTTGGCGTCAAACATGCTCCTACGATCGCCGCAACATAGCCCATTCGTCGCAGGCGAGACAGCTATTTTTCGTTGCAACAGAACATTTGAACAAGGACCCGGAATGCAGACCACGTTCCCCCGACTGTTACTAAAACATGCCAGCGAGCGCCCTCAGGCCCCCGCCATGCGCGAGAAGGAATACGGCATTTGGCAAACCATCCACTGGGCCGAGATGGCGCAGATGGTCGAGCACATGGCCTGTGGCTTGCACCAAGCCGGTTTGACCCGCGGTGAGCACTTGGTGGTGATTGGTTCGAACCGTCCACGCCTGTACGCCACCATGCTGGCCGCGCAATCGTTGGGGGCGATTCCAATTCCCTTGTACCAAGACGCTGTGGCGGCCGAATGCGTTTACCCCTTGAATAACGCCGAGGTGCGTTTCGCGGTGGTGGAAGACCAAGAGCAGGTCGACAAGATGTTGGAGATTCGTGAGCAATGCCCACAAATCTCCCATATCTTCTTTGACGACCCGCGTGGCCTGCGCAAATACGATGAGCCTGGTTTGGGCTCGGTCGAAGAGCTGCTCGCAGCGGGCGCTGTGTTTGCAAAGCAGCATCCCGAGTTTTATTTGACCGAGGTTGAAAAAGCCAACACCCACGATGTGGGCGCCATGTTCTTCACCTCGGGCACCACGGGCAATCCCAAAGGCGTGGTGCATACCCATTACTCGCTCATCAACCGCGCAGAAGCGGGCGCCAAGTTTGACCACCTCACTTCTGAAGAAGATGTGCTCGCTTACTTGCCGCCAGCCTGGATTGGTCAAAACATTTTCAGCTACGCCCAATGGCTGTACTGCGGCTATGTGGTGAACTGCCCCGAGTCGGCCGCCACCGTGACCATCGACTTGAAAGAAGTCGGTCCCACCTATTACTTCGCACCTCCCCGCGTGTTTGAAGGTTTGCTGACCAGCGTGATGATTCGCATGGAAGACGCAGGTGCTTTGAAGCGCAACATGTTCCATTACTTCATGGACGTGGCGCGCAAGTATGGCCCCACCAAGATGGACGGCAAGTCCATTGGTCTGGTCGGTGGCTTGTTGTATGCCTTGGGCAATGTGTTGGTCTATGGCCCTTTGCGCAACACCCTGGGAATGAGCCGTGTGCGTGTGGCCTACACCGCTGGTGAAGCGATTGGCCCCGATTTGTTCAGCTTCTACCGCTCCATTGGCGTGAACTTGAAGCAGCTCTATGGCTCGACCGAAACCGCTGTGTTCGTCTGCTTGCAGCCCGACCACGAAGCGCGTGCCGACACCGTGGGTGTGCCTTGTGCTGGCGTGGAGATCAAGGTCGCTGACAACGGTGAAATCTTGGTCAAGTCACCCGGCTTGCTCAAAGGCTATTACAAAAACGATGCCGCCACTGCCGAGGTGCTTACCGCTGATGGCTGGTACCACACCAGCGATGCGGGCTTCTTTGACGCCCATGGGCACTTGAAAATCATTGACCGCGTCAAAGACGTGGGCCGCATCAAAGGTGGCCCCAACGACGGCGCCATGTTTGCACCCAAGTACGTCGAGAACAAACTCAAGTTCTTCCCGCACATCAAAGAAGTGGTGGCCTATGGTGACCAACGCGAAAAAGTGTGCGTGATGATCAACATCGACTTTGACGCCGTGGGCAACTGGGCCGAGCGCCGCAACTTGCCCTACGCCGGTTACACCGACTTGGCGCAAAAGCCCGAGGTCTACGGCCTGATCAAAGAGTGCGTCGAGAAAGTCAACGCCGATTTGGCCGCAGACGACTTGTTGGCGGGCAGCCAAGTTAGCCGCTTCTTGGTCTTGCACAAAGAACTCGATGCCGACGATGGCGAACTTACCCGAACCAACAAGGTGCGCCGTGGCTTCATCGCTGACAAGTACGACGCCTTGATTGGCGCCTTGTATGGCGGCGCCACTGAGCAATACATTGAAACCCAAGTCAAGTTTGAAGACGGCCGCACCGGCAGCGTGAGCGCAACGCTCAAGCTCTCAGACGCCCAAACCTTCGCCCCCGTGGGGAAAGCAGCATGAGCAAGAAAATTGGTGACGTCATCCTCGACGTCAAAAACATTAGCCTGCGTTTTGGCGGCGTCAAAGCGCTGACCGACATTTCATTCAATGTGCGCGAACACGAGGTGCGCGCCATCATTGGCCCCAACGGTGCGGGCAAGAGCTCCATGCTCAACTGCATCAACGGTGTCTATACCCCCCAAGAAGGTTCTATCACCTTCCGTGGTCAAACCTTTGACCACATGGACAGCCGCCAAGTGGCCGAAATGGGCATTGCCCGCACGTTCCAGAACTTGGCTTTGTTCAAGGGCATGAGCGTGATCGACAACATCATGACCGGGCGCAACCTGCGCATCAAGAGCAACCTGTTCATGCAAGCCCTGCGTGTAGGCCCCGCCCAGCGTGAGGAAGAAGAGCACCGCGAGTTTGTTGAACACATCATCGACTTTCTTGAAATTCAAGCCCACCGCAAAACACCCGTGGGCCAACTGCCCTACGGTTTGCAAAAGCGTGTGGACTTGGGTCGTGCCTTGGCCATGGAGCCGCAAGTGCTGCTGCTGGACGAGCCCATGGCCGGCATGAACGTGGAAGAAAAACAAGACATGTGCCGTTTCATCTTGGATGTGAACGAAGAGTTCGGCACCACCATCGTGCTGATCGAGCATGACATGGGCGTGGTGATGGACATCTCGGACCGCGTGGTCGTGCTCGACTACGGCAAGAAGATTGGCGACGGCGCCCCCGACGAGGTGCGCAACAACGAGGAGGTAATTCGCGCCTACCTCGGCACCTCACACTAAGGACAAGAACATGGCATTTTTTCTAGAAGCCCTTTTTGGTGGCCTGATGGCAGGCATGTTGTATTCGTTGGTCGCGCTTGGCTTTGTGTTGATCTTCAAGGCCTCGGGCGTGTTCAACTTTGCGCAAGGCGCCATGGTGTTGTTTGCCGCCTTGGCGATGGCCCGTTTTTCAGAGTGGGTGCCCGGTTGGTTGGGCACCGACAGCAAAGTACTGGCCAATGTGATTGCCTTTGTGATCGCGGGCGCTTGCATGTTTGTGCTGGCCTGGGTCATTGAGCGCTTGGTGTTACGTCACTTGGTCAACCAAGAAGGCGTGACCTTGTTGATGGCCACCTTGGGCATCACTTATTTCTTGGACGGTTTGGGTCAAACCATTTTTGGCAGCGACATCTACAAAATTGATGTGGGCATGCCCAAAGACCCCGTGTTCTTGTTGGACGGCATCTTCCAGGGCGGTGTGATGATCAACCTCGAAGACGTGTATGCCGCCTGCATTGCCGCCTTGTTGGTGGTGGTGTTGTCCTTGTTCTTCCAAAAGACCAGCACGGGCCGTGCCCTGCGCGCGGTGGCAGACGATCACCAAGCCGCACAGTCCATTGGTATTCCACTCAACCGCATTTGGGTCATTGTGTGGTTTGTGGCCGGCATCACCGCCTTGGTGGCCGGCATCATTTGGGGCTCCAAGATGGGTGTGCAGTTCTCGCTCACCACCGTCGCCTTGCGTGCTTTGCCGGTGATTATTTTGGGCGGCTTGACCTCGGTGCCTGGCGCCATCATCGGTGGCTTGATCATCGGTGTGGGCGAAAAGCTGTCCGAGGTGTACTTCGGCCCCATGGTGGGTGGAGGCATCGAAATTTGGTTTGCCTACGTGCTGGCCTTGGTGTTCTTGCTGTTCCGTCCGCAAGGCTTGTTCGGCGAAAAAATCATTGACCGCGTGTAAGGAGAAAAACAATGTTTTACAGAGAAAACGGTCAATTCAAAACCTCTTACCGCGCCGATCAACAGATCTTCCCAATCACGCAAGACCGCTGGATGATTCTGGCCCTCATCGCGTTCGCCTTTGTTGGCGTGCCCCTGTTGGTCGATGAGTATTTGTTCCGTGCGATTTTGATTCCCTTCTTGATCTTGTCCTTGGCTGCGCTGGGGGTGAACATCTTGGTGGGCTACTGCGGTCAGATTTCGCTGGGCTCTGGCGCCTTCATGGCGGTGGGTGCCTACATGGCCTACAACACTTTCATTCGCGTGGAAGGCGTGCCCCTCATCGTGGCCTTGCTCTCGGGCGGCTTTTTCGCCACCTTGGTCGGTATGTTCTTTGGCATTCCCAGCTTGCGTGTGAAGGGTTTGTATTTGGCGGTGGCCACCTTGGCGGCACAGTTCTTTTGCGATTGGGCGTTCTTGCGCATGGGCTGGTTCACCAACTACAACGCCTCAGGCTCGGTGTCGGTGTCCAACCTCAGCGTGTTGGGTTTTTCAATCCAAACCCCGCTGGAGAAGTATGAGTTTTGCTTGATGTTCTTGGTGGTGTTTGGTTTGCTGGCCAAGAACTTGGTGCGCTCTGCCATTGGTCGTGAGTGGATGGCCATTCGCGACATGGACGTGGCGGCTGCTGTGATTGGAATTCGTCCTGTGTACGCCAAGCTCAGCGCGTTCGCGGTCAGCTCCTTCATTGTGGGTGTGGCCGGCGGCTTGTGGGGCTTTGTGCACCTGGGTTCTTGGGAGCCAGCGGCCTTCTCGATTGACCGCAGCTTTCAGCTGCTGTTCATGGTGATCATTGGCGGCATGGGCTCCATCATGGGCAGCTTCTTTGGTGCGGCCTTCATCGTGGTGCTGCCTGTGTTTTTGAACCAGTTCTTGCCTGCCTTGGGCGAGATGGTGGGCATGACCATTTCGACCGCCACTGTGTCGCATGTGGAGTTCATGATTTTTGGCGCTTTGATTGTCTGGTTCCTGATCGTGGAGCCACACGGCTTGGCCAAGCTGTGGTCGATTGCCAAACAAAAGCTTCGCCTCTGGCCTTTCCCTCACTGATTCTTTTTCTTGACCTCTATAACTTTTAACAGGAGACAACCCATGAAGTTTCGTCAAATCACAACCGCTGTGACCTTGGTCGCAGCCAGCCTCTCGGGCGCGATGTTCAGCACGCAAGCTGCAGCACAAGCCAAAGAGCAGTTCTTCCCCTCGTTGGTGTACCGCACTGGCGCTTACGCACCGAACGGCGTGCCGTTTGCCAACGGCTTTGCCGACTACTTGAAGCTCACCAACGCCCGCGGCGGTATCAATGGTGTCAAGGTGTCGTTTGAAGAGTGCGAAACCGCTTATGCGACTGACCGTGGCGTTGAGTGCTACGAGCGCCTCAAAGGCAAGAACGGTGGCGCCACCGTGTTCCAACCTTTGTCCACCGGCATCACCTTTGCGCTGACCGAAAAAGCACCCACCGACAAGATTCCTTTGTTGACCCCCGGCCTGGGCCGCAGCGAGTCACAAGACGGTGGCGTGTTCAAGTGGAACTTCCCCTTGGCCGGTACCTACTGGGTGGCTGCTGACACCATCATCCAAGACATCGGCAAAAAAGAAGGTGGCTTGGACAAGCTCAAGGGCAAGAAGATTGCGCTGATCTATCACGACAGCCCCTTCGGCAAAGAAGCCATTCCTATGCTGCAAGAGCGCGCTGCTTTGCACGGCTACCAGCTGAGCCTGTTGCCTGTGACACACCCCGGTGTGGAGCAAAAGTCGACTTGGTTGCAGATTCGTCAAAACCGTCCTGACTACGTGATCAACTGGGGTTGGGGCGTGATGAACTCGACTGCTTTGAAAGAAGCCCAAGCCACAGGTTACCCACGCGAGAAGATGTATGGCGTGTGGTGGGCCGGTGCTGAGCCAGACGTCAAAGACGTGGGCCAAGGCGCGAAGGGCTACAACGCCGTCATGATGCAGCACGGTGCAGAGAAGAACTCTGACGTGGTCAAAGAAATCTTGAGCAAGCTGCACGCCAAAGGCCAAGGTACAGGTCCTAAGGAAGAAGTGGGCGATGTGTTGTACATGCGCGGTTTGCAAGCTGCGATGTATGGCATTGAAGGCGTTCGCGCTGCGCAAGAACGCTTCGGCAAGGGCAAAGTCATGACCGGCGAACAAGCACGCTGGGGTTATGAAAACCTGAACCTGACCCAAGCCAAACTGGACTCGCTCGGTTTCAAAGGCGTGTTGCGTCCTTTGTCGACCAGCTGCCAAGACCACATGGGTTCTGCGTGGACACGCATGCACACCTGGGACGGCACTAAGTTCGTCTGGTCTTCAGACTGGTACCAAGCCGACGAGCAAATCATCAAGCCCATGGTGAAAGCCGCTGCTGAAAAGTACGCTGCAGAGAAGAAGTTGACACGCCGCAGCCCTGCGGACTGCCAGTCTTAATCTCTCCCCGGTCAGCCTAGGTGGCTGATCGTTTGGTGGCTCTCTCGAGCCACCAAACCTCAAACCCAAGATGACTCATGGGTTTGAGGTTTGGTTCAACCAACAACGTTTTTTTAGCAAGGTAAGTTATGAGCGCCAACAACATCGTTCTCAACGTCAACGGCATCGAAGTCATTTACAACCATGTGATCTTGGTGTTGAAGGGCGTGTCGCTGCAAGTGCCCGAAGGCAGCATCGTGTCTTTGCTCGGTGGCAACGGCGCGGGCAAGACCACCACCTTGCGCGCAATTTCTAACCTGCTACAAGGCGAGCGTGGTGAAGTCACCAAAGGCAGCATTGAGTTTCGTGGTGAACGCATTGAACGCCTCACCCCAGCCGATTTGGTCCAACGTGGTGTGGTGCAGGTGATGGAAGGCCGTCACTGTTTTGCCCACTTGACCATCGAAGAAAACCTCATGACCGGCAGTTACACCCGCAGCGACAAAGGCGAAGTGGCGGCCAATTTGGAAAAGGTCTACAACTACTTTCCCCGCTTGAAAACACGCCGCACCTCACAGGCGGCCTACACCTCGGGCGGTGAGCAACAAATGTGCGCCATTGGTCGCGCCTTGATGGCCAATCCCAATATGGTGTTGTTGGACGAGCCTTCCATGGGCTTGGCGCCCCAAATTGTGGAAGAGGTGTTCAACATCGTCAAAGACTTGAACGAAAAAGAAAAAGTCACCTTCCTGATTGCCGAGCAAAACACCAACATGGCCTTGAAGTACGCCGACTACGGCTACATCATGGAGTCGGGCCGCATCGTGATGGACGGTGCTGCGCAGGACCTGGCCAACAACGAAGACGTCAAAGAGTTCTACTTGGGCGTGGGCGGTGGCGAGCGCAAGAGCTTCAAAGACGCCAAGAGCTACAAACGCCGCAAGCGTTGGTTGGCGTGAAGGGCGTGCACATGTCTTCACACCACGACGCGCTCGAAACCCGAAGCCCTGCCGAGCGGGAAGCCGCGCTCATGGCCGCCTTGCCCGCACAGGTGGCGCATGCCCAAAAGAATTCGCCAGCATTTGCCAAAACATTGGCCGGTGTCGACGCGGCCAGTATCAACAGCCGTGCCGCCCTGGCCAAATTGCCGGTCATTCGTAAATACGAACTGCTGGCCCAACAGCAAGCGCAGCGTGCCACCAATGTGTTTGGCGGTTTCTCGGCTATTGCCTTTGGCAAAGCCATGCCGCGTGTGTTTGCCAGCCCCGGCACGATTTACGAACCCGAAGGTGCGCGCCCCGATTACTGGCGCATGGCCCGTGCGATTTACGCGGCAGGCTTTCGTCCCAACGAGTTGATTCACAACTGCTTCAGCTACCACTTCACGCCTGCAGGCTCCATGATGGAAACCGGCGCCCATGCGCTGGGTTGCACCGTGTTTGCGGGCGGCACGGGCCAGACCGAGCAGCAAGTGGGGGCCATGGCCGAGTTAAAGCCTGCGGGCTACATCGGCACGCCCAGCTTCTTGAAAATCATTGTGGAAAAGGCTGCCGAAATGGGCGTGGCGTTGCCCAGCGTGAAAAAAGCCTTGGTGTCAGGCGAAGCCTTTCCACCCAGCTTGCGTGACTGGTTGGCAGAGCGCGGCATTGCGGGTTATCAGTGCTATGCCACCGCCGATCTGGGCTTGATCGCTTACGAAACCGAAGCCCGCGAAGGCTTGGTGCTTGACGAAGGCGTGATTGTGGAAATTGTGCGTCCCGGCACCGGCGACCCGGTGCCCGAGGGCGAAGTCGGCGAGTTGGTGGTGACATCGCTTAACCCCGACTACCCGCTGATCCGTTTTGGCACCGGCGATCTGTCGGCCGTGTTACCGGGCCAATGCCCGACAGGACGCACCAATGTGCGCATCAAAGGCTGGATGGGACGTGCCGACCAAACCACCAAGGTGCGTGGCATGTTTGTGCATCCAGGCCAGGTGGCCGAGGTGGTCAAACGTTTCCCTGAGATCAAGCGCGCGCGCTTGGTGGTCACGGGTGAAATGGCCAATGACCAAATGAGCTTGAAAGTCGAGGCCGTTGAGGCCGAAGGCTTGGCGCAAAAAATTGGTGAAGCCGTGCGCGACATCACCAAACTGCGTGCCGATGTGAGCTTGGTCGCGGTGGGCAGCTTGCCCAACGACGGCAAAGTGATTGAAGACGCACGCTCTTACCAGTGATGAATTGCAGGTCGTGTTGACCTGCCTCAAGCTGTGTACGTGATTTCCCAGATTACAAGGCTGTCATAAATGTTTAGCATGGGCACCTCTACAAGGAGTGCTTCATGAAGAAACTGTTCATGCTGAGTTGCTGGGCTGTTGCCACACTCAGCGCTGGCGTACAAGCGGCTGACTTCCCCATCAAAGACAAACCCGTCACCATCGTGGTCCCTTTCACTGCGGGTGGCCCCACGGACCGTGTGGCCCGTGATTTGGCCGAAGCTTTGCGCAAGCCCTTGGGCGCCAATGTGGTGGTGGAGAACGTGGCAGGCGCGGGTGGCACGATTGGCGCCAACAAGGTCGCCAAAGCACCCCAAGACGGTCACACCGTTTTGTTGCACCACATCGGCATGGCCACATCGCCTGCGCTGTACCGCAAGATGCCCTACAACACCATGGACGACTTCGAGTACCTGGGCATGGTCAACGATGTGCCCATGACCCTGATCGGTCGTCCCACCTTGCCCGCCAACAACTACAAAGAATTGGCGTCATGGATTGCGCAAAACAAGGGCACCGTCAACTTGGGCAATGCGGGCCTGGGCGCTGCGTCACATCTGTGCGGTTTGCTGTTTCAAAGTGCACTCAAGATCGACATGACCACTGTGCCCTACAAAGGCACGGCGCCTGCCATGAATGATTTGATGGGCGGTCAGATTGACTTGCTGTGCGACCAAACCACCAACACCACCAGCCAGATTGAAGGCAAAACCGTCAAAGCCTTTGCGGTCACGTCACTCAAGCGTTTGAGCACACCGGCTTTGAAAAATCTGCCCACCCTCGACGAGTCGGGCCTCAAAGGTTTTGAAGTCAGCATTTGGCACGGTTTGTATGCACCCAAAGGCACGCCTGCGGATGTGACGGCCAAGATCAACAAGGCTTTGAAAGTCGCCTTGAAAGACCCGGAGTTCAACAAGAAGCAACAAGGCCTGGGCGCGATTGTGGTCAATGACAAGCGCAGCGATCCAGTGGAACACAAAAAGTTTGTGGCATCTGAAATTGCCAAGTGGGGTCCTGTGATTCAGGCCGCCGGCGTTTACGCCGACTGATCCAAAGCTTTCACCTACGCGACCTGTTGTCCTGGGGCGTGGTGGCATCATCCGTGCATACAGTCTCAGGAGATTTGAAATGTTGTTACGTCGTCGTTTGCTTCGCATCACCCTTTACACCGCTTTGCTGAGCGCGCTGGCGGTGACGGGTTGGGGGGTGCATGCCCAGCAGGCTTGGCCCGCCAAGCCGGTACGCATCGTGGTGCCGTTTGCCCCTGGTGGCACCACCGACATCTTGGCGCGTGCCATGGCACCCGAGTTGAGCAAGGCCTTTGGCCAAACCTTCTTTGTGGAAAACAAAGCAGGGGCCGGTGGTAACTTGGGGGCCGAGATTGTGTCCAAGTCGCCCAACGACGGCTACACCTTGCTCATGGGCACCGTGGGCACCCATGGCATCAACCGTGCGCTCTACAACAAACTGCCGTTTGATCCCATCAAAGACTTTGTGCCCATCAGCGTGGTCGCCGGTGTGCCCAATGTGATGGTGGTCAATGCAGAAGTGGCGAAGTCGCGCAACATCAACACGGTGGCGGATTTTGTGGCGTATGCCAAAGCCCATCCCGCCAAGCTCAATATGGCGTCCAGCGGCAACGGCACCTCCATCCATCTGGCTGGTGAGTTGTTCAAGAGCATGAGCGGCACCTACATGGTCCACTTCCCCTACAAAGGCTCGGGCCCGGCCTTGCTCGACCTGTTGGGTGGTTCGATGGATGTGATGTTTGACAACCTGCCGTCCTCGATTCCTCACATCAAATCTGGCAAGCTCAAAGCCCTGGCCGTGACCAGCAGCCAACGTTCGGCAGCGGTGCCGGATGTGCCCACGGTGGAAGAGGCGGGTGGCCCCAGCCTCAAAGGCTATGAAGCCAGTTCATGGTTTGGTTTGTTGGCCCCTGCCGGCACCTCGATGGAGGTGGTCAACCGCGTTCAGCAAGAAGTCACCAAGGCGTTGAATTCACCTGCGGTGAAAGAGAAACTGTTGTCCCAAGGTGCCATTCCAGGTGGCAACACCTCGGCCGAGTTCGCCAAGTTCATTGACGCTGAGCACAAGAAGTGGGCGCATGTGGTCAAGGTCTCAGGCGCCAAGGTCGACTGAGCCTTGCCGGTTTGTCAGTTGAGCGGCTCACTCAGCTGCTCAAACGGCAGCGTGGACTTGACCAAGATCACGGTGCACGGCGCTTCCATTGCCACCTTGATCGGCACCGTGGCCACAAAGCGTTGCATGTGCAGGCCACGGGTGGCGGCGCCCATGACGATCATGCTCACCTGGTTGCCTTCGGCATAGCGCACCAGGGCCGTGGCCACATCGCTGGCTTCGAGCACGTGGTACGAGGTTTGATGGCCGTCTAAATCCAGCGGCTGCGCCCATTGGCGCAACATCGTCAAGTACTGGCGATGCACCGAGGTTTCGCTCTTGTCGCTCTCTGAGGCGCTGGTTTGGTTGGGTGAAATGACGGTCACCACGGCCAAGCGTGCGCCAGGCCGAATCCCTAGCGAACGTGCCACCGCTTGGCGCAGCGAGTACAAGGTGGCATCGCTCACGTCCTGGTGCGGCACAGCCACCATCACGATCGGCACTTCTTCAATTTGTTGCGAAGGCAAGGGGCTGGGCTGGTAATGCATGCCCGCTGCTTTGAGCCAGCGCTTGACGTGGGTGAAGAACGGCGTGCCAATCACTTGCTGGCCGCGTGCCGTGATTTGGATTTGATCGGTGTTCTCCAAATCAAATGCCAAATGCGCCGCCGATGGGTAGCGTTGTGCAGCCTCTGGGGCCAAGCAGCGCAGCACCACCTCTTGCAACCACGCGGGGAGTTCGGGGCGCAAGCGACGCGGTGGCGCAGGGTCCATCCACAAGCGCTGGCGCATGCCGCCATCAGTCGTGGGATTGCCAAAGGGCAACTCACCCGTGGCGAGTTCATAGAGCATCACGCCAATGGCAAACACATCGCTGCGTGGATCGCCGCGTACACCGACCACTTGTTCGGGGGCGATCCAGGCGGGGGAGCCTACCGCTTTGCGCAGCTCTTCGGCCAGCAGGTCGGGGTAGTGTGCGTGGCAGGACAAACCAAAATCCAACAACACCGCATGGCCATCGGGATGCAACAACACATTGGCCGGTTTGATGTCGAGGTGGCAGGTGTTTTGTTGGTGCAAGCTGTGCGCCGCACGCGCGATGGCGGCACCGAGTTTGGCAATCTCGTCAGCACTGGGGCGTGTGTGGGCCTCGGTGTGCTGATCGAGCACATGCTGCAAGGTGTGGCCGGGCACATGCTCCATGACCAAATAAGGCAAGGAGGCCAAATCGCCTGCGGCGACAAAACGGGGCACGTGGCGCCCGTGCAGCACCTGCAAGATTTGGTGCTCGACCTCAAAGCCCACAATATTTTCGGCCCCATCACCAGCGCGCATGCGTGGCACTTTCATCACCATGGGGAATAGCGCTGCGTGTGGGTCCGCGTAAGTCACTTCGTAAATATGGGCCATGCCACCCGCATGCAAACACGGGCCGATGCAAAAGCCGTCGAGTTCAGAGCCAGCTTGCAGGCGTGTCAACGTCCGGTCTCCAGCCGTTGGGCAAAAAACTCTGGCAAACCTGCTTGGCGAATGCTGCGTGCCGCGGCCATGTGGTCGTAGGCCACGCGGTGAAAGGTGAGCTTGGCGGCGGCGCTGTCAAACACCGCATACATGGCGCGCGGATTGCCATCGCGTGGCTGCCCGACCGAGCCCACAGTGGCAATCCAGTGGCGGTGCTTGGGCGTAGGAATCGGCACACCCGCCGTGGGTTTGAAGGCCATCAGCTGGCGTCCTGTGCCCCGGTAATACAGCGACTGGTGATGCACATGACCCCCAAACACGTAATGCACATCGGGGTTGGTGCAGGCGGCGTCGAGGCTCAGCGCCGCGATGCGTTCGTCGTCCACATAGCGCCAACGCTCGGGCGCATCAGCGCTGGCATGCACGAACAGCAGGGCATCGTCTTGCGCCGTGAGGGGCAAGATCTCCAACCAAAAGCGTTGTGCAGGGCTGAGTTGTTCGTGCGTCCACTCGGCGGTTTGGCCACCCAGCGAGGGGGTGGCCAAGGCGCTGCTCAAGCTGTGACTTTGAATCAACTCTTCGTGGTTGCCGCGCAGCACAATGCCGCCGCTGTGTGCAATCTCTTGGCAGCGCGTCACCACTTCGACTGGAAACGCGCCGTAGCCCACCAAGTCGCCCAACACCGCGATGCGTTCCACCCCCTGTTTTTGGGCATGGTCCAAACATGCCTCGAAGGCATGCAGGTTGCTGTGGATGTCAGACAGCAGGGCGTACTTCATGGCTGCGGCGTGTGACGCACAGGGGGCGTTCAGTAGGTGTAGACGCCGCGGCCTGTTTTGCGACCCAATTGACCGGCAGCCACCATCTCTTTGAGCAGCGGGCATGCGCGGTACTTGCTGTCGCCAAACTCTTCCAGGTACACGTCCATCACGGCCAGGCACACGTCCAGGCCAATCATGTCGGCCAGGGCCAGGGGGCCGATGGGTTGGTTGCAACCAAGCTTCATGCCTGCGTCGATGTCTTCGGCCTTGGCCACGCCCTCGGCCAGCACAAAGAAGGCCTCGTTGATCATGGGCACCAAGATGCGGTTGACCACAAAGCCGGGTGAGTTTTTGACGGTGATGGGGCTCTTGCCCAAGCGGGTGGACAAGTCGTGCACGGCATCGTGGGTGGCGTCAGAGGTTTGCAAACCGCGGATGATTTCCACCAAGGCCATCATGGGCACCGGGTTGAAGAAGTGCATGCCAATGAAGCGGTCGGCACGGCTGGTCACGGCTGCGAGCTTGGTGATGGAGATGGACGAGGTGTTGGACGCCACGATGACCGAGGCGTCGAGCAAGGCGTCGACTTGCTTCAAGATCTTGACCTTGAGGTCAAAGTTTTCGGTCGCGGCTTCGATCACCAGCTGTGTGCGCTTGAGGTCGTCGTAGCTGGTGCTGGTGGTGATGCGCGAGAGGGCGGCGGCTTTGTCGGCCTCGGTGATTTTTTCTTTTTTAATCAGGCGGTCCAGGCTGCTGGCCACGGTGGCCAGGCCTTTGGCGACAGCGGCCTCGGAGATATCGACCATCACCACGTTCACGCCAGATACGGCACAGGCTTGTGCAATGCCGTTGCCCATGGTGCCGGCGCCGATGATGCCTACGGTTTGAATGCTCATTGGGAAATCCTTGTCTTGAGGGTTGATCTTTGAGAACAATGTTAGCGGGGGAAGGGTTGCGTTTGGCTGACGAATGTCAAGCTTTGAAGCGCTTCTTGGTCAGGTGCAGTGCGATTTTCCAGGCGCCTAGCGCGTAGACGGCCAGCACGCCCAGATGCAGCGCTGCATCGGTGGGCCACTGGTCCATGAATAGGGGGCGCACCAAGGCAATGGCTTGGGTGAGGGGCAACCAGGCCGAGATATCGCGCACGATGCCGGGCAGTTGGTCGCGCGGAAAGAACACGCCGCTCAAGAACATCATCGGCGTGAGGAACAGCGTGAAGTAATAGGTGAAGAAGTCATAGCCCTTGGCCAGCGCGTTGAAGATGAGCGCGATGCAGCTGAAGGTGATGCCCACGCACAGCAGGATGGGCCAAGCAGCTAGGAGCTTCCAGCTTTGGGTGATGCCCAGCGCGCACATGACGCCCAAGATGGCGGTGATGGTGAACAGGGCTTTGAAGGCGGCCCAGAGCATTTCGGCCAAGAGCACATCGTCCAAGCGCATGGGCGCGTTCAAAATGCCGTCCCAGGTTTTTTGCACATGCATGCGCGAGAAGGCCGAGTACAAGGCTTCAAAGGTGGCGGCGTTCATGGCGCTCATGCAGATGGAACCGCTGGCCAAGAACAAGATATAGGGCACTTTGTCCGTGCCGAGGGTGACATCGCCCACCAGCGCGCCCAAGCCGTAGCCAAAGGCCACCAGCCACATCAAGGGTTCGGCAATATTGGCCACCAGGCTGGGAATGGCGAGCTTGCGCCACACCAAGAGGTTGCGTAAAAAGACGGGCCAGAAACGGAACATGGTCAACCTTCCTCGCGGATTTGGCGTCCGGTCATTTTCAAAAACAAATCTTCCAAGTTGGCAGGGCGGTGCAGGGTGCGCAGCCCCGTGTGCGCGCTGAGCGCGTTTAGCAGCGGCGCCGCGTCTTGGGTGTAGAAAAACACGGTTTCGCCACTGGTCTCCACGCGTTGTGCCAGCGCTGCGATGGGGCTGTCCACCAAAGCCAAGGCACCCTGGCCGTAAACCTCCACCACATCGGGCTCCAGGTGTTGGGCAATCAAATCACGCGGTGTGCCTTCGGCAATTTTTTTGCCGTGATCGAGCACCAGCAAACGGTTGCACAAACGCTCGGCCTCGTCCATGAAGTGGGTGGTCAACAAGATGGATTTGCCTTGTTGCAGCAGTTGCTGCAAACGCTCCCACATCAGGTGGCGCGCTTGTGGGTCGAGCCCGGTGGTGGGTTCGTCCAGCAGCAGCAAGTCGGGGTTGTTGATGAGGGCGCGGGCCAGGCTCAAACGGCGCTTCATGCCGCCAGACAGCTCGCCCGGTTTGGCGTTGGCTTTGTGCGAGAGCGCGGCAAATTCCAGCAGTTGCGGAATACGCGCTTGGATGTCGGCCTTCTTGAGCCGGAAGTAACGGCCAAACACCATCAGGTTTTCGGCGCAGGTGAAATCGGGGTCGAGTGTGTCAAATTGGCTCACCACGCCCAAACGCGCTTTGATGGCCAGCGCGTCATCGGGCATGGTCAAGCCAAATGCTTGGATGCTGCCGCCATCGGGCTGTGCCAGCCCAAGACACATGCGCAGGGTAGTGGTTTTGCCTGCGCCGTTGGGGCCAATGACGCCCAAGCATTCGCCCGGTGCGATGCTGAACGACACATCGTTCACCACGGTGTGGTCACCGTAGCGTTTGAGAAGGTGATTGCATTCAAAAAGTGGGGTGCTCATAGCCTGGATTGTGCCCGCCTAAAATCTTTCTTATGAATGAAAAAACCTTTGTGGCTTTGCAACACGTCTTGCCCAAACAACTGCTCACGCAATTCGCGGGCGTGGTGGCCGGTGCGCGCTGCGGCCGCTGGACGCATGCCCTGATTCGCTGGTTTGTAGGCAAGTACCAGGTCAACATGGACGAGGCGGCGCAGCCCGACATCACGCAGTACCCCTGCTTCAACGACTTCTTTACCCGCGCTTTGAAGCCCGGCGCACGGCCCTTGGCTGATGCGGCCTTTGTGTGTCCGGTGGATGGGGCCATCAGCCAGTTGGGCCACATCGATGGCGACCAAGTGTTTCAAGCCAAAGGCCACAGCTACAGCACACAAGCGCTGGTGGGCGGCGACGCCGCCTTGGCGGCGCAATTCCAAGACGGCGAGTTCGCCACCATCTACCTCAGCCCCAAGGACTACCACCGCATCCACATGCCAAGCGCGGGGCGCTTGCGACGCATGATCCATGTGCCGGGTGATTTGTTCTCGGTCAACCCCGCCACCGCGCGTGGTGTGCCTGGGTTGTTTGCGCGCAACGAGCGCGTGGTGTGTGTTTTTGACATGCCCGCTGTTGCGGGTAAACCACCCAAGCAATATGTGTTGGTGCTGGTCGGTGCCACCATCGTCGGCAGCATGGCCACCCCGTGGCATGGCGTGGTTAACCCACTGCGCCCTGGCACCGTGCGTGAATGGACTTACGACGACCAAGACCTGAGCCTGAAGCAGGGTGAGGAAATGGGCCGTTTCTTGTTGGGCTCCACCGTGGTGTTGCTGTGGCCTAAGAACACCATTGCGCTGAATCCTGCTTGGCAAGCTGCGCAGAGTGTGCGCTTGGGCGAGAAGATGGGTGATGCAGCCCACGCGTAAACCTCAGGACCTCCGCATGTGAAAACCGCCTCTGTTGAGGCGGTTTTTTTGTGGGCTTATTGGAAGGCCACTTCCGCAAAGCTACGCAACTTCCGGCTGTGCAGTTGCGCAGGGCCTTGCTGACGCAGCAATTCAATCGCACGCATGCCAATGCGCAAATGCTGATCCACCCGCTCGCGGTAAAAGTGGTTGGCCATGCCGGGTAGTTTGATTTCACCGTGCAAGGGTTTATCGCTCACGCACAGCAGCGTGCCGTAGGGCACGCGGAATCTGAAACCGTTGGCAGCAATGGTGGCGCTTTCCATGTCGAGCGCCACAGCGCGGCTTTGGCTGAAGCGGCGTTGTGGCGTGTTGTTGGGCAGCAGCTCCCAGTTGCGGTTGTCGGTGCTGGCCACGGTGCCGGTGCGCAAGATGCGTTTGAGCTCGGCGCCTTGGCATTGCGTCACGTCTTTCACCGCTTGCTCTAGCGCGACTTGAATTTCGGCCAAAGCCGGGATGGGTACCCACAGGGGCAGCTCTTCGTCCAGCACATGGTCTTCGCGCACATAGCCGTGGGCCAACACATAGTCGCCCAATTGCTGCGTGTTGCGCAGGCCCGCGCAGTGGCCCAGCATCAACCAGGCATGCGGGCGCAGCACGGCAATGTGGTCGGTGATGTTTTTGGCGTTGGCCGGGCCCACCCCGATGTTGACCATGCTGATGCCCGTGTGGTCCGCGCGCACCAAGTGGTAGCCAGGCATTTGCGGCAAGCGAGGCGGCACTTTGCCCAGCGCATCTTGTGCCTCGGCTGGCAAGCCCACACGGCGCGTCACCACATTGCCTGGCTCCACAAACGCGATGTACTCGCTCTTGGGGTCTTGCATGGCTTCGTGGCCCAAACGCACAAACTCGTCGATATAGAACTGGTAGTTGGTGAACAGCACATAGTTCTGAAAATGCTCTGGGCTGGTGCCGCTGTAGTGGCGCAGGCGCTGCAGCGAATAGTCCATGCGTGCGGCGGTGAACAGCGACAAAGGCTGGGGTTCACCTGCTTTGGCTTCGAAGGTGCCATTGGCAATGCCATCGTCCATCGCGGTGAGATCGGGCAGATCGAACACCTCACGCATGAGCTGGCGACGCTCGGCGCTCATCTCGCCTTCCACATGGTCGTTGTCGGCAAATGAAAAATGCACGGGAATGGGCTGGTGGCTCACGCCCACCTCCAGCGTGCCGCCGTGGTTTTGCAGCAGCAAACGAAACTGCTCGCGGTAATACGCCGCAAACAAATCGGGGCGTGTCAGGGTGGTTTCGTAGCGGCCAGGCTCGGCCACAAACCCGTAGCTCAGGTGCGCGCCATCGCTGCCTGCTTGCAGTGCGCCGTGCTTGGTGTGGATGCGCACAAAGGGGTAAAACGCCCGCACCCGTTGTTCAAAGTGCTTGCCCGCCACAAACTCGCGCATGGCAAGTCGCAAGTGGTCCAGGCTGGTTTGGTACAGCGCCTGGACTTGTGCCAAGGCGCTGTCGGCGTCGGTGTGACGGGTGGGGGCGATGAAGGGGGGACGAATGCTCATCCCCCGATATTACCGATTACATATTGCGACGGTATTGGCCACCCACCTCAAACAAAGCGTTGGTGATTTGGCCGAGTGAACACACGCGCACCGCATCCATCAACACCTCAAACACGTTGGCGTTGTCGATGACGGCTTGTTGCAGGCGCTTGAGCTGCACCGCTGCCGCGTCTTTGTGGCGGGTGTGGAAGTCGTTCAAACGCTTCAGCTGGCTTTGCTTTTCCTCTTCGGTGGAGCGGGCCAGTTCCAGCTTGTCCATCACTTGCTCGCCATGTGGGTTGCGGAAAGTGTTGACGCCGATGATGGGCAGCTCACCGGTGTGCTTGAGCATTTCGTAAGTCATCGACTCGTCTTGAATCTTGCCACGTTGGTAGCCGGTTTCCATCGCGCCCAACACACCGCCGCGCTCGGCAATGCGCTCGAACTCGGCCAGCACGGCTTCTTCCACCAACTCGGTGAGCTCTTCGATGATGAAGGACCCTTGGTTGGGGTTTTCGTTTTTGGCCAAGCCCCACTCGCGGTTGATGATGAGCTGAATCGCCATGGCGCGACGCACCGAGTCTTCGGTGGGCGTGGTGATGGCTTCGTCAAACGCGTTGGTGTGCAAGCTGTTGCAGTTGTCGTAAATCGCAATCAGCGCTTGTAGTGTGGTGCGGATGTCGTTGAACTGAATCTCTTGCGCGTGCAAGGAGCGACCAGAAGTTTGGATGTGGTACTTGAGTTTTTGCGAACGTTCGTTGGCGCCGTATTTCTCTTTCATCGCGACGGCCCAAATGCGACGCGCCACGCGGCCCATCACGGTGTATTCGGGGTCCATGCCGTTGCTGAAGAAGAAGCTTAAGTTGGGCGCGAAGTCGTCAATGTGCATGCCGCGTGCGAGGTAGGCCTCCACAAACGTGAAGCCATTCGACAAGGTGAACGCCAATTGCGAAATGGGGTTCGCCCCGGCTTCGGCAATGTGATAGCCGCTGATCGACACGCTGTAGAAATTGCGCACTTGGTTGTGCACAAAGTATTCGGCAATGTCGCCCATCACCTTCAAGCTGAATTCAGTGCTGAACAAACAAGTGTTTTGACCTTGGTCTTCTTTCAAGATGTCGGCTTGCACCGTGCCGCGCACGTTTTGCATGACCCACTCTTTGATCTTGGCCGTTTCGGTGTCGGTCGGTTCGCGGCCGTTGTCTTTTTTGAACTTGTTGATGTTTTGGTCGATGGCCGTGTTCATGAACATGGCCAAAATTGATGGCGCGGGACCGTTGATGGTCATCGACACGCTGGTGGTCGGGTTGCACAAATCAAAGCCGTCGTACAACACCTTCATGTCGTCCAGCGTGGCCACGTTCACGCCCGAGTTGCCCACCTTGCCGTAAATGTCGGGACGTGGGTCGGGGTCGTTACCGTACAGCGTGACCGAGTCAAACGCGGTCGACAAGCGCTTGGCGTCCATGCCCTCGCTCACCAGCTTGAAACGACGGTTGGTGCGGAAGGGGTCGCCTTCGCCCGCAAACATGCGCGTGGGGTCTTCGTTCTCGCGTTTGAACGCAAAGGTGCCCGCGGTGTAGGGGTAGCTGCCGGGCACGTTGTCGAGCATGAGCCACTTCAAAATTTCGCCGTGGTCTTCGTACTGGGGCAGCGCTACTTTGCGAATCACGGTGCCGCTGAGCGATTTGGTGGTGAGCGCGGTGCGAATCTCTTTGTCGCGAATTTTCACCACGTACTCGTCGCCTGCATAGGCCGCTTGCATGTCGGGCCATTGGGCCAAGAGTTTGCGTTCGGCACTGCCTAAGTTTTCTTCACGCAAGACGGCCAAATCGATGGCGGCCTCAGACGCTTTGGCGCGATCAGGTTTGTCCACTGCCAGCATGCGTGCCGCTTCGCGCAGTTGTTGAATTTCGCGAGCCAGCTTGGCTTGCGCGCGGGCGCGCTTTTTGTAGCCACGCACGGTGTCGGTGATTTCGGCTAAGTAGCGGGTGCGTGCCGCAGGCACCACCGGGGTTTGGTTGCTGCTGTGGCGCACGTTGACCAAAGGCAAGCGGCCTTCTTTGAAGGTCAGGCCCAGCTCGGTCAAGCGGCCTTTGAGGGCTTGGTACAGCGCAGTCACGCCATCGTCGTTGAAGCGTGCGGCCATGGTGCCGAACACAGGCATTTGCTCGGTCGGTGTGTGCCAGGCTTCTTTGTTGCGTTGCACTTGCTTGGCCACATCGCGCAGCGCGTCGCTGGCACCTTTGCGGTCAAACTTGTTGATGGCGATGAACTCGGCAAAGTCCAGCATGTCGATTTTTTCCAGCTGGCTGGCGGCGCCAAACTCGGGCGTCATCACATACATGGGCACATCCACGTGCGGCACGATGGCAGCGTCTCCTTGGCCAATGCCCGAGGTTTCCACAATGATCAGATCAAAGCCTGCGCACTTGGCAGCAGCCAACACATCGGGCAGGGCGGCGCTGATTTCGCTGCCAAAGTCACGCGTGGCGAGTGAGCGCATGAACACGCGCGCACCGCTGCTCCAAGGCGAAATCGCGTTCATGCGGATGCGGTCGCCCAGCAGCGCACCACCGCTCTTGCGGCGTGACGGGTCAATCGAAATCACGGCGATGCGCAGCGCATCGCCTTGGTCCAAACGGATGCGGCGCACCAATTCGTCAGTCAGCGACGACTTGCCCGCGCCGCCTGTACCGGTGATGCCGAGCACGGGCACCTTGTGCTTGAGCGATTCTTTGCGTACCGCCTCGACCATTTTTTGATCGGCCTTTTCGTTTTCAAGTGCGGTGATGAGCTGGGCCAACTTGCGCCAGGCCATCTCGTCATGGCCTTGAATTTCTTTCAGCGCGGTGGGGGCGTAACCCGACAAGTCCTTGTCGCAGCGCATGATCATTTCGCCAATCATGCCTTGCAGGCCCATCTTCTGGCCGTCTTCGGGGCTGTAAATGCGGGTCACGCCGTAGGCTTGCAGCTCGCGAATTTCGGGCGGCACGATCACGCCGCCGCCGCCGCCGAAGACTTGGATGTGTTCGCCGCCGCGTTGGCGCAGCAAATCCACCATGTACTTGAAATACTCCACGTGGCCGCCTTGGTAGGAGCTGATGGCAATACCTTGCACGTCTTCTTGCAGTGCCGCCGTCACCACTTCGTCCACCGAACGGTTGTGGCCCAAGTGGATCACCTCGGCGCCCATGCCTTGCAAGATGCGACGCATGATGTTGATGGCCGCATCGTGACCGTCAAACAACGAAGCGGCGGTGACGAAGCGCACTTTTTGCGTCGGCTTGTAATTGGCGAGGGCTTGAAATTCAGCGGACAAATCGGTCATGGGGACTCCGAGAAACGGGTGAGAGCGGACAGGGATTTAGTTTACGTTTACGTAAACGTCAATCATACCGGTGCAGAACCCATTGTGGGCAAAGACCGCATGAAACAAGGCTTTGCCTAGGGTTTGTACTAGTCTTTTGGGTGACGACTTCGTATTTTTACGTAGAAGCTCGGGGTTTAAAAGCTGTCCTAGACGATCAGAATCACGCTTGTTTTTAACGAATTCCATCCACGTTTAGGAGACACCATGATTCGCACCTTGAAATTGACCGCGATTGCATCGCTCATGTTCAGCGCCGGTTTGGCTTTTGCCGCCGACACCATCAAAGTCGGCGTGACCGGCCCTTACACCGGCGGTTCGTCCTCCATGGGCGTGAGCATGCGTGACGGCGTTCGCTTGGCGGTGGCCGAAATCAACAAGGCCGGTGGCGTCTTGGGCAAGCAGTTGCAACTCGTCGAGCGTGACGACGAAGCCAAAAACGAGCGCGGCGTGCAAATCGCCCAAGAGCTGATCAACAAAGAGCAAGTGGTCGCCACCTTGGGCTTCATCAACACCGGTGTGGCCTTGGCCTCGCAGCGCTTTTACCAAGAAGCCAAGATTCCTGTGTTCAACAACGTGGCCACTGGCTCGGTGGTGACCCAGCAGTTCAAGGCGCCTGAGTTCCCAGACAACTACATCTTCCGCAACGCCGCGCACGACAGCATTCAGGCGCCCATGATCGTGGAAGAGGCGATCACACGCCGCGGTTTCAAGAAAGTCGCCATCTTGGCCGACTCCACCAACTACGGCCAATTGGGTCGTGAAGACTTGGAAAAAGCGCTGGCTGCTAAAAACGTGAAAGCCGTGGCGGTTGAGAAGTTCAACATCAAAGACGTGGACATGACCGCCCAGTTGCTCAAAGCCAAAGAGGCCGGCGCTGAAGTGATCTTGACGTACGCGATTGGCCCTGAGCTGGCACAAATCGCCAACGGCATGACCAAGCTGGGCTGGAAAGTCCCCATGATTGGCAGCTGGACCTTGTCCATGGCCAACTTCATCGACAACGCCGGTCCTGGCGGTGAAGGTGCGCGCATGCCACAAACCTTCATTCAAGAAGCCAACACCATGAAGCGCAAGGCCTTCATCGATGCTTACTTGAAGACCTTCAAGCCCAAGAACAACCGCATCGACTCGCCTGTTTCGGCCGCTCAAGGCTACGACTCGGTTTACCTGTTGGCAGCTGCCATCAAGCAAGCCGGTAGCACCGAAGGTCCTAAGGTACGCGAAGCCTTGGAAAACCTGCAAACCAAGGTCGAAGGCGTGGTGACCACCTATGACAAGCCTTTCACACACGACGACCACGAAGCCATCACGGCCAACATCCCCGTCTTCGGTGAAGTCAAGGGCAGCAAAGTGGTGTACGCCTACGAAGAAGACCGCAAGAAAGGTTCTGACATCCGTACCAAGGTTGCCAAGCAACCCGCCAAGAAGTAATTCTTAGGCCCTCGAGCACCGTCACCACGGCAGTCGCTGCGGGTACGGTGCTTTTTTCTGTTCTTTAGTTTTCTCAACTCACACCAGAGCGCATTTATGGAAATTCTGCTGCAACTTATCTACAGTGGCGTAGCGCTGGGAATGATTTACGCGGTCATCGCGTTTGGCTACCAGTTAACGTTTGCCACCTCTGACACCCTGAACTTCGGTCAAGGCGAAGCCCTGATGTTGGGCGCCTTGGTGGGCCTGACCTTGGTCGATACCTTGGGTGTCAATTATTGGTTGGCCATTCCCGTGGTCGGCGCTTTCGGCCTGCTGCAAGGCGCCTTGGTGGAGCGCATTGGCGTTCGACCCGCCATCAAAATCAAAAGCGAGTTTGGTTGGATCATGTCCACCATCGCCTTGGGCATTATTTTTAAAAACGTGGCTGAAAACATTTGGGGCCGCGACGATTTGAAATTTCCATCGCCCTTGCCCGAAGCACCGATGAAGGTCTTGGGTGCCAACGTGCTGCCGATGGAATTGTTGGTCATCGCCGGCGCCTTGCTGATGATGTTGGCGGTGGAGTTCTTCAACCGCAAAACCATTTACGGCAAGGCCGTGGTCGCCACCTTCAACGACCGCGATGCCGCTAAGTTGATGGGTATCAACACCGGCTTGGTGATCACCTTCTCGTATGCCTTGTCCTCACTCACTGCCTCGTTTGCGGGCGTGTTGATTGCCCCCTTGACCTTGACCGGCGCCACCATGGGTGCGGTGTTGGGTTTGAAGGCCTTTGCGGTCGCCATCATCGGTGGTTTGACCAGCGGCATGGGCATCATCGTGGGCGGCATCATCTTGGGCGTGGCCGAGACCACGACAGGTTTTTACATCTCCACCGGCTACAAAGACGTGCCCGGCTTGGTGCTCTTGCTCTTGGTCTTGGCGGTCAAGCCTGCCGGACTGTTTGGTAAATCTGCGATCAAGAAAGTTTGACCATGAATCGCAAATATTTAGTTGCTGCCATTGTTGGCTTTGTGCTGCTGGCCTTGGTGCCTGTGTTCACGCACAACCCGTATTACATCCACTTGGTCGAAACCATCATGATCTACGCGATCTTGTTGTTCGGCCTGGACATTGTGGTGGGCTACACCGGTCAGGTGTCCTTGGGTCACGCTGGTTTGTTTGGCATTGGGGCCTACACCGCAGGTGTGTTGTTCCTCAAAGTCGGCGCGCCGTTTTGGATCATCTTGCCAGCCAGCATTGCCGTCACGGCCGTGTTTGGTGCGGTGCTGGCCTTGCCCGCTTTGCGCGTGTCAGGCCCCTACCTGGCGATGGTGACCTTGGCCTTTGGCACCATCATCCAAATTTTGATCAACGAAATGACCTTCCTCACCGAAGGCCCCATGGGTTTGAAAATTCCTAAGCCCACGGTGGCGGGCTACAAGTTTGACGAGCAATCGTTTTACTGGGTGGTCTGCGCCATGACGGCGCTGTCTTTGTTGGTGGTGCACCGTTTGTTGCGTTCGCAACTCGGGCGTGCCTTTGAAGCCCTGCGCGGCAGCCCTGTGGCGTCTGACTGTATGGGCGTGTCGGTGTACCGCTACAAGGTGTACGCCTTTGTGATCAGCGCTGGCTTTGCCGGTTTGGCCGGTTGCTTGTATGCCTATTCAGAGCAATACATTTCGCCCAACACCTACAACAACGAACTCACCGTGATGTTCTTGCTCGCCATCATCATGGGCGGTCGCAAAACACGCATTGGCGCTTTGTTGGGTGCCACCATCATTGTGTTGCTGCCTAAGTTGTTGGACGATTTGGAAATGTTCCGTGTGGTTGCCAGCGGTTTGGCGGTGCTGATGTTGGTTGGTGCGCTCATCGGAGTGGCACGTCAAATGACCACCTTCAAAACCATGGCGGTGCCTGTGGTCGGCACGGCCGCCTTGGCTGCGTTTGCCTTCTGGTTAGACAACATCACCGACTGGCGCTTGTCCATCTTCGGTTTGATGATCCTGTTCGTGGTCTATTACCTCCAAGACGGCATCGTGGGCTTTGTGCGCACCTTGTTTGCGCGTCGCGGTGCAGCGGCACCTGTGCACAGCGCCTCGGATGTCAACACGTCGGCAGACCCCATCATTCGCGCGGTCAACGCCGATGGCGAAGACCTGTTGGTGGCCAAAGAAGTGCTGATGCAGTTCGGTGGCTTGAAAGCGATCAACCAAGTGGATCTGCGCATCAAGCGCGGCACCATCCACGGTTTGATCGGACCCAACGGTTCGGGCAAGAGCACGATGATGAACGTGCTCACCGGCATTTATGTGCCCACCTCAGGCAGCATCGAATTCCAAGGCCGCTCGGTCGTGGGCCGCACCTCGTCAGACATCGCGCTGTCGGGCATTGCGCGCACCTTCCAAAACGTGCAGCTGTTTGGCGAAATGTCAGCCTTGCAAAACGTGCTGGTGGGCTTGCACCACACCTTCCACAGCAACTTCGTGGACGTGGCCTTGAACACCTCGCGCTATGTGCACGAAGACGAAGCCGCCACCCAACGCGCCATGGGCTTGCTGAACTTTGTGGGCTTGGCCGATTTGGCGGATGAGCAAGCGCGCAACCTGCCTTACGGCAAACAGCGCTTGCTGGAAATTGCCCGTGCTTTGGCCTTGGATCCACAGTTGCTGCTGTTGGACGAGCCCGCTGCGGGCTTGACCGCACCCGACATCAAAGAGTTGGTGTTGATCATCCGCAAGATCCGCGACCACGGCATCACCGTGATCTTGATCGAGCACCACATGGACGTGGTGATGAGCATCTGCGACACCGTCTCGGTGCTGGACTTCGGTCAAAAGATTGCAGAAGGCCTGCCTGCCCAAGTGCAAGCCGACGAGAAGGTGATTGAAGCCTACCTCGGCGGAACAGCAGCCTAAACGCAGACGGAGAACAAGAGATGTTGACGATTAAAAATCTGGAAGCCGGTTACGGCAAAGTTCACGTGCTGCACGGCATTTCGCTGGATGTGCCCAAAGGCAAGGTGGTAACCCTGATTGGCTCCAACGGTGCTGGCAAAACCACCACCATGCGCGCCATCAGCGGCATGATCGCGCCCACCGCAGGCGAGATCACGCTCAATGGCGAGCGCATCGATGGCATGGAGTCGTTTGCGATTGCCAAGCGCGGCTTGGCCCATTCGCCCGAAGGCCGCCGCGTGTTCGCCACCATGAGCGTGACCGACAACCTCACCCTGGGTGCCTTTCCACGCTTGACGGGCAGCCGCCCCAAGGGCGATGTGGCCGGTGACTTGGACCGTGCGATGGACCTGTTTCCCCGCCTCAAAGAACGCCGCAACCAATTGGCCGGCACCTTGTCGGGCGGCGAGCAACAAATGCTGGCCATGGCCCGTGCTGTGATGTTGAACCCCGAAGTGGTGTTGCTCGACGAACCCTCCATGGGTTTGGCGCCTATCCTGGTGGAAGAGGTGTTCAAAATCATTGAGAACCTCAAAAGCCAAGGCGTGACCATGTTGCTGGTCGAGCAGTTTGCTGCTGCTGCGCTCAATGTGGCCGACTACGGTTATGTGCTCGAAAACGGCCGCATTTCGGTGCACGGCGAAGCCAGCCGCTTGAAGAACGACCCGGCCGTCAAAGCTGCTTATCTGGGCGGTGGTCACTGAGGTCTGAGCCTCAGGCCACCTAGGGGTTTCCTCTTGTGTGGCCTGCTCAACGAGCCCCAAGTCTCTATACTTGTTCAGGTTCTCAACGGCTCTGTTTTTCATGACGCGCAATCACACCCACGCCCAGCCTGTGCCCGCCGAAGGGTACGCGGGCGATGTCTCGCCCGAGTTGGCCTACCAATGGCTGCAAAACGGCGACGCTGTGCTGATTGACGTGCGCTCAGACGCCGAGCGTGAATGGGTCGGCTTTGTCCCCGGCGCCGTGGCCGTGGCCTGGAAACAATGGCCCGGCATGGCCATGAACCCCTTGTTTGACGAAGCCATTGGCAATGCCGCCAACGGCCAAAAAGTGGTGTTGCTCTGCCGCAGTGGTGTGCGGTCCATCGCCGCTGCCAAACGCGCTACCGAACTGGGCATTGAGGCCTACAACATCCTCGAAGGCTTCGAGGGCGACGCCAATGAGAACGGCCACCGTGGTTTCAAAGGCGGCTGGCGCATGCGCGGCCTACCTTGGCGCCAAAACTAATTCCCAGCTGCCATGACTTTCCTTGCGCTTGATGTGGGTAACACCCGCTTGAAATGGGCTCATTACGACCAGCCCGCGCCAGGCGCCAAGCTGTTGGGCCATGGTGCGGTGTTCTTAGAAAACATCGATCGCTTGGCCGACGAAGACTGGCGCGATTTGCCCGAACCCACGCAGATGCTGGGTTGCATCGTGGCAGGCGAGGCGATTCGCCGACGCGTCGAAGAACAAATGGAGCTGTGGGACTTCACCCCGCATTGGGCTGTCTCGTCGGCTGCCGAAGCGGGCATGACCAACGGCTACGACCATCCCACGCGCTTAGGCGCAGACCGTTGGGTCGCCATGGTTGGCGCACATGCCCGCATGGTGCAACAAACGCAAGCAGACAACCAAGCCCGTCGCCCCATGGTGGTGGTCATGGTGGGCACGGCCGTCACGGTGGAGGCGATTGACGCCCAAGGCAAATTCTTGGGAGGCTTCATCTTGCCGGGCCACGGCATCATGCTGCGCGCGCTGGAGTCTGGCACCGCCGGACTGCGTGTGCCCACCGGCGATGTGTGCGAGTTCCCCACCAACACCAGCGACGCCCTCACCAGTGGCGGCACTTATGCCATTGCCGGTGCCGTGGAACGCATGGTGCAACACGTGCGCCAACACTGCGGCGCCGAACCGCTGTGCTACATGACGGGCGGTGCAGGCTGGAAGATGGCGCCCAGCATGTCGGTGCAGTTTGAACTGATCGACACCTTGATCTTTGATGGCTTGCTTGAAATCGCGCAGCGTAGACTCGCGCTTTGATTCTTCTCCCTGGCTGCGCGCAGCTTTTAGGACCGCTATGACAATCCAACGCTCTCTTTCCATGTTCAAAAAATCACTGTTGGCACTGACCCTCACTTTGCTGGCCAGCGCAAGCACCCTGGCCCAAACCTTTCCCTCCAAAACCATCAAGATCGTGGTGCCCAATGCGGCAGGTGGCGCGGCGGACATCACGGCGCGTACCGTGGGTCAAAAGCTGGCCGAGGCTTTGGGCCAAGCCGTGGTGATTGAAAACAAACCCAGCGCCGGCGGCATTGTGGCGGGCGAAATGGTGGCGCGCGCTGAGCCCGATGGCCACACCATGTTGCTGATCTCGAGCGGCACAGCGGTCAGCGCCTCGCTGTTCAAAAGCCTGCCCTTTGACACCGTCAAAGACTTTACCCCCGTGTCCAAGCTGGCAACCTTCGATTTGGTGATTGCCTCTGCCGAAGGCGGGCGCTTCAAAACCTTTGCCGACTTGCTGGCCTATGGCCGTGCCAACCCCGGCAAGCTCAACATTGGCACGCCGCAAGTGGGCACCACCCAAAACTTGGCGGCTGAGTTGTTTTTGAGCTCATCGGGCTTGTCGGCGCAAATCGTGCCTTTCAATGGCACGCCGCCCGTCATCACGGCTTTGCGCGGTGGCAGTGTGGATGCCATGGTCGAAATCGTCGGCCCCTTGATGCCGCAAATCAAATCGAATGTGGTGCGTCCCTTGGCCTTGTTGGGTGACAAACGTTCACCCAGCATGCCCGACGTGCCTGCCGCGCGAGAAGCCGGTGGCCCGTTGGCAAAATTCCAAGCCTCGTCTTGGAATGGCTTGGCCGTGCCCTCGCACACGCCCCGTGAGGTGGTGCTGCGCCTGAGCCGTGAAATTCAAGCCATCATGGACATGCCTGACGTCAAAAAGCGCTTGGCCGATGTCAACCTCAACGCCCAAGGCTCCACGCCAGAGCAAGCCGCCGAGGTGCTGGCCGCCGACATTCGCCGCTGGCATGAGGTGATCGTCAAAGCCAAAATCGACAAGCAATAAGGCCCTGCGCAGGGGGTGAAATCCCCGGATAGCGCGGGCTATTGCCTGCGGCTAGACTGAGGGTTATGAAAGTCATCGACGCACTCGCACTCGAAGCCGCTGGCATAGTCGCCGTACGCCGCGACATCCACGCCCACCCCGAACTGTCCTTTGAAGAGCAGCGCACTGCCGATGTGGTGGCTGCCAAGCTCACCGAATGGGGCATCGAGGTGCACCGTGGCATGGGGCGCACAGGCGTGGTGGGCGTTCTAAAAAACGGCACCAGCAACCGCACCATTGGCCTGCGCGCCGACATGGACGCCTTGCCCATGCAAGAGTTCAACCAATTCCCCCACACCAGCCAACACGCCGGCAAGATGCACGCCTGCGGTCACGACGGCCATGTGGCCATGCTGCTTGCAGCGGCCCAGCATTTGTCGCGGGTTAAAAATTTTGACGGCACGGTGTACTTCATCTTCCAACCCGCAGAAGAGGGCGGTGGCGGTGCCCGCGAGATGATGAACGATGGCTTGTTCACCCAATTCCCCATGCAAGCCGTGTTTGGCATGCACAACTGGCCGGGCTTGGAGGTGGGCAAGTTCGCTTTGAGCGCCGGGCCGGTGATGGCGTCGAGCAACGAATTCAAAATCACCATCCACGGCAAAGGCAGCCACGCTGCGCTGCCGCACAACGGGGTGGACCCGGTGCCGGTCGCCTGCCAAATGGTGCAGGCCTTTCAAACCATCATCAGCCGCAACAAAAAGCCGCTCGATGCAGGGGTGATCTCGGTCACCATGATCCACACCGGCGAAGCCACCAACGTGGTGCCCGATGTGTGCGAAATGCAAGGCACGGTGCGCACCTTCAGCGTCGAGGTGCTCGACCTGATCGAGCAGCGCATGCGCGAGGTGGCGCAACACACCTGCGCCGCTTTTGGCGCCACCTGCAGCTTTGAGTTTGAACGCAACTATCCGCCTACCGTCAACCATGCGGCGGAAACCGCGTTTGCCCAAGGTGTGATGGCCAGTGTGGTGGGTGAACACAATGTGGTGGTGCAAGAGCCCACCATGGGCGCTGAAGACTTCTCGTACATGCTGCAAGCCGTGCCAGGGGCCTACTGCTTCATTGGCAATGGCGACGGTGTGCACCGCGAGATGGGGCACGGTGAGGGCCCGTGTACGTTGCACAACCCCAATTACGACTTCAATGACGACCTGATTCCCTTAGGGGGGACTTATTGGGTGCGGTTGGTGGAGGCTTGGTTGGCTCAATAAGCGGGGCAATTTTTTAAGTGTTACGGTAAATTTATAATTCATTTTATAATTCAATCTTTTGGATTGAGCTTGACACATCACACAGACGCCTTACGCCTTCGCCTGGCGGCTGGCCCGAAGTCGGGGACGCAGATGGCCAAGGAAATCGGCCTGAGTCAGCCGACGGTGACGCGTGCGCTTGCTGCGATGGGCGAAGACGTTGTCAAGACGGGGCAAAAAAAATCAACCCGCTATCTTCTGCGCGATCACAGTCGCGGCTTTGCGGATACTCCCGTTTTTCGAGTGGATGCAGCAGGCAAAGTCAAAGAACTCGGTGTGTTGACACCTGTTCGGCCCGATGGCTATGTTTTTACGCAATCCGATGGCCAACAAATACATAGCGATGCACTTCCGTGGTGGTTGCTGGATATGCGCCCACAAGGATTCCTCGGGCGTGCTTATGCGGCGCGTTATGCCTCTGATCTGGGCTTGCCTGGCACGCTCAAAGAGTGGACAGACAGCCATGCCATACGAGCCTTGCTGGTGCACGGTCACGACTTGGTCGGCAATTTATTGATCGGCACAAGCGCTAGAGACAAATTCATTCGCGCTCCAGAGCCCGAGTGCATCCGTGAGGTTGACAAAACAACGGCCTATCCCAGCTTGGCCATGGGTGCATCGGCGGGTGACTCACCAGGATCTTCCGCCGGTGGTGAGCAGCCCAAATTCACGGCGTATGTCGAGTTTGAAAAAGAAACGCGGCATGTCATTGTCAAATTCAGTGAGGCACAAAAAAGCCCCAACAGTCAGCGTTGGCGCGATTTGCTGCTGGCGGAACACATGGCGCTTGCCACACTCAGACAGGCAGGTATTGCTGCAGCGCACACAAGAATTTACGACGGTCAAGCACAACGGTTTTTGGAAGTGGAACGCTTTGACCGCGTAGGCGCTTGGGGTCGAAAAGCCGTGATATCACTTGCCTCACTTGACGCCGAATTCGTCGGCGCCGCGAATCAGCCATGGCCTGTCATCACCAAGGCGCTGGTCAAGCAAGGAGTGATCACGCAGCAATCTGCAGACATGGCAGGAGTGTTGTGGGCCTTTGGCGCCTTGATTGGCAATTCAGATATGCATGGCGGTAATTTGTCGTTCGTATCCGAGCATGGGCGACCTTACGAACTTGCGCCTGCTTACGATGTCACGCCCATGTCATTTGCCCCAACCAGCAGCGGAAGGTTGCCGCATGTCATTCATCCCATCACACCCCACGCCAGTGTGAGCCATGAAAATTGGCGCAAAGCACAACAGCTGGCCCAAACCTACCTCGCTTCGATCCGGGCTTCTAATGAATTCGGTCCAGAATTTCAAATTTGCGTTGAAGCGCTGCAAACGCACATCGACATAGCCAGCGCACAAATCAACCGACTTGCGTAATTTCTACACGCTAATAAGCCGCCAACAACTGCCCCAAATGCGGCTTGTGCGCCGGTGCCGCGTAGGGCAACAGCAAGCCCAACACATGTTTGGCGCCGCGTAGCAAAGACTTTTGTGCGCTCTCGGGTTCCAGCGCATGGCGCGGGTCGCGCACATACTCGTAGCTCAGCCACCAGGTGAGCATGACCACCATGTGCGTGGCCGTCACCTCGCGTTCAGACGCGGTCATCTGCAGTACCTTGGCATGTTCCAGCCCGTCCAGCACAGCGCGAAATGCGGTGGTCTTGTGCAGCAGCGCGTCTTTGATGTGTGTCTCGAGCCGGCGGTTTTTGCTCAGCAAATCGTTCAAGTCGCGGTACAAAAAGCGGTACTGCCACACCAGCTCAAACAGCGTGTGCATGAAGAACCAAGCGTCCTCCACATCGTGCACGCCAGGCGCAGCCTCTAGCAGCTCGTGCAGCGCTGACTCATAGCGCACAAACAGCGCATTCACCAGCTCCTCTTTGGCCGGGTAGTGGTAATACAAATTACCCGGGCTGATGTTGAGCTCGGCCGAGATCAACGTGGTCGACACATTGGGCTCGCCAAAGCGGTTGAAGAGGTCTAGCGTGACCTCCAAAATCCGCTCTGCAGTCCGGCGTGGCGCTTTTTTAGCCATGTTTAATCGGCGTCTTAATCGGGGTCAGATCCCAATTACTTCGCGGTCTTTTTCTTGGCCGCAGGTCGTTTGGCAGCCACCTTTTTTGCCGCTGTGGTTTTGGCTACTGGTTTGGCGGCAACTTTAGCCTTGGCGCCCAGTTGCTTTTCGAGCTGATCAATCCGTGCATGCAAGGCCTGCAGCTCGGCAGCAGAAGGAATGCCCAAACGCGTCAAGGCTTTGGCCACGCGGTCTTCAAAGATGTTTTCCAGCTTGTCCCATTGCCCAGTGGCACGTTCGTTGAACTGATGCGCCACTTGGCTTACTTTTTGAGTCGCCTCGGCCAGTTTTTCTTCGGCGGTCACTTGCGCCTTGCGCTGCATGGTGATGCCGTCGTTCACCAGTTTTTCAAACGTCTTGGTGCCTTCTTGCTGGGCTTTCGAAAAAGCGCCCAAGCCCGCCAACCAAATTTGCTGGGCTTGTTCTTTCATGGCATCGGTCATGGCAGAAGGGTCAAAGTGTGGCTTGGTCGACATGGTGGGCTTTCATAAAAACGGTAGCGCAACTTTAACGTGTTGAACCGTGGTTTGTCCAAGGAATTCGCTTCACACAGCGTCGATAGAATGCCAAAAAGAAAGGTGCTCAACCCATGTTCCAACAGATCTCCAAATTACTGATCGCAAGCAGCATCGCATTGCTGTCATTCCAATCCCATGCGCTTGACAGCACGACCCGCAATGGCAATTTGCTCGCTATGGGCCTGCCTGCCTTTGCCGCTGGCATGAGCTTTCTTAATGACGACACCGAAGGCGTGGTGCAACTCATCAAGTCCGAAGCCGTCACGCTGGGTATTGTGGAAGTGCTCAAGTCCAGCACGCACCAAATGCGCCCCGATGGCAGCGACAACAAGAGCTTTCCCTCGGGTCATGCCGCCGTGGCGTTTTCTGCCGCGCAGTACATGCAAATGAAAGGCGGCTGGGAATATGGCGCCCCCGCCTATTTGGCCGCCAGCTATGTGGCCTATGCACGTGTAGACGCCCGCAAACACCACTGGCGCGACGTGGCTGCGGGCGCTGGCACCGGTATGTTGACCACCTATTACTTCACCGACGCCAACTCAGACCGTCGTCTGGGCATGAGCTGGACCGGGCGTTCAGCCTCGTTGTTGTACCAGCAGCCTATCAAGTAAAGCCAACCATGTCTTACCTACAGGGCCGCATGCGCAGCGTGGGTTTTGCCTTGCAAGGCCTGCAAGCCCTGTGGGCTACCCAGTCCAATGTGCGCATTCATGCGGTGGCCACGCTGTGCGTGGTGGCTGCGGGTGGGTACTGCCAAATCAGCCGCAGCGACTGGCTGGCGCTGGTGCTGGCCATTGCTCTGGTGTGGGTGGCTGAGGCGCTTAACACAGGCATTGAATGGGCAGTGGACCTCGCCTCGCCTGAGCACCATCCCTTGGCTGGCAAAGCCAAAGACGTGGCAGCCGCAGGCGTGCTCCTCGCCAGCCTGGCTGCGGTGGTGGTGGGATTGCTGGTGTTTGTGCCTTATTTGCTTTAAAGCGCACATTTCATGTGTATGCCGAAGGCGCATCCTCAAGTCGGGACGAGTTTTTGAGTAAACTCCTCAAAAGTAAAACAAATGACCGACTCCGACAAGCCCTCCATCGCCTGGTACGCCGTACACACCAAGCCCCGCCAAGAAGCCCGTGCGCTCGAAAACCTGCTGAACCAAGGCTTTGAGTGCTTTTTGCCGATGATGGAGGTTGAAAAAGTTCGCCGCCAAAAGGTCAGCCGCGTCACCGAGCCCATGTTCAGCCGCTATTTGTTTATCCGGCTCAACGACGTCAACCACAATTGGTCGCCCATCCGCTCCACCCTGGGCGTGAGCAAATTGGTCAGCTTTGGCCATGTGCCTGCCAAAGTGCCCGCCGAATTCATTCACTTCTTGCGTGACGCACCGCCCGCTGCAGTGGCCCGCTTGTTTGTGCCTGGCGACAATGTGCGCATTGCTTACGGCCCCTTGGCTGGGCTAGAAGGCGTGTACCAAGCGCACGATGGCGAAACCCGCGCCTTTGTGTTGGTCGAGCTCTTAGGCCAGCCCCAAAAACTCAAACTCGCCATCGAGTCGCTCGCTGCCAACACTTGAGTGGCGCCTTGCCTGCTATTTCTTCAAACATTTCGATAATCTCCGTTGTGAACAACGCCCAACATCTTCCTTCTACCCACCTGCCGCAACACGTGGCCATCATCATGGACGGCAATGGCCGCTGGGCCAAACAGCGCCACATGCCACGTACCGTGGGCCATGCCAAAGGCGCCGCTGGTGTGCGCGACTTGGTCAAAGCCTGTGCCGATCAAGGCGTGCGCTACCTCACCCTGTTTGCCTTTAGCACCGAAAACTGGGGGCGCCCCAGCGACGAGGTGTCCACCCTGATGGGGCTGTTCATCCAGTACCTTGAAAAAGAAATGAAGGCCATGCAAGCCGAAGGCGTGCGCCTGAACGTGCTCGGTGACATCAGCGCCTTTCCAGCTGAACTGCAACAGCGCATCGAAGCCACGCAAAACGCCACCGTGCACAACCACACCATCACCCTCAACGTGGCTGCCAACTACGGCGGGCGTTGGGATATCGTCAATGCCGTCCAACGCTGGAGCGCAGCCAACCCGGGTGTGAGTGCTGAAAACATGACCGAGCCAGACTTAGCCCAGCACCTCAGCACCGCAGGCATGCTCGATGTTGACTTGCTCATCCGCACCGGCGGCGAGTCGCGCATCAGCAACTTTTTGCTCTGGCAAGTGGCCTATGCCGAGTTGTATTTCACCGATGTGCTGTGGCCTGACTTTGACACTCTGCAACTCCAGCAAGCATTTACATGGTTTGCCAGCCGTGAACGGCGCTTTGGCACCGTGGCACCCTGACTACAATGAGAAATACTTTGAAAGTAACCATGGTTTTTGATCGAATAAAAACTCTCAGCCGCGCGTGTGTGCTTGTTGTTGGCGTGTTCAGTTCGACGGCTTTGATCGCCCAGATACCGCAAGGCAGCCAAAGTCTTCAGTTGCCTCAGGGCATGCAAGGCGCTTTGGGTGGTATTTCGGGAGGCGCAAGTATCGGCGGAGGCCTTGGCAACTTGAGCCTGGGTTCGGCGGGTGCCAACGCCATTCGTTCATCTGACCCCTTGCCGATCAACCCCAATTTCAATATGCAAGGGATGTTTCAACCCTTGGAACCTCTCAAAGCCAACGATTTCCAAAAGTTTGTGCTCGAAACCACGGGCTACAAATTGCCGCTGTACGGCTCTGTGTTTTTCGAAAACCTGCAGTTCATTCAACGCAACCAGTTATCCAACCAGCCAGGGCCCAGCCCCTTTGCGCCCACCGAGAGTTCACCTGTCAGCGCCGACTATCCGCTGGGTCCAGGTGACCAGATTCTGATTCGAGGCTGGGGCTCGCTGGAAGTGGACGTGCGTGCTGTGGTGGACCGCAATGGCATGGTCAATATCCCCAAGGTGGGTACCGTCTCGCTCGCTGGCGTGAAATTTGGTCAAGCAGAAGGCGTGATCAAAAATGCCGTCGGCAAGTACTACAAAGACTTCCAGCTCAGCGTGACCATCGGTCAATTGCGCACCATCACCGTCTATGTGGTGGGCCAAGCGCGTCGCCCAGGCAGTTATTCTTTGAGCAGTGTGTCCACCTTGTCGACGGGGTTGTTTGCCACAGGCGGCCCTAACGCCACGGGCTCTATGCGTCGTGTGCAGCTCAAGCGTGGCGGGCAAATCGTCACCGAATTTGACCTGTATGCGTTCTTGGCGCAAGGCAACAGCGCGGGTGACGTCAAACTCGTGGATGGTGACATCATCGTGATTCCCCAGGCCGTGGGCCATGTTGCCTTGGTGGGCAAAGTCAACAACCCCGCCGTGTACGAAATGAAGTCCAGCAAAGAAACGCTGGAAGACTTGTTGGCTGTTGCCGGCGGCCTGCCTGTGGTGGCCGATCCGCGCCGTGCTGTGCTGGAGCGTCTCACCCCCAAAGACGCGCAACCTCGTCGCGTGCAAGACGTGGCGCTTGAAGGTGCGGGCCTCAAAACCGAGCTGCTCAATGGCGACCTCATCACCGTACTGGCCATCACCCCAGAACTGTCCAACGCCGTCACCTTGCGCGGTAACGTGGCACAACCCTCGCGCATGGCTTGGCGCGAAGGCATGCGCGTGCGAGACCTCATTCCCAACAAAGAAGTGCTGATCAGCCGGGACTCGATTCGCCGTCAAAACGAAGTGCTGTTCGATGCCAACCAACGCGAGCGTGCCCTGCGTGAGCGAGAGCTCATGTCAGAAGACTTGTTGGACGACCCAGTGCTCGATTCACGTATTGACCAAAAGGGCATGCGTGAAGCGAGGCTGAAAGAAATGGCTGCAGCCGATAGGCCTAACCCAAGTGCAACGACCCCAGGAGCCCTTGTTAGCAACAAGCCCAGCGAGAAGTCGTATGACGGGCGAACCGCCATCATTGATAAAGAGTCTAGAACCATCGAGGGTTACCGCGAGTCGCGCCAAGCGCGCATGTTCTCTAACCAAGCGCCTATCAAGGTCAACGAGCGCAACACCGTGCCTTCGGTGGCTGAGTCTGTGGGTAACCTGTACGACGAAATCAATTGGGACTATGCGGTGATTGAGCGGGTCGACCGCCAAAACCTCAATGTCAGCTTGGTGCCTTTTAATTTGGCGCGTGTTCTGAACGACGCCAAAGACCCCGACAACCAATTGCTGCAAGCGGGCGATGTAGTCACCGTTTTTTCTGTCAACGACATGCGTGTGCCCATTGCAAAACGCCGCATCATGGTGCGTGTTGAAGGCGAAGTGGCACAACCTGGCATCTATCAAGTCAAGTCGGGAGAAAACTTGGCAGATGTGTTGCAACGTGCAGGTGGCTTGACGCACGATGCGTATTTGTTTGGCTCAGCCTTTTACCGTGAAGACGTGCGCAAAAGCCAGGTTGAGAACCTTGATAAGTTGGTTCGCCGTTTAGAAACCGAATCCAGTGCACAACTCGCCCAGGCCAGCCAAAGCTTGGGCGCTAGCTCTGACGCAGCCATCTCGCAGGCGCGTATTCTTGCGGCGCAGCAAGCTCAGCGCCAAGCGCTGGAGCGTGTGCGCAGCTTAAAACCCGAGGGGCGCATTGCTTTGGGGTTGGACCCACAGTTGTACAACTACATCAACAACTTGCCTGAAATCCGTTTGCAAAACGGCGACCGGTTGATCATTCCTACCCGGCCAGACTTTGTGTATGTCTATGGTGCAGTGAATACCGAATCTGCCTTGATCTTCAAAACCGGCAAAACCGTGCAAGATTATTTGAACGCCGCAGGCGTTGGCTCAGGGGCTGACCGCGATTCGGTGATTTTGATTCGCGCTGACGGCTCTGCTTTAACCAGCAATGGCGGCTGGTTTGGCTCGATCAACAGTGCCAAGGTCATGCCTGGCGATTCCATCGTCATGCCCGATAAGTTGGACCGCGAGGCGGTGTGGAGCGCTGTGATTCGCAATGCCAAAGACATCACCCAAATCTTCTACCAATTGGGCTTAGGCGCAGCCGGTTTGAAGGCCTTGGGCTATTAAGGATTGCAGATGTCTGACTTGAACCAAACTGCAACCGTGGCTGCTGAGGCCGAAGAAGATGAAATCAGCCTGATCGACTTGGCCATTACCCTGGGGGAAGAAAAGAAAACCCTGTTTGCGGTGCCCGCCATTACCACCACACTGGCGATTGTGGTGAGCTTATTAATGACGCCCATCTTCACTGCTAAAACTGTGATGATGCCGCCTCAGCAGCAGCAAAGTGGTGCGGCTTCTGCTCTGGCGAGTTTAGGCGCGCTTGCTGGACTAGCTGGTGGGGCTGCAGGTATCAAGAGCCCGGATGAGATGTATATCGCCTTTATGCAAGGCGAGAGCTTGCAAAATGCGGTGATCAAGAAGCTTGATCTTCAAGCGCGTTACGAGAAGAAAACGCTTTTCGAAACCCGCGAGCATTTGAAGCAAACCGTCAAAATCGCTTCAGACAAAAAGTCAGGCCTTATTACCATTGAGGCCGACGACAAAGACCCAGAGTTTGCAGCCAAGCTGGCCAACGCACATGTAGACGAGCTCCGTAGTCTGATGGGTCGTTTGGCGGTCACAGATGCCCAGCAGCGCCGACTGTTCTTTGAGCAAGCGATTGCCAGAAACCAAACCGAGTTGGCAGAGGCGGAAGCAAATTTCCGCACTGCCAAAGAAAAGTCGGGCATGCAAGTTACAGCGGTTATTGCAGAAACGGCAGTCAGAGCTGGCGCTGAAATGCGAGCTCAGATAGCCGCCAAAGAAGTGCAACTAGCTGCCATGAGCAACTTTGCCACTCCACAAAACCCAGACGTTCAACGCTTGGCTGGGGAATTGTCAGCTTTGCGCTCACAGTTAAAAAAGTTAGAGCAAGGCTCAGGTGGAGACGAAAAATCTTCACCCATGCAGCAATTGGCCGTTAAGTCTTACCGTGACATCAAAGCCCGTGAAGCCATGGCGGGAGTGCTGGTCGCGCAGTATGAGTCTGCCCGTGTGGATGAGTCTAAAGAAGGACCGCTGATCCAGCAGGTTGATGTGGCCGTTGCGCCAGAACGTAAATCTAAACCTAAGCGCGCCATTATTGTCATTGTCTCGGCATTTGCTGGCTTGTTCTTGGGCGTTCTAATTGCTTTTGTGCGACGTGCATTACGCAAAGCCTCAGAAGATCCGCAAAGCGCTTCGCAAATGGCAATGCTCAGAGCTGCTTGGCGTTGGAAGTAATCTCTTATGGAACTGGCTATCAACTGGACTGTGTTGTTGCTCAGCTTATTGGTAGCAGTTACCGTGACTGGTTTTTTTGCGCTCTCCAAAGTTCAGTTTGGTTCAGACAAAGACGCAGGCGTTCAAAAGTTTCACACCAAGCCTACATCACGCTTAGGCGGGGTGGGAATATCCATGGGGCTTGCCAGTGGTGTGTGGTTTTCTCAAACCTATTACCCTCATGACGCTTTACTTGGCGTGTGGCTGCTGGTGGCGTCTTTGCCTGTATTTTTAGGGGGCTTGGTCGAAGACCTCACTCACAAAGTGACCCCTCGCATGCGATTGTGTTTGGCCTGTTTATCTTCTAGTGCTGTGTACGCTCTTTTTCATTTGGGCGTGACACGCACAGATATTGCGGTTTTAGATTGGTTGTTGACTTTTCCTGGCGTAGCCTTGGTATTGACTCTTCTTGTCGTTGCGGGGTTTATCAACTCCGTCAACATCATCGATGGTTTTCATGGCTTAGCCTCCGGCACGGTCATCATCATGCTGCTGGGGCTAGCCAGCTTGGCCATGCGTGTGGATGATGGCGTGGTGTTCAGATTGAGCCTGATTACCGCCGTAGCCACACTTGGTTTTGCCATTTGGAACTGGCCCTTTGGCAAGATATTTTTGGGCGATGGCGGCGCGTATTTACTGGGCCTGTGGGTGGTAGAGCTGGGGCTGTTGCTGCCCCACAGAAGCCAAGCCATTTCGCCTATGGCACCCGTGTTGGTCGGTGTGTACCCGCTGCTAGAAACGCTTTACAGCATGTATAGGCGCAAATTTGTTCGTGCGCATCCCATTAATCATCCGGATGCTTTGCATTTGCATACCTTGATTTACCGACGTTTAATTTTGAATCCCGCACTAGATATATCCGACCAAAGTAAAAACCGCGCAAACGCGCAAGTCGCTTTGATTGTTTGGGGATTTGCTGCCACGCCCGCTGTGCTGGCTGTGTATTTTTATGAACAAACCAATATGCTGTTGGCGTTTATTGGTCTGCTTGCTTTGGCTTATGTTTATTTTTACGGATTGTTAATCAAGTTTAAGGCACCTGTATTTTTAATGTCTGAAAGTCGCAGAGCAGGACGCTAGTTAAAAAAGTAGATCTGATAACAGGAGTTAGCGGGCGAGGTGGAAATTAGCCACGTACAGGAGATGCATCAAGATGCCGAAAGCTCCTACGGATCCGACCTGCCCAACCTGGTGGCGGTCAAGGGCTACCCACAAGCTGTTGAACAATGAGGCCGTCAAAAGCTACATCCAACGCCACGAACCTGAGATCTTGGGGCAGTTCGAACTGGTGGTGAACACCGTCAGCATGGAGGAGGCTGTCCAGCAGCAGGTCAATACCACCTCAGCAGAAGTCAGCTAAGCGTCAAAACATTAATGGTTTCGATAAATATTTTTTTGTTGTCATAGAAAATTCATCTACTAGAAGTTAGAATTGTTCGAATTCGTACAAACGTTCCCTTGCAGAACAGCTCCTAACGCGCTTGCCGATCGTGACACGGCACGGCGGTAGCGTGGACAAAATCCCTCACATGACCAGCCGCCGATCCCAGCTTCAGGAAGACACCTACTTTCGAATCTTACGCATGCTGCAAGACAACCCCGATATGACCCAGCGCGAGATTGCAGAAAAGCTGGGTGTCAGCACCAGCGGGCTTAACTACTGCCTAAAAGCGTTGATCGACAAGGGTTTGGTCAAGGCGCAGAACTTCAGCCTAAGCAAGAATAAGTTTGGGTACATCTACGTGCTTACGCCGCAGGGTTTGGCCGAAAAGGCGCAGCTGACAGGGCGCTTTCTCAGCCGAAAGTTGCAAGAGTACGAAGCTCTTCGGGTTGAGATTGATGCATTAAGTGCCGAAGCTGATGCCAATAATTTCAAAGAATATAAGGGGGGTACCCTTTGAAAATCGCTATCGCTGGCACCGGATATGTCGGATTATCTAACGCCATACTTCTCGCTCAGCACCATCAAGTGGTGGCGCTAGACATCGCGTCCGCCAAGGTCGACCAGATTAATAGCAAACAGTCTCCAATAGAAGACCCAGACGTTGAGTACTTTCTGCAGCATAAGCCCCTCAATCTGCACGCCACCCTAGACAAACACGAAGCCTACCAAGGTGCAGACTACGTAATTATTGCCACCCCTACCGACTATGACCCCACGACCAACTACTTCAATACCAAAAGCATCGAAGCGGTCATTAATGATGTAATGGCCATTAATCCCCAGGCGGTCATGGTAATCAAGAGCACCGTACCGGTGGGTTACACCGCCAAAACTTCCCAAACCCTGGGCACGCGCAATCTACTGTTTAGTCCCGAGTTTTTGCGTGAAGGTAAGGCTCTTCATGACAACCTGCACCCCAGCCGGATTGTGGTTGGCGAGCAGAGCGAGCGCGCCAAAGCCTTTGCCAACTTGCTCGAACAAGGCGCCATAAAGCAAAAGGTGCCTGTGCTGCTCACTCAAAGTACCGAGGCAGAGGCTATCAAGCTCTTTGCCAACACATATTTGGCCATGCGCGTGGCCTACTTTAATGAGCTAGATACTTACGCAGCTACCCATGGCCTAGACACCCGGCAGATCATTGACGGGGTGTGCCTAGACTCCCGTATTGGGAGTCACTATAACAACCCCAGCTTTGGTTATGGTGGCTACTGCTTGCCTAAAGACACCAAGCAGCTTTTGGCCAACTACCAAGACGTACCTCAAACGCTCATCCAAGCCATCGTCAGCGCCAACAGCACCCGCAAAGACTTTATCGCCCAAGAGGTGGTTCAGCGTGCTGAGACTCAAGTTCTACAGAGCGGCCATAACTATGCGAAGCCTGTTGTTGGCATTTATCGCCTTATTATGAAAGCCGGTAGCGATAACTATCGTGCGAGCGCTATACAAGGGGTGATGAAGCGAATTAAGGCCAAAGGCATCGAGGTTATTGTTTACGAACCTGTTTTAAATCAGGCTGATTTTTACCATTCCAAGGTGGTTAACGACCTTACTGCATTTAAGCAACAGGCCAGCGTCATCATCGCTAATAGGCTAACAGAGGCACTTAGCGATGTAGTAGGTAAGGTCTATACGCGTGATCTTTTCGGTAACGATTAAATTTAAGAGGGAAAAATGCTGAAATTTGCATTGGTTGGTTGTGGTCGTATTGCCAAGCGTCACTCGGAATTGTTGGGGCTTGGCCAGATTGAGGGTGCGCAGTTAGTAGCGGCGTGTGATTTGTTGGAAGAAAAAGCCAGAAAAATCGGCGAGCAGTTTTCTGTGCCTTATTTCACAGACATGCATCAGATGATGCAAAGTGAAAATATTGATGTTGTCGTTGTGCTAACGGAGAGCGGAAATCACGCTAAGAACGTGGTTGATCTAGCGCAATATGGCAAACACATCGTAGTAGAAAAGCCAATGGCTTTAACGCTCGACGATGCCGACGCGATGATTCAAGCCTGTGACAAGACTGGCGCGAAGCTGTTTGTTGTCAAGCAAAATCGATTTAATGTTCCAGTTGTGAAGTTGCGTGAAGCGCTCGAGCAAGGGCGATTTGGAAAGTTGGTTCTGGGTACAGTCCGCGTACGCTGGTGTCGTCCCCAAGATTATTACGATCAAGCGCCATGGCGTGGAACTTGGGCAATGGATGGTGGAGTTTTGACAAACCAAGCAAGTCATCATGTCGATATGCTCGAATGGATGATGGGCGACGTAGAAAGTGTATTCGCGAGGAGCGCAACGGCACTGGCGAATATTGAAGCAGAAGACACAGCGGTGGTCACACTCAAGTTCCGTAATGGTGCCCTCGGTGTGATTGAGGCCACAACGGCAACGCGCCCTAAGGACCTGGAGGGATCGATATCAGTGTTGGGCGAAGGTGGCACGGTGGAAATTGCTGGATTTGCTGTCAACAAGATGAAGACTTGGAATTTTGTAGAGGCTAAGCCCGGCGACGAGGACGTTATGGAAAAATACTCCGTCAATCCTCCAAGCGTATACGGTTTTGGGCATCAAGCTTACTATGAATATGTCGTTGACTGTATCAGCAACAACGGTCCGCATCTTGTAGATGGCCTTGTCGGAAGAAAGAGTCTTGAATTAATTAATGCGATATATGAATCCGTCGAGACGGGTAAAGAAGTCTACTTGCGGTTCCGTCCAAAGCACTGCAAGCTCGGGGGCTCATTTTGAACCAACCCAAAATCAAAGAGGCCCGGATTGTCAATGTCAAGTTTGGCGATGGCGTGACTGTTGTCAACCCAGTCAACCTTTATGGGTGTGCGATTGGCAGTAACGTCTTTGTCGGACCTTTTGTTGAAATTCAAAAAGATGTGAATATCGGCGAACGCACCAAAATTCAGTCTCATTCCTTCATTTGTGAGTTGGTTGACATAGGAAAAGATTGCTTCGTCGGTCATGGTGTGATGTTTATTAATGACACCTTCGTTAAGGGCGGACCAGCAAGAGGAGATAAGTCGCTTTGGATGCAAACTAAAATCGGCGATAACGTTTCAATTGGGAGTAATGCCACCATTCTCCCAGTTACTGTATGCGCCAACGTTGTTATTGGTGCCGGCTCCGTAGTGACTAAAGACATAAAGGCCCCAGGAGTCTATGTCGGTAACCCAGCCAAGTTCATCAAGAAACTATCTGATTGAAAATCTAAACCATGAATACTCAAATGCCTTTTGTTGACCTTCACGCTCAATATCAAACTATAAAAGAAGAAATTGACTTCGTAATCAGTGATGTCATTCAAAAATCATTATTTGTTCGCGGACCGTACGTTGATAAGTTCGAGCAGATGTTTGCCGAAGCAATGGAACGCAAGCACTGTGTTTCCTGTGCTAATGGGACGGACTCCCTCTATATTGCGATGGTTGCTTTAGGCGTCAATCCTGGTGACGAAGTGCTAGCGCCCGCGCATTCATGGATATCCACTACAGAAACCATAAGCCAAGCTGGGGGAAAAGTGGTTTTTTGCGATACGGACAAAGACACATTCACTATTGACCCCAAGAGCATTGAGGAAAAGATAACATCAAACACGGTAGGTATTATTCCGGTGCACCTTTATGGACAGCCGGCGGACATGGATGCAATTATGGCTATTGCCAAGAAGCATAATCTTTGGGTGTTGGAGGATTGCGCTCAAGCACATCTTGCCCGGTACAGAGGCAAGCTGGTGGGCACATTTGGTGATGTAGCTTCCTTTTCATTTTACCCCGGGAAAAACTTAGGTGCTATGGGTGACGCAGGTGCTGTTATAACCAATGACCAAGCACTGGCCGAAAAGATGGCAATGTTTGCTCGTCATGGCGGCTTGCAAAAGGGTAGTCATGAGATCGAAGGTATCAATAGCAGATTAGACGGTATACAAGCTGCCATCCTTTCGGTCAAATTGCCCCACTTGCTCAAATGGACCGAGTTGCGTCAGGCAAAGGCGTTGCGTTATTCAGAATGCCTGTCTGAAATAAAGGGCATCAAGACGCCCTACGTTGCGGCGGAGCGCGAGCATGTTTGGCATTTGTACGTGATACAACATGAACGGCGTGATGCGCTCAAAGATTTTCTCGCTCACAGAGGCATTGCGGCGGTGATCAATTACCCCGTGGCATTGCCGTTTTTACCTGCCTATAGACGCTATGGACACCAAGTCGAAGAATTCCCCAACGCGCATTTCGCCCAATCGCGAATCTTATCGCTCCCGATTTATCCTGAAATGAGCGACGAACATGTTCAACATGTCGCGGCTGTGGTTGGACAGTTTGCGTATTCGCATTAAGCAGCTAGCAACGACCCGTGACGATCAAAAAACAGTTTAATAAAAATCAAGATCAAACGCAGATTTAACATAAGCTTATGGATAAAAATCTCAATTTTGAATATATTTCAAATTCCGAAGAGTCAAGAAAATATTATTCTAAAGTGATCGATGAGTTGAATATAAATAGCGGGACATTGATAGATTTTGGTTGTGGTATGGGACAATTATCAATCTTGGCAAGCAAGAGGGCGACGAATTGCAAGATTTTGGGAATCGATCTCAATCCACCGCAAACTGTAGAAATTTCGGGGAAATTGGAGTTTGTTCAGGGAGGATTAGAAGATTTGGATGCTATCCTTTGTAAAGAAAATGTCAGCTACTTAATTTTTTCAAACTGCATTCAATACTTAAATATAAATGAAGTAAATAGAATTGTTGCGCGGCACATGTCAATCCAAAAGGTTTTTATATCTACAGCCTTTAGCAAATTTTATTGGATTCGCTTCATTCAAGCAATAAAAAAAATGCGCCTGCGAGAAATTATTCGCTATTTCTTGTTGTTATTAAAAAGTAGTCTTGTTCCGTATTTTTTATATGCAAATTCCGAAAGAGAGAAGCCCCCAAGTTTTCGTCAAATTAATGCGGGGATGGAAGCTGCCGGGCTGAGCCTTGTTAATGCATTTTATGCTGATATTTGGGGTGATAAATATCCTTGGATTGGGAACCGTAATATTTTGAACTGTTATTTGTTTACAAGAAAGAATTAAACGCTTTCAACAAATTTCTGAATGCGAAGGCTATGTTAGATTGCATGATAAATAGTTAATGATGAGAGCGATTGGTGCTTACACAAGGGTTTGTGGATAAAGCCATCAATGTTACGTCCGTGTTAAATGGGTGGTAATGTGTCCGACTTAATAAAGAAAACTCTAAATTGAATGCTCTATTAATTTAAATATATGAAACAGGAGAAATTATGAGACGAACGCTTCTAAAACGAATCGTTTACAATGACCCACTTGAAAACTTCATTAAAGGAATTGTTCGGCATTACCTAAATAAAAAATCCAATCAACTCATTAAAAAGCGAGGCTATCCGATTGCTGTTTTTGGCAATGATTGGATTGGCAGTAGCATTTTTATGAGTGGAATTTATGAAGAGCATTTAATTGAAGATTTGTTCTGCGTTGTAAATGAAGTTGGTTTTAATTTATCTAAAGCAACAATTGTTGATATTGGTGCAAATATTGGGAATCACTCAATTCAATTTTCTCGAAAATTTAAAAAAGTGTTTTCATTTGAGCCAAATCCGAGGGTGTATGAAATTCTTGTTTCTAACACAAAGCGGATTTCCAATATAGAAACATATAATCTTGGAATCGGTCGCAATAGTGCTGTACTTAAGCTAAAAGAGAATTGGATGAACATGGGCGGTAGTAGCGCGACGATGAATGTCGTTTCAGATTCAATTGTTGATATTGAAATTAGTACCCTTGACAGTATGGTTAATTTGTTGGGTAAAGTTGATGTCATCAAGATTGATGTAGAGGGTATGGAGCTCGATGTTCTGCTTGGTGCGACCGAAATAATATCTAAGAATCACCCTATAATTTGCCTTGAGCAAGATATAAGTGAATTTAAGAATGAATTTAACGAGACTGCATCACTCGATTTTCTTAGATCACTAGGTTACAGATTTTATGTCCAAAAGACCTATGAACAGTTGCCTTGGTTGGTCCTTAGATTAAAGAATATTTTCGAAATTGTCTTCGGCTGTAGATCACAAAGGGAAATTTTGGAATTTGATAGGCTTCCTAAAAAAACCTATTCGATGATTTTTGCAATACATTGCACTAGCTTATGAATTAAAAATTTTATTTTTAATAAAAATACGCACAGGATAATAATGTTACACGTTTCAATCGTTTGGCACGTTGAGCCGGGATTGCGCTTTGAGCCTAATCTGATTGTCGATGATGAGAATATTTCTTGTCTTTTTGATCTCATCAAGGCGACGCCAGAAATTCGGCATACTTTAATGATTCAGGCAGATGACTCAGTTCTAAGCGCGACCGGAAAACGTGCGTATCTTTTTGAGCGGTTTAGTTCAGAGTTGCGCGAATTGACGGCAGACGGGCATGAAATCGGCTGGCATTTTCACCCTATTGAAATCCATGAGGGGCGATGGCAACAAAGTTTGGATCAGCTCCGAATTTGTGCTGCTGCTGAACAGGCTTTTAATGACATCAATTTTGCTTTTCCGATTGCGGTATGCAGCACGGGTTGGTGCTATGGTAGCAATGAGCTGACTGCGACCTATCGTAGATTGGGCTTGCGGGTCGACTGTTCGGCCCTGCCAGGACTCTTTAACCCAGGAGTGGATGTTGCTGATCGGTATGGAAATATTGGCCGTGTAAACCATCATGATTGGCGTCAATCACCATTGCGTCCGTTCAAACCTGGCTACGAGAACTATCAGTTAGAGTCCCCCGCTCAAGATGGTTCGCTTGTGCAATTCCCGGCTTTGACGACGCGAGACAATTTGGTTTCGCTCAATGAGAGCGTGCATTGGTACTCACCAGCCTATTGTGGCGTCAAACGTGCTCTGACTGAGGGGCGTGATGTTTATCTACAGTTGTATTCACATTCGTTCAACATGAGAAGGCCGGATCAGCGGATGCATTTTTATCGTCATATCAAGCTCCTAAATACTTTAGCAGCTGAAACTGGGAGCGCACTCAATTTTGGCACGGTAAGTTCGGTTATTAGCGCTTGGTCGCGTACTACAAATTGTATCGACTTATTATCTTACGTTGAGCAAGAAGCTCTATGGGTAAAATTGGGTAAACGCATAATGCACAAGGCTGGATTCATCTAATGCAACGTAGTTATCCAGTCGACATCTCAGATTTTTATGACTCAGCTAACCAAGGGTATTGCGAATTTGACAATAAACATGTGCCGCTGATTGATTACGATCGCGTATTTGGACTATGGGGGCAAATTTCTGGGAGTCGTTTTGGGAAGCAATACAATACGGTTGCGATTGCGCAATATGGATTGGCTGCCATCGCAAAATTGAATCAGGTGACATGCGACGAGGATAACGATCGATTACGTGAGCAAATCTATTCTTGCGCGGATTGGTTGTGCTCTAATTATGCAGAGTCAGTTTATGGTATTTACTGGCCATATAAATTTGACTTCCCTCCCTATCGCCTAGAAAGTGGATTTACTTCGTGCATGTCACAGGGGTTTGCACTTTCGCTGCTTTTGAGAGCCCATCAGATTTTTGGCGAAGAACGATTTCTTGAGGTGGCTATTCGAGCGCGTGATTTCTTCAAAAATAATGCAGTTGGTGACGATCCGGTCAATTTTGTACGTAAGTTCGGACATCTGGTATGGTTTGAAGAATATCCGTCCCACCTACCGAGCCGTGTCCTGAATGGGTATCTTTTTGCTGTCATCAGCCTGCATGATTCCTTGTCGTATTTAGAAGACACGGTGATTGCCGGAATCGTTGCAGAGGCCGTTAAAAAACTCCCGTTGGTGATAAAAATGTACGACTTAGGGTATTGGAGTAAATATGATTTCCTGCCTGGACGAACCGCAACCTTGACCTATCATCGAATACACCTTCTTCAATTACAGTATTTTTGTGCCCAATTTGAAAGTCACGGCTTAGCACCGCTCTTGGAGCGATGGTCGCGTGGCGCCGCTTCTCGATATTACCGGTTTCTGTACCATCTGAAATCTACAAATCCATACGTGAAATTCGGCTCTTTGGTCCACGCGTTAAAGCTGCGCTACAAAAAGCACCTTAGATCCGAATCTATTCACTTGCATATTTAATGATAAGACTTTTTTTCCCAGTAAATCTCGAAACAAACAAGGGCGATTCGGTGCATGCGCTTAAGTTGCTGAAATACTTCCGATTAAAGGAAGCGAACTACCTGGTCGTCTCTTATGACTCGCAGCGCGGTCGAATCAATAAGTATTTTTATTTTTTAATCAAAAGCATTCTTGGGGCATTCGCCCCTAAAACTGATATACTTTACGTTCGATATTTTCCGCTTTGCTCGTTAAGTATTCTTCTTGCGAAACTCCGTAAACTTCCGTGTTTTGTGGAATTGAATGCGATCATTTCTGAAGAATTAATAGATCGCAAAATCTCTAATCCGCTTTATCAGCTTGTGACTTACATCGACGAGCAGATCATTTCCCGTTATGCTAGTGGAGCTGTCTGCGTCACGGAAGGCATCCGGAATTTTTATTTTGGTGACCGGGATCCTAGGGCGATCGTTCTAGGTAATGGCGTTGATATTGATGAGTTCAACGCGATACAAACTGTCACCAATTATGATGGCTTGATCGAATTCGACTTTGGCTTTGTAGGCTCCTTATCTCCATGGCAGGACCTTGAAACGCTGATTGCTGCCGTGGCGCTCTTGCGCGATCGCTATCAAGTTCATGCGCGTACTCTCATTGTTGGTCATGGAGTAAATTTTGCGGCCATAGTAAAGCTGGTCAGCAAATTTGGCCTATCAAATCAAGTTCATTTCTTGGGCGAGGTCCCCAAGGCTGATGTTCCTCAAGTGATGCAGAAATTTAAAATTGGCGTCGTGCCATTAAAAGGAAGTCGCCTCAAGAAAACTGGCACGTCAGCTGTCAAAATCCTCGAATATATCGCTGCCGGGCGGCAAGTCGTTTGTACCCATGTCGCGATGGCGGAAAATTTGACTACTCTGGTTGATTTCTTCTACGAACCTGAGAGTGTTAAGGATTTAGCCAAACAACTGTATTCAGCATATCTGCAGCGCGATCAAGTTATCAGACTCAAAGATATTTCTAGCTTCACATGGGAAGCGCATGTGACCAAATTAATGAAATTCATTAATTCAAAACGATGAAATATTGCCTGGTAGGAGATCGGACATCAATACACTTGAAGAAGTGGGAGTCCTATTTACACGAGCAAGGGCATGAAACTTACTATGTAGATACTTCAGGCGGCCAACAAGGGGGATCTGAGAGTAATATTATAAGTATCAAATTCGATCGTATGGGGAAGCTTTTGATTTTCTTTCAGATGTTGCGGGTTGCTTGGTTTGTATTGAAAAATCAGATCAAAGTGGTCGATGTTCATTATGTGGGCTTAAATTCTGTTGTGTCTTTTTTAACGCTGGGGGCTATGAGGGTAGCAACTTGCCATGGTTCGGATATTCACACGGACCCATATAGATCAAGGCTGTTGCGCTGGGCCACCTGGATAGAGCTTCTTCGAGCCAATCTGATTTTTGTTAGCGGGCGTCCCTTGAGCCAAGAGCTAAAAAAAATCTATCCAACAATCGACGAAAAAAAGATTATTCCTTATTCACCGGGAGTGAATTTAGACGTCTTCCGAACGTGCTCTAGAGGAACCAAAAAATATGATTTCATTTCAACACGTCTGATGCAGGAGAAGTACGCTATTCTGCAAATGATTGAAGGGCTTATTAAGCTTAAGCAAATAGGTTTTGTTTTTAAAGTTGCGTTAGTTGTAACTAAGCCTAATGCGACCTATCTTGAATTGATCAAGACTAAAATCAGTCAAGCATTGTCTGACGAGGTCGATTTCTTTCCTGAATTGCCACAAGAAAAAATTGCGACACTTTACAATGCATCCGCATTCAGCCTACATTTTCCTTATGGTGAGAGTATTGGATTAAGCGTAATCGAGAGCACCCTGTGCGACTGTTTTCCAATTACGCTTGGACATGCAGCATACATGGATTATATGGATGCAAACGATATGATCATTGCTAGATCAGTTAGTGCCGCAGACTTGATGGAGTCCATGAAGACCGCGTTGCAGGGGGATTTTCGTGTGTCGCAGTCCCTAAAGCAGCGCCTCGCAGAACTACATTCCTCGCCTACTAATTATATGAGAAATCTTGCGTTGATCAGCGCTGCGAGAAAATAGTCGGCATTACTCTCAATCAGCGATTGGCCAAGACCGCTTAAATCTAATAATAATTTTAGCCAAAAAGATTGGCGAAATATAATTAGTAAATATATTCGAATCAAATTTTAATGATTAATTATGTCTTTTTTCAGATAATTGTTTCGATTTCAGGGTATGCGTTGTCCTACCTAATCTATCAGATATATGGTACGGAGTTTATGGGCGAATATGCAAAGCAGATGGCGTTATTTATGCTGATCTATTCATTCTCAAATTTCGGCGTTCCGAACTTACTACTCTACCGTTCAATCGGCACTCCTTTGCCCTCAAGCGATAGCCGATCATTAACTGCTATCTTATTGGGCGGGGCGCTCTTGGGCGCTAGCATTGGTATATATCTTCCAGGGCAATCGCTTCCTTTTCATTGGATATTAATGATGCTCGTGCTTTACACTTTCAGCGCTTGGGTACAGAACGTAACAATCAGAAATAAGGAGTATGCAATTAATTTCTTGCTACGTCTGGTGTTTTATGTAGCCCCAATCCTATGGCTGCTTTTAGGTCTTGGCGTACAGAGTGCTAGCACACTTCTCCCGATTTCTGTCTTTTCGGCTGGATTGATTTCACTCGTAATTGCTTCAGCCCACTTGATGCCGTCGCGTCGCGATCTTGCGCCAGCATCAGTTCAGCCAATCGTAAATTTAGTGAATATTCGTTATTCCATTACAGGAAACCTTGGTGATATCATTAATATGATTGCCTATCGTGCCGACTTAATTGTCGTCGGATATTTCACGACTGCTACCGAGCTCGGGTACTACGCTATTGCCAAATTTATATGTGAATCCTATTATTTACTTCCGGCATCAATTCAAGGGTATTTTATCCCGATGTTCTCCGAAATCCAAGAAGACGATATTGAACTTATCGATGGGACTAGGATGCTCTGGTCCTTAAACTTTTATGCATTTGCTTCCTTTGTTCCGGTTGTCTTTATTGTACTCTTTGTTGGATATCATGCTATTTTCATCGAAGTATGGAAAATCGCGATATTCATGCTGGTGAGTGTTTATTCTCAAAGTGTAATAAAATTTCTCAGCGCAGCTTTTCTCGGACAGGGAAAGCCCGCTCTTCTGGTCAAGATTAGCCTGTTACAAGCCTTCTCCTTACTGACCGTCCAGGCGTTAGTTATTTATCAGTTTGGCCTGATCTATTTTATGTTGGTCAGCGCTATTATTAGTCTCGGCATACTTTTCTATTTCGAAAATTTGTTGGCTCGCAGCTTGTTAGCCGAAAATCGCCATTGGTCCTTCCTGAGTACGCCCATAAATATTATACAACATGCTAATTTACACAATCTGATTTTGACAGTGAGAAAGGCGATGAAATTCAAGTGAGGAATATTTGTATCTATGGCGCAGGTAATGCCGGTAAAAGTCTTTATAATGCTCTTAAGAGTATTCGCTCTTACCGTGTTTGCTTTTTTGTGGATGATTTTTCTAATCATTCGACCATATTCAATTTGCCGGTTATTGCTGCCTCCGATTTGCAGTCTAAGTTAGGGCAGTATAAGGTTAAGGAAATATTTTTCGCGATACCAAGTGCGAACTTTGAAAGGCGTTACGAGATATTAGATGAGATATCCAAATTTGGCCTGCATGTCAGTATTGTCGATGAATCTGTGATCTCGCGCGATGGCATCGCAACCAATTTCGATTTGCGTGATGTCAATATATCAGAGCTTACAGGCAGGAATCCTGTTCGCACCGATCTTGGAAGAGCGCGCAAGATAATCAGTGGTCGGGTTGTCCTGATTACGGGGGCGGGCGGAAGTATTGGAAGTGAACTAACGCGGCAAGTCTTGAGTCTTGCGCCGGAAACGATTATCGCTGTTGACCAATCGGAATATAATCTGTATGCCCTCCAGGAAACGCTCGAAAAACTGGACTCAAATCGAGTGGTGCGCTATTTCCTCCGCGACGTCAAGAACACTAAAGCCATGGAGGAGATTTTTTCCATCTATCATCCAAACATTGTATTTCACGCAGCCGCTTATAAGCATGTGCCAATTGTTGAAGGTAATATTATTGATGGCATCGCCAATAATATCATTTCAACAAATAGCATACTCAGACTGAGTGATCAGTTTGGCATAGAAGAATTTGTATTGGTGAGTACAGATAAGGCGGTGCGGCCAACCAATTACATGGGGGCGTCAAAGAGGATCTGTGAATTAATAATGAGTCAATTTGCCAGCGCTGAAAACAGGGCGACCCGTTGCGTTGCTGTGCGGTTTGGCAATGTTGTTGGTTCATCGGGATCGGTTGTGCCTAAATTTATCGATCAGATACGCAAGGGTGGGCCCATCACGGTAACGCACCCTGAAATTACACGCTTTTTCATGACCATCCCGGAGGCCTGCCATCTCGTGATTCAAACGCTGGCGGTGTCTAGTAAATCAAATATTTTCTTGTTGGATATGGGATTGCCGATTAAGGTAGTCGACATTGCCAAGAAACTGATTCAGCTATCGGGATATGATTATGGACCGGAAGGTGTGGACATCGTGTTTACTGGCTTGCGCCCCGGCGAAAAATTGTATGAAGAGTTGCTGATTGAGGGTGTGCCGGAGAAAACTGAAATCCCACTAATTTACCGTGGGGGGAATGAATTTATTATGCCGATAGAGTTTCAAGCGAATCTTGAAGCTTTGCTGCATGCTTTAAATACGAGAAACTCTGATATGGTCAAGGAGTTGGTGCGAGTCCTGGTCCCCGATTTCAGAAATGTGGTCCATGATGAGCTAGCCGTTTGAGGTGGCACCAAAGCTTGATGGTCGGGTTAATTTGATTTTTTTGTTTGCGTAGAGAAAAGTCTGAAATGGGTTTGGTGTCGGCTGGGCGGAAGGGCGCGTAAAATGGAACTCTTAGTACTCTTGTGTTTGACGGGTGTCTTACAATTGTTCTTCATAAGACTGACCCAATGTATGGGGGGGAGCGAACCTCTCCAAGTGTTCACACACATCTGGTATTTAGCAATATATGGATACCTTTTTGTAAATCGACTGGATGAGTTTGAGGGATATCAAATTTCTATCGGCGCATATGCCAATTTCCTGCTGATCCATGCGGTGTATTTCTTTTCTTGGCTATTTGCTGCATTGGCTGCTAATAGGTTACTACATGTGCGCGCCAGCGATATCCGCTTTTCCTTCCAGGGTATCGATAATCGAACTATCTTTCGTATTACTACAGCGTTAGGCGCGATTGGCTTGGTAAATAATATTCTCAATGTGATGAATTCTGGCGGGCTTTTGATCTATTTCACTTTGCCATTGAGAGAGGTGGAACTGATTTTTGGAGCTAACCGTCTATTTAATTATCTATATTTTTGCAATATATTTGCCCTGATCGTACTGCCGCAAGTAAGCAGCGAGTACAAATACAGCAGGACCAAAATTTTGGGTTTTCTTTTTTATTTTGTACTTGCCTTGTCTATGCATGGCGTGAAGGGAACCTTGATTTTCTCATTTGTTGCCTTCTATTTTGTTGTGAAAATGGTGAATAAAGAGAGTGCGCCTCTTGTGGGGATGTATGTCGCGATAATATCTGGCGGATTCTTTTTTGTTGTAACTTTTTTAAGATTATTTAACGAAGGTGGAGATCTCGATAAAGTTACATCTGAATCATTCAATTCAATTTTTCTCATTTTAATTAAATATTTTTCAACAGGCATGGCAAATGGTGCTTTGGAAATTGAACACGCTGCCACTTTTTCTTTAGGTAGCGAGACTTTTGCAAGTGTTGCTGATGTAACCTGTTCGCTAGCCAATCTATTCTGCGCCAATCAGTTCGCCGATCAGGCGAATTTGAATCTTTGGGCCCCTGCCTACAATACAGGAACTTTTATTCGTGAGTATGTTCGCGATTTCGGATTTGTAGGGATGTACCTTGGCTTGGTAATTCAGGCTATTATTTTTTCATTTTTATATTCAATTGCATTGAAAAACAGGCGAACAGGATTTGTAGTACGCGCAATAATTATTTTGATGCATTTTGGTGTATTTTTTTCTAATCATTTCTTAAAAATTCAGTACATATTCTTGATGGTTTTGGCTGTTGTATTGAAGCAATATTCGCGTCGTCTTCCAACCAAGCCTTAACTAATCGCATCTGAGCCAATTCGCCCTCAATTAAGATGATTGTGGCATTGTGACGAATGGTTATTAAAAAACTTTACGCATGTGTTTATTTAAATTGCCATACAGTTTGGTCAGATGATTAAAAATTATAACGATTACCACCCTGATTCTCTATCTGGTTTCAAAATCTTGGTCGTGGGTGCTAGTGGATATATAGGCGCGGAAATTGTACGTGCGCTATTAGAGGCTAGTCAGCAGGTTTATGTGCCTACTCGGGGGGCATGCGCGCCCACTCCCGACCACGCCAACTTGCATCCCTATGCATATGATGGCAGCACTGTTGATATGTTTGCAAGACTGGTGGCTGAAGTTGACCTAGTTGTGAATTGCGCTGGCGAAACTCGGAATCCTACGTTTTTTGAGATCGCCAATGTCCGGTTCCCGGGTGAAATCTCGAACTTTTGCCGCGAGCGGAATTTAAGATTGATCGACCTCTCTAGTTTGGGAGTTTTTTCAGGATACACAGAAGGTACGATAGACAAAAAAACTCCTCTCAATCCCATCGGGGCTTATGAGAAGTCAAAGGCGCGATATTTATCGCGTTTGATCGCCGATGGCATTGACTGTCAGAGGCATTTGGTCCTACTGCCATCAGCCGTTATTGGAGGACAGAGAGGTCTTGGATGGAAAAATGCCACCATCGTGATGCTTGGTCATATCGGAATCGGCTTTAAAGGGAAAGCCGGGTGCAGCGTAGGTCTCCATTTTTGCCATGTCCGGGATATATGCGCGGTCGTCTTGCAAGCGCTTGAAGGTTTTGAAGGGGGAATTAAAATTTTGAATAAAACCGTACCTACAGATCAGATCGCTCGCATTCATAATATTCTCAATATAAATCTCTATTGGATTGGACGATATCTCACATTTATCCAAAAGAGCAAAATCTACAGGATTTTGATTGATACGCGAACGTTTAAAGCAGATGTCGATATGACATGCACCCAGGAAAGATTTCGATGAATAATCAGGGCGAAAACTCCGTAATGTTGCTGTCGTCGACTTCCTTTGCCGCGAAAAATTTCTTGGTACCTCATGTCAAAGTATTGTCCGCGTCCTATCACGTCTATCTTGTTTGCGGCGATCGCAAGCAGACTTTGGAACTTGGCGACACGAATTATGAACTGCATCACATTGATATTGCGCGCCATCCCAGCTTGAGTGATTTGTTAGCCATTATTCGTTATGTCAAGCTGGCGAATAGCCTGAAACCCCGGCTTGTCTTGACGATCACTCCCAAGATGGCGCTTATTGCCCTTGCTCTCAAGTTGTGTTTGTCGAATACTGTTGTGGTGGGACATTACTTCACCGGCCAAGTGTGGGCTGAATACACGGGCCTGAAGCGGATGTTTTATAAGTTCTTGGATAAGATGTTTGCGAATTTTCTCGATTTTACTTTATGCGATGGGATTGGTCAGCGAGAATTTTTGATTAGCCAATCCGTGTGTGATGACGCGGGTATCTCAGTGCTTGGTGCTGGTTCAATTGCAGGTGTCGCTATTAATTCTGATCAACCTATACGCAGTATTGCCCACAAATATAACGAACCTGTACGTTTGCTTTACGCAGGGCGACTGAATTCTTCAAAAGGCTTGGATGATATCTTATATGTCTTTGAACGTTTGCATGCCGAGGGCGTTCACTTCAAATTGACCATTGTTGGGCCCGATGAACAAGGATATTCTCTTCGGTTCAAAAAGTTATCGAAAGATTATCCTCATCACTTTGACTATGTTGGGTACGTTGATGACGTGTCGGATTATTATGCGGCCTCAGATATTCTTTTGCTTTCTTCAAGAAGGGAAGGGTTCGGCAGTGTCGTCATTGAGGCAGCAAAGTATGGCGTGCCTACTGTTGCCTATGATATATACGGGCTGAGAGGAACCATTATCGATATGGAAACCGGTTTCTTGGCTCCTTCATTCGATCGCGAAGCCTATTATTCTATTGTTCATAAATTGACTATAAATCGCGATGAAATAGAAAGAATAGGTCAGCAAGCGTTTGCGTATACAAAGCGAAATTTTTCGCAAGACATCGTGACCTCGAACTTGAAGAGCTTTATCGCGTCCAAGATTGCGTGTAACTCGTGACGACATGCTTCCGTTTTCAGTAGCACCATAGAGTCCGGAGGGCATTAACTGATTTCTGCCTTAAGTTCCTTGAGCCTCTTGATGTTCGAAAAATTGATACTTCTAAACTTGTTACGCCAAAGGTAAAAACTGGCATCCGAAAAACCATGTCGCCAGCACAACTCGGCCACGGGTAGGCTTGCTTTTTGGGATTGGACTCTAAAGTCATATGCTACTCAATTGCGGGGGGCGTGGGCGTGAGCACGATAAACTGAAATTGCATTTTTTGTTGTAAATTGAATCAAAACTCACTTTTTCCTTGCTTTAAAGTATGAATCTGCGGTATATTGAACGCGTATCGAATCAAGAAGTGTCATCTTTTCTTGATCGATCTGGATCTCAGGGCGTTTGCATTGAGGCCGGCTCATCAATCATTTTTTGGATCATCATTATGAAAAAAGTTTCCGCTCTCTGCCTGTCTTTGGCTCTGTCTTTGTCTCCTGCTGCTTTTGCTCAAGGTCAATCTTCCGGTAGCGCTGGTGGTGCAGGTGCAGGTGCAGGTGCAGGTGGCGCTGCTGCTGGTGCAGCTGCTGGCGTGACAGTGGGTGTTGCGGCTGCAGCTGTTGCTGCTGTTGCTGCTGTTGCTGCTGTTGCAGCTAACAAGGATGATGCCGCTGCATCCACTACTACCACTTCAAGCTCAACAACAAGAACAAAATAATTTATCTGCTTATAAAAAACGCCCCTTTGGGGCGTTTTTTTTTGCACCAACCCCTTGATCAATGCATGACTGGTCTCGCATGTCCGTAATACGCTTTTTTCGCGCCACGTTTTTTGCGTGCGTGTCTTTTTTGCTGGTCGCGTGCCAAGGTTTCAACCCTGTTGTGGATACCTTCACAAACTTGCTGCCCAAGAGGGCGTCTGACAGTGCCTATCAACCAGGACTTGAGTATTTGCAAGTGAGCTTACGCGGGCGCAGCAGCGCCATGGCCTTGGGCTACCGACAAACCAAAGGGCTTGACGTGCACGAGCATTGGTACAGCGGGCAGCGCGAAATGCTGCACCTGGTGAACGGCCGTGTGGTGGAAGTGCAGGGCATGACGCATGAGCTGCGCAAGCAAAGCGACAAAATGCCCAGCTGGCATGACCTGGCCGAGTCCAAACGCCCCTTGGTGTGGAGCCGAAGCAAAGACCTGATGCCTGGCTACCGCTATGGGCAGGTGGAATACATCATTAGCCAGTGGGTTAAACCAACAGCCCAAGAAGCGGCACTGGTCAATCAACCCGCCCAATGGTTCATCGAACAGGTCAAAAGTAAAACAGCCGATGGACGTGAATGGCTGTACAACGAAACCTATGCCGTGGTGAACAACCAAGTGATTTACAGCGAGCAGTGTGTGGCCCCTGAGCTTTGTATGACTTTGCGCCCGCTAGGAATGGTGAAGCCAGGAGTGGTCAAACCATGAAATACGTGCGTTTAACAGCGGCGCTGCTTGTGGCGATTGCACTGTCGTGCGCGAATGCGCAAACAAAGCTAACCCCCGCAGTAAGGCTGAGTGATTGGCTAGAACAACAACCCGATGCGCCAGATGCCTACCCACTCGGACTGGTATGGGCCACGCCAGAAGAAAAAGCCAGGCAAGCGCTTGAGCAAGTGGCGCTTCAAGCACAGCTGATGGCCCTTCTAAGCGAAAAGCAAATTTCTGCAAGTGAGCTTGCAGGCTTGCAACAAGCCTTGCAGGCGCTACCGCCTACAGGACGAGTGCGTGTGGCATCTGCCAGTGGCAAATGGTTGGCAGCTAACCCGCAACGTGACCCGCTTGTGTTGCCGGGTGACAGCGTGACCATGCCCACACGACCAAACACCTTGCGCGTGATGAGTGCGGACGGCGCCGTGTGCGAAGTGCCTCATAAAGAGGGTTTGCAAGCCAACGACTATGTGCGTGCGTGTTTTCCCAGTTCGGGGGCGCCTTGGGCCTGGGTGATGCAGCCTGACGGACGTGTGCAAAAAGCAGGTTTACGCAGCTGGAATGCAGGCAACCAAGAGCCCCCTGCACCGGGCGCTTGGGTGTGGGCGCCCAGGCCATCAATGAACGATGACTTCAACCGACGCTGGGCCTCTTGGCTAGGCACCCAAGGCGTTGCATCGAGCGTGCAGTTAGACGCATTTGCCAGCTACCACCGCCAAGTGGTGCCTGAAACGCCTCAAGCAGACGCTTGGGATGTGGCGGGCCGACATTTGCAAACCAGGCCCAGTGCCAGCAACTGGGGCAATGTGGGCTTGTTGCAAACGCCGACCGCGCGCATGCAAGATGCGGGTTACTTTGGTTTCGGGCTTCACAGAATATGGCCCTACAACCAAGTGAGCCTGATGTTCCAGCCCTTGGATTGGATGGAAACAGGGTTTCGTTACACCAGCATTTCAAACCGCTTGTATTCTCCATTTGAGTCGTGGAGCGGTACGCAGGCATACAAAGACAAAAGCATTGACATGAAGCTGCGCGCTTGGCGCGAGTCCAACTATTTGCCGGAGATCGCAGTCGGCTGGCGCGATATGGGCGGTACGGGTTTGTTCAGCTCGGAATACGTGGTGGCCAGCAAACGCACAGGCCGGTTTGACTGGTCTGCGGGCATTGCATGGGGCTACTTGGGCAACCGAGACAGCATGAAAAACCCGCTGAGCCGTGTGCTGGGCAAAGGCTTTGATGCACGCCAAAACGATGTGGGAAACGGTGGAACATTTGCAGCCAGCAGCTGGTTCCATGGGCCTGCGTCTTTGTTTGGTGGTGTCGAGTACCAAACGCCTTGGAATGTGGTGCTCAAAGCTGAATACGATGGCAACAACTACAAGGCGGAGCCCTCGGGCAACTCTTTTCCGGCCAAGTCGCCCATCAACTGGGCGGTGGTGTACCGGCCAGTGCGTGGTGTTGACATTTCGGCAGGTATTGAGCGAGGCAACACTTGGGCCTTTGGCTTGACGTTTTATACCGACCTGTCGGGCTTGAACGTACCCAAAGTCACAGACCCTGCACTGCCTGCGGTGAGCAGAACCAAACCCAACCAAGCCCCCAACTGGAACCAAACTGCCCAGGATGTCGAAAAGTACACCCAGTGGCACGTGGCGCAAATTTACCAAGCTGACCCCAAGACCTTGGTGTTGGCTGCAGACCGCACCCAAAACCCTTACCCCCAAGTGCGGCTGGACAAAGCCATGACGGTGATTCACCGTGATGCACCGGCAGAAATTGAACAAGTCGAAATTCAACACCGCAACATGGGCGAGGTGATGGCTGTGCAGCGCGTGGACCGCGAGGCATGGGCGCAATCCAAGACCGAGCCTGCGCGCACACAAGAGGTGAAGTTGCCTGCACAGCCCACCTACGACCCCTCGCCACAAGACCCCACAAAGCCTGCGCTGGTGCAGCGCAGTACGGGTTCGTATGTGGAGCCAGGTTTGGACTTTATTCAAACCTTGGGTGGTGCTGATGGGTTTGTGTTGTACCAATTCAGCGCAGCAGTACGCATGGGTTTGAAGCTGCCTTGGGACATGGAGGTTCGCGGCATGGCGCGTGGTCGCCTGCTGAATAACTACAACAAGTTCAAAGACCCAGGGTCATCCGATTTGCCGCGCGTGCGCACGTATTTGCGTGAGTATTTTGTGACGTCGCCCGTGACGATGACCAACCTCACCCTCAGCAAAACCAGTCGCTTAGGGCATGACTGGTATGGCACGGTGTACGGCGGTTATTTTGAAGAAATGTTTGGTGGGGTAGGCGGCGAAGTGTTGTACCGACAGCCTGGCAGCCGATGGGCGGTGGGATTGGACATGAACCAAGTTAAACAACGCAGCTTTGAACAAAACTTCAGCTACCGCGATTACAAGGTCAAGACCGGGCACATCACGGGCTATTGGCATACGCCAATAGACGGCGTGCATGCGTCGCTAAGTGCGGGCCAATATTTGGCCGGCGACCGGGGTGCCACGATGACGGTGGCCAGGGTGTTTGCCAATGGCGCCACCATGGGCGCCTATGCCACCAAGACCAATGTGCCCGCCGCTGTGTTTGGCGAAGGCTCGTTTGACAAAGGTATTTTCTGGGCCATCCCGTTCGATGCTTTCTTGACCAGCTCAAGCCGCTCGTATGCCAACTTCTCTTGGAAGCCGCTCACGCGAGATGGCGGCGCACGCGTGGTTCGCCCGGTCAATTTGTACAACGAAACCGTGTGGTTGAACCCGATGATGAACAGCTACCTGCCAGCGCCCCCTGCCAACGACAGTGTGATTCCTGACGACCGCATTGAGCCTTACGAGCGCAAGCGTTGAGTTTTAAAACGCGCGAAAGGGCGCAAAAACAAAGCCCTTAGTGTGTGCCACTGGCCGTCCGAGCCATCGCCCAGGCCTTTGGCAAACACCATGGGCGTTAAGCTGGGTTGAATGAAGCTGCCGTACAGACGGTCCCAAATGGCCAGCTCGTAACCCCGGTTGCAGCCCCAGTGTTCGGGGTTAGCGCTGTGGTGCAGTTGGTGGTGCGCGGGGCTGATGAACCACTGGTTGAGTGTGGGGCCATAGGTGACCCATACATGCCAATGCCGCAGGTGGTCGACCAGGTTAAACAACCACACCAGCGCATGAAAACCCATGAAGGTGAAAAAAGTCACGCTCGGGTCAACCCAATGCGCATACGTCCAACTCAACCCGCCTGTGAACACAGCGGGTACCCAAGCCATCACGGCCAAGTCCACCGGGTGTACCCGGTACGCGGTGAGCGGTGTGAGTACTTCGGCCGAGTGGTGTACCTGATGAAATTCCCACAGCCAAGCGATGTCGTGCAACAGACTGTGGGCCACAAAACGCCCCAAGTCGTAAGCGACAAAGAACAGCAAGGTGAACACCAACCGACTGAGGATGTGTAAAGAAGACATAGGCTCCGACGCTTGTGGCGAACCCAAAGCTGGTAGCCAAGAGATCACCGTTTGTTCAGACACCCAAAATTGGCTGGTGAGCCAAGCCATCAACAAGGCGTTGAGCACATAAAACTTGTAGTCCACGCGGGCTGATGGGTGCCACCAGATGTCACCCGAAAAAAAGTTTTGCCAAAAACTGCCAGAAGCTGGCACAGGGGTGAATGTGGCTTGACGAACAAGGTACAGTTTCCAGACGAGCCAAGCGATGGCGAAACCTGAAAACAGGTACACCCAATACAGCTCTGACTGCATGATGAGTGGTGCCGCCAAGGCCTTGCCCACATGCAGGACCACAAAGTAAACCCCCTGGTCAATCAGGCTAGAAGAAATCAAGTCCATGGTGATGCGAAGGAGAGTTGGTTGAGGTACTTCATGATGTTGTTGAACCGCATTCGCGCAGGACTTGCACTATGTCTTGCTTTGGCCGTGTTGCCTTTGTGCGCGCAAGCGCAGAGCCGTTCCCAAAGCCATGCCTATGGCGATTCGGTTTGGATGGAAGATCTTACTTGGGTCGAGCTCAAAGCACAGATTGACGCTGGACACACTTCGGTTATTTTGCCCACGGGCGGGGTGGAGCAAAACGGACCTTACATCACGCTGGGCAAGCACAACCATGTGGTGGCTCATGCCTCACAAGAAATAGCCACCGCATTGGGGCGTACGCTGGTGGCGCCTGTGCTGAAGGTGGTGCCACAAGGCCCGATGGACAAACCGAGTGGCAATTTGTTGTTTCCCGGCACCATGGCCTTGCGCGATGAGACCTTTGATCGGGTGCTGCAAGACATGGTGCTGAGCCTGGCCTATGCCGGGTTCAAGCGTGTCTACTTGATTGGCGACCATGGGCAGAGTCAGGCCATTCAAGACCAAGTGGCCCAACGCATGACCCGCATGCTGCAAGCCGCAGGTGTGCGTGTGCTGCATGTGCAAAGCTACTACCAACCTGAGCTGGAAGAAGCGTATTTAACGCGCCAAGGCGTACCACAGGCTTTGCAGGGTGAACATGCGGGTGTATCTGACACCGCCCAGATTTGGACGGTCCATTCTGATGCTGTGAGGCAAGCAGCTTTGCTGGCCCGTGACCGCCAACAGCCAGCAGCACATGGCATGAGCGGTCGCCCAGAACTGGCCACCCCTGAACTTGGGCGTGAATTGCTGAAGCTTCGCATCAAGGCGGCTGTGGATGAGATACGGCGGTTTGACAAATAATCAAAAGCCCTCGCCCCTAGAATAGAAAGATGTCCAAGTATCAGGCTGAAAGCCCGAGCCTCGCATTAGATCCCACGCTTGCTGCCCAACTGCAGCAGGTGCTTTCTCGCGTGGAGGGTATGGAGTTAGCCATTGTGTTTGGCTCTGCAGCCTCAGGCCAGTTGCGTTTTGACAGCGACTTAGACATAGCGGTCAAACTGCGACACGCGATGAGCGTGAGCGAAAAAATTGCCTTGATTGAAGCATTGGCAGAGCAAACAGGACGCCCGATTGATTTGGTCGACCTGTACGACCCCCCAGAGCCCTTGCTGGGACAAATTCTGCAACACGGATGCCGATTGCTGGGTAGTCAAACTGAATATGCCAATCTGTTATCAAGACATTTGGTTGAACAGGCCGATTTCATGCCTTTGGTGAATCGCATGCTCAAAGAAAGGCGTGAAGCATGGATCGGGAAGTGATTGAGCAAAAGCTGGCATCGCTTCAACGTTGTTTGCAACGCGTGCAAGCCGCGCTCCCTGCTGATGTGCAAGAACTAGAAGCTGATTTTGACAAGCAAGACATTGTGTCGCTCAACTTAAGCCGTGCTGTTCAATTGACGGTAGATATGGGGGCGCATTTGTTGTCGCAACAAGCGGGGGCTTCTCCTGCCACGATGGGGCAGACGTTTGATTTGTTGGCGCAACAGGCCGTTTTAGATCAAGGCTTAGCAAGTCGTTTGAAGAAGTCTGTAGGCTTTAGAAACATTGCGGTTCATAACTACGACCGAATCAACTGGGCGATTGTTCACAGCATTGTGAAAAATCATTTGGGCGATTTTTCTGAATTTGCTCGCATCATGGCAGACAGGCTACCTGAATGAACTTCGACTACACCATCACCTTCGCCTGCTACAACCAGCTGGACTACACCAAGCAATTCATCGCCAGTTTGGATCGTGATGAGGTTGATTTTTCGCGCATCGTGGCGGTAGACAACGGTTCCACCGACGGTACGCGTGAGTGGCTGGGCCAACAAGGCTTTGGTGCGGTTGTGTTGAACGACCGCAACTTGGGTTGCGGTGCGGCGTGGAATCAGGGCGCTTTGGCCATCCAGTCCAAATGGACCGTGGTGATGAACAACGATGTGGTGTGCGCCAAAGGGTGGTTGCACAAACTTTTGGAAGGCGCTCAGCAACATCAGCTACAAATTGCCAGTCCAGCAATGGTGGAGGGCGATCTGAACTACGACTTTGACTCCTGGACTGCAGAGGCCGCTCAAAAAATGCAAGGCTATTGCCGCCACGGTGCACCCCATGCGGTGTGCATGGCCATTCACGACAGCGTGTGGCAAGAGATGGGCTACTTCATGCCGGTGCCCAAGTTGCTGGGCTATGAAGACGCGATATTTTTTCAACGTGCGCTAGAAAACAACATTCGGACTGGAACGATTGGCGATGCTTGGCTGCACCACTACGGAATGACCACGCAAAAAGCGCTCAAGCTGGAAATGAACTTACAGCAGAGCGACAGCCTGGGTAACCGCAACCTGATGAAGTTGTACATGAACCAATCGTGGTGGGCTAGGAAGGTAGCAAGGTACAAAAGGACGAACCTATTGAAGAGCTTTGCTGGCACTGAGTTGAAAAAATTTGGAATAACGGTTCATTCCACACGATCATCTGAAAGTAAAGTTGTCGAATGGTGTTGAATAAAAATGATATGTCATTAGATATTTTCTAATATTGGGGTTGATTTGAAGTTCAAGAAGTTTATTATTTTTGCGCCTAGTTATGCCCCAGATAGCGGTGGAATAGGGGTATTGCATAGGTTGTGCCATTTACTGAATGAAAACGGATACGAAGCTAGTTTGTATCCTTCTTTCAAGACTACTATTATTCATAAAGAGAGCTGGTTAAGGCCGTTGCTCAGTTGTTTAGCTGGGGCATTCAAATATAAATACTTACGTCCTTTTAAAACTAAATCTGGGTTGAATACGCCAATATTCAAAGGAAATAGAAGAGCGATAGGTGAAGATTGTGTAGTTATTTATTCTGAAGGGGTCGCCGGCAACCCCTTGGGGGCGCAACACGTTGTACGTTGGCTGTTACATAAACCTGGATATAACTACGGATTAACTTGTTTTGGAAATAGTGAACTCATCGTTTCCTTCAACGAGTCTTATTCTATGGGCTTTAGTTTGCCGTTATCTAAAATGGCAAAGACTATTTTGAACCTTCCTTTCGAGAATTTATCTTATTACACATCAATCGACGCTTTGCCGATGCGGCAAAGATCAGAAGTCGCATATTGCCTTCGAAAAGGTCGGGATAAGCCGCTGATCCACGATGCATCTCAAGCGATATTAATTGACGGGCTATCACACCAAGAAATTGCAGAAATTTTCAGACGTGTCAAAACGTTTATATCCTACGACTCAAAAACAGCCTATTCTATTTTTGCCGCTGTTTGCGGCGCAGATTCCATCGTGGTTCCTGATCCGGGTGTCAGTTTGGATGATTGGGAGCCTCAAGTCATAAAACGCTATGGCTTATCTTATGGATTTGAAAATATTGAATGGGCCAGGGAGACGCGGCCTTTGTTGATGAATGAAATTCAAAAGGATATTGATGAAACCGTAAATAAGGTACATGCATTTGTTGGTGAAGTTAATTCATATTTCCCTTGTCCGCCTTATAGGTGAACACGATTTAAAGTAGCCTTGAGCGTGGGTAATTGTTCGTTCAGGCGCTGCTCAACGAAATTAAGTTTTGTATTGATATTGACTTTAAAATAAAGCTTAGTTTTTTAAAGTTCATATGTCCATTCTGGTCACCGGCTGCGCCGGCTTCATCGGCAGCAATTTTGTTCACACCTGGCTTGGCAGTTCCGACGAGCAAGTGGTTAACCTCGACAAGCTCACCTACGCGGGCAATCTGTCCAACTTGGAAGCCCTTAAAGACGACCCACGTCATGTGTTTGTGCAAGGCGATATTGGCGACACCACCTTGGTGCCTCAGTTGCTGGCACAGTACAAACCCATCGCAGTGTTGAACTTCGCAGCCGAGAGCCATGTGGACCGCTCTATCCATGGGCCGGGCGACTTCATTCAAACCAATGTGATGGGCACGTTCAACTTGTTGGAGAGCGTGCGCGCTTATTGGCAAGATTTACCTTCGGCCGAGAAAGAAGCGTTTCGGTTTTTGCACGTCAGTACCGACGAGGTGTACGGCACGCTGTCGCCCACCGACCCGCCATTTGCAGAAACCAAGAACTACGAGCCCAACAGTCCGTATTCGGCCAGCAAAGCCGCCAGCGACCACTTGGTGCGTGCCTGGCACCACACCTACGGCTTACCCGTGCTGACCACCAACTGCAGCAACAACTACGGGCCTTATCACTTCCCCGAAAAGCTGATTCCCTTGGTGTTGCTCAACGCCTTGGCAGGCAAGCCACTGCCTATTTACGGCGATGGCCAGCAAGTGCGCGACTGGTTGTATGTGCAAGACCACTGTCGCGCCATTGCACGCGTGCTCGAAGCAGGCAAGCTGGGCGAGACCTACAACATTGGCGGTTGGAACGAAAAACCCAACCTCGAGGTCGTGAACATCTTGTGCGGGGTGTTGGACGAGCTGCAACCCCGTGCAGACGGCAAGCGTTACGCCGAGCAAATCACCTACGTCAAAGACCGCCCTGGCCACGACCGCCGCTACGCGATTGACGCACGTAAGATCGAGCGCGAGCTGGGGTGGAAACCGCAAGAAACCTTTGAGACTGGCATCCGCAAAACTGTGCAGTGGTATCTGGCCAACCAAGCGTGGGTGGAGGGCGTGACCAGTGGTGCCTACCGCCAATGGGTGGGCAAGCAGTACGGGGCGTGACGGCGCTAACTTTGGATAGACGCCACGTCTTTCCAGCCCCACACTTTGAGGCCTTCTCGCTCGTAGCTGAGGGGGCCGCCGTACACGAGGGCTGGCTGCAGGCTATCTTCTTGTGCGAGGGTTTGCCATTTTTTCAGGCTATTGGCCCAGTCCGAGGCGAAAGTGCTGCCCGATTTGATTTCCAAAGGGCGCAGTCCAGCAGGTGTCTCGCTGAGCACGTCAACTTCGTTGCCCGAGCTGTCACGCCAGAAGTAGAGGTCTGGTGATAGCCCTGCGTTGAGGCGCTGCTTGTAAAGCTCGCTTACCACCCAGGTTTCAAACAATGCGCCGCGTGCGGCATGGGTTTCCAATGTTTCTGCCTGGCGTATGCCCATGAGCCAGGCAGCCAAGCCTGAGTCCAGAAAGTAAAGCTTGGGTGTTTTGACCAGGCGTTTGCCGAAGTTGCGATGGTGAGGGCGTAGCAGGGTCAGGATGTAACTTGTTTCGAGCACCGAGAGCCACTGCTTGGCTGTGACGGCGCTGATGCCGCAGTCCGCTCCCAAAGAGGCCAGATTGAGCAATTGCCCTGTTCTGGCGGCGCACATTTTGACAAAGGTCTGGAATTGCCCCAAATCACGCACAGCCACCAGCTGGCGCACATCGCGTTCGACATAGGTGGCCATGTAGTTGCTGAACCAGTCTTGCGTGCTCACTTGGCGGTCATACAAGGCGGGGTAACCGCCTTGCAGCAAGGCTTGACTTAACGAGTCTGGCAACTGATGCGTTGCAGCCAATTCCGCCGCACTTAACGGCAAAAGCTCCACCCTGCCAACACGTCCAGCCAGTGTTTGGGTGATGCCTGCAATTAGGTCAAACTGTGATGAACCGGTCAACACAAAATCGCCCATCAGGCTCCGCTCATCGACCCAACCTTGCAGCCATGACAACAGCTGCGGACAGCGTTGAACTTCATCCAAGATGGCGCCATTTGGAAAACGCGCCAAAAATCGTTTGGGGTCGTTGTGTGCAAATTCACGTTCGTCAGGGTTTTCCAGCGTGATGTAAGGCTTGTCCTTGAAAATCGCCTTGCTCAATGTGGTTTTGCCTGACTGACGAGGTCCGGTGATGGCCACGATGGGGAATCCTTGAGCCAATCGAACCAAGGTATTGGTAGCATGACGAGGAATCATTTTGCAAATCCAAGTTTGAATTTTTGATTTGCAAATTGTACGGTTTGTTTTTGGCAATGTAATTCTTCGATAATGACTTTAAATAGTACAAATAAGAACATTTGTGTTGTTTAAAGTCATGTCCGAATTTAGCGATGAACTTAATTTGATAAATTCTTCTGCACAACGTCTTTTGTTATTGGGTGCCAACGGCCAGTTGGGTCACCAGCTCGCTGTTTCGCTGCAGCAGCTGGGCGAAGTCAAAGCGCTCACCCGTGCGGAGGTCGACTTGGCCAACCCCGTTGCATTGCGTGAGGCGTTGGTCCACATCGCCCAAACCTTCCAACCGACCGTGATCGTCAATGCTGCAGCCTACACAGCCGTGGACAAGGCGCAAACCGAAACCGAACTTGCACATGCAGTCAATGCCGCATCACCCGCTGTGTTGGCGGAGTTGGCCCATGCCTGGAACGCCACGCTGGTGCATTACTCCACCGACTACGTGTTTGACGGCTCGGGCACGCAGCCTTGGCAAGAGAGTGACGCGACCCACCCGCTGTCGGTGTACGGCCAAACCAAGCGTGATGGCGAGTTGGCCATTACAGCCCTTTGCCCCAAGCATTTGATTTTGCGCACCAGCTGGGTGGTGGGCACACACGGTGGCAATTTCTTAAAAACCATGTTGCGCTTGGCTGCCGAGCGCGACGCCTTGCGCGTGGTGGCTGACCAAATTGGCGCACCCACCGGTACCGAGTTGCTGGCCGATGTGACGGTCAAGCTCTTGCAAGCGATGTCAGATGCTGCGGAGAACGATGCGCGTTGGGGCGTTTATCACGTGGCGGCGGCGGGTGAAGTGTCTTGGCAAGGCTATGCGCAGCATGTGATTGCGGGGGCTTTGCATCGAGGTGCGCAGTTGAAAGCATCGCCAGAGACTGTTAGCCCCATCACCACCGCAGAATACCCAGTGCATGCGCCACGTCCACTCAACTCACGTTTGAACACGCACAAATTGCAAACCACATTTGCCATGACGTTGCCAGCTTGGCAAGTGGGCGTAGACGCTATCCTTGATCAACTTCTTTCAAAAACAAGCACATGACCAAACAACGCAAAGGCATCATCTTGGCCGGTGGCTCCGGAACGCGGCTTTACCCCGTCACGCAAGCAGTGAGCAAGCAGCTCATGCCTGTGTACGACAAGCCCATGATTTATTACCCGCTGACCACCTTAATGCTCAGCGGTATTCGCGAAGTGTTAATCATCTCCACCCCGCAAGACACACCGCGATTCACCGAGCTGTTGGGCGATGGCAGCCAATGGGGCATGCACATTGAATACGCAGTGCAACCCAGCCCCGATGGCCTGGCGCAAGCCTTCATCATTGGCAAGAACTTTGTGGTCGATCACCCCAGCGCTTTGGTACTGGGTGACAACATTTTTTATGGCCACGACTTGGTCAAGCAGCTGCACAGTGCCGACCAACGCAGCAATGGCGCTACGGTGTTTGCCTACCATGTCCACGACCCCGAGCGCTATGGTGTGGTGGAGTTTGACAAGCAGTTCCGTGCCTTGAGTATCGAAGAAAAGCCCCAAGCCCCCAAGAGCAATTACGCCGTGACAGGCCTGTATTTTTACGATGAACAGGTGTGCGACATTGCGGCAGCGGTGAAGCCCTCGCACCGTGGCGAACTGGAAATCACCGATGTCAACAAGCGCTACCTAGAGCTGGGTCAGTTGAACGTCGAGATCATGGGCCGTGGCTATGCGTGGCTGGACACGGGCACGCATGACAGCTTGTTAGAAGCAGCCAGCTTCATTGGCACGCTGCAAAAACGCCAAGGCTTGATGGTGGCTTGCCCTGAGGAAATTGCCTTCCATGAAAAATGGATTGATGCCGCTGCGTTACAAAAGCTGGCCGCACCCTTGGCCAAAAACGGCTACGGCCAATACCTGCTGAACTTGTTGAAATAAGCCATGCCCTACCAAGTGACCCCCACGCCGATTGACGGTGTGTTGATTTTGGAGCCCAAGGTGTTTGGCGATGCACGGGGCTTCTTTTTTGAGAGCTTCAACGCGCGCGATTTCGAGCAAGCCACAGGCCTGCAACGCAGCTTCGTGCAAGACAACCACAGCAAGTCCGCTAAAGGCGTGTTGCGTGGCATGCATTACCAAGTGCAAAACCCGCAAGGCAAGTTGGTGCGCGTCACGCAAGGTGCGGTGTTCGATGTGGTAGTGGATATTCGCAAAGGTTCCCCAACTTTTGGGCAATGGTTTGGCTTAGAGCTCACAGTGGACAACAAAAAGCAAATCTGGATACCCGAGGGCTTGGCCCATGGGTTTTTAGTGACCAGTGAGAGCGCCGAGTTTTTGTACAAAACCACCGACTACTACAGCCCCGAGCATGAGCGCAGCCTGTTGTGGAGCGACCCCAGCGTAGGGATTAGCTGGCCCTTACATTTGTTGGACGCGGAGCCTTTGTTGGCGGCTAAGGATGCCAATGCGCCGCTTCTTCAAGACGGATGAAACTGACGGAAAATACGCGATCTGCGTAAATCCATAGCGTATGGAAAAAAACTACACCATTACTTTTGCTTGTTACAACCAACTGGACTACACCAAGAAGTTCATTGCAAGTTTGGATCGTGACGAGGTCGATTTCTCGCGCATCGTAGCGGTAGACAACGGATCGACCGACGGAACGCGTGAGTGGTTGGGCCAGCAAGGCTTTGGCGCGGTGGTGTTAAACGATCGCAACTTGGGTTGCGGTGCGGCTTGGAATCAAGGTGCTTTGGCTATTCAGTCCAAATGGACAGTTGTGATGAATAACGATGTGGTGTGCGCCAAGGGTTGGTTGCACAACTTACTCACATCCGCCGAGAAAAATGATTTACAAATTGCGAGCCCAGCGATGGTTGAGGGTGAGCTGGACTATGACTTTGCAGATTGGGCAGCTAAAGCGCAAGCTAAGATGCGAGGATATATACGTCAAGGTTCGCCACATGCCGTATGCATGGCAATTAGAGATGATGTTTGGACTGAAATTGGCTATTTCATGCCCGTTACCAAGCTTTTGGGATATGAAGATGCGATCTTTTTTCAGCGAGCACTTGAGGCGGAGCTGAAAACAGGAACCACGGCTGACTCGTGGTTGCATCACTACGGTATGACAACCCAAAAAGCACTGAAGCTAGAAATGAAGCTAGATCAGCGGGATAGTCTTGGAAATAGAAACTTGATGAAACTTTATATGAACCAAACCTGGTTTGCTCGAAAGATTGCTAGGTATCAGCGACGTAAGTTGCTGAAGGTTGCGCGTTTGTACGAGCTAGACTCCTTTCACATGAGTGTGCATGCGCTTAACCTTCAACCTGATAGAAACTGGGAATGGGTTTAGATTACCTTAAACATTGTATTTAATTTTTAAAATTTTATAGACATATGAAAAAGAAGCCAATTTTTGTAACTGAACCTTACTTGCCACCATTAAATGATTTTATTCCATATTTGGAGGAGATATGGTCAAATAAAATTTTGACCAACGGGGGGCCATTTCATCAAAAACTAGAAGAAGCGTTATGTGAATATCTAGATGTCGAGCATATTTCGTTGTTTACCAATGGGACTTTAGCGTTGGTTACCGCATTGCAAGCACTTAGGATTACTGGTGAAGTGATTACTACTCCATATTCTTTTGTTGCGACGGCTCATGCTTTGCTCTGGAATGGCGTTAAGCCTATATTTGTAGATATCGATCCATCTACATTGAATCTAGATCCACAAAAAATAGAGGCTGCTATTACTCCTCAAACTACAGCGATACTTCCAGTTCACTGTTATGGTCGTCCATGTGATGTAGATGAAATTCAGAAAATAGCTGATAAATATAATTTACGAGTTATTTACGATGCTGCACACGCTTTTGGTGTCCGTTGTCATTGCGGTAGTGTGTTAAAGCATGGTGATTTGTCGGTTCTAAGTTTTCATGCCACTAAAGTTTTTAATACATTTGAAGGTGGTGCAATTGTATGCCCAGATAAAAAAACAAAAGATCGAATTGACCATTTAAAGAATTTTGGATTTGTTGATGAAGTAACTGTAGTGGCACCGGGGATTAATGGAAAAATGAGTGAGTTTAATGCCGCACTTGGGCTTCTGCAATTAAAGAGTATTGATGAAGTTATTGAGTTTCGAGGCAGAATTGACTCTTTGTATCGTGCTCATTTGTCTAATGTTCCTGGGGTAACATGTTTAATCAAATCCGATGCTATCTCTCCAAATTACTCGTATTTCCCGATCCTAATTAGCGAAGAGTATCCTTTGACTCGAGATCAGCTTTTTTTAAAATTACGTGCAACTGAGATCTATGCAAGACGATATTTTTATCCGCTAATTAGTGAGTTTTCGATGTATCGCGGGTTGCCTTCTGCTCGCCCCGGTAACTTAAGTTCAGCGACAACTGCCTCTAATTCGGTAATTTGTCTTCCAATATATCCTAACCTTCCGGATGAGCAGGTGTTACGCATTTGTGATGTGATCAAATCTATTAATTGAAATAAAATGAAAAAAAGAAACGTTTTGATTTTTCCCGCTGGAACAGAAGTCGGATTGGAGATTTATCATGCGCTGAATTTATGCAAAGAAGTTAAACTGTTTGGGGCTGGACAAAATGTTTTAAATCATGCAAGATTTTTGTATTCTGAGTACCATGAGCTGCCGACTATCCATGAGTCTAAATGGGTGAGCTCTCTTAATGAGCTATGCGATAAATTAGAGGTTGATTATATATTTCCAGCATATGACGACATTATTGTCGCTTTGGCAACGCATGCTGATGAAATTAATGCAAAGATAATCACAGCGCCTTTAGATTCTGTTTTAATTACGCGGTCTAAGGCCAGAACGTATGAATTTTTAACAGGAATTGTACGAGTTCCTGAAATATTTAAGACAAATTTTGATAGTCTTAAATATCCAGTATTGGTTAAACCAGATAAGGGCCAAGGGTCATCAGGCGTTAAGATTGTTGCTAATGGGTTTGAGTTAAAGGCAGCAATGGATGCCGTAGAAAGCCCTCTAGTTTGCGAGTATTTGCCTGGTGATGAATACACGATTGATTGTTTCTCTGATCGAGATAAAGGGCTTTTATTTTGTGGAGCTCGTGAGCGTCGACGAACAAGAAATGGAATATCTGTAAATACAATTTCTAGAAATTTGCCTGAGGTTGAAGAAATAGCTCGTAAGATAAGCGATGCATTTCACATGCGTGGAGCTTGGTTTTTTCAAATTAAGCGGGCACAAAATAAAGAGCTTACTTTATTGGAGGTTGCGCCACGTATTGCAGGTGCAATGGCATGCCATCGAGTTCAAGGCGTAAATTTTCCATTACTTAGTCTTTTTGAGGAGGAGAGACTGCACATCTCTATTAACAAGAATGACGGTGTAGTTGAGTTGGATCGTGCTTTATGCAACCGATATAAACATACTATTAAATATTCAGTTATATATTTTGATTTTGATGATACTTTAATTATTAATGGTAAGTTGAATTACGATGCTGTTGCATTTATTTTTAAGTGTCTAAATGAGGGAAAGAAGGTGATCCTGATAACGCGTCACAAAGGCGACCTAAATGAAATTTTAACTCAGTATCGATTAAGGCATGTATTTGATGAAATTATTCACATAAATCAGACGGATCGTAAATCAAATTACATTAATGAAAGAGATGCCATATTCATCGATGATAGTTTTTCTGAGCGATTAGACGTACAAGAAAATTGTAAGATACCAACATTCGATGGTAGTATGTTAGAGTTGCTTTTAAATGGTTTAGAGTGATTTTGAAAGATTTGTGTGAAGAAGTATTTAATATTTTCTCCTAAGTTTGATGAAAATAATGGAGGCGTGATTTGTTTGCATTATCTAGCCCACTTAATTAATGAGTGTGGTGCAGAGGCATATTTGACTCCTATTTTTCAAGGATTTGAGATTAATAATTTAAATTTCAAAAGGCCTTTCTTTAAAGTTCTTTACAGTAAGCTTATAGATAAATTTCGCAAATTTAAAATTAATGATGCATTTAATGCTAACGTAATTAGAGACATTTCTAGAATTAAAGATAGTAGTGAGTGGATTGTTGTTTACCCTGAGATAACATTTGGGAATCCACTTGGTGCCAAAAATGTTGTGCGATGGTTATTACACAATCCAGGTTTCCATTCTGGAACTTTTTACTATGGAACAGGCGAACTCCATGTTAAATACCATCATGGATTTTCAGATTTTTATTATCCTGGATCAAAGCTTTCTGCAAACATATTAAATATAAGTTATTTTCCATTGCATTTATATAATATGGATGGAGTGTCGCCGTCTCGTGTCGGAACTGCATATTGTATGCGTAAAGGGCGAAATCGAAAAATTCAGCATGATTTAAACGGATCAATTTTAATTGATGGCATGTCACACGCTGAGGTGGCAAGCATTCTTAAAAGAGTAAAAACTTTCATTTCATATGATCTATATACCGCGTATTCTGTTTTTGCTTCATTATGTGGTTGTGACTCTGTCATTATTCCAGAGGACGAAATTTCAAAAGAGGCTTGGTATCCAAATCCTGAAAGTCGGTACGGTCTAGCGTACGGATTTGAAGATTTATCGAATGCAAGCGAGACAAGACATTTGCTTATAGAGAAGGTAAATAGGGACCACGCCAAGAATAAGCAAAGAGTTGCTGACTTTATAATTGAAAGCAATGAATTTTTCATGAAATAAAGTAATATTTCATGCATCGTGTGATGCTCATAGTATCTACAGTGCTCGGTAAATACTATAACCTCGCCATCCACATCGTCACTACGGACAAGCCCAAGCTACTTACCAACGCAAAAACCGATACAAGTTCGGTAGCGCTGAGGTGTATATCAAATACTAAGGGCGCGAGCAACACCAGCCCTTGCGCCAAGGCCAAAGCCAGACAAACCCATGAATAAGTAACCGCCGATTGGGTTTGAAACGGCCGGTGGCTGAATGCCGCAGATAAGCAAGCGCAGCCTTGCCATAGCACCAAGGGCGCGATGTAGGCCCACACGCCGCTCCATCGCGCATCGAGCCATTGCGCATAAAGTGCCGTTGCGCACGCGAAGCCGAGCAAGATCACGCACACAAAGGCCGCCAACCCCAACCACCAAGGGCTGGCGCGTGAGGCTTCTTGCGGTTTGGCCAACATCACTTGTGCCCAAGCCATGTGGACTACGGCGGGTAAAAAGCCCAGCACGCGCAACAGGGCGGTCATCCAACCGGTTTCTTGCGCGCCGTACAAACGTTGCCAGACCAACACGATGGCCGTGGCCAGCACGGCGTCTACTGCGGTGTGTGCCATGCGCAAACGGGTGCTGCGGGGGTCGGCTTGTGTGGAGGCGGCTTCAGATGGTGAGGCATTGTTAGCGTCAAGACCATCGGTTGGTGTGACTGCTTGACGCCAAGCTGGCAGCAACCAAGCGGCACCCACGGCATAGCCCAACACGGCAGACAGCACCAAGCTAGGCCAAGCGCCTTCTGTGTTGGCGCACATCAATACTGCAGCGACGGCCGCGCAGGTGGCTGTCAAAGGCGGCAACACGCGCACCGCAGCTTGTTGCCAAGCGGTGCCCACACGCAAGCTGAGGGCTTGCGCCAAGGTCCAGCCCATTTGAAACACCGCTAGCAGCAACACCCACAACAAAGCGGGCCAGTTGTTAAGTTTGCTAAAAGCTAAAGCTAGCGCCACCAAGGGCAGCAACCACAAGCCTCGCGCCAAGCTGGCACGCCAGGCATGGCGTGCAGCCAGCTCAGCAGGTAGGTGGGCATTTGCCAGCAAGCTCAAAGGGGCTTGCGCCAGAGCCAAGGTCATCCAGAAAAAACCAATTTGGCTCAGTACTGAAAACTCACCCACTTCTTCCGGCGTGAACAAACGCAGCATGAGCAAGGCAAACACCACCTGGGTAACAAAGGCCACCAAGCTGGCCAGTGCCACGGTGTGGCTGGTGCGATTCGTGCCTGGCAAGCGAAACGCGGTCATGCCTGCGCCCCGAACAAGACAGACCAAATCGGCAAGGCCTTGAGCACCTCGTGCCAGGCGAGCGCACGCACATCAGGCACCGCATAGGGATAGGCCTCCAGCGCCTTGCCAAAGCTGTGCTGCCACGTGTTGGGGTCATCGTGCAGCAGATGAAAATTGCCCTCGTAGTGCGCGGCAAAGTAGCGCACCCAGGGGTAATCGTTGCTCACCAAGCGCATGCCTGCGGCGCAGTACTCCAGCACCTTGGTCGAGGTTTGTTGGTTGTAGGGTTCGACGTTGCTGACCAAGTTCAAGCCAAAACGTGCACGGCGCAATTGGCGTGGCACTTCGGCATGTGGCACGCGCCCCGTGCAAGTGACGGAGGGTGGCAGTTGCAGTCGCACTGCATCGGGCACATCGCCCACCAACAGCAAGCTGCGACCTGCCGCATGAATGCTCTGCAGCAAAGGCAAGAAGGGCGCGAGGCGGCCCATCTCACCGAGGTAGACCAAGTCGAACTCGGGGGGGGGCAAGGCGGCCTCTATCTGGGGTTGGGCGATGTCGAAGAAGTGCTGCGCCACGCCCATGTCGCGCAAGGCGTGTGGCACGTCGTGGCCAAAGCCCATGCGCTCGCGCACCCAGCCGTTCTGAAAAATTCGGTAATCGGGTTTCGGTTGTGTCCAGTGCTTGACCTGGTCTTTGAGCCAGGCATGGGGTGGCACCGAGGCGGAGGTGTATTCATGCACCTGAAACGCATGGCGCAAACGCCAGGCTTGGGGCCAGGGCACGCGACCGCAGATCCACCACACCACTTGTGCGTCATCGGGCACGGTGTCGCCTTGGTCATGGGTTTGGCTGCGCAGGCCGCGTGCTGCCAAGAAGGCGGCATAGGCGTCTAACTCGGGCAAGTAGGACGGGCCGTTGCGTACGAAATGGATGGGTACAGAGGTGGCAGGCGTCAACATGTGCGCAACACCTCTTGCCAAGCACGCGCGAACTGATCGATGGAGTGTCTGGCCACAATGCGCGCCATGTCGTCACGCACTTGTTCGGGCGGCAGGCTGAGGGTGGTCATCACCGCTTCGGCCAAGGCTACCGGTGCATCGCCGCGTGCCAACAAATAGGGCGCATCGCGGTCAAACAACTCGCGCATGGCGGGGATGGGCAGCGCCACGCAAGGCACACCGCAGCTCAGCGATTCGAGCGCGGTCATGGGGCAACCCTCGTAGCGCGAGGTCATCAAGGTCATTTGCCAAGGCTGATACAGGCTGGCGCCGCTGGGGTGCTTGCCCAAGAAGTGCACGCGGCCTTGGTACATCAGGTCCATGCCATCGTGCACCATCTTGCGGTGCAAAGGGCCTTCGCCCACGATGCCCAGCTGGGCGTGGTCAGGCAAAAAGCGCAAGGTGTCGAGCAGCAGGCCTGGCCGCTTTTCTGCCGACAAGCGACCCACATAGCCCAGCAGCAAGGGTGGTATGCCTTCTTCGCCGCCGTGGCCTGCATGCACATGCAGGGCTTGTCCGGCAGGCATGGGCCCCAGGCCGTTGGGCACCACGCTGCATTGCAGCGTGCGTGAGGGTTGGCCTATGAATCCCAGCAAAGAGTCGTGCGTGGTGCGCGACACGCATACAAAGTGGTCCACCTGTTTGTAGAGCAAGCGCAGCCAGAGCTTCTTGGCCCACGACGCGCGTGACTCATGCAACACATCCAGCAAAGGCCCATGCACCCAGCTGATCAAGAGCTTGCCGGTGATGGCTTTGAGCGCTGCGCCGCCATAGGTGGGGCCAAAGTTGTGGCTGGCCACAATCACATCGTGTGCTTGCGCTGCGGCCACCAGTTGTGGCCAATGGGTTTGGCGCCAGGGCAGGGCGGTGACCTGCAGATCTTGCGCTTGCAAGGCGTCTTGCAGCGTGCGCGTCATGGTCTGCACGCCGCCCCAATTAGGCTCTTCCAAGATCAAGATGCGACGAGTGCTCACCATGCCAAGCGTGCTGTGTGGGCCGTTTTAACGGGCGCCAAAACCGGTGAACACGGTTTTGACAGTTTTGGCAGCGATCAGCAAATCGAGCGCGAGCGAGTAGTGGGCCACGTAGTACAGGTCGTAGCTCAGCTTGATGCGCGTGCTGTCGGCACTGTCGGCATAACCGTGTTGCACCTGAGCCCAACCGGTCAAGCCGGGGCGCACCAAGTGGCGGTAGGGGTAGCTCGGAATGGTGGCGGCAAATTCGCGCACAAAAGCGGCTTGCTCAGGACGCGGACCAATCAAACTCATATGGCCGCGCAGCACGTTCCACAGCTGTGGCAATTCGTCCAAGCGCGAGCGGCGCAAGAAGCGGCCCACTCGGGTGATGCGCGGGTCATCGGCCTGCGCAAAGTGCACGCCCGGCGCTTGCAAACCATGCACCATGCTGCGGAACTTCCAGAGGGTGAAGGCCTGGCCGTCGCGGCCCACGCGCTGTTGCGAGAACAAGGCGGGACCTTTGGAGTCGTAGCGCACTGCCAAGCCCACCGCTGCGGCCAAGGGCACCCACAGGGGCGAGAGCCCGATCACCACGCTCAAGTCGAGCAGACGTTTGATGCGGTCGTAGCCGGGGTCGTTGTCGATCTCCCACAAGGTGTCGCTGGCGTGGGGCAGCATTTTGCGGCCGCTGGTGAGTTCGGCCACGGCTTCCACGCTGTACAGGCGCAGGTGCTGCATTTTGAGCTGGCTCAGCAAGCGCGTGCGTGCATCGCTGGGTGGCACATGGCGGTCGAGCACCACGCCATCGCAGGCGGGCAGGGGCACATGGGTGTCGAGGTTCCAGTACTGCAAGTGCACGGCTTGTGGGTCGAGCATTTGAGGGCTCAGGTAGCTAGCGAGTTGGGCGGGGACGTTGGCGTCCAAATGCACCAAGCGCAAGGCGCGGTGTTTGACCAAGCGGCGATAACCGAGCCACAGCCACAAGGTGGTGACGGCATAGGCCCAAATCACTGCAGCGCGTGAGTAGGGTTGTTGCAACAGCGCAAAGCCCAAGGGCGTCAGCAGAAACGGCGCCGAGGTGGACACCCACAACACGCCGCTGCGTTCGGCCACGGGCAAGTGCGAGGCGCGCATGAGCAAATGCGCCGCTACGGCATAAGGCAGCACGCACCAGAGCAAGGTGTCGCCAAATTGGTAGGTCACAAGGCCTGCACTCTCCAAGGCTTGTGTCACCCACAGGCTGGGCAGCAGCAGCCACGCGCCCCACAGCGCCCAGCTTTGCAGTGCGTCACGGCGACGCACGGCAGACGAGACCAAGGCCGAGCCCGTAGCCTGAGTGCTGGCGCTGGTTTTGGGGCGTGAGGTGGCGGCGTCTTCACGCAGGCACTGTTGGTAGACGGCCATCACGCGTTCGGCCATTTGGTCGCGCGTGAAAGTAGTTTCAAAACGCTGCTGTGCCGCTGCGCCCAAGCGTTGGCGCAAGGCCGGGTCTTGGGCCAAGCGCAGCAGGTGTTGCGCCACAGCTTGCTCGGTGTTGGCCACCAACAAGCCTTCTTGGCTGTTCATGAGTTGTTCGTGCAAGCCGGGCAAATCGCTGGCGACGATGGGCAGGCTGGCGCGCATGGCTTCGAGCACGGTGATGGGCATGCCTTCGTGGTTAGACAGCAGCACAAACACATCGTGCTCGGCCAACAACTCGGCCACGTTGGACACATCGCCCAACCAAGTGATTTGGGTGAGCTTGAGTTCTTTCGCCAGGGCTTCGTGTTGCGCACGCAAAGGACCATCGCCCGCCAGCGTGACAGGCAGTTCGTGGCCCAGCCAATCACGCACCTTGGCCAGGGCCTTGAGCAGCAGGTCATGGCGCTTGGGCGCTTTCATGCGCGCCACCATGATCACGCGTGGTGTGGTGGTTGTGTTGACGTCGCTGACCGCGCCGTCTGTTGCGCCTTTTGCTTTGTCATCCGCTGCATCATTGGCAGGTTCAGCTTTGCGAAGCTCTGCGGGCAGGGGCTCAATGCCGTTTGGAATGATGTGCACCCGTTCTGGCGCAATGGGCAGCTGATGCGCGAGCTCGCGCTCAAAAGCCGACACGCAAATCATTTGTGTGGTGCCGCCCGACAACTGTCGCTCGGCCAGGCCCGCGAGTTGGCGGCGCAGCCATGGCACTTGGGCTTTGAAGCCAAAGCCGTGCACGGTGTAGACCACGGGGCGTGCCGTGCGCTGACACGCCAAGCGTGCGGCCAGGCCAGCAATGGCGCTGTGGGCATGGATCAAATCAGGCGGCGAGGCTTCAATCAGCGCAGTGAGCTGCTGCACAGCAGGCCACAAGCGCCAAGGCAGCATGGACTCGACCATCTCGGGCATGGGGCAGACATGAACGCCCAAGCGCTGCAGCTGATCGCCAAGAACGGACGCATGCGCAGGCCCCCCAATGACCACGGTGAAATGCACTTGCGTGTGCAGGGCTTGGCACAAAGCCAGCACGTGCGACTGAGCGCCACCAGCCTCGCCCTTGGTGATGACGACCATCACATGGGGTTTGTGTTGAGGGGCTAATGCATCAACCGCTTTGATCGACTCACCTAGGGCAGCTGCGGATGCGCCTGCCCAGGGGCTGTTGCGGCGCGGTTGTGGCGCGAGCGAGTTGGCCAGATGCAGTGTGGCTTCGATGGGGTTGGGTGTTTCGGTGGTTTCAACGACGGCGAGTGCCTCTGCCGCTGCAGTCGCAAGCTCGGAAGCTTGCGGTGTGTCGTTCGCGTCCTTGGTCTTGCGCTTGGCGCGAGGCTTTTTGGCAGGGGCTGCTGGCGCAGGCGTTGGCGTGTCACCAAACAAGGACAGGGTGCCGTCGTCGGTATGTTTCATAGCGGGGTGTCAAAGCCTTGTGGGTTCATGGATTGCCAGCGCCATGCGTCGGCACACATGCGTTCGAGGTTATGTTGGGTTTGCCAGTGCAGCAGTGCTTTGGCTTGGCGTGCGTCGGCCAAGCATTGCGCCACATCGCCGGGGCGTCGCGCCACAAAGCGGTGGGCAATGGGCACGCCATTGACCCGCGCAAAGGTGTCGACCATGTCTTTGACGCTCACCCCTTGGCCGGTGCCGAGGTTGACGGTCAAGAGCTTGGGGGTGTCCAGGGCGCGCAAGGCAGCGAGGTGGCCTTGGGCCAAGTCCATCACATGCAAGTAGTCGCGCACGCCGGTGCCGTCGGGCGTGTCGTAGTCGTTGCCAAAAATTTGCAGGTATTCACGCTGGCCCAGTGCCACTTGGGTGATGTAGGGCATCAGGTTGTTGGGAATGCCGTTGGGGGCTTCGCCCAGCAAGCCGCTGTCGTGCGCACCCACCGGGTTGAAGTAGCGCAACACTGCAATGTGCCAACGCGGGTCTGCCGCATGCAGTTCGCGCAACGCGTCTTCGCACATCAGCTTGCTGCGGCCATAGGGATTTGTGGCGGTCAGGGGCGCAGTTTCGGGAATCGGCACCACAGCCGGATCGCCATACACCGTGGCGGAGGAGCTGAACACGATGCGACGCACATGTGCGCGGTCCATGGCTTGCAGCAAGTTGATGGTGCCGCTGACGTTGTTTTCTAAATAGCGCAGGGGTTGGGCCACCGATTCGCCCACAGCCTTGAGGCCAGCAAAGTGAATCACGCCTGCAAAGTTGTAGCGTGCAAACAGAGCGTCTAAGGCGGCGGAGTCGCGGATGTCGGCTTGCACAAATTCAAGCGGGCTGGCGTTCAAGCGGGCCAGACGGTCCAGCACTTTGGGGCTGCTGTTGCACAGATTGTCCAAAATCACGAAGGGTTGGCCTGCCTCGGCCAGCACCACAGCGGTGTGGGAGCCGATGAAGCCGGTGCCACCGGTGATCAAAATAGGTTGTGTCTGAGCCATCTTTTGCGTTTTGAGAAGTTGCTCAATTATCCCCGCATTGCGTTGCCTGAAGGCCTTGCCAGGCGCCGCTTGGGGCCTAAAATAGAGCGCACTTCTTGGTTGGCAGCGTTAGCACGCCTTGAAGCGGTTTTTTTATCTTTTACTTCTTTTTAGTACTTTCATGAAACGTCAACACTCTTCCCACGCAGCCGCGCACGGCGGCGCTGAATCTTGTATTGCTTTGATCGACGCCCGTTTTCTGGCCTGGTTGCAAGGCCAAACCGAGGGCGGCCAAGACAATGCCCGCTTGCATTTGCACGGTTTGCTCTCGAACGCGCTGTCGCACAACGGCTTGGACTTGAACCTGCGTCGTGTGTATTGGTACAGCGACACGCCCGACGACCAAGCGGTGGACGCCCAAATCACCCGCGCCGTGCTGCCGCACAGCCAAGACGGCGGCTTGTCGATGCTGCGCGCCTTGGGTGCAGATTTGAAGCGTTTGGCCGAGCGCGGCGCTTGTGCCCATGTGTTGGTGGGCAGTGACGACGAGCGCCTGATCAGCCTGATTGACGAAGCCCAGTTGCATGGCGTTGCGGTGCATTTGCTGGCCGATGAGGCCTCGCGCAATATGGCCCAGCTCAACCGCGACGACCCAGGTTGGGCCCGCTTGCTGTCGCAAGCCGATCACCGCGTGGTCTTGGGTGCACAGGCCTCGCGCGACGGCGCCTCACCCCGCCATGCCAGTTCTATGCACGCCGTGCCTGCGATTGACCCCGAGCAGCTGCGTGAGCAACTCAACACCGTGATCACCACCTGGTGGGCAGAAGAGCCCGAAGACTTGCGCGAAGAACTGCGCGAAGAGCTGCAAAACACCCGTGGCATTCCACAAGAAGTGGACCGTCAACTCTTGCTGGGCGTGCGCCGCGTGTTGGAACGTGCGCTGAGCTTCCAAGAGAAAAAGCTGTTGCGCGAAATGGTGCGCGAACTGGTGTTGGGCAAACCCGCCGAACACACCGAACACGCAGAGTAATTTCAAGGAGCTGTCCGCATGAGCACATTGAATCCCGCAGACATCCTGGCCCAGGCACTGCCCTACATCCGCAAGTTTCACGGCAAAACCTTGGTCATCAAATACGGCGGCAACGCCATGACCGACCCGGCCTTGCAAAAGGCCTTCGCCGAAGACGTGGTCTTGCTCAAACTCGTGGGCATGAACCCCGTGGTGGTGCACGGTGGGGGCCCGCAAATTGAAGGTTTGCTGCAACGCTTGGGCAAGAAGGGCGAGTTCATCGAAGGCATGCGCGTGACCGACGCCGAAACCATGGAAGTGGTGGAGTGGGTGTTGGGCGGCGAGGTGCAGCAAGACATCGTGGGCTTGATCAACCAAGCCGGCGGCAAAGCAGTGGGCTTGACCGGGCGCGATGGCGCCATGATCCGCGCCCGCAAGCTGACCGTGCATGACAGCAAAGACCCGAAAAAAGAATACGACGTGGGCCAGGTGGGCGACATCGTCAGCATCGACCCCAGCGTGGTCAAGGCTTTGCAAGACGATGCCTTCATTCCCGTGGTGAGCCCGATTGGTTTTGGCGAGAACAACGAGAGCTACAACATCAACGCCGACGTGGTGGCGGCCAAGTTGGCCACCGTGCTGAGTGCTGAAAAACTGTTGATGCTCACCAACATCCGTGGCGTGCTCGACAAGCAAGGCGAGTTGCTGACGGAGCTCACACCGCGTCGCATTGACGAGCTGATTGCCGATGGCACCATCAGCGGCGGCATGATCCCCAAGATTGCCGGTGCGCTTGATGCGGCCAAGAGCGGCGTCAATGCCGTGCACATCATCGATGGGCGCGTGCCACACGCCATGTTGCTCGAGGTCTTGACCGAACAAGCCTTCGGCACCATGATTAGGTCGCACTAACTTCACCAGACGCCGCCATGCACTACGACGCGCCAACCTCTCACGCCGATGCAGCCCCCAAGCGCCAACGCATGAAGCCGGGTGAGCGGCGTGAGCAAATTTTGCAAACGCTGGCGGGCATGTTGGAGCAGCCGGGCGCCGAGCGCATCACCACGGCGTTGCTGGCGGCCAAAATTGGTGTGAGCGAGGCGGCGCTGTACCGCCACTTCGCCAGCAAGGCCCAAATGTTTGAGGGCTTGATTGATTTCATTGAGCACAGCGTGTTCAGTCTGATCAATCAAATTGCTGAGCGCGATGGCGACGGCGGGCAAAAAGCCGCCCGCATGGTGACGGTGCTGTTGCAGTTTGGCGAGAAAAACCCTGGCATGACCCGCGTCATGGTGGGCGACGCCCTTGTGTTTGAGAACGAGCGCTTGCACCAACGCATGAATCAGTTTTTTGACCGCGTCGAGTCGGCTCTGCGCCAGGTGTTGCGTGCGGCGGCCGAGGTACGCAAATCGCCGACCCCGACGGTGGACGCCCAAGTGCGTGCTGCCGCCTTGGTGGCGTTTGCGCTGGGCAATTTGCAGCGCTTTGCCCGTTCGGGTTTCAAGCGCTCGCCCCTAGACCACCTGGAGGCTTCGTTGGCCCTGATGGTTTAACGGGGCTTCACTGGTCTCACTGGTTCTAGTGCGTTTGGGGCCTTTAAGGCGTTCGCTCAAAGTTTCAAGCCGACTTTTGCGCCCGCATCTTTGATTTCTTGCCAGGTGGCATCGTCGACCACGATGCCATTTTTTTGGCGCGCCACGCGTGCTGCACGCTCGGGTTCACCGGCCAGCTTGACGCCGTCGCTTCCTTCGGTGGCGGGGCTTTGGCGCAGCCAGTCGATGAAGGCCATGGTTTCTTGCGCAAAGCTCATCTGTGTGCCCAAGGCCTTGGGGTCGATGATGATGCTGAGCATGCCGTTGTAGACCGCGCGTTTGTTGTCTGCCTCGCGGTGCCAGGTACCGCCGCCGCTCAGGGCGCCGCCCAGCAGCTCACAGGCCACTGCCAGGCCAAAGCCTTTGTGTTCGCCAAATGGCATCAAGGCGCCGTAGCCGCCATTGCTTTGCGGCACCACCACCACGCCGGGGTTGGTGGTGGGACGGCCGTGCTCGTCGATCAAGGTGCCGGGGGCCACTTGCTTGCCTTCGTTGTGGGCCACGCGCATCTTGCCTTGGGCCACACGGCTGGTGGCAAAGTCGAGCACAAAGGGTTCTTGTGTGTTGTCGCCCACGCCGACGGGAATGCCAATGCAGCAAGGGTTGGTGCCGTAACGGCCGTCACCCCCGTGCCAAGGCGCCACCACTGGGCGCGAAAGCACATTCACAAAATGCAGCGACACCCAGCCGCGTGCGACGGCCATTTCGGCAAAGTGACCAATGCGGCCCAAATGGTGCGCGTGCGACAGCGACATGATGCATGCGCCATGCTGCGCCACGCGTTCAAACGCCAGCTCCATTGCTTGCACGCCCACGGTTTGGCCAAAGCCTTGTTGACCGTCCAGGCCGAGCAACATGCCGCCGTCCACCCGCACCGCCACGCTGCTGCCTGGGGTCAAACTTTTTTCCAAAATAGCGTCGACATAGCGCGGCGCCATGCCCACGCCGTGCGAGTCGTGACCGCTCAAGTTGGCCATGACCAAGTTGCTGGCCACTTGGCTCGCCTCTGCGGGGGTGCTGCCTGCGGCAACAAACAATTGGGTGATGTGGTGTTCGAGATCGGAGGCAGAGAAGGTGTGTGACATCAGGGACTTTACGGGGGTGTCAATGGTTAATCGTCATACCATAATATGCCTGTCCGCTTCGAATGAGGATTCGGAGAAACCAGTAACTGATGTGCTGTGAGACACACGATTTTTAACCCGAAAGGCAATCCATGAAATTGGTTCGTTATGGCAACCCCGGCAAAGAGAAACCCGGTCTGATCGACGCCGATGGCAAGCTGCGCGACTTGAGCAAAGTCATCAAAGACGTGTCGCCCGATCAACTCAGCGACAGAGCCTTGGCCAAGTTGGCCAAGCTCAACACGGCCAAGTTGCCATTGGTCAAAGGCAAGCCACGCATGGGTTGCCCGATCAGCCATGTGCCCAAGTTCATCGCGATTGGTTTGAACTACGCCGACCACGCCGCCGAATCGAACATGCCGATTCCCAAAGAACCCATTGTGTTCACCAAGGCCACCAGCTGTATCCAAGGCCCGAACGATGACGTGATGTTGCCCAAGGGCTCGGTCAAGTCCGACTGGGAAGTTGAACTGGGCATCGTGATTGGCACCACCGCACGTCATGTGTCACAAAAAGACGCCTTCAACTACGTGGCCGGCTACTGCTTGGTCAACGATGTGAGCGAGCGCGAGTACCAACTCGAGCGCGGCGGTTCATGGGACAAGGGCAAGGGTTGCGACACCTTCGGTCCTATCGGACCTTGGTTGGTGACGCGCGACGAAGTGCCTAACCCCCAAAAGCTGCACATGTGGCTGGACCACAACGGCGTGCGCATGCAAGACGGCAGCACCAAGACCATGATTTTTGGCGTGGCCAAAATCGTGAGCTATGTGAGCCAGTTCATGACCTTGGAACCCGGCGACGTGATCACCACCGGCACGCCTCCTGGCGTGGGCATGGGTATCAAGAAAAACGGCAAACCCGCACCTGTGTTCTTGAAACGCGGCGACACGATGTCTTTGGGCATCGAAGGTTTGGGCGAGCAACACCAGAAGGTGGTGGCTTTCAAGGCCTGATCTTCTACTTTGTTGCTTTCGTGAAAAGGCCACCTTTTGAGGTGGCTTTTTTGTTTCTTCGGGGGTTTGAGTTGTGCTTCGTTTCGTTCTGCTCCGGGGAGGGCGCATGACGCACAGGGGGTAGGGCGGCTTCCTCATACTGTTACAGAAATCGTCAGCCGCCCTACCCCCTGCGCGTCATGCTTTGCGCGCTCGGGAAAATTTCGTGCGGTGTACTGTTCGAGTCCGAGATAACTACTGGCGCAACTGGACGAGCGAAGCAAGGCCCCGACGCAGACTTCGGGGAGGGGCTTAGGGCAGGTGACGATTTCTGTAACAGTATGAGGAACCTGCCCTAAGCCCCTCTCCGAAGCGAGCTCAGCACAAAACAGAGCCCAACAAAACAAAACTCAAACAAGAAGCATCAAAGCGAAACCACCTGCATCCCCGGCAAAGTAGGCATCGCAAACTCCTCATGGTCAAACGCCTTGTCCCCGTCTTCTGACGCCACACCCGTGGTCACCAAGCCCTTGAAATCAAACTTCGTGTGGTCCATCAAATGCGACGGCACCACGTTTTGCAGCGCTGCAAACATGTTCTCAATGCGGCCGGGGTGTTTCTTCTCCCACTCGCGCAGCATCTCGCCCACCACCTGGCGCTGCAAGCCGTCTTGGCTGCCGCACAGCGTGCACGGGATGATGGGAAAGGCGCGCACCTTGGCCCAACGCTCCAAGTCTTTCTCAGCCACGTAGGCCAAGGGACGAATCACCATGTGGTCGCCGCCGTCGCTCACCAACTTGGGGGGCATGGCTTTGAGCTTGCCGCCGTAGAACATGTTCAAGAAGAAGGTTTGCAAGATGTCGTCGCGGTGGTGGCCCAGCGCGATTTTGTTGCAACCCAATTCACCGGCCACACGGTACAAAATGCCGCGGCGCAAGCGTGAGCATAGGCTGCACATGGTTTTGCCTTCGGCAATTTTTTCTTTCACGATCGAGTACGTGTCTTGCGTTTCGATGCGGAACTTCACGCCCACTTGGGCCAGGTACTTGGGCAGCACATCGGCGGGGAAGCCCGGTTGCTTTTGGTCGAGGTTGACCGCAATCAGCTCGAAGTCGATGGGGGCACGTTGCTGCATCATGAGCAAGATGTCGAGCATGGCGTAGCTGTCTTTGCCGCCCGACATGCAGACCATGATCTTGTCGCCTTCTTCGATCATGTTGTAGTCGGTGATCGCTTGGCCCACCTGGCGACACAGGCGTTTTTCGAGCTTGTGGTTCTCGTGCTCGATTTTGATTTGCTTCGTGTCTTTGTGAAGGTCTTTTTCTGCGGTTGTCATCGTGATGTGTCCAAAGTAGCGCCAAAGGCTGGGTCTGCCATTAATTCCATTGGCCCGTTTCCATGCGAATGGCCACTTCGCAGTCGTCAAAAATTTCGAGCTTGGCAATCTTCACCCGCACACCCAGCACGCCAGGCAATTGCATGAGGCGATGGGCGAGTTTGCCAATCAAGGTTTCGAGCAGGTTCACATGCTCGGCCGTGCATTCGGTGATGATGATTTGGCGCACTTTGCGGTAGTCCAACACGTGGCAAATGTCATCGTCGTGGGGCATTAGGGGTTGCGTGCCCAGGTTCAACTCGGCGTCGACTTGAATGGGTTGGGGATCTACCTTCTCGTGCTCCAAGATGCCCAGGTTGGCATCAAAGCGCAGGCCGGTGAGGTTCAAGATTTGGGTGCCTTTGCTCGCCATCTCACAGCACTCCGGGTTTGGCGCGGAAGGCTTCTACACCCACCGACTCGCAGTCGGGGTAGACATCGGGCTTGCGGGTGGACACGCGCGCTGCCATCACACCCGTGTGTTCGAGCAAGTGGGTGAGGATGTCGTCGCACAAGGTTTCTTGCAAATTGATGTGGCCTTTGGCCACCCGTGCATGCACCACGGCGCGCACAAAGTCGTAGTCCACCACCTCGTCGATACGGTCGTCGTGCGGGCTGGTGCCGGCGAACGACACATACAAGTCCACGTCGATGACGATGCGTTGCGCACTGTGCAGTTCAAAGTCGTGAATGCCGATGTGGGCCTGCACGGTGAGACCGCGCAAAAACAAGCGGCGGCAGTTGCGTAAGAGTTTGTCGATCATGATTTAAAAAGCTCCTCGACCACAAACATCACATCGCGTGCGAGTGGTACCAAATGTTGACCGTTGTCCACGCGCACCGTGCTGCCGGTGATGCTGGCGTTGTTCGCCAAAAACACCACGCTGCTGGCCACATCCCCAGGATTAATGGTTTGGCGCAGCAAGTTGGCGCTTGCGGCACGGTTGAAGTTGTCTTGGGTTTGTGGCCCGCTCAGGTACATCAGACCAGGCGCCACCGCATTCACCCGCAAGGCGGGGGCGAGCGATTGGGCTTGCAGACTGACGGCACGCTCCAAGGCCAGCTTAGACAGCGTGTACGAAAAGTAATCGGGGTTGAGGTTGAACACCTTTTGGTCCAACACATGGATGACGCTGGGCTTGGCCTTGTGGCCGCTGAACGCGCCTTCGTTGGCAGATTCGCCATTGCCGTGGCTGTGTGTTGGTGCGTGCAACGCGGCCATCCACTTGCCAAAGCGCATGGGCGCCATGAGGTTGACCTTGAGCTGTGCCAAGGCCTGTGCCTCGTCAAAATCAGCACCTTCGTCAGGCACAAACAACGAGGCGTTGTTGACCACGCACTGCAGCGCTGTGTGGGTGACGGCCACGGTGGTGTCAAAAATGCTTTGGCAGCTTGCTTCGTCTTCTAAGTCACCCTGCACGGCCAAGGCGTCCACGCCCAAGCTGCGCAGCTCGGCGCACAAGGCATGGGCTTGGTCCTCGGAGCGGTTGTAGTGGCACGCCACGTTCCAGCCCGCGCGTGCAAAGGCGAGGCCGATTTCGCGGCCTAAGCGAACGCTGCCGCCAGTGATGAGTGCCCAAGAGCGCATGGTGTGTGAGGTGTTGATAGAGCCAAAAAGCGAGGACCGGCGAGAGGGCGAGTTACGATCACCCCTGCATGAGTCACCTCCAATTATCCAACGACCCGGGCCAACAGGCTTTGTATACCCTGATTCAGCGCAGCATCGACAAAGCGGGCGGCTGGCTGGGTTTTGACCGTTTCATGGCGCTGGCCTTGTATGCCCCCGGCATGGGCTATTACGCCAATGCCTTGCGCAAGTTTGGCACCACCCCGCAAAGCGGCAGCGATTTTGTGACGGCGCCCGAGCTGTCGCCCTGGTTCGGCCGCACCTTGGCCCATCAAGTGAGCGAGGCCTTACAGGTCACCCAGACCGATGTGGTGTGGGAATTTGGCGCGGGTTCTGGCGCTTTGGCTTTGCAGTTGCTGGAGACTTTGGGTGACGCCGTCAAGCGCTACACCATCGTGGACTTGTCGGGCAGCTTGCGGGCGCGTCAGCAAGACACCTTGAAAGCCTATGCCCACAAAGTGCAGTGGGTCGATGCTTTGCCTGAACAGTTGCACGGCGTGGTGGTGGGCAATGAGGTGCTCGACGCCATGCCTGTGCAGCTCTTGGTGCGCAAAGCCGGTGTGTGGCACGAGCGCGGTGTGGTGTGGCAAACGCCCACCGAAGCAGGCGCATCCCCCTTGCAGTGGCAAGACCGCGTGACAGATTTGCGCCCGCCCGTGGAAGTGGAAGGGGCGCATGACTATTTGACTGAAATTCACGCTCAAGCCGAAGCCTTCATCCACACCTTGGCCGACCGCTTCAAAGCCAGCCTGGCTGCCACGGGCCAAGGCGGTGCGGCGTTCTTGCTGGACTATGGTTTTCCTGAGCACGAGTACTTTCACCCGCAGCGTCACATGGGCACGCTGATGTGCCACCAGCTGCACAAGTCAGACCCTGATCCGCTGCATGATGTGGGCGCCAAAGACATCACGGCGCACGTCAACTTCACGGGCGTGGCTTTGGCGGGGCAAGACGCCGGTTTGGAGGTGTTGGGCTACACCAGCCAAGCGCATTTCTTGATCAACTGCGGCTTGCTGCCGCCTTTGGTGGATGCGCCGCTGGCTGAGAAGGCGATGGCCCAAAAGCTGATCACCGAGCATGAGATGGGCGAGTTGTTCAAAGTGATTGCTTTTGGCACCCACGCCTGGGAACCCATGGGTTTTGCCCAGGGTGACCGCAGCCATACCTTGTGAAGGCCGCGTGATGTTTCGCTGGTTGTTGGTGGTTTTTTTGGCGCTGTTGCTGATCAACAGCGTGACGCCGTGGCTGCAAAAGCTGGGGTTTGGGCGCTTGCCAGGGGATATTCGTTTCAGGTTGTTTGGGCGTAAGATTTTTATTCCTTTGACGTCGACCATCATTCTTAGTTTAGTTTGCGCTGGGATTTCTAAGCTTCTGTGACGTTTCTTCTGCGTGGAGGGTGGAGGGACTCCTCTTCTCTGTCAAACGGTGAGGGACGCACCTGCTCTGCTCCTACGCCGCTGCGCGGCTACATGTCGCTGCCGCAGGCGCATCCCTCACCGTTTGACACGCAGAGGTGTGGGGTGTTAAAAATTTGGCGTACGAAAAGCGTCGAAGTGGCAGGGGTGGTGACCGCGGCAGCGACATGTAGCCGCGCAGCGGCGTAGGAGCAGAGCGGTTAGCGCCCCTGTCACTTCGATGCGCTTAACTAGAGCGCCATAGCAATAGCCGCCAACCGCGCCACATCCAACCGCGCCCCCACAGCCGGCCCCTTGAGCCCATCCGCCAACGCCTGCGCACTCACCGACGCGCTGTTGACCGACTGAGCGGCTTTCAACAGCCTGGCCAAACGCGGCCCTTGTGTGTAAGTCTCGTCTTCTTTGCCCAAGCGCCCACGCGCATCGCATTCACAGGCTTGCAAGGCGAGTAAAAACCGCTCGGGTCTGCGCAAGGCATCGCAGCGCACCAACAGGCGCAACACGGCCTCGGCACCAAAGCTGCCGCTTTGATGGATGTTGCCGTGCTCACGCGCCACCAGCTCTGCCAATTCTTTGCATTCCACCGGGACCCGCCAGCGTTCGCACACCGTGCGTGTGAGCTTTTCGCTGCGTTGCTCGTGGCCGATGTGGCGTGGCAGCACATCGGCGGGGGTGGTGCCTTTGCCGAGGTCGTGGCACAGGCAGGCAAAACGCACTTCCAGCGGCGCTTGCATGCGGGCTGATGCGTCGAGCACCATTTCGAGGTGAATGCCGGTGTCAATCTCAGGGTGGTAGTCGGCGCGCTGGGGCACGCCGTAGAGCTTATCGACTTCAGGCAGCAAGCGCTTCAACGCGCCGCAGGCACGCAGCACCTGCAGCATGCGCGAAGGCTGGGAGGCCATCAGGCCACGCGAGAGCTCTTGCCACACGCGTTCGCTCACCAGCGCATCGACTTCGCCGTCTTCCACCATCTCACACATCAGCGCCAGGGTTTCAGGGGCTACCGTGAAGTCTGGAAAGCGCGCTGCAAAGCGTGCCAAGCGCAAGATGCGCACCGGGTCTTCGCGGAAAGCTTGCGTCACATGGCGCAGCACCTTGTTGGCGATGTCGCGTTCACCACCGTAGGGGTCGATGCGTTGTCCATCGGCGGCTTGTGCAATGGCATTGATGGTCAGGTCACGCCGCGCCAAGTCTTCTTCCAGCGTCACGTCGGGCGAGGCATGTACCTCAAAGCCGTGGTAGCCACGCGCGGTTTTGCGCTCGGTGCGGGCCAGTGCATATTCCTCGTGCGTGTCCGGATGCAAAAACACCGGAAAGTCGCGCCCAACCGGCTGAAAGTCTTGTGCCACGAGTGCTTCGGGTGTGCCGCCCACCACCACCCAGTCGCGGTCGGCCCCAGGATGTCCCATCAGGGCATCACGCACCGCACCGCCAACCAAGTATGTTTTCATGCCCATGAGTGTAAGACGGGTGTTTGCCGTCATACGCGCCGTGCATAGACGCAAATTCGCCCGTGTTTACGGTGTCGCTACAAACAAACGCTTGATCGACTTCGGCTCAGAAATGCCCAAGGCGCGCAAACCCGGCACATGGCCACTGGCGACGTTGTGGACTTGCATGGAGGCCAAGTTGTCGCGGCTCATCAGCGTGGGGCCGGGCAGCCATTCCATCAACAGGGCCTGCAACCAACCGATGGCATGGGGCAGTGGCACCACCGGGCGCGGGCAGCCCGCCCAGCGGCCGGCCAGTTGCACCAGTTCGGTCAGCGTCATCACGTCGGGGCCGCAGGCTTCAAACACTTGGCCTTCGGTGCTGGCGGTGTTGACGCAATGCACCAGCGCTTGCGCCACATCATGCACCCACACGGGTTGAAAGCGGGTGTTCGCGCCGGCCAAGGGCATGACGGGAAACACTTTTTGCAGCTTGGCAAACAGGTTGATGAACTGGTCGTCTTTGCCAAAAATCACGCTGGGCCGCAGCATGGTCAAGCCTAAAGGGCCTTTTTGCGCGGCCGAGAGCAAGGCCAGCTCGCCACGCGCTTTGCTGCGTTGGTACATCGACGGTGCATGCACATCGGCCCCCAAGGCGCTGACGTGAATCAAGCGGGTCACACCTTCGGCCAGGCAAGCCCGTGCCAGCTGCGCAGGCAAGTTGACGTGCGCCTGGTTGAACGCGTCTTCATCGCCGTGAAGTATGGCCACCAGGTTGATCACCACATCGTGGCCGTGGACCAGGGCTTGCAGTTGGTGGGGGTCATGCACATCGGCTTTGACCACAGAGATGCCGGGCATCATTTGGATATGCCGCGCGGGCAAGCGGCGCGTGGGCACGGTGACGTGGTGGTGTTGCAGGCTCAGTCGAGAGCAGACGTGTTGCCCCACAAAGCCGCTGCCGCCAAGGATCAAGATTTTTTGAGGCTGAAAAGATTGCATGCACTGACTTTAGCGCCAAGCGACATACCTCGCCTTGTCGCGGGATAATTACGCCATGAACCAACTCGACGCACTCAAACAATTCACCACCGTCGTGGCCGACACCGGCGACTTCAAGCAACTCGCCCAGTTCCAGCCGCAAGACGCCACCACCAATCCTTCGCTGATTTTGAAAGCGGTGCAAAAGCCAGAATACCTGCCTTTGCTCAAAGATACGGTGGCTGCCCACGGCAAGGAGCCGATGGACGCGCAGATTGACCGCCTCTTGGTGCGCTTTGGCTGCGAGATTTTGGCCACCATCCCTGGCCGCGTGTCGACCGAAGTGGACGCCCGTTTGAGCTTTGACACGGCAGCTACCGTGGCACGCGCCAAACGCATCATGGCGCTGTACGAAGCACAAGGTGTGAAGCGCGAACGCGTGCTGATCAAAATCGCGTCAACCTGGGAAGGCATTCAAGCCGCCGCCGAGTTGGAGCGCGAAGGCATTCGCACCAACCTCACCTTGTTGTTCTCATTCGCTCAGGCCGTCGCATGTGGTGACGCCAAGGTGCAGCTGATTTCGCCGTTTGTGGGGCGCATTTACGACTGGTACAAAAAGTCGGCGGGCGGAGCGTCGGGAGCCACCGCAAGCGGTGGGTGGGTCGAGGCCGACAACGCCCATGCCAACGACCCCGGTGTGAAGTCAGTGCGTGCGATTTACAACCACTACAAACGCCACGGAATTAAGACAGAAGTAATGGGTGCGAGCTTTAGAAACGTGGGCCAAATCACCGCCTTGGCGGGTTGCGATTTGCTGACCATTGCGCCAGAGTTGCTGGCGCAGTTGGGGTCAACCAACGAGCCTTTGGCGCAAGCCTTGAGCGCCTCTGCGGCCATGCAACTGGACTTGCCTGAGGTGCATCACACTGAGGCATCGTTCCGCTACGCGCTGAATGAAGATGCGATGGCCACAGAAAAATTAGCCGAGGGTATTCGCGCGTTTTGTGTGGATGCTGTGAAGCTAGAAGCGCTGATGCATTGAGTTTTTCGTTGGCCTGTGCGCGTGAGCGAACGGGCAGGCCAGTCGGCTCATCAGTCGCTACGCGCCAGAAAATCGCCTCGTGGCCTGCCCATTCGCTCATGCTTTGGGCGCACAGACGAAAAAAAGCCCCGCAATTGCTTGCGGGGCTTTTATTTGGTTTGGCAAGAGCACCGAGGTGCTCAGGCAAAGCAGCGGGGCTATTACATGCCCATGCCGCCCATACCACCCATGCCGCCCATACCACCCATGTCAGGCATACCGCCAGCAGCTTCTTCTTTTGGAGCTTCTGACACCATGCACTCGGTGGTCAACATCAGCGAAGCCACAGACGCTGCATTTTGCAAAGCAGTGCGTGTCACTTTCGTTGGGTCCAAGATGCCCATTTCGATCATGTCGCCGTAGGTGTCGTTGGCAGCGTTGAAGCCGTAGTTGCCTTTGCCACCCAACACAGCGTTCACCACCACAGATGGCTCGCCACCAGCGTTGTAAACGATTTCGCGCAAAGGAGCTTCGATGGCTTTCAACACCAGTTTGATACCGGCGTCTTGGTCAGCGTTGTCACCTTTGATGGTGCCAGCGGTTTGACGTGCACGCAGCAGAGCCACGCCGCCGCCAGCCACGATGCCTTCTTCCACCGCAGCGCGGGTGGCGTGCAGGGCGTCTTCCACGCGGGCTTTCTTTTCTTTCATTTCGACTTCGGTAGCAGCGCCCACCTTGATCACGGCAACACCGCCAGCCAACTTGGCCACGCGCTCTTGCAGTTTTTCGCGGTCGTAGTCAGAAGTGGCTTCTTCGATTTGCACGCGCACTTGTTTGACGCGGGCTTCGATGTCAGCAGC
>CANGIQ010000009.1 GCA_947453965.1 Comamonadaceae bacterium
CGCTTTGTGGTGGCCGACATCGCGCGTTGGCGCGAGGTGGTGAAGTTTTCTGGAGCCAAACCCGAATGACCCGCGTTTCTTCTTCCACGCACACACCGCAAACGCTGGCGCAAAAGCTCATCGCCCGTGCAGCAGGCCGTTCGCAGGTGGCGGTGGGTGAGGTGCTGACCTGCCAAGTGGACTTGGCCATGTTCCATGACTCCTCCGGTCCACGCCGCTTAAAGCCCATGCTCGATGACTTGGGCGCCAAAATTTGGGATCCCAACAAAGTGGTGCTGGTGATGGACCACTACGTGCCAGCACAAGATGCCGATGCCCAACGCATTGTCCAAATGTCACGCGACACCGCACGTGCGTGGCGCTTGCCCCATGTGATTGACTCCGAAGGCATTTGCCATGTTGTGCTGCCCGAGCGCGGCCATTTGCGTCCTGGCATGCTGTGCGTGGGGGGCGACTCACACTCGCCCACCGGAGGCGCGTTCGGCACTTACATGTTCGGCATTGGCGCCACCGAAATGTTGGGCGTGGTTGTGACCGGTGAAATTTGGGTGCAAGTTCCACGCACCTTGCGCATGCTGTGGTCGGGTCAATTGGCCCCAGGCGTGTGCGCCAAGGACATGATGCTGCACATGATTGCCCGCTTTGGCATGAACGGCGGTCAATACCAAGCGGTGGAGTTTGCTGGCGACGCCGTGATGGCCCTGGGCATGCAAGAGCGCATGACCCTCTCCAACATGAGCGCAGAAATGGGTGCGCAAGCCGGCTTGATTGCTGCCGACGCCACCACCTGTGCCTATTTGCGCAGTGTGGGCGTGCGTGAAGAGGCTTTGCAACACGCCGAGCAATGGCACAGCGATGCAGGCGCCGACTGCGAAGACTTTGACTTTGATGCCGCAAGCCTGAGCCCCCAAGTCGCCGCGCCCCACAGCCCGGCCAACACCCGTGCCGTGGGCGACTATGCCGATGTGGGTTTGGATGTGGCCTACATCGGCGCCTGCACCGGTGCCAAGCTCGAAGACCTGCGCGCCGCCGCCCATGTGCTGCGCGGCCAGCGCGTGGCCCAAGGCGTGCGTTTGCTGGTGGCACCGGCCAGCGCGCGTGACCAAGCCCAAGCCGAGCGCGAAGGCGTGATGCAAACCCTGCGCGATGCCGGTGCGCAGGTGTTGCCCAACAGCTGCGGCGCATGTGCAGGCTATGGCGCCACCTTCGAAGAAGGCGCACGGGTGATTTCGACCACCGCGCGCAACTTCAAAGGCCGCATGGGCCCCGCCAGTGTGCAGGTGTATTTGGCGTCCCCTTGGACCGTGGCCGCGTCGGCGCTGCGCGGCAGCATCAGCGATGTGCGGGAGATGCTATGACGACATCACGTGTGTGGAAACTCGGCGCCGATGTGGACACCGACGCGCTAGCCCCTGGTGGGTACATGAAGCATGGCATCGAGGTGATTGCCCAACACTGCCTGGAAGCCCTGCGTCCTGACTTTGCCGCCGGTGTACGCCCTGGCGACGTGTTGGTGGCTGGCCCCAACTTTGGCATTGGCTCCTCGCGTGAACAAGCCGCCGGCGCGCTGGTGCACCTGGGCGTGCGTGCCGTGATCGCGCCCTCCTTCAGCGGCTTGTTTTTTCGCAACGCCTTCAACCTCGGCTTGTTGCTGTTGACATGCCCCGAGGCCCAACTGTTGCAGGAGGGTGATGCCGTCACCCTCGTGCCTGCAGGCGTGCAGCGTGCCGATGGCACGGTGTTGGCCTGCCAACCGATTCCCGATTTTTTGATGGATATGGTCCATGCCGGAGGTTTGATGAATGTCTTGAAACAACGCAGCCAAGGAACACCCCATGCGTGAACACACCAACGCGGTCCACCTCGATCCCGTCACGCTCGCCGTGCTCAAGGGCCGCTTAGAACAAATTGCCGACGAAATGGATGCCACGCTCTACCGCAGCGCGTTCAACCCCATCATTGCCGAAGCGCACGACGCCTGCCATGGCTTGTACGACGCCGACAGCGGCGACACCTTGGTACAAGGCAAATCAGGCCTGCCTGTGTTTGTGGGGGCCATGGCGTTTGCCGTGCGTGCGGCCGCCCGTGTGGCGCAAGAGCGCGGCGGCATGGTCGATGGTGACACCTGGCTGTTCAACGACCCCTATGAAGGTGGCACCCATGCCAACGACTTCAAGCTGGTGCGTCCCTTCTTTCGCAATGGCCAATTGTTTTGCTATTTGGCCTCTGCCGCGCATTGGCACGATGTGGGAGGTGCCGTCCCTGGCAACTACAACCCGGCGGCGACCGAATGCTGGCAAGAAGCGGTGCAAATTCCACCCGTGCGCATCGTGCGTCAAGGCCAGCTCGACGGTGATGTGTTGGGCATCTTGCGCGCGAACACACGTTTGCCTGACAGCTTGTGGGGCGACTTGAACGGTCAGCTGTCTGCTCTTGAACTGGGTGTCAAACGTCTCGACAGTCTGCTCGACGAATACGGCGACGCTGTGGTGTTGCAAGCCATGGGCGAGTTGCGCAAACGCGCCTTGGTGTTGATGCGTGCGCACATTCAAAACTTGCCCGATGGGCGCTACAGCTTTGAAGATGTGCTTGACAACGATGGTGTCAAAGATGAGCTGCTCACCATCGCCTTGGACATGACGGTCCAGGGCGATCGTTTGACGCTTGATTTTTCGCGCACCTCGGCGCAATGCGCAGGCCCCGTGAACATCTCGCGCGCCACTGCGGTGGCCGCTTGCTATGTGGCCCTCAAACACGTGTTTCCCGATGTGCCTGCCAATGCCGGCGTGTTAGACGCGGTGGACTTTGTGCTGCCCGATGGTTTGGTCATCACCGCTGAGCGTCCACGCCCGGTGGGGGGTTACACCGAAACCATTTTGCGCATGATTGATGTGATCTTCAGCGCCACCGCACAGGCCGACCCCAACCGCGCGGTGGCTCACGCCTACGGCACCATCAACGCCTTGTCCATCGCCGGACACCGCAGCGATGGCGCACGCAAAGGCCAACGTTGGGTGATGTTCAGCTTCTTTGGCGGCGGCCACGGCGGCCACAGCACAGGCGATGGGCTGAGCCACAGCAACGCACCGATTTCCACCGCCACCATTCCTCCGTTGGAAATTTTGGAGGCGGCTTACCCTGTGCGCTTTACCGAATGGTCGCTGCGCGCCAACTCCGGCGGCGACGGCACACACCGTGGTGGCTTGGGTGCGGTGTATGAAATTGAATTGCTCGAAGAAAGCGCCGAAGCCTTCATTTTTGGCGAGCGTGGCAAAGCGCCACCCAAGGGCATTGCAGGCGGCGGCAACGCCTTGCCCAATGTGTTTTCGTACCAACACAAGGGTCAATGGTGCCAACCGCCCATGGTCTCCAAGATGCTCGGCATCCAACTCAAAAAAGGCGAACGCGTGCGTCTGGAAACACCCGGTGGCGGTGGCTGGGGCCCCGCCGCTGGCCGTGACACCGCTGCGCGTGCACACGACGTGACCTTGGGTTACGTCAGCGATTCGACATCCACTTCTTCAAAGGTCAAACCATGAGCACGCAACCCCCTGTCACCCCACATCTGGTGGTCGGTGTGGACGTGGGCGGCACGTTCACCGATTTGTTTGTGCTCGATGAGCGCGATGGCTCGGCACGCATTGTCAAAGTGCCCTCGACCCGTGGCGAAGAAGCACGCGGTTTCATGAACGGCGTGGTGCGCGTCAGCGAAGGCAATGGCTCAGACGCCAACGCTGCCTCGCAGGGCGTGGCCGCCACCCTGGCCACCATCGTGCATGGCACCACTGTCGGCACCAACGCCTTGTTGGAACGCAAAGTGGCGCGTACCGGCATCATCACCACGCGTGGTTTTCGCGATGTGTTGGAAATGCGTCGCCGTGATCGTCCGCAAACCTGGGGCTTGCGCGGCAGCTTCACCCCCGTGGTGTCACGCGATCTGCGCCTGGAAGTGGACGAGCGTGTGCTGGCCGACGGCAGCTTGCACACAGCGGTCGACTTGGCGCAAGTGCGGGCGCAAACCCAAGCCCTGCTGGATGCGGGTTGCGAAGCCGTGTGCGTGTTCTTCATCAACGCGTACGCCAACCCCATCAACGAACAACAAGCCGTGGCGGCCGTGCGCGCCATGTGGCCCAACCCCTATGTGACGTCAGCCAGCGAAGTGCTGCCTGAAATTCGTGAGTTCGAACGCTGCTCCACCGCCACCTTGAATGCCGCCTTGCAGCCGGTGGTGGGCAGCTACTTGGCCAAACTCGAGGACGATTTGCGCAGCCAAGGCTTCCGCGGAGAGTTGTTGATTGTGCAAAGCAACGGTGGCGTGATGTCGCGCGAAACCGCTTGCGATGTGCCAGTGCGCACCGCCCTCTCGGGCCCTGCGGCTGGCGTGATTGCCTGTGCGGCTGTGGCACGCGCATCGGGCTATCCCAATGTGATCACGGGCGACATGGGCGGGACCTCGTTCGATGTGTCCTTGGTGGCCGAAGGTGAAGCCGCCTTGGCGGCCCAAACCTCGATTGAGTTTGGTCTGGTGGTGCGCTCCCCCATGATCCAGATTGAAACCATCGGTGCTGGCGGGGGCTCCATTGCCTCGGTCGACGCCAGTGGCATGTTGCAAGTGGGCCCCGAATCAGCAGGCAGCATTCCAGGGCCCGTGTGCTACGGCCGTGGCAACACCCGCCCCACGGTGACCGATGCCAATGTGGTGCTTGGTCGCATTGCCGCAGACCGTCCTTTGGGCGGTGGTTTGTTGCAGGCCTTGGACGCGAAAGCGGCTGAGCAGGCCATACAAACTCATGTGGCAACGCCTTTGGGCTTGGATGTCTTGGCAGCGGCCGAAGCCATCCTGACCGTGGCCAACGCCAAAATGGCTGGGGCCATCCGCGTGGTGTCGATCGAACGCGGTCACGACCCGCGCCAATTTGCCTACATGCCCTTTGGCGGCGGCGGTGCCTTGCATGTGTGCGCCATGATGCGTGAAGTCGGCGTCACCACCGGCATCGTGCCACGCTACCCCGGCGTCACCTCGGCCTTGGGTTGTGTGATGGCTGACATGCGCCATGACGCAGTGCAAACCCTGAACAAATCGCTCAACGAGTTGGACTTGGCACAACTCAAAACCCGCCTGGCGAGCTTGGCCGAGGCCTGCCAAAAACGACTCGACTCAGCCGGTGTGCGCTTTGAGCGTGTGCAAGAAGTGGTGGCACTGGACATGCTCTACATGGGGCAAACCCACACCTTGCAAGTGCCCTTGAATGCCGACGACATCAGCCGCGACAGCATTCAAGCCGCTTTTGAAAAAGCCTATGCCGCGTCGTTTGGGCGCGTGCTCAGCGGCATGGTGATTCGGGTCATGAACCTGCGTTATGCACGCATCGGTGTTCGCCCCAAGTTCGATTTGGCCGTGCTGGCACCGCAAGGCAAAGGCAGCACGGCACCGCTCGGCGTTCAACGCGTGTACCACACGGGCCAGTGGTGGGACGCGCAACGCTACGCGCGTTTGGACCTGCCGGTTGCCGCACAAGTCGCGGGGCCTGCCATCTTGGAGCAAGCCGATACCACCGTGTGGTTAGAACCAGGCTTCAGCGCCCGCGTCGACACCTTGGGTAATTTGTTGGTAGAGAGGAGCGCCTCATGACGCAGACCCAAACGCCGAGGCGCCGCATTGGCCTGGTCATCATCGATTTGCAAAACGACTTTCTAGCTCCTGAAGGTGCGTATGCACGCGGTAACACCGTCAGCCCAGAAGCCTTGCTACTGCCCGAGCGTGTGGCCCCAGTGGCCCAAGCGGTCAAGCAACACCAGGGCTTGGTGGCCGCCAGTTTGTTCACACTGTGGCCAGACACCCAGGGGCAACCCATGATTTCGCCGCACTTGCTCGCGCGTCGTCCGTTTTTGCGGGCCGGTGACTTTGCACCTGGCAGCTGGGGCCAAGCCAATGTGGATGCGATTGCGCCCTGGGTCGATGTGTCGGTGTGCAAAGTGGCGTACTCGGCCTTCTTCAACACCCAACTCGACTGGGTCTTGCGTCGCGCTGGCATCGACACCGTGGTCGTGTGCGGCATTCTCACCAACGGTGGCGTGGCCAGCACCGTGCGCGATGCCCACATGCGCGACTACCGCACCGTGGTGCTGAGTGATGGCTGTGCCACCTTCTCTGACACCGCCCACCAAGCGGCATTGACCGACATGACCTCGGTGGCCGAGGTGATGACCTGCGCCCAATTTCTCGCCACGCTATGACGCCTAACGTTGAGCGTGTCACACAGGTCGATGCGCCAGTTCACACGGCCGTGGCCATTGTTGGCGGTGGGGCCTGTGGCTTGACCGCCGCCTTGACCTTGAGCCAACTGGGGGTGGACTGTGTGGTGCTGGAGCGTGATGCCTTGCCCACCGGCTCCACCGCCTTGTCCTCTGGCTTTGTGCCAGCAGCAGGCACCCAAGCACAACGTGCACAAGGGATCGACGATTCGCCCGCGCGTTTTGCGCAAGATATCCAAGCCAAAGCCCATGGGCGCGCCGCGCCTGTGTTGGTGCAGGCCTACAGCCAAGCCATTGGCCCTGCCATGGATGCATTGGCACAACACCATGGCATTGCTTGGCAGGTGTTGGACACGTTTTTGTACCCCGGCCACAGCGTGCACCGCATGCATGCGGTGCCTGAAAAAACCGGCGCCGGTTTGATGATGCGCTTGCACAATGCGGCTGAAGCAGCAGGCGTGGTGGTGTTGACCGAAGCCCATGTGCGCACGCTGTACGTGAACGCTGACGATCGGGTGCTGGGCCTGGGCTATGTACGACCCGATGGCGCGCTGGAACAACTCAGCTGTGACATGGTGGTGTTGGCTTGCAATGGTTTTGGTGGCAATGCGGCCCTGGTCCAAGCCTTGCTGCCCGAGATGCGTGACGCGCTGTACGCCGGTCACACCGGCAACGATGGCAGCGCCATTCAGTGGGGGCAGCAGCTGGGCGCGCAGCTGGCCGATCTGGGCGGCTACCAAGGCCACGGTTCTTGGGCCGTACCGCAAGGCGCCTTGATTTCATGGGCCTTGATGATGGAAGGTGCGGTGCAAATCAACGCCGATGGGCAGCGCTTTCATGACGAAACGCAAGGCTATTCTGAGGCTGCCGTGCATGTGCTGGCGCAGCCACGCGGCACCGCTTGGAATGTGTTCGACGACCGCTTGCTGGCGTTTGCCCAAGATTTCCCAGACTTTCGCGAAGCCCAAGCCGCGGGTGCCGTGCACAGCTTTGCCGATGTGGCCACGTTGGCACAGCACATCGGCTGTCCCGTCGACACCTTGCAACGCACCTTAGAGAGTGTGCAGGCAGGCACAGACGCGGTCACTGGCCGTCACTTTCAGCGCAAGCTCGAGGCGCCCTTTCACGCGATTCGCGTGACAGGCGCTCTGTTCCACACCCAAGGCGGTTTGGACATCAATGCCCAATGCCAGGTCCTGCGCCCTGATGGCAGCCCCCTGCCTAATTTGCTGGCCGCTGGTGGTGCAGCACGTGGCGTATCGGGCGATGCCGTGTGGGGTTATTTGTCTGGCAATGGTTTGCTCAGCGCCATCGCCGGGGGCTACCTCGCGGCACACACGGCAGCACACCAAGCTGTGCTGGCCAGCTCCCCAACCCAAGGATGACACGATGCACGCCCCACAACACTTGAAACAACGTTTGAACCAACCCAAGGTTTTGCTCGCACCTGGGGTGTACGACGCCTTCAGCGCTGTGATTGCGGAGCAAGCTGGCTTTGAAGCCTTGTATTTGTCCGGCGCATCGATTGCTTACACCTTGCTGGGACGGTCTGACATTGGTCTGACCACGGCCACGGAAGTGGCACGCACCTTGGCACACATCACCGATCGGGTGCGCGTGCCTGTCATCGTGGATGCCGACACCGGGTTTGGCAACGCCTTGAACACCCAGCGCACCGTGCGCGATTTAGAGCGTGCGGGCGCCGCCATGATCCAGCTGGAAGACCAAACCTTTCCCAAGCGTTGCGGACACTTGGACGGCAAGAACGTGGTTGCTGTGGCTGAGATGGAGGGCAAGCTGCGTGCCGCACTGGATGCGCGCCAATCCAGCGACACCTTGATTTTGGCCCGCACCGATGCGGTGGCCGTCGAAGGCTTTGAGGCCGCACTCGAACGTGCAGAACGTTACCTGGCCTGCGGTGTCGATGCCTTGTTCATCGAAGCCGTTCGTACGCCCGAACAGATGGACATCGCCTGCCAACGGTTTGCCCACCGCGTGCCGATGCTGGCCAATATGGTCGAAGGCGGCAAAACGCCCGTGCAAAGCGCGGATGTGTTGGGACAGCGTGGCTACAAGATGGTGATTTTCCCGGGCGGCACAGCGCGTGCGGTGGCCCACACCCTACAGGGCTACTACGCCAGCTTGCATCAACATCAAACCACCTTGCCATGGCAAACACAGATGCTGGATTTTGATGGCTTGAATGCCGTGATTGGCACGCCCGAACTCTTGGCCAAAGGTGCCCAGTACGAGTGAGTTACTGAGGTCCTTCCACCACCTCAATCACGCTGCGAAACGCGTCAATTGCCGTTGGAAAGCCGCAATACACCGTGGCGTGCAGCATGACTTCGCGCAGTTCTTCAGGCGTGGCGCCGTTGTTGAGTGCCCCTCTGACGTGGGCTTTGAGCTCATGTTGTTTGCCTTGCGCTGCGAGCATCGCCACTGTGATCAGGCTGCGGGTTTTAAGCTCCAAACCCGGGCGCTGCCAGACATTGCCCCATGCGTTACGGGTGATGAACTCTTGCATAGGCATGGTGTATTCGGTGGCGTTGCCAAAGGCGCGGTCCACAAACTCGGGGCCCATCACTTGGGTGCGGGTGTTCAATCCGGCTTGAAACGCCGCATCATCGGGGCGTGCCTCGCGGGCGAGTTGCGAAGGTGTGGCAGGTGTGTTGGACATGACAGGTCTTTCAAAAAACCCTGAGCATAATCAAAAGCTAAACCATCAGCCTGGAGATCCGATGCACACCCGCTACCCACAGCCCGAACTCAAAGACTTGCCCGAAGACATTCGCGCCAAAATTTTGGAAGTGCAAGAAAAAGCGGGTTTCGTGCCCAATGTGTTCTTGGGCCTGGCACGTCGCCCAGCCGAATGGCGCGCCTTCTTCGCTTACCACGATGCCTTGATGGTGCCCGAGTCAGTCGGGCGCGAAAGCGGTCTGAGCAAAGGCGACCGCGAAATGATCGTCACCACCACCAGCGCCGCCAACAACTGCCTGTACTGCGTGGTCGCCCACGGCGCGATTTTGCGCATCTACGAAAAAAAACCCTTGGTGGCCGACCAAGTCGCCGTCAATTACCGCAAGGCCGACATCACACCACGCCAGCGCGCCATGCTCGACTTTGCGATGAAGGTCTGCCAGCATTCCGACCACATCGAAGACGCTGACTTTGCCGCCCTGCACGCGCACGGCTTCAGCGATGAAGACGCCTGGGACATTGCGGCCATCACGGCCTTCTTTGGTTTGAGCAACCGCATGGCCAGCTTCAGCCACATGATGCCCAACCCCGAGTTCTATCTCATGGGTCGCGTGCCCAAACAAAAGTAAATGGAATGCCGCAGCGGCTGCGGTGCGTGTTGCATTGCACCGTCCATCACCAGCCCCTTGCCAGGCATGCCACAGGGCAAACCAGCCGGCGTGCCCTGCGTACAGTTGATGCCAGACATGCGCTGCGCGGTGTTTGGCCAAGCGGAGCGCCCCGATTTCTGTGGTGGCCTGCAACCTCACTTGGAGATGTGCGGCACAGACCGAACCGCAGCGTTGCTGTGGCTCACCCAGTTGGATGCAGCCACAACACCATCGGTACGCGACGCAGCAGCGTCTAAGGCGTGACGATCTCGCGCATCCAGTCCGGCAAGTCGAGCGCTTTTTGATTGGGAAAGTCAACCCAAATCGTGGTGGCACCCCCTGCCGCGTAAATCACACCGGGCTTATCGACCAATTCCATCGTGCCCCAGGTTTCAAACGTGGTGCGGCCTGGGTCGCTGGTGTACATCTTCATCAACACCTCGCCTGGGTATTCGAGCTGTTTGTAGAAATTGCAAAACGCATTCACGATCACCGGGCCATGCCCATCGGCCTGAGGTTGGGCCCCGATCGAGCGCATCCAATCGACGCGAATGGTTTCGAGGTAGCGAAAATACGTGGCGTTGTTCACATGGCCCATCGCATCCATGTCACCCCAACGAATCGGGATGCGCATCTCGAACACCAGTTTTTTGTGTTCAGGAATCTCGAACTTCATAGCGCAAAGCCGTCGTCCGCTGCGATGATGGCGCCATTCACAAAGTCGCTCTCGCCGCTGGCCAGCATGACCAACAAAGCATCCAAATCTTTGGGCTGACCCACGCGTTTGCGCGGCAACATATTGACCAGCTTTTGGCCCTGCTCTGTCTGCCAGTGGTGGTGGTTGATTTCGGTGTCGATGTAGCCCGGGCAAATCGCATTCACATTGATGCCAAAACGGCCCCACTCCACCGCCAAGGCTTTGGTCATTTGCACCACCGCCGCCTTGCTCATGCAGTACACCGCAATTTGCGGCAGAACTTTCAAGCCAGCCACCGAGGCAATGTTGATGATGCGCCCGCCTGTGAACGAGCCCGGTGCGGCACCTTTGGCACGCGCCAACATGCGTTTGCCCACCTCTTGCGCGACAAAGAAGGAGCCTTTGACGTTGGTGTCGAACACAAAGTCGTAATCCTCTTCGGTCACGTCTTGCACACGCTGGGTGGTGCTGACGCCGGAGTTGTTGACCAAGATGTCAATGCTGCCCACTTCGGTCTCGGCACGGGCTATGGCGGCCTGGATGCTCTCGCGGCTGGTCACATCCAAAGCGACCACATGGGCATCCCCGCCCTCGCTTTCAATTTCGGCCCGAAGTTCTTTGAGTTTTTCCACCCGACGGCTGGCCAGCACCACGGCCGCACCTGCGCGCGACAAGGTACGCGCAAACTGTGCGCCCAGGCCGCTGGATGCGCCGGTCACCAAGGCCACGCGGCCCGATAAGTCAATGCTGTACGCCATGCCTGTCTCCTGTGTGTATTGAGTTATTTCATTATGACAAGTGCCCCTGCCGAAGGCCCTAAAATCTGTCGCACCTCTGACAACAGAATGAGACACGACACATGACACCAGAAGAGATCCTCGCCCAGTTCGGCCCCCGTGAAGCCATGGAATACGACGTGGTCGTCGTAGGTGGTGGCCCCGGTGGTTTGGCCACCGCCATTCGCATCAAGCAACTCGCCGCCGAAAAAGGCAACGATGTGTCTGTGGTGGTGCTGGAAAAAGGCTCCGAGCCCGGCGCGCACATTTTGTCGGGTGCGGTGATGGACCCCAAAGCCATGACCGAACTCATCCCCAACTGGAAAGAACTCGGCTGCCCGCTGAACCAAGCGGTCACCGGCGACGATGTGCTGTTTCTCAGCGAAACAGGTTCCAAGCGCACGCCCGATTGGTTGCTGCCACGTAACTTGCACAACGACGGCTGCTATGTGGTGTCACTGAGCAATGTGGTGAAGTGGATGGCTGCGCACGCGGAATCGATCGGCGTAGAAATTTTCCCAGGCTTCACCGCCGCGGAAGTGCTCTACAACGAAGACGGCTCGGTCAAAGGCATTGCAACGGGCAACCTGGGCATCAGCAAAGAAGGCGAACCCACCGACAACTTCCAGCTCGGCATGGAACTGCACGCCAAGTACACCATCTTCGCCGAAGGTGCACGGGGCCACTTGGGCAAACAAGTGATTGCCAAATACAACTTGGCAGAAGGTCGCGACCCACAAAGCTATGCCATCGGCATCAAAGAGCTGTGGGAAGTCGACCCGTCCAAGGCCAAACCTGGTTTGGTGGTCCACACCTCCGGCTGGCCCATGCAAGACGACGCCTTTGGTGGCGGCTTTTTGTATCACCTCGAAGACAACAAAGTTACCTTGGGCTTTGTGCTGGGCCTGGACTACAAAAACCCTTGGCTCAGCCCCTTTGAAGAAATGCAACGCTGGAAAACACACCCAGCCATTGCTGCACATTTGGAAGGTGCCAAGCGCATTGGCTACGGCGCACGTGCCATCAACAACGGCACGCCCCAAGCCTTGCCAAAAACCGTATTTCCAGGCGGCGCACTGATTGGTTGCGACGCAGGCTACTTGAACGCGGCCCGCATCAAAGGCAGCCACGCCGCCATCAAGAGCGGCATGCTGGCGGCTGACGCGGCTTATGAAGCCGTGTCGGCTGGACGCGCCAACGATGAGCTGAGTGCCTATCCCGCCGCATTCGAGAAGAGCTGGCTCAGCAAAGAGCTCAACCAAACCCGCAACTTCAAGCTGTGGTTCAAAAAAGGCATGTTGGTCGGTACGGTGATGACCGGTATCGAGCAATGGCTGATGCCCAAGCTTGGCATCGACACACCACCATGGACTTTGCATGGCAGCAAGCCTGACCATGTGAACCTGGAGCCGGCGGCGCAACACACCCCAATCAACTACCCCAAACCCGACGGCAAACTCACGTTTGACCGCTTGAGCAGCGTGTTCATCAGCAACACCAACCACGAAGAAAACCAACCTGCGCACTTGACGCTCAAAGACGCGTCGGTACCTGTGAGCATCAACCTCGCGAAATATGCAGGCCCCGAGAGCCGCTACTGCCCCGCCGGTGTGTACGAGTTTGTGAAGAACGACGACAACAGCGACCGCTTGCAAATCAACGCCCAAAACTGCGTGCACTGCAAGACCTGCGACATCAAAGACCCGACCCAAAACATTGTGTGGGTCACGCCCGAAGGCGGCGGTGGTCCCAACTACAGCGGTATGTAAACACCATGAACAAATATCACGCAGAACATACCTGGGTGCGCGTCGAAGGCGACACCGCCTTAGTGGGCATCACCCAACACGCGCAAGACACCTTGGGCGACATTGTGTTTGTGGACTTCGCAGAAGTTGGCAAAACCTTTGCACAAGGCACGGTGGCCGGGGTGGTCGAGTCGGTCAAAGCCGCCGCCGACGTGCACATGCCCGCCAGTGTGGAAATTGTGGAAACCAACGAAGCCCTGCGCGCCGACCCGTCACTGGCCAACAGTGATCCCGAAGGGGCTGGCTGGTTTTACAAAGTTAAGCTCAGCAACCCTGCCGAGTTGGATGGCTTGATGGACGCTTCGGCGTACCAAGCGATCTCCGGTTAAACCACCTGCTGCCACAAACAAAAAGGCTGCTCATTGAACAGCCTTTTTATTGTCTGTGCCCAGCACACGGGTCAGCCTGTCGAGGTTTTGTTCGTTGGCTGGCTCCACAATCGCTTTGACAGCTTGTGCGATGTGCGCGTCATCAAACACCTGCTGCCACAGCAGATGTGTACCGCCTGCAACCTGGGTCAGTTGCACGCTGAGCGTGAAAAATGGCTGACAGTCGTGACGAATCACGACACGTGAGGCGGGTTGAAGTTCAGTGAACACACTTTGGTTGGGGTAGCGTGCGCCGTCAGGCCCCACCATCACAAACGTCCAGCGACCACCGACCTGAAATTCGAAGGTTTCAAATTCGTTGGTGAATCCGTCGGGCCCCCACCAAGTGGCCAACACATCGGCTGACGCAAAGGCGTTGTAGACCGCTTGGGGTGAGAACGGCAAAGTTCGCTCGGTTTGAAACGTCGTGAGGTCGTCCATCAAATTCACCACAGCACGGCGATGCGTTTCACGCTCATAAAGCTTGTCCCAAACGCGCAATGCCTTCTTTGATCTTGTCCACATCCGCCGTGGCAAAGCTCAAACGAATCGCGGATGCGTCGGGGTTGCTTGCAAAAAACGGTGCGCCTGGCACAAAGGCCACGCCTTTTTCAATCGCGCGTTTGGCCAGTTCAGCACCGTCTTTCACTTTGCCGCCCGCGCCGGTGAGGTTGGCCCAGAAGAACAAGCCGCCTTGAGGCTGGGTAAAGGCCAAGGCGTCGCCCAGCTCGCGCTTCAAGGCCTCGCCCATGGCTTGGGCGCGTTCGGCGTACACGCTGCGCACATGTGCCAAGGTGGCGGGCATGCGGCCTGCTTTCAAATACTGGGCTGCCGTGGCTTGAGCAAAGGTCGAGGTGTGTGCATCGCTGAACTGCTTGCACATGGTGGCGCGGGCCAGCAACTCGGGTGGGGCAATCATCCAGCCCACGCGCAGGCCGGGTGACAACACTTTGCTCAAAGAGCCGCAGTGAATCAGCCAATCCCGGCTGCCCGGCACTTGGTCACTCAAAGCCAGCAGCGAAGGTGGCGGAGCTTCACCGAAGTACAAGTCGCCGTAGGGGTCGTCTTCCACCACCACAGTTTTGTATTTCACGGCGAGTTCGAGCACGCGCAAGCGGCGCTCAAGGCTCAAGGTGGCGCCGCTGGGGTTGCCGAAGGTGGGAATGAGGTACACCAGCTTTGGTTTGTGCTGCACGATCATTTCTTCGAGCTTGTCGACCTGCACGCCGTGTGCGTCAATCGGCACGCCCACCACTTGCGGACCGTACAAACGGAAACACTGGATAGTGGCCAAAAAGGTGGGGCCTTCGACCAAAGCCACGTCATTGGGGTTGAGCAAGGTTTTGGCAATCAGGTCCAAGGCTTGTTGGCTGCCCGTGGTGACGATCAAGCCGTCTGCAGACAAGCCCTTCACGCCCTTGCTCGCCATGAAAGTCGCCAGCTGCTCGCGCAGCGGGTTGTAACCCTCCGTTGCGCCGTATTGCAAGGCGGCACCGGGTTCTTCGCTCAAGGCGCGGGCACTGGCTTCGCGGATGCCTTCGACGTCAAACATGGCGCTGTCGGGAAAGCCGCCTGCAAAGCTGATGATGCCGGGTTTACCCAGCAATTTGAACAGTTCACGGATGGCGGAAGTTTCAACGTTGTTGAGGCGGTCGGCAAATTGCATGGTGGTGAATAATTGGCTTATGAAAACACAGCACATTGAGCCTTTTTTTGCGACGCTGAAAGCAGCCAATCCGCAGCCCAATACCGAGTTGGAATATACCAGCGTGTTCGAGTTGCTCACCGCTGTGCTGCTGAGCGCACAAGCCACCGATGTGGGCGTGAACAAGGCCACGCGCCGCCTGTTTCCGGTGGCCAACACACCGCAGCAAATTCTGGATCTGGGCCTGGATGGTTTGGAGCGGTACATCAAGACCATTGGCCTGTACCACAGCAAGGCCAAGCATCTCATGCAGACCTGCCGCATCTTGGTTGAACAGCATCAAGGTGCTGTGCCGCGCACCCGTGAGGCCCTGGAGGCTCTGCCGGGCGTAGGTCGTAAAACAGCGAACGTGGTACTGAACGTGGCGTTTGGTGAACCCACCATGGCGGTGGATACACATATTTTTCGGGTCGGCAACCGCACGGGTTTGGCTCCGGGCAAAACGCCGTTAGCGGTCGAGATGCAACTGATGAAGCGCATCCCAGCGCAGTACCTGGTCGACGCCCACCATTGGCTGATCTTGCACGGCCGCTATGTGTGCCAGGCACGCAAACCGCTGTGCTGGCAGTGCGGGGTGTCGGACTACTGCAGCTTCAAGCCCAAAACGCCCAAGGCCTGATTACTGAAATTCTTTCTCGTGCATCCAAGCTGCGTGCTTGGGGGCCTGGCGGGTTTTGCTCCACTCTTCGAGCATCTCCCATTTCACGGCGTCGAGCTTTTCGTACATCTCAGGCGTGCCCACGTCACACGCCAATTCCAAGCGGTGGCCGTTGGGGTCGAAGAAGTAAATCGACTTGAAGATGGTGTGGTCGGTGATGCCCAACACCTCCACACCACCAGCTTCGAGCTGCGCCTTGGCCGCTTCGAGTTCGGACATGGTGTTAACTTTGAAGGCAATGTGCTGTACCCACTCTGGCGTGTTGGTGTCGCGTCCCATGGCAGGCGCTGTGGGCAATTCAAAAAACGCCAACACATTGCCGTTGCCTGCGTCTAAAAACACATGCATATAGGGGTCAGGCGCTTTGGTGCTGGGCACCAAGTCTTCGGCAATGGCGAGCACAAAGTTCATGTTGAGGTGCTTGACGTACCAGTCCACGGTTTGTTTGGCGTCTTTGCAGCGGTAGGCCACGTGGTGAATGCGATCAATCTTCATGAGGTTCTCCAGTTCAGCGTTTATTCGGCAGCGACGTCCGCACGCGCAAGGCTTAAGGCCTCGCGCAGCACCTGCATGTCGCCGATGTGGTTGGCCAAGAGCAAGATGAGCTTGGCATTGACCAAAGCGCTTTGTTCGTCGCTGAGGTTGCGGTGGGTGTCGATCAGGGCTTGGTAAAAATCATCGCCCGGTGTGAAGTCACGAAAGTAGCGTTTGCCTGATTCGTTGAAATTGGGTTGCAGATTCAATGCGTGGTTCATGGTGTGTCCCTCGTTCAAACATTGGCCGTGGCGCGGCGCAGCGCGGCTTGGACCGCAGCGTTGTTGAAATGGCGCCAACGGGCCACCACGTGTTGGTCGGGTCGCGCCAACCACACACTGCCCGGCTGTGCGTCATAGCGCTTGGCAAACAAACCTTGTGTGTCGTGCAACACAGCGACACCGTCGATGGCGCCCGCTTGGCGCGTGATGACCAAGGGCTTGACAGGAATCGCCGCTGTTTCCAAGGCACGCAAGGCGGCCAAGGTGCTGGCGTCGAGTTGCGAAATTTGGTCCACAAACACCAGGCATTGAAAGGTATTGCCCAATTGGTCGATCAGCCACACGTCCTGACCGTTGCGCTGCATGGGTGCATCGTCCATGGGCGCGCCGGGCAGCATGTCGCCTTTGAAAACATCGGCGTCTGGCGTGTTGAGCGCCGAACGCGTGATGAAACTGGGCACCGACAAACGGCCTGAGTTGACCAGCTTGCGCGCAAACGGATGATGCCGCGCCAGCTCCAAAGCCGCGTTGCGGAACATGCGGCTGGTGGCACTCTTGGGCGTGATGAAGTCGGTGGAACGGGTGGAGTTCAAAATGTTTTCATCGGCCGCGTAGGTGCGCTCATCGTCGTAGCTGTCGAGCAAGGCCTCAGGCGCGAGGCGCTTCATCACCAAGGCCAGTTTCCACATCAGGCCATCGGTGTCTTGCAAGCCGGAGTTGGCGCCGCGCGCGCCAAAGGGCGACACCTGGTGTGCCGCATCGCCCACAAACAGCAGGCGCTTGTGACGGAAGTCTTTCATGCGACGGCATTGGAAGGTGTAGATGCTGACCCATTCCAACTCGAAGTCTTGGTCGCCGAACATGGTTTTCAAGCGTGGCAACACCCGCTCGGGTTTGCGCTCTTCTTCAGGGTCGGCGTCCCAGCCGAGCTGGAAGTCGATGCGCCACACGTTGTCGGCTTGTTTGTGCAAGAGCACGCTTTGGCCGGGGTGAAACGCGGGGTCAAACCACATGCGGCGCTCGGCGGGAAAGTCTGCCTTCATCACCACGTCGGCAATCAAGAAGCGGTCTTTGAAAATATGACCTTCAATGTCCAACCCCAAGTGGCGGCGCATGGGGCTGCGCGCGCCATCGGCCACCACCAGCCAGTCGGCCTCGATATCAAAAGTACCTTCAGGCGATTCGAGGGTCAGGCTGGCGTGGTCCGCTTCTGCACGCACGCCCACGGCCTTGCATTTCCAACGGATGTCCACGCCGAGTTCGAGTGCGCGGTGGATCAGCGCTTCCTCCAGGTAGTACTGCTGCAGGTTGATCATGCCCGGGCGCTTGTGGCCAGGGTCTGGCACCAGGTTGAACTGGTAGACCTCCTCATCTTGCAAGAAGGTGCGGCCAATGTTCCAGCTCACGCCCTTCTCGCACAAGGGCTGACCCACGCCCAAACGGTCCAACACTTCCAAGGTGCGCTTGGCGTAACAGACCGCACGCGAGCCGACCGAGACCGAATCGTCCTCGTCAAACAGCAACACGTCCAAGCCGTGCAAACGGGCATCAATGGCAGCGGCCAAGCCCACGGGGCCAGCACCCACCACCACCAAGGGTTTGCGCTGGGGCGGCTGGGTCATCAAGTCCGTCGGCGGGATGTAGTTGAATTTGGGATAGGTATAGGAACCCATGGTGTGTGTGTCCTGCAGCAGCAGCTTATTTTTGAGATATCCAGAAGTTTAACATTGGTAAATCAATTTCTCTAATCGAAATTTTAAACACCACCCCAAATCATCCTCAAAAACAAAAAAGGCCACCCGAGGTGGCCTTGTGAAAGAGACAACACAGATCAATCGGCGTAAATACCCGCCTTGCGGATCACGGGGCTCCACTTCTTGATCTCGGCCTCCAAATGCGTTCTCAGGCCTGCGGGTGTGACTTTGTCCATCGGTGGCACATCCGAGCTTAAATCGGCCAAGCGCTGCTTGACCATGGGGTCTTGCAAGGCCACACGCAAGGCGGCATTGATCTTGTCGATGATGGCAGCAGGTGTGTCTTTGGCCGCGTACATGCCGTGCCAGACCTTGACTTCAAAGCCTTTCAAACCTTGTTCATCGAGCGTGGGCACATTGGGCAAGGCGCTCAAACGCTTGAGGGTGGTCACGCCGTACACCTTGACGCGCGCCTCTTTGATCAGTGGCACGGTTTGGGTGGTTTGGTCGCACAACAAGTCGACTTGACCGCCCAGCAAATCGTTCATCGCAGGGCCCGTGCCTTTGTAGGGCACGGTGGTGAGGTCGGTCTCCAAAGCGCTCATGAACAGCAAGCCGCACAGATGCGAGACCGCGCCCAAGCCTGCGTTGGCCAGCGACACCTTGTCTTTGTTGGCCTTGATGTAGCTTTGCAGTTCAGCGAAGTTGTTGGCGGGAAAGTCTTTGCGCGCCAGCATGGTCATGGGCACGTCCACCACCTGGCCGATGTACTCAAAGTCTTTGAGCGGATCGAAAGGCAGTTTTTTGTACAAGGCAGGTGCTGTGGCCATGCCCATGTGGTGAATAAACAGGGTGTAGCCATTGGGCGCAGAGCGCGCCACGCGAGAGGCAGCAATCGTGCCACCGGCACCGACGGTGTTTTCCACCAACACGGTTTGTCCCAAAGACTTGCCCATGGGGATGGCAATCATGCGGGCCACCACGTCGGTGGGGCCACCGGCGGCAAACGGCACCACCAGGGTGATGGGCTTGTCGGGGTAGGTTTGCGCTTGGACTGCGCCGCAGGCGAGGGCACAAGCCAACAGCACGGTTTTCAAGGTCTTCAAAGTTTTGTTGTGTGGTGTCATCGGTCTCTCCAGCTTTCTAACAATAGGGGCAGATCATGCGTTCATCACGGGTGATCGTGAATCCCTGTTTACCCGCGACGCAGGTCATACCTGCGACAAAATTTGGCGCGCCAGTTTGAGCACTGGCGGGTCGACCATCTTGCCGTCGACCGTGAAGGCGCCCCCACCCGCTGCGGCTTCTGCCGCCAGCACGCGGTGCGCCCAGTCTTGCTGTGCCGCACTGGGGATGAACGCCTCACGCACGGGCGCGAGCTGCGCGGGGTGAATGCACAGTTTGGCAAAAAACCCAAACCGGCGACTGCGTGCGGCGTCATTCAGCACCAGCCCCAAGTCTTGCGTGCTGGTGCTGACCCCATCGATGGGAGGCGGCAAGTTGGCCAGGCGCGAGGCCATCACCAAGTTCAGACGCACAGAGCCCAGCTCGGCCTCGTCCGCGCAGCAGACCATGCCCAAATCCGCTTGCAAATCCAAATGGCCCAAGGCCAAGCGCACCACCTGCGGTGCTTGCGCCACCTCATGCAGCGCGAACAAGCCTTGCGCGGTCTCGATCAAAGGAACCAAGGGCACCTGTGCCCCAACCGCCTGCGACACACGCGCCAAGTCGGCCGCCGATTGGGCCTTGGGCACCATCACGGCACCCAGGCCCGCCAAGGCGGGCAGCCAGTTCAAGTCGGCGACGGCATCGTCGGTGCTGAGCGCGCTGATGCGCACCAAGATGCGCGCACGCTGCGCGACAGACCAACCCTGCCACGCCTGCGCAATGGCCTCGCGTGCGACCGCCTTGTCGGCCAAGGGCACGGCGTCTTCCAAATCTAGGATGACCGCGTCTGCACCGCTGTTCAGCGCTTTTTCAAAACGCTCGGGCTTGTGGCCCGGCGCAAACAAAAACGTGCAAGCGCGGGCTAAAGGATGTAGTTCAGACATGGCGTCAGTCAACCCGGAGATCAAGCACGTGTGGGCAACACGCGCAGCACCCGAGGCCACTGCATGACTTGCCACAGCTGCGCCACCGCAGCCGCCATTTCGTCTGGCGACGCGCCACCGCTGTGCGCGGCAAGCCGCAAGGCCTTGGCGGTGATTTCGTCGCGGCTCAAGGTGTTGCCAGGGTCACCCTTGGGTTCGTCCACGCGGCCTTTGAACTCACGCCCATCGGTGGTGTGCACGGTGACTTTGCCAATCCAGCGCTGTGGATAGGCCGTATCGACCTCATCGTCCAACACCATCTCGACTTTGTCGCGCAAGGCTTGCGTCACATCGTCTTTGAAATGCTGGTCAAACTCGCTCAAACCGGCATGCTCAAAACGTGCCACCAAGGCCAACACGGTGCCCATGCTGAACTTGCTTTGGTGCACGGTGCTGGGGTGGGTGACCGGACCCAACACATCGATGGCGCCTTGGTGCACATGGGTGATCACACGCGCCAAGTCGGCAATTTTGAGCTCATGGTCTTGCATGACCTGAAGCAAAGCGTCAGCAGCAGGATGCGTGTGACGGCACGAGGCGTGGTACTTGAACGAGGTTTCTGCGGTGGCCCAGCGCGTGCCCAAACCTTCGGTGAGCTTGCGCACATCGGCATCGCTGGACATGCCTGCGGCCATGCCTTGTGGGCCTTCCAGAATTTGCGCCGCACCCGTGAAGTTGTCTTTGGCCAAATAAGCGGCCATCAAACCGGCGCCCGCCGCATGCGCTGTGTGCAATTGTTTGGAGTCGGCAGCGGTGCGCAAAAACTCCCACAAACCGGCAGACTGCGTGCCGGCTGAGCCCAAGGCATGTTGCATTTGGGTGGCGTTGAGGCCCAGCAAATGCCCTACCGCCGCCGCAGCGGCCAAGGTGCCCGCGGTGCCTGTGGTGTGAAACACCTTGTAATGCGAGCGCCCTAAAAATTCACCCACACGAATGCCCACTTCGTAGCCCACCACAGCCGCGGTGATGAGCTGCGCGCCTGTGGCACCCAAAGCCTGCGCCACCGCCAACACGGGCGGGAACACCACAGTGGCGGGGTGAAACACCGAGCCGTTGTGCACATCGTCTTGTTCGGCCACATGCGAAGCGGCGGCATTGGCCATGGCGGCCCAATAGGGGCTGCTGGTGCTGCGGTTGGTGAACACCTCGCTCGGTCCCGATGCGGGGCCCATGCTCAACGCGAACTTTGTCAAGGTTTCCACAGGGCGCGAGCCATGGCCTGCGATGGCCGAGCCAAACCAGTCCACCCACAGGTCTTCGGTTTTGCGCAACACGTGTTCGGGTATGTCGGCCGTTTTTAAATTCGCGGCAAAAGCAGCCAAGGTCGCGGTGGCGCTGGTGGTGGCGCTGTTCGAAAAAGCATTCATCGTTGAACTCCCAGTTCTTTCAAAATCGCGTCCGTATGTTCGCCCACTTGGGGAATGGCATCCATGCGGTAGTCAAAGGCGCTTTGCTTGCCCGGTGGCAACAAGGCAGGCAACTCACCCGCAGGCGAACCCACCGAGGTCCAGCGCTCACGCGCCTTGAGTTGTGGATGGGCCCACACCTCGGCCATGGTGTTCATGCGGGCATTGGCAATTTGCGCCACGTCCAAACGCTCAATCACTTGTGCGGCCGTCAAGGCGGCAAAGGTGTCGAGGATGATTTTTTCTAAATCGCTGCGGTTGGCGTTGCGACGGGCGTTGCTGTCAAAGCGTGCATCGGTGGCCAGCGCAGGTTGCTGCAACACATGTTGGCAAAACTGCACCCACTCGCGCTCGTTTTGCAACCCCAACATGACCGTGCCGCCATCGCCCGCCGCGAAAGGGCCATAGGGATAAATGGTGGCGTGCGCCGCCGCACTGCGCGGCGGAGGTGAGGCGTTGTCCATGGCGTAGTACATGGGGTAACCCATCCATTCCCCCAAGGCTTCGAGCATGGATACATCGATGTGTGAGCCTTCGCCCGTTTTGTCGCGCTGAATCAGCGCCGACAAAATGTTGGTATAGGCGTACATGCCCGCCGCAATGTCGGCAATCGAGTTGCCACTTTTGCTGGGATGCTCCGGGGTGCCTGTGATGCTCAAGAAACCCGCTTCACTTTGGATGAGCAAGTCGTAGGCCTTCTTGTCGCGGTAGGGGCCGTCGTTGCCATAGCCCGAGATGTCACACACGATAAGACGTGGATTCTCAGCGCGCAAGGTGGCCGCATCCAACCCCATGCGACCGGTGGCACCGGGTGCCAGGTTTTGCACCAGCACATCGGCTTTGGCAATGAGTTGCTTGAGCACGGCCAAGTCTTGCGGGTCTTTGAGGTCCAGCGCCAAACTTTCTTTAGAGCGGTTCACCCACACAAAATGCGAGGACTGACCCTTGGCGCGTTGGTCATAGGCACGCGCAAAGTCGCCCGCACCGGGGCGTTCGACCTTGATGACGCGCGCGCCCAAATCGGCCAACTGGCGGGTGCAAAACGGGGCGGCAATGGCATGCTCCAACGACACCACGGTGATGTGGTCAAGCGGACGAACGTGTGGCGTGGTCATCGTGGCGCCTTAGAAAGAACGTGGCAAACCCAGCAAGTGCTCGGCCACATAGCTGTAAATCATATTGGTTGAAACCGGCGCCACTTGGTATAGACGGGTCTCGCGGAACTTGCGCTCAATGTCGTACTCACATGCAAAGCCAAAACCACCGTGCGTTTGCAAGCAGACGTTAGCGGCTTCCCAGCTGGCCTTGGCCGCGAGGTACTTGGCCATATTGGCTTCAGCGCCTGCGTTTTGCATGGCGTCGATTTTTTCGCAGGCCTTCCAACGCATCAGATTGGCAGCTTCGAGTTCGATGAAGGCATCGGCAATCGGGAACTGCACGCCTTGGTTCTGACCGATCGGGCGGCCGAACACCACGCGTTCGCTGGCGTATTTGCGGGCCCGGTCAATGAACCAGTAACCGTCACCAATGCACTCGGCCGCAATCAAGGTGCGCTCGGCGTTCAGGCCGTCGAGCAAGGTCTTGAAGCCCTTGCCTTCTTCACCCAGCAGCGCGTCTTCGGGTATTTCGAGGTTGTCAAAAAACAGCTCGTTGGTCTCGTGGTTGACCATGTTCAGGATGGGGCGCACGGTCAGGCCGTTGCCGATCGCTGTTTTGAGATCGATCAAGAAACAAGACAAACCATCGGAACGTTTTTTGACCTGATCGACCGGTGTGGTGCGGGCCAAGAGGATCATCAAATCGCTGTGCTGAATGCGCGAGATCCAGACCTTCTGGCCGTTGATGACCCAGCGGCCATCTTTTCGAACGGCGCTGGTCTTGAGCTTGGTGGTGTCGCTGCCCGTGGTCGGCTCGGTCACGCCCATGGACTGGATGCGCAGCTCGCCCGTGGCGATCTTGGGCAAGAACTTGTCCTTCTGCGCTTGTGAGCCGCTGCGCACGATGGCGTTCATCACATACATCTGACCGTGGCAGGCGCCGGAGTTGCCGCCCGAGCGGTTGATCTCTTCCATGATGACCGAGGCCTCGGCCATCGACAAACCCGAGCCACCGTATTCCTGCGGAATCAGCGCCGCCATCCAACCGGCTTTGGTGAGCGCGTCGACAAATTCTTCGGGGTAAGCGCGCTTCTCGTCGACCTTGCGGTGGTATTCGTCAGGGAACTGAGCGCAGAGGTCGCGCACGGCGTCGCGGATGTCTTGGTATTGGTCGGGGGTATGCATCTGGGTGGTCTTCTTTTGATTCAGTGAAATGGTCAGCCGAGCTCGGCGGTGGCTTGCATGGTCAGCCAGCCTTCGTGGTCTTGCGCCCACAAGCGCACGTGTGTCCCGTCGGTTTGCGGTTGGCCATTGACGCGCAAGATGCGCTGGTCGCTGCACTCGAAGGTGGGACGCAACGCCTTGAAGTCAAAGCGTTGGATCGGGCGATCGGTGTGGCGACGCACCAGGTCGACCAACAAGGTGGCAATCAAGGGACCGTGCACGATGAGGCCGGGGTAGCCCTCGACGTCGGTCACGTATTTGCGGTCGTAGTGAATGCGGTGGCCGTTGAAGGTGAGTGCGGAGTAACGAAACAGCAGCACGTCATCGGGCGTCACATCGCGTTGCCACAGCTCTCCCGTGGGGGCTCCCTGCTCGGCCATGCTAGATGCGGGCGTGGGTGCTGGCACGGGGTCGCCGGGTTGGGCCGCAGGCCGATAGACGATATCGTGCTCTTCGGTCAAACACAGGCCTTGGGCGTTGTGCACCTCGTGTTTGACAAGCACAAACAGCAAATCGCCCGTGCGGCCCGACTTGTGCGTGACCGATTCGATGGTGGACACACGCTTGACGGTATCTCCGACTTTCAGCGGCGCATGCCACTGCAAACGCCCGCCCGCCCACATGCGACGCGGCAGTGGCACAGGCGGCAAAAAGCCACCGCGCTTGGCGTGGCCGTCAGGTCCGATTTCGCTTTGGCGGTGATGGGGCAAGAAGAACAACCAATGCCACAGCGGTGGCAATGGTGTGCCAGCGATGGGCAAGGGGTCATCACGGTCCAGCGTGGCACTCAAAGCGCGCAAGGGTGCGGGCGTGATGAGGTCTTCCAGAGTTTCGCTGCGGCCTTGCCAGGTTTGCAAGTGCGCCAGAGTTTGGGGGTCGAGGTGGGTGGTCATAGATCAATCAATCGAGGCGCCAGATTTTTTGACAATCTGCGCCCAGCGCGCAATGTCGTCATTCAACAGAGCAGCAAACTGATCGGACGTGGTGGGCGCTGCCATTTCCACGCCTTGCAGCTCGAGTTTGTCACGCAAATCTTTGGCCGCCAGCGCCTTGCCCATGCCGTATTGCAATTTGGTCAACACCTCGGCAGGCACACCCGCAGGTGCAAACAAGCCAATCCACAAAGTGCCGCTGTAGCCAGGCACGGCTTCGGCCAAGGCCGGCACCTCGGGCAAGGCCGGTGAACGTCGTGGGCTGCTCACCGCCAAGGGCTTGAGCTTGCCCGCCTTGATGTGCGACAACGAAGACGGCAAGCTGGCAAACACCAGCGGCAGTTGGCCACCGAGCACATCGTTCAAGGCTGGGGCCACGCCTTTGTAGGGCACGTGCTGCAAATCGATGCCGGCCATGCTGTTGAGCATCTCACCCAACAAGTGGTTCAAAGTGCCGTTGCCCGCCGAGGCGTATTGGTAAAAACCGGGTTTGGCCTTAGCCATGGTGATGAGGTCTTTGATCGATTTGGCGGGAAAGTCCGGATGCGCCAACAACACATTGGGCACCGCACCAATCAAGGCCACGGGTTTGAAATCTTTGACCGGGTCAAAGCCTGGGTTTTTGTAGAGCGCAGGATTGATGGCCTGGCTGCTGCTGATGGTCATCAACAAGGTGTAGCCGTCTTTGGCCGACTTGGCGGCGAACTGGGTGCCAATGTTGCCGCCCGCGCCGGGACGGTTTTCCACCGCCACAGGAGAGCCCAACACCTCGGAGAGTTTTTGACTCACCACACGGCCCACGATGTCGTTGGTGCCACCGGCGGTTTGGGGCACGATCATAAGAATCGGGCGGCTCGGATAGGCTGCTTGCGCCATTGCCGCGCCCACAGCCACACACAGGCTGACGCCAGACAGTGCGCGCAGCACCCAACGGCGTGACGCCGAGAGGGAATGAATCATGCAGACCTCCAAAACAAGTGGGCGGATGTTCGACCGATTAGGGGCTGAATGCAATCGGTAATTTTCAGACCCAGCCTTTTGTTTTTTCGAAGGCTGGTATTTGGGATTTAAGATCACGCCATGCATTTTGACCTCAATGACCTGCGCCTGTTTGTGCTCGCCGCGGACGAAGGCAGCCTGACCAAAGCCGCCGCCAAACACCATCTGTCGCTGGCCGCTGCAAGTGCGCGCATCAAAGCCCTGGAAGCACAAACCGATTTACCCCTGCTGTACCGGGAAGCACGCGGTGTACGCCTGTCACCACCAGGGCAAGCGTTTTTACACCATGCGCGTTTGATGCTTCATCAAGCCGAGCTGCTACGCAGCGACTTACACGAATATGGTGGGGGGCTACGCGGTCGTCTCAGGATCTACGCCAACACCACGGCGGTGACCGATTTTTTGCCTGAAATCTTGCCGCGTTTTTTATCTGACAACCCCAAAATCAACATCGACCTTCAGGAAAAACCGAACGCTGAAATTGCCAAAGCCGTGTTGGATGGGCGTGGCGACATTGGCATCGTTTCGGCCCCGATGAATGTTCTGGGCCTGCAAAGCACCTACTTCAGCACCGACCGTTTGGTGCTGGCCACCGCGCGCAAGCATCGGCTGGCCAAGCGAAAGCGCATCTCGTTCGCAGAAATTTTGGATGAAGACGCGGTCGGCATGCACCCCGACAGCACCTTGCAAACTTTCTTGAGCCAGGTGACCGAGCGCTTAGGAAAGCCGCAAAAGTTAAGGATTCAACTCGCGAGTTTCGATGCCATGTGCCGCATGATTGGCGCGGGGGTGGGCGTGGGCATCGTGCCCGAATCAGCCGCCAAACGTAACCAGGTCAGCATGAATTTGGCCTTGATTGAGCTGACCGAACCGTGGAGCGTGCGTGAGCGCTACATCCTGACGCGTGATCAAGCGATTTTGCCCAGCTATGCCCAGGCGCTGATCAAGCAACTGTGTGCCCACTACGCGCCAAATGACGCTGCCGATGACTCAAACCGCAAGAGCGGCACTCAAACGCGCGGCGCAATCAAAGCTTGAAGCACATCGGCCGCCATGTGTTGCGACAAGAAGTTGGCCAGTCCCTCAAACACCGTGTCCAACGTGGGTGCATCAAAACCAAACAAGGCGCGCAACACCGTCGGGTCTTCAAACAAGCCGTGCAGATACACGCCCAACACGTTGCCTGCATCGTTTTGCCACGCCAAGCCCGGCATCACCTCATGCAACACCGCGCCTGCCGCCACCATGGCAGGGTGCGCCTGGGTTTGGCCATGGTGAATTTCATAGCCTTGAATCTGTAAACCCGACAAAGCAGACCAAGCGCCTTGAACAGAACCCCATGACGCCAGCGTGCGTTGCACCGTTTTATCCACCGCAAACTGCGTGACCAAGGGCAGCAAGCCCAAGCCTGGGGCGTTGCCATCAATGCCATGGGTGTCGATCAAGGCCTCACCCAACATTTGCAAGCCACCGCAGATCCCCAGCACAGCACCACCGCGCCCGGCGTGTTGGGCAATGGCAGCATCGAGGCCTTGCGCACGCAACCACGCCAAATCACTGCTGGTGTGTTTGGAGCCAGGCAAAACGATCCAATCCGCAGCACCCAAATCAGCCAAATCCGCAGGGCTTCGCGCCCACAGCAAACGCACACCAGGGATGTTGTGCAAGGGCTGAAATTCATCGAGGTTGCTGATGCGTGGATACGCGATGACAGTCACCGTGCGCGACAAGCCTGGGTCGCTGCTGGACACCGCAGAAGCATTGCCACCGCGCAGGGGCGCGTCGTGACGCATGCCATCTTCTTCAGGTAAACCGTGTTGCCACCACATCGGCAACACTGCCACCGTGGGCACGCCGGTGAGGTCTTGCAGCATCTCAGGCCCTGGGGCCAACAGCGCAGCATCGCCGCGGAACTTGTTCAACACAAAACCGTCAATGCGCGCTTGATCTTCGGCTGGCAGCAAGGCCCAGGTGCCATACAGGTGGGCAAAGGCACCACCTCGGTCAATGTCGGTCACAAACAAGCAACGCGCATCGGCGTAACGCGCCACACGCAGGTTGACGATGTCGCTGTCCATGAGGTTGATCTCGGCGGGTGAGCCCGCGCCTTCAATCACCACCACATCGTTCTCAGCCCGCAGCGCATCCAGCGCGGCAGCAATGTGGGGCCACACTTTGTCGCTGCGTTCACGCCAGGGTGTGCGGCTGAGTTCGTCACTGACCTCCCCTAACAGCACGACTTGGCTGCGCGTGTCGGCCTCGGGCTTGAGCAACACGGGGTTCATGCGCACATCAGGCTCGGCCTTGGCGGCCAGTGCCTGAAAGTACTGCGCAGAGCCCACTTCACCCAAACCGTTGTGGGAAGCGACCACCCGGGCGTTGTTGCTCATGTTCTGTGCTTTGAACGGGGCCACCTTCAAGCCTTGGCGTGCATACCAGCGGCACAGGGCCGTGGTGAGCCAGCTTTTGCCCGCGCCACTTGACGTGCCCAGCACCATCACGCAACGCGCAGTCATGGCGATCCCTGATTGTTAGGCAACTTGGGCACGGCCACCCACTGCCCCTCCAAGGCATGAATGGCGATGCGGTGCTCAAACACGGCCTCGACCGCACGGTGCGTGGCCGCATCGGCACACGCGCCTTGATGCACCACACGCCCGGCTTGCATGACCACCAGGTCGTCGGCATGCAAGGCCATGCCAATTTCGTGCAACACGCTGATCACTGTCGTCTGTTGTGCGGTCAAACAGCGCACCTGCTCCAGCCAATCCACTTGATGGGGCGGATCGAGGTTGGTCAAGGGCTCGTCCATCAACATCACCTGGGCCTGCACAGCCATGGCACGCGCCAGCAACACACGTTGACGCTCGCCACCAGACAGTTGCCCCAGCACTCGCTCGCGCCAGTCCCAGGCTTGGGTTGCTTTCAATGCCGTTTCGACCACCGCATGGTCATGGGCATTCGGCGCTGCCAACCAGTCTTGGTGCGGCATGCGGCCGAGCATGGCCACATCCCACACCCGCAAATCATCCGAGGTCGCTTCGTTTTGTCCCAACCACGACAGCTGCTGCGCACGCTCGCGTCGGTCCATGGCCATCAACGCCTGATCAAACAAAAAAATACCGCCTGTCGCGGGCAGCAAACCCGCCAAGGCTTTGAGCAAGGTAGATTTGCCTGCGCCATTGGGGCCCACGATGCTGGTCCAGCGTCCCGTGCCAAACGCCACTTCCACGCCGTGCAAAATTTCTTGCCCAGCGAGCGACACATGCAGATCATGGGCGCGCAAAGCAGGTGTGTGTGCACTCATGGCTGGGCTCCTGCCGTTTGGCTGCGGTACATGAGCCACAGCAAATAACCGCCACCCAACACCGCCGTCAACACGCCCACAGGCATTTCTTGCGGCGCCAGCGCCATACGGGCCAACAAATCAGCGGCCAACAACAACACACCACCCATCAGCGCAGACAACACCACCAACGCCTTGTGCTTGGCGTTCACCAGTGAGCGCACCAAGTGCGGCGCAGCCAAGCCCACAAAAGCCACCAAACCCGTTTGCGCCACCGCCGTGCCCGTGGCCAATGCGAGCACCGCTACCAAGGCGACACGCACAGGCGCCAGCGGTAGCCCTAGGCTCAATGCCGTGGACTCGCCCAGACTCAGCGCATCCAGCACGCGGCTGAACACAAATGCCAACACCAAGCACACCAACAATACACCGAGCATCAACACGCAGGAAGTCCACCCGATGAAGCTGGTAGAGCCCAATAAAAAGCCTTGCATACCTTGCAGCACATCCGGCCGCATGAGGGTGATGAGCGATGCCAGCGCACCCAGCACCACGCCCACGATCACACCCGCCAGCAGCAAACGCAAGGTGTGTTGCACGCCGCGCGCCAGCACCAGCGTGAGCAACACCGCAAGCACTGCCCCCAAAAAAGCCGCGCCGGTTAACCCCAAGCGCACCCACCATTCAGTGGCAAATGGATTGCCGCCCAGCAAGGCCAACGCCACTGCCACGCCGAGTGAAGCCCCCGAGGCGCTGCCCAGCAAATAAGGATCGGCCAAAGGGTTGCGAAACAGACCCTGCGCGATTGATCCGGCCAAACCGAGCAAAGCCCCCGCAGCACAAGCGCCCACGCTGCGCGGCAAACGGATGTCCCACACAATTTGCCAAGCCACATCGTCATGCCAAGCCTTGAGCCAGCTCTCGAACCCTGTGCTGCCCACGGCGCTGCCCAGCGCGATGCCCAGCACGCACAGCAACAACAAAGTGGCAGCTATGCACACAGGGGAGCAACGCGCACCGTGAGAGGTCATGGCTTCACCTTCGATGAATCGCTGGCTGCGTTTGTCTGGGCTGGATCTGTCAAACATTGGGCCATCAAGCGTGCCGCCTCGGCCATGCGGGGGCCCGCACGCACCAACACATCGGACTCGTCCGATTTGAAATGGCACACACGCTGTGTGCGCATGGCATGCATGTTTTGCCAGCCGGGGCGTGTGCGCATGTCGGCCAAGTTGCTGTCACCCACCATGATGAGGTCGGGCTGTGCGTGCACCACAAATTCAGGATTGATTTTGGGAAAAGGCCCCATCGATGCGGGCAAGATATTGCGCGCGCCCAAACGCTGCAAGGTCTCGCCAATGAAAGACGACTCACTGGCACCGTACGGCGCACGACTGACTTCGAAATACACGCGTTGGCCCTTGGCCTGCGCCGGTATAGATTGCGCAGCGGCATTCACCGCCGCGTCGATATGACGCCACACGCGGTCGCTGTCTTGCACTGGCACATCCAAGGCCTGCGCCACGGTGTGCAACACGCGCTGCACATCGGCATGGGTGCGTGGCTCCAGGGCCAACACCGTCAGACCCAAAGCCTGAAAACGTTCAGCGCCACGGGCCGAGGTGGCCATGAGCACCAAGTCGGGCTTCAAGGCGACCACACTTTCGATGTTCGGATCTATGCCACCACCCATGCGAGGCAGCTTGGCCACGCTGTCTGGCCAATTGGAATAGCGGTCCACACCCACCAACTTTTGGCACTGCCCTAACGCGCATACGGTTTCGGTCAACGAGGGCAACAAGCTGACGATGCGTTGCGGCGGTTTGCTGATGACCACATCGACTTGGCGGTCATCGCGCACCACGAGGGCGTGGGTGGCGCTGCTCATGAAGCCAAGCAACAGGCAGCCCATCCACACGCGAAGGTGCACGGCGCGATCACGCACAGGTGCTCTCCCACTGCTGGATGATGCGGTGCAACTGCGCCACGCCATCGGTCAAGGCCGCAGGACCTGGTTGCAAGATATCGGCCGATTTGATTTCAAACAACTGGTGGTTGCGCACGGCGGGCACGTCTTGCCAGCCCGGGCGTGCGGCCACTTTTTCTGCGCGAAACTTCTTGCCGCACCACGAGCCAATGATGATGTCGGGTGCGCGGTCAATGATGGCTTGAGCATCGGCAATGATGCGGTCTTTGCCCATGGGCATCTGGGCGAGTTCGGGAAAACAATCGTCACCGCCCGCGATGCTGATTAGTTCAGACACCCAGCGAATCCCACTGATGTGTGGTTCGTCCCACTCTTCAAAATACACCTTGGGGCGGCGTTTGAAAGTGGCTGCCGTTTTTTGAATCGCCTCCAATTGCGCGCGCATTTGCTGCACGCGCTGTAACCCTTGCTCGGCTTGCCCGACCATGGCGGCCACCTGGTACAGCATGGCAAAGATTTCATCCACGCTGCGCTGGTTAAAGACCGTGACTTGCACCCCCGCGCGGATGAGTAAGGCGGCAATGTCGGCCTGTAAATCGGAAAAACCAAACACGCAATCGGGTTGGAGCGCCAAGATTTTGTCGATCTTGGCGCTCAAGAACGCACTGACTTTGGGCTTCTCATCCCGCGCGCGGCGTGGGCGCACGGTGTAACCCGAGATGCCCACAATGCGCGCCTCCTCCCCCAGCAGGTACAGCCACTCTGTCGTTTCCTCGGTGAGGCAGACGATGCGTTGGGGAAGGTGCAGCGCGTTAGACATGCATGCGTCAGAAGCGGTAACGCATGGACGCCATCACCGTACGTCCGGGTTCGGGATAAATCGACGAAGTCACTTGTCCCGAGCAAGCAAAAGCTTGGGTGTAGTAACGACGATCCATCAAGTTGTTGACAGCCAAAGCCCAGTCCATGTCTTTGAGTTGGTACGCATAACGAACATGGGCCACACTGTACGACGGCATGACGCATTGGTTCATCACATCCGGATGCGATGCAGAAACCCAGTTCACACCGCCTGAAACTTTGTGTTCAGACGCCAACTGCCAGTCCGCGCCCAAAGCCAAGACTTTTTCTGGCACCAAGGGAACTTGTTTGCCCGCATACGTCCCTTCACGGAACTGTGCAGTTCGCCACGCCAAGTTGCCACGCAACTTCAGGCTGGCGGACAATTTGCGGTCAGCGTCCAACTCCAGGCCTTGACGACGCGTTGGATCAAAGTTGACGTTCGCACCTAGGTTGGCAGCATTCCAAAACGAGGGGTTGGGAATGTTGGGGTCAAAACCAATTTCATTCGTCAATTCGCTGCGGTAGGCACGTACTTCGTAGCGACCCAATTCATACACCCGACGCAGCCCAAACTCTTGGTCTCTGGAGGTTTGCGGTTTCAATGCGGCGCTGCCCACGACAAAGCTGAACTCATCCACATTGGGCAAGCGAAAGCTCTGGCCCGTGCGGGCATAGGCAGTCCACTGCGCATCCAACCGCTGGCTCGCACCCAAGTCCCAAGCCCGCTGGCGTGAATCAATGCTGGACGTGGTGCTGTCGATGCTTTTGTTGAACGACTCTGTGCGCCAGCCTGCACTCAAACGTGTGCCTGTGTTGGCCAAAATCACATCGTCTTTGATGTACCAAGCACGTGAGGTTTGATCCGCTTGTGAGCCATAGGCACCAAACACCTTGCGGGACCAGTTGTTGTAGTCATACCCCGTCACCAAAATATTTTTATGCGCACCGAGCGCACCTTCGTGTCTGGCACGCACGCCGTGGTTCGCCGCGTCGCTGTCGTAGTCATAGGCGGAGCCAGAATTCATGCTACGCACAGATTTGTTACGCCAACCTGCATCTGCTGCCATTCGCCACTGGCCAGCGTCCATTTCGGCAAATACGGAGTTGCGTTGGTTTTCAATCGCCACCGAATCGTTGGGCTTGGTCGACTGCCGAGGGTTGCTGGCATATTGCGCAGCCGTCAAATCACCCGGCAAACGTGCATTGAGTCGGTCTTGCACCAAACGCCCACCAAAACGTACCGAGTCCGTGCTCCATTGAGCGGTCAGCGCGGCAGCATCCGATTTGCTGCGCGCGTTGTCTCGATAGTTGTCAGCATTGCGGTTTTGGGCAAAGCCCTCCAAGGAGAAGCCATCTTTGACCAAATTGGCGTTGGCACGCACTTCGTGCAAGCCTTGGCTGCCGTAGCCCACATAGGCCGAGCCACTGTTTTGCGCTTGGCGGCCAATGCCCGCTTTGGTGGTGACCACGATCACGCCGCCTGTCGCACCCTCGCCATACAACACGGCGCCACTGCCACGCACGACTTCAATGCGTTCGACAGAATCAATCGAAATACCTGCCAAGCGCGTGCCACCTGTGTCCGCCTCTGACAAACGGACACCGTCCACCACAATCACCTGGTTGCTGTCGGCCGTGCTGCCAAATCCGCGTAAATCGAGCGCATATTCGCCACCACCATTGAGGTCTTGTCGGCCCTGGATGCCTAGCAATCGCATGATGGCCTCGTTGATGGTGAGTGCACCAGAATCTTTGATTTGCTGCGCCGTGATCACAGTGACGCCAAAGGGCAATTCATCAGCAGATTCAGCAAAGCGTGTGGCGGTGATCGTTTTTTCACCGTACGAAGCCAAGGTTTGAGATTGGGCAACGCCCATACTGGCCAAGGCCAAAGCAGAGAGCGCAGGAGCAAAGTCGCGCGCACGAATAGATTTTTTCATGATTTAAAACCAACAGTGATGTGCTCTCACCGCCTTCCCCGACAGTGCTTGAGCGTTCAAGCAGTGCGTTTTCAGACGCACCGCCACCTTGTTGGCCGGTATCCGGGCTGACGGAGACAACCTTTGTCGCCTTCCCAGGCGCTTGTTCAAGGCGTCCAGTGGCGTGTGTGACAAAAGCGGAGCTAAAGAGCTCGTCCGTTTGACCGTTGCGGGGGCAGCGCAGGTTGAGCCTTGTCGAGCGAGCGACGTGACCTTCCTGCTTCCCGTTGAACTGCGGCATGTGAACCACACCGCGAGCACCAACACTGTTAATTTTAGCAATTAAGCTGACAGCCGCCTTAAAATGGACTGGCCATGTCACACACACCTTTGATTGATCAAATTGCCGAGCGCGTTGAGCGTTTGTTGCTGCGTCACGAAGAACTGCAACGCACCAACGCGTTGCTGAGCTCACAAGTGCAAGAGTTGACCCATGAACGCGACTTGCTCAAGTCTCGCCTCGGTGCCGCGCGTCACCGCATCGACGCGCTGATTGATCGTCTGCCCAACGGCACAGAAGCCAAGGACACCGAATGAAACAAATCGAAGTGCAAATCATGGGGCAAGGTTATGTGCTGGGTTGCCCCGAAGGTGGCGAGACCCGCTTGAGCCAAGCCGTCGACAAGGTAGACGAGGCCATGTGCAAAATCCGCGATGCAGGCAAGATCAAGGCCCGCGACCGCATTGCCGTGTTGGCCGCGCTCAATTTGGCGTTTGATCTGACCGATCGCCCCGCGCCTGTGGTGGGCGGAGACGCCAACGCATCAGGTGAGCAATTGCAAAATCTGTTGCAGCGCATGGACAACGTGTTGGCCAACGACAACCAGTTGTTGTAAGCACGCCTACAATCCACACCGTCTGCAAGTCCTTGGGGCTTTATATTTCCTTGAACCAATGCTCATTGAGCTCGGGCTTGGAACATCGGTTGATGAGCGTGATCGTCTCGCGTCAGATGAACCCAACGTCAATCTGACCTCGCCCACCTGAACCCCCGGTTCAGGATGACGGCCCTGAGGCCCTTGCAGACACCTTTTATCTTTTGTCTTAAGGCCAACGCTGTCATGGACCTCCAACCCCAACTGATTCTCGAACTCGCCACGCTGGGCATTTGCACCGGCTTTTTAGCGGGCTTACTCGGCATTGGAGGCGGCATGATCATGGTGCCCTTCATCACCATCATGCTCTCGCAGCGCGGTGTGGACGCCGATTTGGCCGTCAAGATGGCGATTGCCACGTCCATGGCCACCATCATCTTCACCTCGATCTCCAGCGTGCGCGCTCACCACAAGCGTGGCGCCGTGCGTTGGGACTTGGTCAAAGGCCTGGCACCCGGCATTGTGTTGGGCAGTATGATCGGCAGCTTGGGCGTGTTTGCCATTCTCAAAGGCTCTTACTTGGCCATCTTCTTTGGTTTGTTTGTGGGCTTCTCAGCCACGCAAATGTTTTTGGACAAAAAACCAGCACCATCCCGCCAAGTGCCAGGCACCGCAGGCTTGATGGCCGCAGGCAGTGGCATTGGCTTTTTGTCAGGTCTGGTCGGTGCCGGCGGCGGCTTCATCAGCGTGCCGTTCATGGCGTGGTGCAATGTGGCGATTCACAACGCCGTGGCCACCAGTGCCGCCTTGGGCTTTCCGATTGCGGTGGCCAATGTGGTGGGTTACATCGTCAGCGGCCGCTCGGTCGAGGGTTTGCCTGCTGACGCGTTTGGCTACATCTGGGTTCCGGCCTTGGTGGTGATTGCCGCCTGCAGCGTGTTCACGGCCCCCTTGGGTGCCAAAGCCGCGCACAACTTGCCGGTGAAAAAACTCAAGCGCGTGTTTGCCAGCGTGTTGTATTTGCTGGCGGCTTATATGTTCTACAAGGGCATCATCAGCAGCTGATTGCGCTCACTTAGCGCTGACTTAGCGCCAGCTTTATTGCGGCACCAAACACCAGGGGGCTTGGTACTCGACCAAGCCCATCCACAACGCCCAAGCCGAACTGACCGCCAAGGCCGCCCCCGCCAAACGCACACCCCAGGCACCGTTGGCGTTGCCCATGGGTTGCGCCCCACGCAAACGCAGCCAAAGCCATGGCCCCAAGGTCAGCACCACGGCGCTGCCCAGGGCAAACAAGGCCATGACGCCAGCGCCTTCGACGGGGCTGTTGCTCAGCGCTGCCACCAGCAAGGCGCCATAGAGCAAGCCACAAGGCATCAAAGCCCACAACACACCCAGCAACACAGCGCCGCCGTGGCGCAGCTTCAAATGCGCGGTCAGGCTTTGCACGCGTCGCCAAATGCTGCGGCCGAACCCTTCCAGCCAAATCGGTTGCTCTGCGCGCAACAACAGCCAAGCGCCGATGAAAAAAGCCATCAAATGAAACAGGGTCCACACGGGTCGAAAGGCAGCCGATTGGGTGCTGAGCCAACCCACGCCTTGCATGGTGGATGCTGCCAAGGCGCCTAACGCGCTGTAACCCATGATGCGTCCGAGCTGAAACAAGAGCATGGACGAGGTGCCCTGCCCGGCCCCTTGCTTTTGGGCTGAGCGACCAATGCCAGCACACGCAGCACCGCACATGGCCAGACAATGCGGCCCGCCCGCCAGTCCCATGAGCAATGCGGTGAGCGCGAGGGTGGTGTTCATCTAGATGATTTTAGAGAAACGCTCCCGGTTGCGGTCCGCTTGCAGGTATTTGTCAAACACCATGGCCACACCGCGCACAAAAAACCAACCCAACTCCGTCACATGGATGCCCGCCTCATCGAGCACCACCAGACCTTGTTCTTGCATGTGAGCGAGTTGTTCCAACTCTGCGGCGAAGTAGGTTTGGAATTGGATCAGGTGTGACACCTCGATGGATTCAAACAACACACTGCCCTGGCACATCAAGGCCATGATCACGGTGCGGCGCACCAAGTCGTCACGCGAGAGTGCCAAGCCCCGCGCCACAGGCAAGCGGCCTTGGTTGAGCAAGTCGTAGTACTCATCGAGTGTTTTGACGTTTTGGTTGAACGTCGCGCCGACCCGGCCGATAGCCGACACGCCCAAGGCGACCAAATCGCAATCGGGTTGCGTGCTGTAGCCCTGGAAATTGCGGTGCAAGCGCCCTTGGCGTTTGGCAATGGCCAAGGCGTCGTTGGGCAACGCAAAGTGGTCCATGCCCACATACACATACCCGGCTTCCATCAAGATGCGCATGGCGCTGGAAAGCATGGCCAGCTTGGAAGCCGCAGGCGGCAAGTCTTGGGCATGGATGCGCCGTTGCGGTTTGAAGCGTTCTGGCAAGTGCGCATAGGCATACAAGGCAATGCGATCGGGGTTGAGCTTGACCACCTGCGCCAGCGTGCGCTCAAAGGTTTCGGGCGTTTGCATGGGCAGGCCGTAAATCAAATCGACATTGACCGACTCAAAACCCAAAGCGCGCGAGGCCCCCACCAAGTCAAACACCTGCTCGGCGGGTTGGATGCGGTGCACTGCTTTTTGCACCGTCGGTTCAAAGTCTTGCACGCCAAAGCTCAGGCGGTTGAAACCCAGCTCAGCCAGCGTGGCCAAGCGCTCGTGTGTGACCGTGCGTGGGTCCACCTCGATGGAGTACTCCCCACCAGGCGCAAACACAAAGTTGCGACGCAGCATGGCCATGAGCGCCCGCAGTTCGTCATCGCTCAAGAAGGTGGGGCTGCCACCGCCTAAGTGCACTTGCGACACGGTTTGCCCTGCTCCCAAATGGGCAATATTGAGCTCGACCTCGCGGCTCAAATACCGCAAATATTCTTCACCACGCTCATGGTGTTTGGTGATGATCTTGTTGCAGGCACAGTAGTAACACAGCGACTCGCAAAACGGGATGTGCACATACAGGGAAAGCGGATAAGCCTTGGTGGCAACGCCTGCGCGACGCTGCGCTAAGGCCTGCACATAGTCAGGCTCACCGAACGCTTCAACAAAACGGTCTGCCGTGGGGTACGAGGTGTAACGCGGACCTGCCACGTCATAACGGCGCAGCAACTCGGGGCTGATCACCAGCGCATCAGAGCTGTGCAGGGAGGACGTTGAGGCAGAGGACATAAGTTCGCATTTGAATTTAGACACCATAATGTGCCTTCAGTTGCACTTTTTGATCTTGACCTGCGTCAACCCAAACGTCCGTTCACCGCATGAATTCAAACAGCATCAAAGTCGCTTGCTCTAACTGCAACTTGCGCGAGTTGTGCATGCCCATGGGCTTGAATGACTCCGAAATGGAACGCATCGACGAAATTGTGGCCACCCGTCGCAAGATTCCCCGGGGCGAGAACTTGTTTCGTAACGGCGAAAAATTCAACGCGCTATATGCCATCCGTACCGGTTTTTTCAAAACCTGCGTGTCTTCTGAAGATGGCCGTGACCAAGTCACAGGCTTTCAGATGGCGGGCGAAATCATTGGCCTCGATGGCATTGTGAGCGACCACCACACCTGTGATGCGGTGGCGCTGGAAGATGCGGAAGTCTGCGTGATGACCTATGACCGCATTGAGGAGTTGTCACGCGAGATTAATGCCCTGCAACGCCATGTGCACAAAATCATGAGCCGTGAAATCGTGCGCGAACACGGCGTCATGTTGCTCTTGGGCAGCATGCGCGCCGAAGAGCGTTTGGCCGCTTTCTTGCTCAATTTGGTGCAACGCTTGCACGCCCGTGGCTTCTCGCAGTCCGAGCTGGTTTTGCGGATGACGCGCGAAGAAATTGGCAGCTACTTAGGGCTCAAGCTCGAAACAGTCAGCCGCACATTTTCTAAATTTGCAGAAGACGGCATCATCGAAGTCAAGCAACGCCATGTGCGTATTTTGAACACCGAGGCGCTCAAACTCTTGGTCAACCCACAAACTTGTCAGTGAGTACACCACGCCATTGAAAAAGGCCCGCAACGCGGGCCTTTTTGTTTTTACTCAGGAAGGGATCAAGCGGGAACTTGCTCGCAGCACACTTCTTGTTTGGGGCAACCGTCTGGACGCTCAGTCGGCACCAAAGGACAGCGGTTGACCTCAAAGGGAGACAGAGACAACAAGGTGGTCAATGCACTGGAGGCGGCGGTGACGATCCAAAAAGCAAAGAAGGACAAGGTGTAAATACCTTGGCGCGACATTTCAATCGGTTGGCCAAACCACTGCATGTCTTGTGGGTCGACCATGGCAAATACCAACATCTCGAGCACGCCTGCCACCAAAAAGGCGGGCCATGCAATCCACATCATCCGTTGAGCCAGCATTCGAATTCTCCTGATAGGACTGAATTGAATTCAGTTTAGGTCAATTCACACACACCCACTTATGGGGTTTTCGTGGGGGTCTCGGGCTTCGGTGTGACCACGTGGTTGCGGGCTTGCATGGCGGGTGCGAGCTGCAAATCTTTCTCCGCAGCCAAGGTCTTGTTGATGTCCAAACCCCGGCGGTAGTAATCATCAGCTACCACCGGATCGGGCACTCGAATGGCAATCACCAGGGTCACAAAGCCAGCCACCACCACCAGGGCAGGCCCGGCAATGATCAGCCACACGTGGCCATATTGCCACCAAGGTTGCGTATCGTGCGTTGGCTGAGTCATGGTGTTACCTAGGAACAATGAAGACAGATTTTTCGACCACAAAATGGTCCGAGCCCACGGCTTGAATTTCAAATTGAATTTTGTGCGACCCGGGCTCTGTTGAACCGTATGGCACGTCAGCCCGCAACACAATCCAACGGGCTTGTGCAGGGTCCACCATCACTTCCGTGTCGGTGGTGATTTTGAGCTGCGGCAAGCCCCGCACCAAGAGGCGGTAGGTTTGCGCATGTTCAGCCGCGTTCATGATTTGCAAGCGGTACACGTTCTCTAAGGTGCCATATTCGGTGATGCGTGACAAGGTGGAGCGATCCCGCACCACATCCACTTTGAATGGCGTGCGCAAGCTCAACGACACCAACAGGGCAATCACGATGGCGCCCAAAATCATGGTGTAAATCTGAATGCGTGGACGCATCAAACGTTGCCACATTTCACGCGACGTCCATTTGTTCTCCATCGCGTTTTGGGTCGAGAAACGCACCAGTCCGCGTGCATAGCCCATCTTGTCCATCACGGTGTCGCATACATCGGCGCACGCACCACAACCAATGCACTCGTACTGCAAGCCGTTGCGAATGTCGATGCCTGTGGGGCACACCTGCACGCACAAGGTGCAATCGACGCAAGCGCCTAAATTGCTGCTGGCGAGTTCGACCTTTTTCGAGCGTGGGCCGCGAGGTTCACCGCGTTCTGTGTCGTAGGTCACGATCAAGGTGTCGTTGTCAAACATGGCGCTTTGGAAACGCGCATAAGGACACATGTATTTGCACACTTGCTCGCGCATAAAACCTGCATTGCCATAGGTGGCAAAGGCATAGAAGAACACCCAGAACAGTTCCCAAGGGCCCATGCGGGTCAGGAAAAATTCCATGGCCAATTCACGAATTGGGGTGAAGTAGCCCACAAAGGTGAAGCCTGTCCAGATCGAGAAGAAGATCCAAATCGTGTGCTTGTACCACTTCTTCACCAATTTCTCGAGCGAGAAATCGGCATCGTCCAAACGCATGCGGGCTGAACGGTCGCCTTCGATCTTGCGCTCAATCCACAAAAATATTTCGCTATACACGGTTTGTGGGCATGCAAAACCGCACCACAAACGCCCCGCCACTGCGGTGAACAAGAACAACGCCAGCGCAGAGATCACCAACAAACCGGTGAGATAAATAAAGTCTTGCGGGTACAAGACCAAGCCAAAAATATAAAAACGACGTGACGCCAAATCAAACAACACGGCCTGACGTGTGCCCCACTCCAGCCAAGGCAAACCGTAGAACACGATTTGGGTGGCGAAGACAAAAATCCAGCGCCAATACGCAAAAATGCCCTCGACAGAGCGAGGGTAGATTTTTTTTGCAGCGGCATAAAGCGAAACCATCGCCTCGTCATCAGAGCCCGCAGGCTCTGCGACGATGGGGATGGTTTTGCGCTGCTTGGAGTCGTCAGCAGAATTCAAAATCAATTACTTCGCAGCAGGTTTGTTCGAGAAGCCCCACACATAGGCGGTCAACACGTGGATTTGCGAGTCTGTCAAACGTCCCTCTTGCGCAGGCATTTGGTTGACCTTGCCGTTGTTGATCATGGCCGTGATGGCTTCTTCGCCCCAGCCGTGCAACCAGATCTTGTCGGTCAAGTTGGCCGAACCCACCGCTTGCATGCCTTTGCCATCGGCACCGTGACAGGCAGCGCAGGCACCAAATTTGGCTTTACCCAAGGATGCGCGCAACGAGTCATGCGGGCTACCCGACAAGCTCAACACATAGTGCGACACATTGCGAATGTCATCGGGTGAACCGACCGCCGCTGCCATGGGTGGCATTTGACCGATACGACCTTTGGTGATGGTTTCTTTGATCTTGTCAGATGTGCCACCGTGCAACCAGTCGCCATCGGTCAGGTTCGGAAAACCTTTGGAACCACGTGCATCTGAACCGTGGCACTGCGCACAGTTGTTCATGAACAAACGCTCACCCACGGCCATGGCTTTGGGATCGCCCGCCAATTGCTCGGGGGTTTGGGCATTGAACGAAGCGTACAAAGGCTCCAACTCTTGGTTGGCTTTGGCGACTTCGGCGTCGTACTGACCGGTTGAAGTCCAACCCAGCTTGCCTGCGTAGCTGCCCAAGCCGGGGTAAGCCACGCCATACACCACAGCAAACACCATGGTGATGATGAACAGCCACAGCCACCAGCGTGGCAGCGGATTGTTCATCTCGCGCAGGTCACCGTCCCACACGTGGCCGGTGGTGCCATCGTCTGTGTCATGGGTGGCTGCCACTTTAACTTTGGCAGAAAACCACAGCAAAAAAGCACAGTAAAGAATACCGATGATAGAAATGGCGGCGACAAACACCGACCAGAAATTACTTGTGAAATCACTCATGATCCGATTCCTTTACAAAGGCGTTGAAGGCCTCAGTCTTGATCGAGGGGCAGCTTGGAAGCTGCTTCGAAATCTTCTTTGTTACGTCGAGAAAAGGCCCACACCATGATGCCAATGAAGATGACAAACGAAATCACTGTGGTGGCTGCGCGCAGGTCATTGATATCCATGGTGTGCCTCTTTTTTATTTGAGCGCGAGGCCCAGGGACTGAAGGAAAGCAATCACGGCGTCCATCTCGGTTTTACCCTTGACGTCTTCTGACGCTTTGGCGATTTCTTCGTCTGTATAAGGCACACCCACTTTGCGCAAGGCGGCCATGTTCAAGGGGATTTGTGCTGCGTCAACGGTGTTCTTCAACAGCCATGGGTATTCGGGCATGTTGGACTCAGGCACCACATCGCGTGGGTTGTTCAAGTGAACACGGTGCCATTCGTCGCTGTACTTGCCGCCCACACGTGCCAGGTCAGGCCCCGTGCGCTTGCTGCCCCATTGGAAGGGGTGGTCGTACACCGACTCACCGGCCACCGAGTAATGGCCGTAACGCAATGTTTCGGCGCGGAACGGACGAATCATTTGCGAGTGGCAGTTGTAGCAACCTTCGCGGATGTACACATCGCGTCCCGCCAATTGCAACGCGGTGTAAGGCTTCACGCCCGTGACCGGCTCGGTGGTGGATTTTTGGAAGAACAAAGGCACGATTTCAACCAAGCCGCCAAAAGCGACGGCGATCAAAATCAGCACGATCATTAAGAAGTTGTTGGTCTCCACGCTGGCGTGGGAGAAACCTTTGGAATTGTGATCAGACATTTGGTTCTCCTCAAGCGTGAGCGGGGGCTGGAATCGCAACGCTGACCGCGTCGCCATGGGTGGCTGTTTTGACCACGTTCCAGAGCATGAGCAACATGCCGCCCAAATAGAGCAAGCCACCGGCCACACGAATCACATAGAAGGGATAGGTGGCTTTGACCGACTCGACGAAGGTGTAGGTCAAGGTGCCGTCGGCGTTGATGGCACGCCACATCAGACCTTGCATCACACCGGCAATCCACATCGCAGCGATGTACAAAACGATACCGATGGTGGCCATCCAGAAATGGACCTCAATCGCTTGTGTGCTGTACATCTTTTGACGACCAAACAATTTGGGAATCAAGTAGTAGATCGAACCCATGGACACCAAGCCCACCCAACCCAAAGCACCCGAGTGCACGTGGCCCACGGTCCAGTCGGTGTAGTGGCTCAAAGCGTTGACCGTCTTGATGGCCATCATGGGGCCTTCGAAAGTCGACATGCCGTAGAACGACAAGGACACGATCAAGAAACGCAAGATAGGGTCGTCGCGCAGTTTGTGCCATGCGCCAGACAAGGTCATGATGCCGTTGATCATGCCGCCCCAGCTCGGCGCCAACAGCACCAGCGAGAACACCATGCCCAGGGACTGGGTCCAGTCAGGCAAAGCGGTGTAGTGCAGGTGGTGAGGACCGGCCCACATGTAAGTGAAGATCAAAGCCCAGAAGTGCACGATCGACAAGCGGTACGAATACACAGGGCGACCGGCTTGCTTAGGAATGAAGTAATACATCATGCCCAAGAAGCCTGCGGTCAGGAAGAAACCCACCGCGTTGTGGCCGTACCACCACTGCACCATGGCGTCTTGCGCGCCTGCGTAAGCAGAGTAGGACTTCATCCAGCCGGCAGGAATCGCCGCACTGTTGACAATGTGCAGCAAGGCCACAGCAATGATGAACGCGCCGTAGAACCAGTTGGCCACATAGATGTGTTTGACCTTGCGGGTGCCGACGGTGCCAAAAAACACAATCGCGTAAGACACCCAGACCACAGCAATCAACAAGTCAATCGGCCACTCGAGTTCGGCGTATTCCTTACCCTGGGTGAAGCCCAAGGGCAAGCTGATGGCCGCGGCCACGATGACCAACTGCCAACCCCAGAAGGTGAAGGCGGCCAGCTTGGGCAAGAACAAGGCTGTGTGGCAGGTACGCTGCACCACGTAATAGCTGGTGGCAAACAAGGCCGAGCCACCAAACGCAAAAATCACCGCGTTGGTGTGCAAGGGGCGCAAGCGGCCGTAGGTCAGCCAAGGGATGCCAAAGTTCAGTTCGGGCCAAGCGAGCTGAGAGGCAATGATCACGCCTACCAGCATGCCCACTACGCCCCAAACAACCGCCATGATGGAAAACTGCCGTACAACGGTGTCGCTGTAGACAGACTGCTGTGATGAGTTCATCGGTCACCTTTCATTTTTAATCAGTATCCTCAAATACCCCTGCATGGGTATTGATGCAAATCAATCGTCGCGAAGAATACGCTCGCCTTCTTGCTCCACGCTGTCGAATTGGCCCCGATGGATGGCCCACCAGAGGCCTCCCAAAATAAACAGCACCAACAACACAGACAACGGGATCAGTAAGTACAAGATATCCATCAAAACCCTCTGGTCAGTCGTAAAGCATTCAAAACCACCCACAACGAACTCAAAGCCATTCCCAAACCTGCCAACCAAGCGGGCAACCAGCCGACCACGGCCAGTGGCACACACAAAGCGTTGTAGACCGCTGCCCACGCCAGGTTTTGACGGACCACACGCAAGGTTTGACGCGCCAGCCGAACGCTTTGCGCCACCACCTGCAATTGCCCGCCCATCAACACCAAGTCCGAGGTGGACTGGGCCAAGGGCACCGCATTGCCAAATGCCATCGACACATGCGCGCCAGCGAGCACGGGCCCGTCATTCAAGCCGTCGCCCACCATGGCCACCCGGGCGTCTTGGGCCTGTGCGGCTTGCATGCGCGACAGCTTGTTCTGCGGTGTGCATCCCCCAAAAGCCTGTTGAATGCCCACTTGTTCAGCGACTTGCTGAACCGATTCAGCGTGGTCGCCCGACAACAACCAGACGTCAACACCCAGGTCTTTCAAGGCCTGAACCGTTTGTGCCGCATCGGCACGCACATCTTCAGACAATTGCCAACTCGCCAGCCATGTTTGCTCTGAACACAAGTGTACTTGGCAAAGCTGCGCATCTTCGGGTAATCCCTTGGTTTTTACGCCACAAAAAGCAGCAGAACCTAAACGAAGGATTTCATTCACGCGGCCTTCCAACCCTTCGCCGATGGATTCGTGCACATCCTCGGCGATGCTCACTTGGGGCTTTGCCAACGGGTCATGGGCAGCCACCAAAGCGCGCGACAGCGGGTGCAAAGAATGCGAGGCCAAGGCCGCAGCCAGCGACAAGGCGTGTTCGGGTGTCACCCCTGGCGCAGTCCAAACCCGCGTGATGCGTTGACCATCGCTTGTGAGCGTGCCGGTCTTGTCAAAAATCAAGGTATCGATCTCGGCCAAAGACTCCAAGGCTTGCAGGTTGCGCACCAGCACCCCATGACGCGCCAAGTTACCCGCCGCTGCCAACATGGCTGCGGGCGTCGCCAAGGACAAGGCACACGGGCACGTCACCACCAACACTGCCACTGCCACCATCAAAGCGTGGCTGGGGTTGCTCGGCCACCACCAGGCTGCAGCCAATGCAGCCATGACCAACACGCCGACCAAAAACGGTTTGGCCACGCGGTCGGCCAATTGCGCCAAGCGGGGTTTTTGCAGGGACGCGTTTTCCATCAACGCAACAATCTGCGAAAACTGGGTGCCCTCACCCACTTGCTCGACCCGCACCAAGACCGCCGACACCAGGTTGTGACTGCCCGCCACTACCGTGTCGCCTACAGCGCGTGACTGCGGGCGTGACTCGCCCGTGAGCAAGGCCTCGTCGGCCAAAGTTTGGCCTTGCACAATCACGCCGTCAGCCGGAAAGCTTTCGGCGGGCAAGACCCGAATCACATCGCCCGGCAACAAGCGACGCACGGCCACACGCTCAAAACTGCCGTCGCTGTGTTGGCGCTCCACGCTGTCGGGCAAGCGGTTCATCAGCGCTTCCAGCGCGCCGGCTGTGCGGTCCCGCACCCGCAGCTCCAACCAGCGTCCAGTCAGCAAAAAGAACACAAACATGGTCAGCGAGTCGTAGTACACCTCGCCACCAAATAGGCCGCTCGGCTCAAACGTCGCGGCCGAGCTGAGCATGAAAGTGATCGCCATGCCCAAGGCCACCGGCAAATCCATGCTGATGCAACGCCAGCGAATATCACGCAAAGCATTTTGAAAAAACGGGCCGCACGAAAAAAACACCACCGGCAAGGTCAGCACCCAGGACGCCCAGCGCAGCAAGGCCACCATGTCAGGCGTGATATCGCCCTCGCCCGCCACATAAGCCGGATAGGCATACATCATGACCTGCATCATGCAAAAGCCTGCCACCAGCCAACGCCACAGCGCACGGCGTGTTTCTTCTTGGCGCGCTTGGCGCAAGGTGTTGTCGGCCGCAGGCAAAGCACCATAGCCGGCGCGGGCAATTGCCGCCATCCATTGCGACGGTTTGACTTGGGCTTCTGACCAGACCACCTTGGCGCGGTGGGTGGCGGCATTCACCTCGGCCGATCGCACACCGGGCACAGACAGCAAGGCCTCTTCCACCGTGAAGGCGCACGCTGCGCAGTGCATGCCTTCGATGACCACATGCGAGTCCCACAGGTCATCGCGCGGCTGACTGAAACGCAACCACTCTTGGCGGTCATCGAGCAAAACGGTGGCAGAGGTATCTGAAGACATCAGGGTGAGAGCGTAACGGCTGGATCTGGCACGAACATGACATGCATCAAAACAAATGCTGAATCATGCGTTAAGCTTCGACCATCAACAGCAAAGGAGCAGTTTATGTACAAACGCATTTTGGTCGCCACAGACGGTTCAACCTTGTCGAAAAAAGCCGTGGCCAGCGCCATTGAATTGGCAGCCTTGAGCGGCGCAGAGTTGGTCGCCATCAAGATCACCCCACGCTACCCCCAGAGCTATTTCGAAGGCTCGCTGCCCTTGAGTCAGACCGAAGTTTCTAAGATTGAAAAGCAATGGGCAGACGCCGCACAAAAAGTGGTGGACGCTGTCGCCAAAGCGGGCAAAGCCAAAGGCGTCAATGTGAAGCCTGTGGTGGTCAAGTCTGACATCGTGTCTGACGCTGTGATCGCTGCCGCTAAAAAACACAAAGCCGATTTGATCGTGATGGCCTCACACGGTCGTCGCGGTATCAAGCGCTTGCTGCTGGGCAGCGAAACACAACAAGTGTTGACCCACGCCAGCGTGCCGGTGTTAGTCTTGCGCTAAGCAACACACGCAACAACAAAAAAGCCGCTCAGTGAGCGGCTTTTTTGTTGGGTGTCGAAGGTCCGTGAAGACCTTGTTCATCCAGGCGCTACGCCGTGATGCGCGACTTGGCCTCTTGGTATTCACGCTTCAAGCGCGCCACCAACTCGGCAGCTGGCACCACGGCCTTGACCGCGCCAATGCCTTGGCCGCAGCCCCAAATGTCTTTCCATGCTTTTTTGGCGTCACCACCAAAGTTCATCTTGCTCGGATCGCTCTCGGGCAAGTTGTCGGGGTCCAGGCCTGCGTTGCGGATCGACGGCGCCAAGTAGTTGCCGTGCACACCGGTGAACAAGTTGCTGTAGACGATGTCGTCTGAGTTGGCATGCACCACCGCTTGCTTGTATTCTTCTGCCGCACGCGCTTCTTCGGTGGCAATGAAGGCGGAGCCGATGTAACCAAAGTCAGCGCCCATGGCTTGTGCGGCCAACACAGCACCGCCTGTGGCGATGGAACCGCTCAAGGCTAAGGGGCCATCGAACCATTCGCGAATTTCTTGAATCAGCGCAAAGGGGTTTTTCACCCCGGCGTGACCACCCGCGCCAGCGGCCACAGCAATCAGGCCATCGGCGCCTTTTTCAATCGCTTTCTTGGCGAATTTGTTGTTGATCACATCGTGCAACACCACACCGCCATAGCTGTGCGCGGCCGCGTTGATGTCTTCGCGCGCGCCCAAGGAGGTGATGATGATGGGCACTTTGTATTTCACACACATGGCCATGTCGTGCTCCAAGCGGTCATTGCTTTTGTGCACGATCTGGTTGATCGCAAACGGCGCCGCCGGTTGGTCTGGGTGCTCACGGTTGTGCGCCGCCAAGGCTTCGGTGATTTCAATCAACCACTCCTCCAGCTGTTCCGCAGGACGCGCATTGAGCGCAGGCATGGAACCCACAATGCCCGCCTTGCATTGCGCAATCACCAGCTTGGGGTTGCTGATGATGAACAAGGGCGAGGCAATGACTGGGAACTTGAGTTGGTTGAAAACCGCTGGCAATTTGGACATGGTGTCTCCGTGTATTTTTTATAAGTTGTGTGAAATCGATCAGAAGGCGTCGAGCGCCAACTCGGTCACGCTGTCCGCGCCTTCGACAATGCTGTCGCGCATGCCAGGCACTTTGGACAAGATGTGATCGGCATAAAAACGCGCCGTGGTGATTTTGGCTTGCATGAAGGCCGTGTCTTCGCCCTTGGCCAGCAACTCTTCAGCCACCAACAGCGCGCGCGCCAGCTGCCAACCTGAGATCAAGTTGCCCGTGAGCATGAGGTAAGGCACGCTGCCTGCAAACACCGCGTTCGGATTGGTTTTGCTGCCACCCACCACAAAGTCCACCACCGCCAAGAAGGCTTCTCGGGCTGACTTCAAACGTGCAGCCACTGCCTTGGCATGTGCGCTGCCTTGCTTGAGCAACTCGGCTTCGGTGTGGGCAATGTGTGCGGCAATGGCTTTGGCGGTTTGGCCACCATCGCGACCTGTTTTGCGACCTACCAAGTCATTGGCTTGAATGGCGGTGGTGCCTTCGTAAATGGTCAAAATTTTCGAATCACGGTAGTGTTGTGCGGCACCAGTTTCTTCGATGAAGCCCATGCCACCGTGCACTTGCACGCCTAGGCTGGTGACTTCCAAGCTCATCTCGGTGCTGAAGCCTTTGACCAGCGGCACCAAGAATTCGTAGAAGGCCAAATTCTCTTTGCGTGTGGCGGCATCGGGATGGTGGTGCGACGCGTCATACGCAGCAGCAGCCACAGACGCCATGGCACGACAACCTTCAATGTAAGCACGCATGGTCATCAACATGCGGCGCACATCGGGGTGATGAATGATGGGGGCGCTGGTTTTCATGCTGCCATCCACCGGACGGCTTTGCACGCGGTCACGCGAGAATGTCACCGCCTTTTGGTAGGCGCGCTCGGCAATCGAAATGCCTTGCACACCCACGGCGTAACGTGCAGCGTTCATCATGATGAACATGTATTCGAGGCCACGGTTTTCTTCGCCGACGAGGAAACCAATTGCACCGCCGTGGTCGCCATACTGCAACACCGCAGTCGGGCTGGCCTTGATGCCCATCTTGTGTTCAATGCTCACGCAATGCACATCGTTGCGTGCGCCCAGTGAGCCATCTTTGTTGACCATGAATTTCGGCACCACAAACAAGCTGATGCCTTTCACGCCTTCGGGCGCGCCTTGCACACGGGCCAACACCAAGTGAATGATGTTCTCGGCCATGTCGTGCTCACCGTAGGTGATGAAAATCTTGGTGCCAAACACTTTGTAGGTGCCATCGGGCAAGGGCTCGGCACGGGTGCGCACTGCAGCCAGGTCTGAACCGGCCTGTGGCTCGGTCAAGTTCATGGTGCCGGTCCACTCGCCAGAAATCAGTTTTTCTAAGTAGATGGCTTTGAGCTCATCCGAGCCCGCCGTCAACAAGGCTTCAATCGCACCGTCGGTCAGCATGGGGCACAAGGCAAAGCTCATGTTGGCAGAGTTGAGCATTTCGCCGCAGGCTGCGCCAATGGTTTTGGGTAAGCCCTGGCCACCAAAGTCGGCCGGATGCTGCAAGCCTTGCCAACCGCCTTCGCAATACTGTTGGTACGCCTCTTTGAAGCCCGCCGTGGTGGTGACGACGCCGTCTTTCCAGCTCGATGGGTTTTTGTCACCCTCCCAGTTCAAAGGTGCCACCATGCCTGCCGTGAATTTGGCGCTTTCTTCCAACACAGCTTGCGCGGTTTCAAAACCAGCATCTTCAAAACCAGGCATTTGTGCAATCTGGTCGATGTTGGCCAAGTGCTGGATGTTGAACAACATGTCTTTGACAGGGGCGTTGTAACTCACGGTGTATCTCCAAAAATCAATTCACGGCAAAAGATTCAAAGCAAAAAAAAGGCACCCCACGGAGTGCCTTTTTCACAAGGTTTAAAGCGCTGCCACCAGCTCGGGCACCGCGACAAAGAGGTCCGCCTCCAAGCCGAAGTCGGCCACCGAGAAGATCGGTGCCTCAGGGTCTTTGTTGATCGCCACGATCACCTTGGAGTCCTTCATACCGGCCAAGTGCTGGATCGCACCGCTGATGCCGCACGCCACATACAACTGAGGCGCCACGATCTTGCCGGTTTGACCCACTTGCAAATCGTTGGCGGCGTAACCTGCGTCCACCGCAGCGCGGCTGGCACCAATGGCAGCACCGAGTTTGTCGGCCAGCGGGGTCATGACTTCGTCGAACTTCTCCGACGAACCCAGGGCACGGCCACCGGAGACGATGATCTTGGCAGCGGTCAATTCAGGGCGATCGCTCTTGGTGACTTCACGGCCCACAAAGCTGCTCTTGCCCGAATCAGCGGCAGCCGCGACGGTTTCTACCGCAGCCGAGCCACCGGTGGCAGCTGCGGCGTCAAAGCCGGTGGTGCGCACGGTGATGACTTTGATGGCGTCGCTCGATTGCACGGTGGCAATGGCGTTACCGGCATAGATGGGGCGCTCGAAGGTATCGGCGCTGTCGACCTTGGTGATGTCGCTGATCTGGCCCACATCCAACTTGGCCGCCACGCGAGGCGCCACGTTTTTGCCACCGGCTGTGGCGGGGAACAAGATGTGGCTGTAGTTCGAAGCCACGGCCAGCACTTGGGCGGCCACGTTTTCTGCCAAGCCATCAGCCAGGGTGGCGCCATCGGCGTGAATCACTTTGCTCACACCAGCGATGTGGGCGGCAGCCGCAGCGGCAGCGCCGGCGTTGTGACCGGCCACCAGCACGTGCACATCACCACCAATGGCCACAGCGGCGCTCACGGTGTTGAGGGTCGAGACTTTGATCGATGCGTTGTCGTGTTCTGCAATAACGAGAGATGTCATGTGTATTTCTCCTGCGCTGTTCTTAGATAACTTTGGCGACGTTTTTGAGCTTGTCCACCAAGCTCGCCACATCGGCCACCTTGATGCCAGCGCTGCGCTTGGGCGGTTCGCTGACCTTGAGGGTCTTGATGCGGGGGGCCACGTTCACGCCGAGGTCTTCGGGCTTGAAGACGTCGAGTTGCTTTTTCTTGGCCTTCATGATGTTGGGCAAGGTCACATAGCGTGGCTCGTTCAAACGCAAGTCGGTGGTGATCACGGCAGGCAAGCTGACCGAGAGGGTTTCCAAACCACCGTCCACTTCACGCGTGACGCTGGCTTTGTCGCCCGCCACTTCCACTTTGGACGCAAAGGTGGCTTGGGGCAAATCAGCCAAGGCAGCCAACATTTGGCCGGTTTGGTTGCAATCGTCGTCAATCGCTTGTTTGCCCAAGATCACCAAGCCGGGTTGCTCTTTGTCGATCAGCGCTTTGAGCAACTTGGCCACAGCCAAAGGTTGCAGCTCTTCGGCGGTTTCCACCAAGATGCCGCGGTCAGCGCCAATGGCCATCGCGGTGCGCAAGGTTTCTTGGCATTGGGTAACGCCGCAAGACACAGCGATCACCTCAGTCACGACGCCCTTTTCTTTGAGGCGAACCGCTTCTTCCACAGCGATTTCGTCAAAAGGGTTCATGCTCATTTTGACGTTGGCAATGTCCACGCCCGAGTTGTCCGATTTGACGCGGACTTTGACGTTGTAGTCCACCACGCGTTTGACTGCGACCAAAACCTTCATGGCAAAAGCTCCATTTTTTGATTGAAAACTGATTGACGTTTACGTAAACGTCACATTGTAGGGTGTGATCACGGCGTTTTTTAGAACGCTCGTGCTTTTTTATGGCTATTGTCGCCAAAAAACAGCCGCTTTATTGTCGGAGTATCACCTCTTGTGGTGCATGCGCCAGCATCACCCCAGCCTCCCGCAGCGCATTCAAGGTTGCCACGTTCACGCCTGAACGCACCACCGACTGCCCACTGCCCGGGTCATCCATCCAAAAATTGACCTGAAAACGCAAGCCCTGCGGCGTTACTTCGGCCAACAAGGCCATGGGTGCGGGCTCGGCCAGCACGCGCTCGGCGCCCAAAGCAGCTTGAACCAAGAGGTTTTGCACCTGCGCCACATCGCTGTCCAAACCGACCCAGTAGGTGCAACTTTGGAGCAAATGTGTACTTTCCAATGACAAGTTCTCCACCCTCTGGGTGATCAGTAACTCGTTGGGAACCACCGATTCGCTGCCGTTGTTGGCGCGCACCAGGGTGTAGCGTGTTTTGATGTCGGTCACGCGCCCTTCAAAACCGTCCACCCGCACATAGTCGCCAATGCGCAACGAACGTTCTAGCAAGATGACGAAGCCGCTCACATAGTTGGCCGCTAACTTTTGCAAGCCAAAACCAAGACCTACGCCTAAAGCGCCACCCAGCACCGACAGCGCGGTCAAGTCCACCCCCACCGTCGACAAGGCAAACAAAGTGCCGATCAACAACAGCAAGGCACGCAAAGCGTTGGATGCCACTTTGCGCATCGACAAATCGGCCAGGGCGCGATTGAGCACCTTGTTTTCGAGCACCGCCGACAGCCAGAGGGTGAGCACCAGCATGAAGCTGGAGGTCATGAAGACTTCAATCACATGGCGCAGCGTGATTTGCGTTTTGCCCACCGTGAAGTGAATGCTCTCCAGCTCTTGCACCACCGGGTCCAGCAAGCCCGTGATCCACAGCACGGCAACCGCCCAGGCCAGCCACGACACGCCGCGCTCCAACACGCGCGCACCTTGCGACTGCGGAAAGACCGAGGCCAGCACCCGTGCGATCAGACGAATCACCACCAGCGATACCAGCACCGGCACCGCCACCTTGAGCACGGGCACATGTTGCAGCTTGAGCAAGCCCACCTTCAAGGCATAGACCAAGACTAGCGACAGCGTCGGGAACAACACCCCGTCGATCACCCGGCGGCCAAACAAAATCGAGTCGCGTGCGGCACCACGCCCCAAGGCCCAGCTGATCAGCCACGCCAACGCCAGGCACAGGGCCAAGCCGCCCAACTCCAGGGCAATCGCCGGGCTTTGCAAGTCCAGCAGCAGTTCTTGTAAATCGTTCATGGTTTAAAGATCAGCCAACACCCGCAAATGCGCTTCCACGCTGCGCGACAGGGCGCTCAAATCGTAGCCGCCCTCCAGACAAGACACGATGCGCCCTTGGGCATGACGCGCCGCAATCTCGCGCACGCGGTAGGTGATCCAGCTGTAGTCTTGCTCGGTCAAACCCATTTGCCCCATATCGTCTTCGCGGTGGGCATCAAAGCCCGCGCTGATGAAAATCAACTCGGGCTTGAACTCTTCCAAGCGAGGCACCCAGTAGTTCTCGACCAGCTCGCGCACTTCCATGCCCTTGGTATAGGCCGGCACAGGCACATTGACCATGTTGGTGGCGGGATTCTCAGTGCCTGAATAAGGATAGAACGGGTGCTGGAAAAAGCTGACCATCAAGACACGGTCGTCGCCGGCCAAGATGTCTTCGGTGCCATTGCCATGGTGCACATCAAAGTCCACCACCGCCACGCGACTCAGACCATGACGCGCCAAGGCGTACTTGGCGGCGATCGCCACGTTGTTGAAAAAACAAAACCCACCTGCTTGTTTGCGCGTCGCATGGTGCCCCGGCGGGCGAATGGCACAAAACGCGTTGGCAAGCTCCCCGGCCAACACCGCATCGGTGGCGGCAATGGCAGCGCCTGCGGAGCACAGGGCCGCCTTCCAGGTCGAGGCATTGATGGCAGTGTCGGCATCCAAGTGCGCATAGGCCGGGCCGCCTGCGAGTTGGTCTTCGATCAGCTGATCTGACAGACCCCGCAGGGCTGCGATGTACATGCGGTCATGCGCCAGCTCGATGTCGGCCAACGGCGCTTCTGGTGCTTCGATGGCGGTCAAGCCCAAATCGACGCCGCTGATGAGCAAGCGGTCTTGGATGGCACTCAATCGCTCGGGGCATTCGGGGTGTCCGGCACCCATCTCGTGTTTCCAGCACTGAGGGTGGGTGTAATAGCCAGTTTTACGCATGGTCTGTGTCTCGCAACTTCTTGAACTCAGCTTAACATGCAGGCCTTGCTTTGAGCCCCGGGCGACGCTGCGTGACACGACCTACTACCCCCTCTTTTTCAGGCATTGCGCCAAATTTCTCGCCAAGTTTTGCCTTGCGTCAAATCGCCACCATCGTCGTGTGCATGGCAGCCTGCGCCAGCGCCCCCGCTTGGAGCACCACCCAACACAGCCGCGCTGCCACACACAAACACGCCCACAAAGCGCCTAGCAAGGCGATGCGCCAAGTCAGCGGCCCGCACTTTGGTAGCACACCGCAAGTCATCGCGTTGGCCCATGAATTGTCTGAACAACACAAGCTGCCCATCGACTGGGTGCGCCAACAACTCAGCGACGCACGGCAACTGCCAGGCGTGCCCAAACTGGTCATGCCACCGCCAGTGAGCGTGCCCAAAAACTGGCGCGCTTACCGCGAACGCTTCATCGAGCCACGCCGCATTGACGCCGGCGTGCAGTTTTGGCAAACCCACGACAGCGCCTTGCAGCGCGCACAGCAGACCTACGGTGTGCCTGCGGAAATGATTGTGGGCATCATCGGCGTCGAAACCTTTTACGGCCAACACAAAGGCAACTACCACGTGCTCGATGCGTTGACCACGCTGGCCCTGAACTTTCCACAAGCACACCCACGCGCGGCAGAACGGCAAGCGTTTTTCAAATCAGAGCTCGGGCACTTCTTGGTGCAAATGCGCCAGCAAGCACCCGGCACCGCGCCCATCACCGGCAGCTTTGCAGGGGCCATGGGTTGGCCGCAGTTCATGCCATCGAGCTGGGCCAAGTTTGCGGTGGACTTTGATGGCGATGGCCGCATCGACTTGCTCAACAGCCCTGTGGACGCCATTGGCTCGGTGGCCAACTACTTCAAGGCCTTTGGCTGGCAAACCGGCATGCCCACCCACTATCCCGTCAAGTTTGACGAAGCGCGCTTGGACAAACCCAGCCTGCTCGCCCCCGACATCTTGCCGTCCTTCAGTGTGAGCAACTTCATGGCCAAAGGCGCGGTGTTGGACAGCGACGCACAACAGCACACAGGCCCGCTGGCTTTGGTCGAACTGTTCAATGGCGACGATGCGCCGAGCTATGTGGCGGGCACCGAGAACTTTTATGTGGTGACGCGTTACAACTGGAGCAGCTACTACGCGTTAGCGGTGATTGAATTAGGGCAAGCGGTCAAAGCAGCAATGCCTCTCAACGCACAAACCAGCACCGCCCGCTAGCCACACATCACCCAGTCAGACGATGAATTTTTGAAAAAGGGACAACATGATCAAGAAAATTGCACTGTGGTTTTTGCTGTTCATTCTGGTTCTGGCCAGCGTGGTGGGTTTCAACACCTGGCGCAAAGGCTCGCGCCAACTCGTGGTGGACCCGATTGCCAAACTCAGTGTGGACGAGGCGGCAGTGGCCGCACGGCTGGCCGAGGCGGTGCGCTTCAAAACCATTTCGTCGCGAGACGACGCCGATTTGAATGCGCAAGAGTTTCTGAATTTCCAGCGCATGCTGGAGCTGAAATTTCCCAAAGTCCACGCCCAGCTGCAGCGCGAACGGGTGGGCAACCTGAGCTTGCTCTACACCTGGAAAGGCACAAACACCCAAGCAGCACCGGTGATGTTCATGGCGCACCAAGACGTGGTGCCCATCGCACCGGGCACGGAGTCGGACTGGCAGCAAGCCCCGTTCTCAGGCGCCATCAAAGACGGCTACGTCTGGGGCAGAGGCTCTTGGGACAACAAGGGCAATTTGATGGCCCAGCTCGAAGCCATCGAACAGCTGCTGACTGAAGGCTACACGCCTGCACGCACGCTGTACCTGGGGTACGGCGCAGACGAAGAAGTCAGCGGCGCCCGAGGCGCGGCTCAAATTTCACGCTTGCTGGAGTCCCGCAAGGTCCATCTTGACTTTGTGATTGACGAAGGCTTGCTGGTGCTCGACAGCGTGATGCCCGGCATACGCCAACCCAGCGCCATCATTGGCGTGGCTGAAAAGGGTTATCTGTCAGTGCGCCTGAAGATGACGGGCACACCCGGTCATTCGTCCATGCCCCCAGCCCAAGGCGAAGGCGTGATTGCGATGATGAGTTCGGCCCTCAAGCAACTCGACGATCACCCCTTGCCCGGTGGTTTGTCTGGTGGCATCGCGGCTGAAATGTTCGACACGCTCGCACCTGAGATGAGTGGGTTCAACCGGGTGGCCTTGTCGAACCTGTGGCTTTTTGGGCCGCTGATTCAACGCCAGCTGGAGGCCAAGGGCAGCACCAATGCCATGCTTCGCACCACCACCGCGCTGACCATTGTGAACGCGGGCAACAAGGAAAATGTGCTGCCCGGTCGGGCCGAAGCGATGGTGAACTTTCGCATCCTGCCGGGTGACAACATCGATCATGTGATGGACCACATGCAGACCCAGATCAAAAAAGTAACGCCTCGGTTTGAGCTGGAGCCCCTGCCAGGCGCCACCAACGCATCCAAGGTGGCGCCGACCAACTCGCAGCAGTACAAGCTGCTCAATCAAACCATCCGCGAAGTTTTTTCAGATGCCGTGGTGGCCCCAGGCCTCATGGTGGCAGCCACCGACTCGGCGCACTACGACCGCATCAGCGACCACATCTTCAAGTTCTCACCGGTGCGCGCCAATGCCGAAGACATCAAGCGTTTTCATGGCACCAATGAGCGTCTGAGCACCGCCAACTACGCAGATGCGATTCGTTTCTACCATCGCCTGGCGCAACAGGCCACGCGCACGCCTGCGCCTTGATACAAGAGGTGATGGGAAAAGGCATAAAAAATCGCCATTTTTTATGCATATGCCGGATAATGTGTATAGAAATTTAAAATTTCTATACACATTATCCGATTGAGCTGCCCTATGCCCTCACTTCTATCGCTTGAAGCACTGAATCCATCGAGGTTCGACACGCCAGCTATCCTCAGAAAGTTAGCAAGCAGCAGTCGTCGCTTGGCTGAACTGAAGGGGGTTGCAGCATCTATTCCCAATCAAGGCATTCTGATCAACACCTTGGGCTTGCAAGAAGCAAAGGACAGTTCCGAAATTGAAAACATCGTCACCACACACGATGAGTTGTTCAAAGATGATGCAGACCTTGATGCTTTTTCCAACCTCGCAGCCAAAGAGGTGTTACGTTACCGCCAAGCGTTGCGGGTGGGGTTTGAGCAGGTACGTTCCAGCGGATTACTTACCGCGAATCACATCATCGAAATTCAACGACAGCTAGAACGTAACCATGCGGGCTTTCGCAAGCTGCCAGGCACAACGCTTAAAGACGGTTCTGGTAAGACGGTTTACACCCCACCGCAAGACCCAACAGAAATTGTAGAACTCATGCGTGGACTGGAGCTGTTCATGAATGATCCCAGTCTTTTCAACGTGGACCCGCTCATTAAGATGGCTCTGTTGCATCATCAGTTCGAGAGCATTCATCCCTTCTACGATGGCAACGGCCGCACGGGGCGAATTGTGAATGTGTTGTATCTGGTGAAAGAGGGTCTGCTGGACATCCCCGTGCTTTACCTGAGTCACCACATTGTCCGAACCAAGGCTGATTACTACCGCCTGCTGCAAACGGTAAGGGAGCAAGACAACTGGGAAGAATGGGTGCTCTACATGCTAGAGGCCGTAGAAGTCACGGCACAACAAACCATACATACTGTTCAGGCCATCAAGGCAGCGCTGATGGACTACAAGCACCGCATTCGAGCTGAGCACAAGTTTTACAGCCAAGACCTCATCAACAATCTATTCACTCACCCCTATACCAAAATAGATTTCTTGCAGCGTGATCTAGGTGTGTCTCGACTGACAGCCACCAAATACCTAGACACACTGGTGAGCACAGGTTTTTTAAAAAAACAAAAAATTGGCCGCAGCAGCTATTACGTCAATCTGGCGCTGAACCAAATTCTTTTGGCACAACACAGCGAGCCCACATAAAGCCATCGTGTGCGATCAAGCCCCCTGTGCCAGCGCCCACTGCACATGCTCACGCACCAAGGCGTTGTCATGCAGGGCATGTGCTTGCAGGGCTTGGCGCAACGCGGGCAATTCCACCTGTCGTAAGGCATTGCCCGCAGCCACGGCCAGGTTGCGCAGCCAACGCACATGGCCGATGCGACGAATGGGGCTGCCCTCGGTGTAGCGCAAAAACTCGTCTTCGGTCCACGCCAGCAGGCGGGCCATGCTTTGGCCCACCAAGCCTTCGCGCACATCAAAGTCGGGCAAGGTGCTGACTTGGGCAAATTTGTTCCAGGGGCAAATCAGCTGGCAATCGTCACAGCCGTAAATGTGGTTGCCCATCAGAGGGCGCAGATCTTCGGGAATGGCCCCATCGTGCTCAATCGTCAAATACGAAATGCAGCGCCGTGCATCCACCACCCCCGGCGCCACAATGGCTTGCGTGGGGCACACATCGATACAGGCGGTGCACTGACCGCAGTGGGCCGTCACGGCGGGTGTGGTCGGCAAAGCAAGGTTGAGAAAAATCTCACCCAAAAAGAACATCGAGCCCGCCTCGCGGTTGAGCACCAAGGTGTGCTTGCCGCGCCAGCCCTGCCCGCTGCGGGTGGCCAGCTCAGCCTCGAGCACCGGGGCCGAATCGGTGAAGGCACGGTACTGCAAACCGCCCTCGCCTTGCTCGGATGCCAAATACTGGTCGATCTGCTGGGCCAAGCTGTCCAGGCGTTGCCGCAAGACCTTGTGGTAATCGCGCCCCCGGGCATAGACGGACACCACGGCCTCCTCGGCTTGGCGCAAGCGGCGCCATTCGGTGTCTTGCCAGTCGGACTCGGTGTTGCGCGGCAAGTAGTTCATGCGGGCGGTGAGCACGCTCAAGGTGCCGGGCACCAGTTCTTGCGGGCGGGCGCGTTTCATGCCGTGGCGGGCCATATAGTCCATGCTGCCGTGGAAGTTTTGCGACAGCCAGGCCTGCAATGCAGGCTCGGCCGACGACAAATCCACAGGGGCCACTGCAATTTGGGAAAATCCCAGGGCTTGACCCCAAATTTGAATTTGCGACAGCAACAATGTGTGATCTAACGACACCCGACATCCTTGAACAATTCAGCCATTGTAAAAACTCTTGTTTGGCCTGATGAGGCCGCCACCACCGCCTTCGCGCAGCAGCTGGCGACGGCCTTGACGCGCGCGCACAACGGCTTGAACGCGTGCATCACGCTCGAAGGCGACTTGGGCGCAGGCAAGACCACTTTGGTGCGCCATCTGCTGCGCGCACTGGGTGTGCAAGGCCGCATCAAGAGCCCCACCTATGCGGTGGTTGAACCCTATCAGGTGGCGGCAGGTGCGGTCTGGCACTTTGACTTTTACCGCTTCAGCGATCCACGCGAATGGGAAGACGCGGGCTTTCGTGACATTTTTGCCAGCCCCGGACTCAAGCTGTGCGAGTGGCCCCAGCAGGCCCAAGGCGTGATGCCCACGCCCGACCTGAGCCTGCACATCGAAGTGACAGACGACGAACAACGCCGCGTCACCTTGCGCGCCCTCACCCCATCTGCAGAGGCTTTGCTCGCATGACGCCACTGAACCGACGCACCTTGCTCCAAAGCGGCAGCTTGGCCTTGCTCTTAGGTCAGGCAGACATTGCCTGGGGCGCCACGATTGTGGCGGTACGCGTGTGGCCGGCCGCCGACTACACCCGAGTCACGATTGAGAGCGACACCGCCCTCAAAACCGTGCCCTTGTTTGTGGCCAACCCACCGCGCTTGGCGGTGGACATTGAAGGCATTGAGCTCAACCCTGCCCTGCGCGAACTGGTGGGCAAGGTGCGCTCGGACGACCCCTACATCACCGGCGTGCGGGTGGGCCAGTACACCAGCAACACTGTGCGCTTGGTGCTCGATTTGCGCCGCATGGTCAAGCCACAGGTGTTCAACCTCGCGCCCGTGCAAGCGGGCAATGCACGCTACCAACACCGCTTGGTGCTGGACCTCTACCCCACCCAGGTGGCCGACCCGCTGGAGGCCTTGATTGCCGAGCGACTCAACGGTGCCTCGCCCTCCAACAACGTACCGTCGATGACGGCAACCCCCACACCACCGCCCGCGTCCAAACTCACCACCCGCCCCGACCCCTTGGCCGATTTGATGGGCAGCCAAGACCGCAAGCCCCAGGCCCTGCCAGCCACGCCCGCAGCTTCTGCGGCATCCTCGACGGCGTCGGTAGCAGCACACACATCGCCGGATTCCGAACGTTTCATCATCGTGGCGCTCGACCCCGGCCATGGCGGCGAAGACCCGGGGGCCATTGGCCCACGGGGCACCAAAGAAAAAGATGTGGTGCTGCAAATTGCCCACCGCATGCGCGATCGCATCAACAACACCGTCATTGCCACCCGCCACGGCAACCTGCCCATGCGTGCGTTCTTGACGCGCGATGCCGACTTCTTTGTGCCCTTGCAGATGCGGGTAGAAAAAGCACGCCGCGTGCAAGCCGATTTGTTTGTCAGCCTCCATGCCGATGCGTTTCTCACGCCCGATGCACGCGGGGCCAGCGTGTTTGCCTTGAGCCAAGGTGCGGCATCGAGCGCACAAGCCCGCTGGATGGCCAAACAAGAAAACCGCGCCGATTTGGTGGGTGGCCTGAACATCAAAACCCAAGACGCCACCGTGCAGCGCGCCTTGCTGGACATGAGCACCACGGCCCAAATCAACGACAGCCTGAAGCTGGGCAGCGAGATGCTGGGGCAAATTCGCCGCATCGGCAAACTGCACAAACCGCATGTGGAGCAAGCGGGTTTTGCGGTGCTCAAAGCACCAGATATTCCGAGCGTGCTGGTGGAAACTGCCTTCATCAGCAACCCGGAAGAAGAAGCACGTTTGATCACCGACGCCTACCAAAACGAACTGGCCAATGCGCTGATGAAAAGCATTGAACGCTACTTCTCGCGCAACCCACCTTTGGCGCGCACGCGCGCCAACACCTGATCGCCATGACACAAGCCCCCAGCCAACCGCGCAACCCCTTGCACGGCCTGACGCTCGAAAAAATCATCACCCAGCTGGCTGACTACTACGGTTGGGAAGGTTTGGGCGAACGCATCAACATCCGTTGCTTCACCCACGACCCCAGCATCAATTCGAGCTTGAAGTTCTTGCGTAAAACCCCCTGGGCACGCGAAAAGGTGGAGAGCCTGTATTTGTTCATGCTGCGCGACATACGCCGCGCAGACCCAGCAGATTCACACAGCGCTTAAAGCGCAAACCCTCAGACCTGCGGCTGGCGCGAGGCTTTCCACGAGCCATAAATGGCCAACAGACCGGGCACCAAAATCATGGCCCAAATGATTTTGTCCAAATTGGTTTTGACCCAAGCGATATTGCCAAAGAAGTAGCCTGCGCTGACGATGCCGCCCACCCACAAGGCGCCGCCTGTCACGTCATAAAACGTGAACTTGCGTCGCGTCATCTGCGCCACGCCCGCCACAAAGGGCGCAAAGGTACGCACAAAGGGCATGAAGCGTGCGGCCACCAAGGTCACGCCACCGTAACGTTCGTAAAACGCATGGGCTTGGTCAAAGGCGCGGCGGTTGAAAAACCGTGAGTCTTCCCATGCAAACACCTTGTGGCCAAAGTAACGCCCAATCGTGTAATTGGTTTGGTTGCCTGCCACCGCTGCCGTGAACAACAACGCCAAAGACAGCGTGTAATCCATCAACCCCGCACCACACATGGCGCCCACCACAAACAGCAGCGAGTCCCCTGGCAAGAACGGCATGACCACCAAGCCCGTCTCCACAAAGATGATGAGAAACAGCAAGGCATACACCCACACGCCATAGGCTTGCACAAAGCTCTCCAGGTAGCGGTCGATGTGCAAGATGAAGTCGATCAAGAAGGTAACAAGTTCCATGCGCTGCATTATCCCTGCCCGTAAAATCTGGCTGTGCACCCTGCTACCCAACCCCCACGCGCCATCCGCGAACTCCCCGACGAACTGATCAGCCAAATTGCGGCCGGCGAGGTGGTCGAACGCCCAGCCTCTGTCGTGCGCGAGTTGGTCGACAACGCGCTGGACGCTGGCGCCACCCAAATCACCGTGCGCTTGCTCGCTGGCGGCGTGCGACTCATCAGCGTGGAAGACAACGGCGTGGGCATTCCCGCCACCGAGTTGCCCGTGGCCTTGAAGCGCCATGCCACCAGCAAGATCACCAGCCTGAGCGAGTTGGAATCGGTGGGCACCATGGGTTTTCGTGGTGAAGCACTGGCAGCGATTCAATCAGTCTCCGAACTCTCGGTGCTCTCGCGCACCGCCACCCAAGACAGCGCCATGTTGCTCGATGGCCGCAGCGGTGAACTGCAACCTGCAGCGCGGGCCCAGGGCACCACGGTCGAGGTCAAAGAGCTGTTTTACAGCACCCCGGCCCGCCGCAAGTTTTTAAAAACCGACAACACCGAACTCGCGCATTGTGTCGAAGCCGTGCGGCGCCATGCCTTGACGCGCCCCGAAGTGGGCTTTGCCATTTGGCATGAAGGCAAATTGGTCGAGCAATGGCGTGCACAACCTAGCGACGCCAGCGATGCCGCGCAAGCGCAAGCCGCCCTGGACCGCCGCTTGGCCGATGTGTTGGGGGACGATTTTTTGCGTGACTCGGTGGCGGTGCATTACCAATCCGGCCATGTGACCGTGGTGGGACGTGCGGGCATTCCAGACGCCGCACGCTCACGCGCAGACCAGCAGTTCTCGTATGTGAACGGTCGCTTTGTGCGCGACAAAGTGGTGACCCATGCGGCGCGCAGCGCCTACGAAGACGTGTTGCACGGCCATCGCCAACCGGTGTATGCGCTTTATGTCGAGATCGACCCCACGCGCGTGGATGTGAATGTGCACCCTACCAAGATCGAGGTGCGTTTTCGGGACGGGCGTGAAGTGCACCAAGCTGTGCGCCATGCGGTTGAAAACGCGCTGGCCATTCCGCGTGCGGCCTTGCTGGCTGCTGCTCACCCATCGCCTGGCGAAGATGCGCCCACTTTGAATTTGCGCCCTGCTGCGACTACGTGGCCACAAGCCCAATGGCAACAAGCCGCCATGCCGCTGACAGGCAACCGTGTGGACGATGTGAGCGCCTTGTGGCAATCGGCCACACCCCGCCCCTCGGTGATGGCGCAAGAGGCCTCGACCACCTTCGCCCCTACAACGCCTTTTGCACAGCCTGCACACTCGGCCCACACGTCGGCCCAGGCAGACCACGCCACGCCCACCACTTGGCCGCTGGGCAAAGCACTGGCGCAACTACAAGGCGTGTACATCTTGGCCGAGAACGCCCAAGGCCTGGTGTTGGTCGACATGCATGCCGCGCATGAGCGCATCGTGTACGAGCAGCTCAAAACACAAATTGACGCACAGCGCATCGCCAGCCAACCACTGCTGATTCCAGCCACCTTCCCGGCCACAGCGCAAGAAGTGGCCACCGCCGAAGCCTGTGCAGAAGCCCTGAACGAGCTGGGTTTGGAGATTTCCACCCTGTCGTCCAAAACCTTGGCCGTGCGCGCCGTGCCCAACACCTTGGCGCAAGGCGATGCCGTGGCACTGGCCCGCAGCGTGTTGGCCGAGTTGGCACAACACGATGCCAGCACCATGGTGCAACGCGCCCGCAACGAGTTGCTGGCCACCATGGCTTGCCATGGTGCTGTGCGCGCCAACCGCAAGCTCACCCTGGACGAAATGAACGCCCTCTTGCGTCAGATGGAAGTGACCGAGCGCTCCGACCAATGCAATCACGGGCGCCCCACCTGGCGCCAACTCAGCATGCGTGAGCTCGATGCGCTCTTTTTGCGTGGGCGTTGAATGACGCAGGCCATCGCCTTAGTTGGCCCCACCGCCAGTGGCAAAACGGCAGCGGCCTTGGCCATTGCACAGCAGATGCCGGTGGAGATCATCAGCGTCGATTCAGCCCTGGTATATCGCGGCATGGACATTGGCACGGCCAAGCCCAATGCACAAGAGTTGGCCCAAGTGCCACACCACTTGATTGACATTCGTGACCCGACACAAGCCTACAGCGCAGCCGAGTTCACCCGCGATGCCACGTTGCTGATGGCCGAGATTCGTGGACGTGGCAAGCTGCCCTTGCTGGTGGGCGGCACCATGCTCTACATCAAGGCTTTGCGTGACGGCATTGATGACTTGCCCACTGCACAACCCGAACTGCGCGCCGAGATTGAAGCACAAGCCATGGCCATCGGCTGGCCTGGCATGCACGCCGAGTTGGCCAAGGTTGACCCTGTCACGGCAGCGCGTTTGACGCCCAACGATTCGCAACGCATCTCGCGCGCCCTGGAAGTCTGGCGCGTGAGCGGTAAGCCTTTGTCGGTGTGGTTCGCGCAAGCAGCGACGCAACGCGGAGCAGACACAACACCGCGCATCCCCTTAATTTCTTTAGAACCGCAAGACCGCGCATGGCTGCATGCGCGCATTGCACAGCGCTTTGAGGCCATGCTAGCCGCCGGCTTTTTAGACGAGATGCACACCTTGCGTGCCCGCGGCGACTTGCACCTGGAATTGCCCAGCATGCGCTGTGTGGGGTACCGGCAAGCATGGGAATTGATGGACAAAGCGCAAGCCACGGGCTCAGCGCTTGAGACGATCGTGCCGCAGTTGAAAGAGCTAGGCATTGCGGCCACACGCCAGTTGGCCAAACGGCAAATCACCTGGTTGCGCAGCATGAATGACCGTTGCATCGTGGCTTGTGATGCGCCCGATGCCGTGGCCCAGACCTGGGCCACGCTGCAACGACTTATTGCAACGGGCCTTTGAAAGCCTCGGGCATGGGCAGCGGCACAACGGCAATGCCCTCGTCGATCAAGGCTTCGGTTTGTTCGGGCGTCGCTTGGCCACGGATGTTGCGTGCGGCGGTCTCGCCGTAGTGCATCTTGCGGGCTTCTTCAGGAAAGCTGTCGCCCACGTCTTCGGTGTTGGCCACCACCTGGCGCACCGCCTTCATCAACGCAGCTTCTAACTGCGCGGGCTCCACATTCGCTGTCTCTTGGGGTGCGCTCAGATTCAGGCGCGGTGCGCTGAGTTTTTTGGTGATGGTGGTGTCTGCGCACAAAGGGCACGCGACCAAGCCGCGTGCGAGCTGATTTTCAAAATCATCTTGCGACGCGAACCAGCCTTCAAAGCTGTGGTGGTGGCTGCACTGCAGGTCCAGAACTTTCATGGCTTGAATTATCTAGCAAGCGCCGCCAACGCGTGCATGGCGCACCACGCTCTCACACGGTGTGCCAAGTCAAAGGCCAGGCGCCACTGAGATGGTTTTGCAGCCACAGCAAACCGGTCAAGGTTTTGGCGTCGGTGAGTTGGCCATCACGCGACCAGGCCAACAGCTCATCCATGCTGGCAGAGAACACATCCAGAAACTCACCCTCGTCCAGCTGACGCTCGCCAACCGTCAGGCCACGGGCAAACCAGATGTCGATGAACTCGGTGGAATAGCTGATCACCGGGTGCAGCACGCCTGCATGGGCCCACTCTTTGGCGCGGTAGCCGGTTTCTTCGAGCAACTCGCGTTGGGCGCAGGCCAGGCGGTCTTCGCCGGGATCGAGCTTGCCGGCAGGAAACTCGATCATCACTTGCTGGACAGGGTAACGGTACTGACGCTCCATGACCAAACGGCCGTCATCAAGAAAAGCAATGATCATCACCGCACCGGGGTGAATCACATACTCACGCGTGGCGGTGCCGCCACTGGGCAGCCGCACCTGGTCGCGAAAGGCATGCAGGAAATGGCCTTTGAACAACTCCACGTGGTCGAGCGGATGCTCGATCAGATGGCTGTCGTTGGGCAAAGATTTTTTTTCAGTCATCATGAAAAAAGCCAGCTCAAGAGCTGGCTTTCGAAGAGCAGTACGTGCTTAGGTTCCCAAGGTGGTGACGATGGCGCGTGCGCACAAAGTCATCAAAGCGCCTGGCAACAAGCCCAGAACCAAGAGCAAACCGCTGTTGATCAACAGCACCACACGCACATCTTTGCCAGCAAACACGGTGCTTGCTGTCAACGGTGCATCAAAGTACATGACCTTGACCACGCGCAGGTAGTAGAACGCGGCCAACAAGGACATCATCACGGCATAGGTCGCCAAAGCGATGGCGCCGGGTTGGTCAGAGGCCACCAGGGCTTGCAACACCGACAACTTGCCAGCAAAACCGACCATGGGTGGCACACCGGCCAATGAGAACATGCACAAGGCCATCACGCCTGCATACAAGGGGCTGCGTTGGTTGAGGCCAGCAAAGTCAGCGATTTCTTCGCTCTCAAAGCCTTCACGTGCCAGCAACATGATGATGCCGAACACCGCCAGTGTGGTGAGCACGTAAGTGACCACATAGAACATAGCCGAGCTGTAGGCGTTCGCGGCGGCAGCGGTGTTGCCGTTGACCACGCCCGAGTACAAGCCAATCAGCACAAAACCCATTTGAGAAATGGTGGAGAACGCAATCATGCGTTTGAGGTTGGTTTGTGCAATACCGGCCAAGTTACCAATCAGCAACGAAGCCACAGACAACACGATCAACATTTGCTGCCAGTCGATGGCCAAGGGCAACAAGCCTTCCACCAACAAGCGCATGGTCATCGCAAACGCCGCCAACTTGTGGGCGCCACCGATCATCAAGGTCACCACCGTGGGGGCGCCTTGGTACACATCAGGTACCCACATGTGGAATGGCACCACGCCAAACTTGAAGCCCAAACCGCACACCACAAACACCAAGCCAAGCACCAACACCTTGTGGTTGATCTGACCGGAAGACACGGCCTTGAACACCGTGCTGATGTCCAGCGAACCGGTGGCGCCGTAGAGCATGGACATGCCATAGAGCAAGAAACCGCTGCCCAAGGCACCCAAAACAAAGTACTTCATGGCCGCTTCAGAAGCGGTGGCACTGTCACGACGCAAGGCTACCAAGGCATAGCTGGACAGCGCCAGCAATTCAACGCCGAGGTACAGCACGAGGAAGTTGTTGCCCGAGATCATGACGTACATGCCCACCAGCGCAAACAGACCCAGGGTGAACAACTCGCCCCCGTGTTTGAGCATGTCGCGGTCAATCGCGTAAGGGCGACCGTACACCACGGTCACAAACACAGCCAAGGTGGAGAAGCACTTGAGCCAGTTGCCCATAGGGTCAGACACCACCATGTTGCCGAAGCTGTACACCGTGGTGCCGCTGCTGGCATCGTGCGCTTGCAACACAGCCACCACACCCATGGTCAACAAGGACAGGACATACGTCAGGGTACGGCGTGGCGATGTGACGAACAAGTCGAGCATCGCAATGACCATCGTCATCACCAGCAACAACAGCTCGGGGTACAGCGCGGCGAGGTTGAATTTTTCAATCATGGGGTCTATCCCTCTTTATTGGGGCAACTTAGAGATGGCCACGTGCTTGAGCAAATCAGCCACGGACACATCCATCACATCGGTGAAAGGCTTGGGGAACACACCCATGGCCAAGACAGCAATCGCCAGCAAGGCCAACATCAAGAACTCGCGGCTGTTGATGTCTTCGAGTTCTTTGACGTGATCATTGGCCACAGGGCCCAAGTACACGCGCTTGACCATCCACAAGGTGTAGGCGGCGCCAAAGATCAAGGCCGAAGCGGCGGTAAAGCCAATCCAGAAGTTGTATTTGATGGCACCCAAAATCACCATCCACTCGCCGACAAAACCCGCGGTGCCTGGCAAGCCACAGTTGGCCATGGCAAACAGCAAGGCAAAGGCAGCAAACTTGGGCATGGTGTTGACCACACCGCCGTAGCTGGCGATTTCACGGGAGTGCATGCGGTCGTACAAGACACCAATGGACAAGAACATGGCGCCAGACACAAAGCCGTGGGCAATCATTTGCACCAAGGCGCCTGAGACACCGATGTCGTTGAAGATGAAAAAGCCCAAGGTCACAAAACCCATGTGGGCCACCGATGAATAAGCCACCAGCTTCTTCATGTCTTCTTGCACCATGGCCACCAAGCCCACATAGACCACGGCCACCAAGGACAAGGCAATCATGAGCCACGCAAATTCACGGGCTGCATCGGGGGCGATGGGCAGCGAGAAGCGCAAGAAACCATAGGCACCGAGCTTCAACATGATCGCGGCGAGCACAGCAGAACCACCGGTGGGCGCTTCCACGTGCACATCAGGCAACCAGGTGTGCACAGGCCACATGGGCACTTTCACTGCGAACGCAGCGAAGAAGGCAAAGAACAACAAAGTTTGCGCATTGGCTGCCAAGGGGAGCTTGTGCCAAGTGGCCAAGTCAAAGCTGCCACCCGATTGGGTGTACAGGTAGATCAAGGCAATCAGCATCAACAACGAACCGAGCAAGGTATACAAGAAGAACTTGAACGCTGCATAGATTTTGTTAGGACCACCCCAGATACCGATGATCAGGTACATCGGAATCAGCGTGGCTTCGAAGAACACATAAAACAGCATGCCGTCGATGGCGCTGAACACGCCAATCATCAAGCCGCTCAAGATAAGGAACGCGCCCATGTATTGGTTCACGCGCTCGGTGATCACGTCCCAACCCGCGATCACCACAATCACGGTCATGAAAGCCGTCAACAAAACAAACCACAGCGACAAGCCGTCTACGCCTAAGTTGTAGAACACATTGAAGCGGTCAATCCAAGGGGCTTTCTCGACAAACTGCATGGCCGAGCTGCTGACATCAAAGCCGCTGTACAACGGCAGCGTGACAGCCAAGCTGACCAGCGCACCGATCAGTGCAATCCAACGCACGGTCTTGGCATGTTCGTCACGACCCAGGGCCAACAACACGACACCAAACAGAATTGGCGTCCAAATGGCAAGGCTCAATAAACCCATTTTTTATTCTCCTTATTTGAGCCAGACGAACCAAGTCATCAGCACGAACATACCCAAGATCATCACCAAGGCATAGTTGTAGAGGTAGCCAGACTGCAGCTGACGCGTGAGCGATGACACCCAACCCACCAGTTTCCAGGAGGCATTCACCACACCACCTTCAATGATGGTTTGGTCGCCCCCCTTCCACAGGCCGGTGCCCAAAGCGCGTGCGCCACGGGCCAAGATGTTTTCGTTGATCCAGTCCATGTAGTACTTGTTCTCAAACAAGACATAGAGCGGATGGAACACACGTTTGATCGCCGCAGGCACAGCGGGGTTGATCATGTACATGTAGTAAGACGATGCCACACCGGCCAAGGCCAACCAGAATGGTGCCGTGCTGAAGGCGTGCAAAGCCATGGCCACAGCGCCGTGGTACTCATGGGCCAACTCGTGCATCACGGGGTGCTTGTCGGCGTTGATGAAGATCGCGTCTTTGAAGAACTCGCCGTACAACAGCGGGTCAATCGTCAGATAACCAATCACCACCGAAGGAATGGCCAGCAACAACAAAGGCACCGTCACCACCCAGGGCGACTCGTGAGGACCGTGGTCATGCCCGTGGTCGTCGTGACCATGGTGGTCATCGTGGTGGGCATCGGGGTTTTGGTCGTAACGCTCTTCACCGTGGAACACGAGGAAGTACATGCGGAACGAATAGAAGGCCGTCACAAACACACCCGCCAACACAGCAAAGTGCGCAAAGCCTGCACCGGGCAAATGGCTTTCAGCCACCGCTTCGATGATGCTGTCTTTGGAATAAAAGCCCGAGAAGAATGGTGTGCCGATCAAGGCCAACGATCCCAACAAGGAAGTGATCCAAGTGATGGGCATGTACTTGCGCACGCCGCCCATCCAGCGGATGTCTTGGTTGTGGTGCATGCCCATGATGACGGAACCCGCACCGAGGAACAACAACGCTTTGAAGAACGCGTGGGTCATGAGGTGGAACACAGCCACCGAGTAAGCCGATGCACCCAAGGCCACGGTCATGTAACCGAGTTGCGACAAGGTGGAATACGCCACCACGCGCTTGATGTCGTTTTGAATCAGGCCCAAGAAGCCCATGAACAAGGCGGTGATGGCGCCGATGACCAAGATGAAGTTCAAGGCCGTGTCTGACAACTCAAACAAAGGCGACATGCGGGTCACCATGAAGATGCCAGCCGTCACCATGGTCGCCGCGTGAATCAGCGCAGAGATGGGGGTGGGGCCTTCCATGGAGTCAGGCAACCACACATGCAGTGGGAACTGCGCCGACTTGCCCATCGCGCCGATGAACAGGCAGATACAGATCACGGTCACCAGCATCCAGTCGGTACCTGGGAAGGTGAGCGCGCCCAACTCCCCTGCTTTGGCAAAGGCTTCGGTGTAGTTCAAGGTGCCGCCATAAGCCGCGATCAACCCAATGCCCAAGATGAAGCCGAAGTCACCCACACGGTTGACCAAGAAAGCCTTCATGTTGGCGAAGATCGCTGTGGGTTTGTTGAACCAAAAGCCGATCAGCAGGTACGACACCAAGCCCACCGCTTCCCAACCGAAGAACAGTTGCAGCATGTTGTTGCTCATCACAAGCATCAACATGGAGAAGGTGAACAAAGAGATGTAGGAGAAGAAGCGGTTGTAGCCCTCGTCCTCTTCCATGTAACCAATGGTGTAGAGGTGAACCATCAAGGACACAAAGGTCACGACGCACATCATCATGGCGGTGAGGCCATCAATGAGGAAACCAATTTCCATCTTCAAGTCACCCACCACCATCCAGGTGTAGAGGGTTTCGTTGAAGCGTGCGCCGTCCAGGGCAACGCTTTGCAGCGTCATGGCAGACAACACGAAGGCCACGAACACACCCAGAATGGTCAGGGTGTGGGTCAGACGGCGGCCAATCCAGTTACCGCCAAAGCGGGTGCCGAACAAACCGGCCAGGGTGGAGCCGACCAGCGGCGCCAGAGGCACAGCCAGCAAGGTAGAAGCGTGAAGGGTTTGAGACATGATCTGTTAACCCTTGAGCGTGTTGAGTTCGTCCACATTGATGCTGGACTTGTTGCGGAACAACTGGACCAGAATCGCCAAGCCGATGGCCGACTCTGCAGCCGCCACGGTCAAGATGAAGAACACAAAGATTTGACCGTTCAAGTCGCCCAGGTAGTGCGAGAACGCCACGAAGTTCATATTGACCGCGAGCAACATCAGCTCAATCGCCATCAACAAGACGATCAGGTTTTTGCGGTTCAAGAAAATACCGGTCACGGAGAGCGCGAACAAAATCGCACCCAAGGTGAGGTAATGGCCTAAGGTGATGCTCATGCTGATTTCTCCTCTTCGGCGGCGGGTGCGACAGGCGGCTTCACGGCTGCCATCTTCACCACGGTGACGCGGTCACGTGCTTTGACACGCACCTGGTCTGCCGGGTTTTGGTATTTGCTGTCTTTGCGTGCGCGCAGGGTCAAGGCAATGGCGGCAATCAAGGCCACCAACAAGATCAGCGCGGCCACTTGCACAGGGTAGAGATACTGGGTGTACAACAACACGCCCAACTCTTTGGTGTTGGAGACTTGTGCCACCACCACATGGCCCACATCCGCAGCAGGCGCAGAAGCGACTTGCAAAGCAGCAGAGGCCGCGTCAACGGCCGACGATGCCGCGTTTGCAGGCGCGGACACAGCAGCAGGCATTACCAGCTGCGTTGCCGCTGGTTTGTGGGGTTCGCTGATGCGAAAGCCACCCAACAACACAGCGGCCAACTCCAGCGCAATCACAGCGCCCATCGTGGCGGCCAGCGGAAAGTGTTTCCAAAAGCCTTGGCGAATGCTGTCGATGTTGATGTCCAACATCATCACCACAAACAAGAACAACACCATCACCGCACCCACGTACACGAGCACGAGCGCGATGGAGAGGAATTCCGCTTGCAGCAACATCCACACGCCGGAGGCTTGGAAAAATGCCAAGACCAAGTACAGCGCCGCGTGCACGGGATTGCGCGCCGTGATGACGCGGAAAGCCGCAAACAGCAAGACTGCTGAGAAGGCGTAGAAAAGAGCCGACTTCACATCCATAAGTACGTCCATCATCAAATCTTTCAACGGTATTTGGCGTCCGCAGCTTTGTTGGCTGCGATTTCGGGTTCGTAGCGGTCGCCCACTGCCAACAACATCTCTTTGGTGAAATACAAATCACCGCGCTTTTCGCCGTGGTACTCAAAGATGTGGGTTTCAACAATCGAATCGACGGGGCAGCTCTCTTCGCAGAAACCGCAGAAGATGCACTTGGTTAAATCGATGTCATAGCGGGTGGTGCGACGACTGCCGTCCGCACGCTGGTCCGACTCGATGGTGATGGCCATGGCGGGGCACACGGCTTCGCACAGTTTGCAGGCAATGCAACGCTCTTCGCCGTTTTCATACCGGCGCAAGGCATGCAAGCCACGGAAACGAGGTGACAAAGGTGTCTTCTCTTCCGGGAACTGGATGGTGATGCTGCGCGAGAACATGTACTTGCCGGTCAGGGCCATGCCTTTGAACAGCTCGGTCAAAAGGAAGCTCGACAAAAAGTCGCGCAACGAGAAAGGAGCGGAATGTGTAGTTGTGGTCATGACTTAATTCCAGATATTCCAAGGTGTTTGAATCCAAACACCCACCACCAACAACCAAACCAAGGTGACGGGAATGAACACCTTCCAACCCAAGCGCATGATTTGGTCATAGCGATAACGTGGGAACGTGGCACGCACCCACAAGAACATGGTCACGACCACAAAGGTCTTGATACCTAACCAAATCCAGCCAGGGATGGCGTTGAACAAGGCGTTGTCGATGGGTGACAACCAGCCGCCCAAGAACATCACCACGGACAACATGGACACCAAGATCATGTTGGCGTATTCAGCCAAGAAGAACATGGCGAACGACATGCCCGAGTACTCGATCATGTGGCCGGCCACAATTTCTGACTCACCTTCCACCACGTCAAACGGGTGACGGTTGGTTTCAGCCAAACCGGAGATGAAGTAAATCAGGAACACGGGCAGCAAAGGCAACCAGTTCCACGACAAGAAATTCAAACCCGCGTCAGCCATGCTGCCTTTGGCTTGGCTCATCACGATGTCGGTCATGTTCAAGCTATTGCACGTCATCAACACGATCACAAAGCAAAAGCCCATCGCGATTTCGTAGCTCACCATCTGCGCCGATGCGCGCATAGCGCCCAAGAACGCGTACTTGGAGTTCGAGGCCCAGCCCGCGATGATCACGCCGTACACCTCCAAGGAGGTGATGGCCATCAAGAACAACAAACCGGCATTGACGTTCGCCAAGGCGACGTCGGGACCAAATGGAATCACAGCCCAAGCCGCCAGCGCGGGCATGATGGTCATGATCGGGCCCAACAAGAACAAACCTGTCGAGGCCTGGGTCGGAATGATGATCTCTTTGGTCAACAGCTTGAGCGCGTCAGCGATCGGCTGCAACAAACCACCAGGGCCTGTGCGGTTGGGGCCCTTGCGAATTTGGGTGTAACCAATGGCCTTGCGCTCCCACAAGGTCAGGTAAGCCACGCATCCGAGCAAGGGCAAGAGCACGGCCACGATTTTGAGCAAGGCCCACAGAACGGGCCAAGCCAGTGTGGTCCACCACACATCGGACAACAAGCCAAAGCCTGCGTTGTAAATGTTGTCAACCATCACAGGCCTCCCTTGGCATCAACCGAAGCTTGCTTCGCATCAGCAGTGAGCTGCAACGATGGTGCGCGACGCACCAAGCTGTCGAGTTGGTAAATCGCCGCCGTGGCAGGCTGCCCTGCCGCTGGGCTGACATCCACGCTGGCAGTGCATGTGTTGGACAACACAGCGTGCACATCGGCAGGAATCGCTTTGGCACGCACATCTTCGATGGTCTCGAAGTCGAAGCCTGGCACATGGAGCATCGAGCCCAACACGCGCAAGACTTTCCAGGCTGGACGTGTTTCGCCCAAAGGCTTGACCACACCGTGGAAGCTTTGCACGCGACCTTCGGTGTTGATGAAGGTGCCCGCTGTTTCGGTGAAGGGTGAGATGGGCAGGAGCACATCGCTGATGTCCATATTGGCCTTGAAGGGTGACAAGGTCACCACCATCTCGGCTTGGCCGATGGCGTGTGCAGCCGCTGCACCGTTGGCCGCGTCGAAGGCGGGTTCGGTGTTCAACAACACCACCGCCTTCAAGCCACCTGTCAACATTTGACCCGCGTTCAGACCACCTGCCGTAGGCAAAGCGCCGACGACCTGGGCGCCCACGGTGTTGGCCGCTTCGCCGAGGTAACCCACGGTGGCGCCCGTTTGGGCACCGATCCAGTTGGCCAAGCTCAGCAAGCTCGATGCTTTGGCGTGATGCGCCGCTGCGTTGCCCAACAAAATCGCTTTGCGCTCACCGCCGGTCAATGACTTGGCGATGGCTTGTGCTTCTGCACGGTTGGCATTGCCTGCCACAGGAGAAGCAACACCGGTGATGACACCCACGGCCGCTGCGATGTCGGCCAAGGCTTGCACCCAATGGGCGGCATCCGCCACCAGGGTGTTGGCCACCGGCATGGCCCAGTCGTAGGCGTGGGCGTTCAAGGCATTGACCTTGCCACCGTTGCGCACGGCTTGGCGCAGACGTTGGGCCAACAAAGGTTGGTCTTTGCGCACGTTCGAACCAATCACCAACGCACGTTGCAGCGTAGAGAGCGAAGCCACCGAAGTGCCCAACCAACGGGCTTTGCCCGCATGCTGGAAGTCTGCAGCGCGCAAACGTGTGTCGATGTTTTGGCTGCCCAAGCCGCGTGTCAGGCTCGCGGCCAAGTACAACTCTTCAGCGGTGCTGTGCGGGCTGGCCAAGGTGCCAATGGCTTGCGCACCGTGCTGGGCTTTGACGCCTTGCAGGCCGTTGGCCACGTATTCGAGGGCGGTTTGCCAGTCGACTTCTTTCCATTCGCCGCCTTGCTTGAGCATGGGCGAAGTCAAACGGTCCGCACTGTCCAAGGCTTCGTAGCTGAAGCGGTCACGGTCTGCAATCCAGCATTCGTTGACGTCTTCGTTTTCCAACGGCACCACACGCATGACCTTGTTGTTCTTGACTTGAACAATCAGGTTGGCACCCGTGGCATCGTGGGGGCTGACCGATTTGCGGCGGCCCAACTCCCAAGTGCGTGCGCTGTAACGGAAAGGCTTGCTGGTCAAGGCACCCACGGGGCAGATGTCGATCATGTTGCCCGACAACTCCGAGTCCACAGATTGACCCACAAAGGTTTCAATCTGTGCATGCTCACCACGGTGGGACATACCCAATTCCATGATGCCCGCCACTTCTTGGCCAAAGCGCACGCAACGTGTGCATTGGATACAGCGGCTCATCTCTTGCATGCTGACCAAAGGACCGACGTCCTTGGGATTCACGACACGTTTTTCTTCTTCGTAGCGTGAGGTGGTGCCACCATAGCCCACCGCCAAGTCTTGCAACTGGCACTCACCGCCTTGGTCGCAAATCGGGCAATCCAGCGGGTGGTTGATGAGCAAGAACTCCATCACCGACTGTTGAGCCTTGATGGCGCGTTCGCTCTTGGTGCGAACCACCATGCCTTGCGTCACCGGCGTGGCGCAAGCGGGCATGGGCTTAGGAGCCTTCTCCACATCAACCAAGCACATGCGGCAGTTGGCCGCGATGCTGAGTTTCTTGTGATAACAAAAATGCGGAATGTAGGTACCGGCCTTCTCGGCCGCATGCATCACCATGCAGCCTTCTTGGACCTCTACCTTTTTACCGTCGAGTTCGATTTCAATCATGGCACTTATCCGTCAAACGTACGCCGGGACCATACAGGTCTTGTGCGTGATGTGGTGTTCAAATTCGTGGCGGAAATGCTTGATCATGCCGCGCACGGGCATGGCTGCTGCGTCTCCGAGGGCGCAAATCGTGCGACCCATGATGTTCTCGGCCACGTTGTCGAGCAAGGCCAAGTCGCTCTCGCGGCCCTCACCACGCTCAATGCGGTCGACCATGCGCCACAACCAGCCTGTGCCTTCGCGGCAAGGTGTGCATTGGCCGCATGACTCGTGCATGTAGAAGTAGCTCAAACGTTGCAGGCTCTTGACCATGCAGCGTGAATCGTCCATCACGATCACAGCGCCGGAGCCCAGCATGGAGCCAGCTTTGGCAATGCTGTCGTAGTCCATGGTGCAGTCCATGATCACATTGGCAGGCAACACAGGAGCAGACGAACCACCAGGAATCACAGCTTTCAAGGTGCGCCCTTTGCGTACGCCACCGGCCAACTCCAACAGTTTGGAGAAGGGGGTGCCCATGGGAATTTCGTAGTTGCCGGGACGCTCGACGTCACCGCTGACCGAGAAGATCTTGGTGCCACCGTTGTTGGGCTTGCCACATTCGAGGTAGGCCTGACCACCGTTGCGGATGATCCAAGGCACGGCCGCGAAGGTTTCGGTGTTGTTGATGGTGGTGGGCTTGCCGTACAAACCAAAGCTCGCGGGGAACGGTGGCTTGAAGCGGGGTTGACCTTTTTTGCCTTCCAGCGATTCCAACAAAGCCGTTTCTTCGCCGCAGATGTAAGCGCCAAAACCGTGGGCCGCATGCAGCTGGAAGCTGAAGTTGGAGCCCATGATGTGGTCACCCAAGAAGCCAGCTGCGCGGGCTTCTTCAAGCGCGGCTTCAAAACGCTCGTAGGTTTGGAAGATTTCGCCGTGGATGTAGTTGTAGCCCACGCTGATGCCCATGGCATACGCAGCAATGGCCATGCCTTCGATCACGATGTGGGGGTTGTGCTGCAAGATCTCGCGGTCTTTGCAAGTCCCTGGCTCGCCCTCGTCCGAGTTACAGACCAAATACTTTTGGCCTGGGAACTGACGTGGCATGAAGCTCCACTTCAAGCCCGTGGGAAAGCCCGCACCGCCGCGACCACGCAGGCCAGACTCTTTGACCGTCGCAATGACTTGGTCTTGGGTCATGCCCGCCACGCCCGTTTCGGGGTTGGGGGCGCTGCCGTCTTGGCCCAAAATTTTGCGCAAAGCTTGGTAGCCGCCACGTGCCACATAGTCTTGCAGCGACCAGTTTTTGCCATCGAGGCCCGCCAGGATTTGGGGGCCGATGTGACGGTCGTGGAAACAGGTTTCCACCGCCGTGGTCTGGAATTGAGAAAGCACTTGTTGGAGGTTCATGCTCATTCCTTCACCGAACGCAAGCCTGCGACCAGTTGGTCGAGCTTGTCGTTGCTCATGTAGCTGCACATGGTGCGGTCGTTCACCAACAACACGGGCGCATCGGCGCAAGCGCCCATGCATTCGCCGGGTTGCACCGTGAACACGCCGTCGGCAGTGGTTTCACCCACCTCGATGCCCAAGGTCTTGACCAAGTGCATCAAAGCGCTCTGCCCGTTGCGCAATTGGCAAGGCAGGTTGGTGCACACGTTGATCTTGAACTTGCCAACAGGGTGTTGGTTGTACATGTTGTAGAAGGTGGTCACTTCGTGCACAGCCATCGGAGCCATGCCGAGCAACTCAGCAATCACGCGCTCGCTCTCGGCGCTCACATAGCCCTGCTCTTGCTGGGCAATCGACAAGCAGGCCATGACGGCAGATTGCTTCTGGTCGTCTGGGTATTTGGCGACTTCACGCGCGAAACGCGCATGAGCCTCGGCCGACAGCGCTGCGCTGTGGTGGGTGTTTTCAGAACTCATCGGTCAATTTCCCCGAACACAATGTCCATGGTGCCAATCACCGCCACGGTGTCAGCGATCATGTGGCCACGCGCCATTTCATCCATGGCTGCCAAATGGGCAAAACCAGGGGCGCGAATTTTCAGTCGGTAAGGCTTGTTGGCACCGTCGCTCACGAGGTAGATGCCAAACTCACCCTTGGGATGCTCAACGGCGGCATACGCTTCGCCTTCGGGCACGTGAAAACCTTCGGTGAAGAGCTTGAAGTGGTGAATCAACTCTTCCATGTTGGACTTCATGCCTTCACGGCTCGGTGCGGCCACCTTGTGGTTGTCTGTGATGACCGGACCGGGGTTGACGCGCAACCAGTCCACGCACTGCTTGATGATGCGGTTGGACTGGCGCATTTCTTCCACGCGCACCAGGTAACGGTCGTAGCAATCGCCGGTTTTGCCCACCGGGATATCGAAGTCCATGCGGTCGTACACATCGTAGGGTTGGTGCTTGCGCAAGTCCCAGGCCACGCCGGAGCCACGCAACATGGCGCCCGAGAAGCCCAAATTCTTGGCGCGCTCAGGCGTCACGATGCCCACATCGACCAAGCGCTGTTTCCAGATGCGGTTGTCGGTCAGCAGGGTTTCGTACTCATCGACCAACTTGGGGAAGCGCTGGGTGAAGTCGTCGATGAAGTCGAGCAAAGAGCCTTGGCGGTTTTCATTCAAACGTGCCACCGACTTGGCGTTGCGGACCTTGCTGGCCTTGTACTGCGGCATGGTGTCAGGCAAGTCGCGGTACACGCCGCCGGGACGGAAGTACGCCGCATGCATGCGCGCACCCGAGACGGCTTCGTACATGTCGAACAAGTCTTCACGTTCGCGGAAGCAGTAAATCAGGATGTTCATCGCGCCGCAGTCAAAACCATGGCAACCCAACCACAACAAGTGGTTGAGCAAACGCGTGATTTCGGCATACATCACGCGGATGTACTGGGCGCGCTCGGGCACGTCAATGCCCATCATTTTTTCAATGGCCAGGCAGTAAGCGTGTTCGTTGCTCATCATCGACACATAGTCGAGACGGTCCATATAGGGCAACGATTGGATGTAGGTCTTGCTCTCGGCCAGTTTTTCGGTGGCGCGATGCAACAAACCGATGTGAGGATCGGCGCGCTGCACCACTTCGCCGTCGAGTTCCAGCACCAAACGCAACACACCGTGTGCGGCAGGATGCTGAGGGCCCAGGTTGAGGGTGTAGTTTTTGATATCAGCCATGATCAGTGCGTACCGCCGTAGTTGTCTTCGCGGATGATGCGCGGCGTAATCTCGCGCGGCTCGATGGTGACGGGTTGGTACACCACACGTTTTTGCTCGGCGTCGTAACGCATCTCGACGTGACCGGAGGTGGGGAAATCCTTGCGGAAAGGATGGCCCACAAAACCGTAGTCGGTCAGCAAACGACGCAAGTCCAAGTGACCTTCGAACACGATGCCATACAAATCGAAGGCTTCGCGTTCAAACCAATTCGCCGCGTTCCACACATCGTTGACCGAGGCCACGGCAGGCATGTCGTCGCTCACGGCAAACACGCGCACACGCAGACGCCAGTTGTGGCTGACCGACAGCAAATGGCTCACCACGGCAAAGCGTGGTGCATCGGTGAATTTGGAATGCGCGCCGTCTTTGTAACTCGAATAGTCGAGGCCACACAAGTCCATCAGCTGCTCAAAGCCCAAACGCGCGTCATCGCGCAGGGTTTGGCAGACCGCGTGGTAATCCGCTGCAGAAACTGTCAACGTCAGCTCACCCAACGCAGACTCCAGGTGCTTGACTCGACCACCCAGCACATCGTGCAAGGCCGCTTCAAGCGTTTGAATGGAATGACTCATCTTCAATGTCCTCTTCAGCGCGCGATGGTGTTTTCGCGGCGAATCTTGCTTTGCAGTTGCAAGATGCCGTAGAGCAAAGCTTCCGCCGTAGGCGGGCAACCTGGCACATACACGTCCACCGGCACCACACGGTCACAACCGCGCACCACCGAGTAGCTGTAGTGGTAGTAGCCACCGCCGTTGGCACATGAGCCCATGGACAAGACCCAGCGGGGTTCCGACATTTGGTCGTACACCTTGCGCAAGGCAGGCGCCATCTTGTTGCACAAAGTGCCCGCCACGATCATCAAGTCGGACTGACGTGGACTGGGACGGAACAACATGCCAAAACGGTCGATGTCATAACGCGCCGCACCGGCATGCATCATCTCGACCGCGCAACAGGCCAAGCCGAATGTCATGGGCCACAAAGAGCCTGTTTTGGCCCAATTCACCACCGAGTCGTACGACGTGGTGATGAAGCCTTCTTTGAAAACGCCTTCAATTGCCATAAGTGTTCCTTATTCCCAGTCGATGGCGCCCTTGATCCACATGTAGACGAAGCCGGCTACCAGGATGGCAAGGAAGATCATCATGTCGATGAAGCCAATGAAACCAATTTCCTTGAGTGCCACGGCCCAAGGGAACAAAAATGCGATTTCCAAATCAAACAAGATGAAGAGGATGGCGATCAAGTAGTAGCGCACGTCGAACTTCATGCGCGCGTCTTCAAAGGCCTCGAAGCCGCATTCGTAAGGGGAGTTTTTGGCCGGATCAGGACGATTCGGGCCCAAGATATAGCCCAGAACCTGGGGGGCAACCCCCACGCCAAGGCCCACAAGGATAAACAGGAGGACGGGGAGGTATTGTTCTAAGCTCATCGCAATCTCGCGGTATGACTATCGATTTTTAGTCAGCGAAGTTTGCTGGATCTGGTTGACGCCAGATTGACAACAGACTTTTTTTGGATGGTGCCGTCGGCGAGACTCGAACTCGCACAGCTTTCGCCACTACCCCCTCAAGATAGCGTGTCTACCAATTTCACCACGACGGCTTTGGGTTATTTGTTCATGACAAGCGAAGAGGGATAACGCTTGCTGAACAGCCTCAGAGTTTACCCTGAAAAGCGTTCTTTTCTCTCTGAGGCTTGAGGTTTTGTGTCTTTACTTGGTGGGAATTTGCGCGGCGCCAGAGGCGGCTTCCACCGCAGGTGCAGGAATCGCATTGGCGGCAGGCGCCACTGTTGCATTTTCGAGCACGCTGCCCGAGCTGGCGGGACGCAAGTTACCAAAGTACGCCAAGGCCAAAGTGCAAACAAAAAACACCGTGGCCAACACACCGGTGGTGCGTGACAAAAAGTTCGCGCCGCCGCTGGCACCAAACAGGCTGCCCGAGCTACCGCTGCCAAAAGCCGCACCCATGTCCGCACCTTTGCCGTGCTGAACCAAGATCAAACCGATCATGCCCAAGGCCGACAACAGCTGAACCACTTGGACAATGTTAAGAATCAAACTCATAGAAAACTCCGAAAAATGTATTCACTTCAACGCGCAGCTGCAGCAATGATGGTCAAAAAGTCCGCTGGCTTCAATGCAGCACCACCGATCAAGCCGCCATCAATATCAGCTTGGCTCAGCAACTGAGCCGCATTGGCCGCGTTCATGCTGCCACCGTACAAAATTTGGACGCGATCGGCATGCTCGGTCGCGGCCTTCAATTGGGCGCGCAACACCGCATGCACCGCTTGCGCTTGTTCTGGGGTGGCGGTTTTGCCAGTACCAATCGCCCACACAGGCTCATACGCGACCACGATTTCACTGATGCAATGGCCGTTGGCGTGAATCACAGCGGCCAATTGGCGCTTGACCACGTCTTCGGTTTGGCCCGCTTCACGCTCAGCCAATGTTTCGCCCACACACACGATGGGCGTGATGCCGGCAGACAAAGCACGTTGCGCCTTGGTGGCGACTTGCTCATCGGTTTCGCCGTGGTACTGGCGACGCTCGGAATGGCCCACGATGGCGTAACGCACCGCGAAGTCCTTCAACATGGCTGCTGAGACTTCACCGGTGTAAGCGCCCTGCTCATGGGCCGACAGGTCTTGCGAGCCCAGCGCCATGCCAGAGCCCGCGACGAGTTGCTGCACTTGCGCGAAATACGCGGCAGGCACACACACAGCGACAGCGGCTTGCTTGCCGTTCAAGGCTTGCGCCAAGCCTTGCTGCACACCATGCACCAAGGCTTCGTTGGCAACCAAGCTGCCATTCATCTTCCAATTTCCTGCGATGAGTTTTTGTTTCATCACACACTCCAAGTCAAAACAATTTTGCCCACGTGTTGGTTGGATTCCATCAAGCGATGCGCTTGGGCTGCACCATCGGCAGACGCTGCATCGAAGGTGGAATGAATCACAGGCTTGATACGGCCCGCTTCAATCAAAGGCCACACATGTTGGCGCAAGTTGTTGGCAATTGCAGTCTTGAACGCCACGGGGCGAGGACGCAAGGTCGACCCGGTGACGGTCAAACGGCGACGCAGCACCAAACCGGCGTTGAATTCGCTCTTGATGCCGCCTTGCACCGCGATGATGACCAAGCGGCCATCTTCGGCCAAGCACTCGATTTCACGGGCCACATAGTCGCCCGCCACCATGTCGAGCACCACGTCCACGCCTTTGCCACCGGTCAGGCGCATGGCCTCGACCACAAAGTCATGGGTTTTGTAATTGATGGCATGGTCGGCGCCCAAAGCCACACAGGCCGCGCACTTGTCGTCGCTGCCTGCGGTGGCGATGACCGTCGCACCCATGGCCTTGGCCATTTGAATGGCCGTCACACCGATGCCGCTGGAGCCGCCTTGGACCAACAAGGTCTCACCGGCTTGCAAACGACCGCGGTCAAACACATTGCTCCACACCGTGAAGAATGTCTCGGGCAACGAAGCTGCCTCAACATCGCTCAAGCCTTTGGGGGATGGCAAGCACTGGCCCACAGGCGCCACGCAATATTCAGCGTAGCCCCCACCCGCCACCAAGGCACACACACGATCGCCCACCTTCAGATGCGCAGCCGCCATGGCGGCTGCGTCACCTGATTCAATGACACCTGCCACCTCCAAACCAGGCACGTCAGACGCGCCGGGGGGCACAGGGTAGTTGCCGGTTCGCTGCAACACGTCAGGGCGGTTGATGCCACTGGCGCTGACACGAATCAACAACTCGCCCGCACCGGCTTGCGGCACCGCCCGTTGGGCAGGACGCAAGACCTCGGGGGCGCCGGGGGTAGAGATTTCAACAATGCGCATCATGTGTGACCTCTCAGTCGCAATTTATTGCTGTTGTGGTTGCTGTGCGTGAGCCGCGTCATCGTGGTGGTGACGCTCGCCTTGATGTTCGGCCACTGGGCGCTCCATCAACGCTTTCATCGACAACTTCACGCGACCTTTTTCGTCGGTCTCGAGCACTTTCACACGCACGATTTGACCTTCGCTCAGGTAGTCGGTGACTTTCTCGACGCGCTCGTGGGCGATCTGGCTGATGTGCAACAAACCGTCTTTGCCAGGCAACAGGTTGACCAAGGCACCGAAGTCCAAAATCTTGGTGATGGGGCCTTCGTAGACCTTGCCGATTTCGACTTCAGCCGTGATTTGCTCGATGCGCTTCTTGGCTTCCTCAGCTTTGGCGCCGTCAGTGGCGGCGATGGTGATGGTGCCGTCTTCTTCGATGTTGATCTGGCAACCGGTCTCTTCAGTCAACGCACGGATGGTGGCGCCGCCTTTGCCGATCACGTCACGGATCTTCTCGGGGTTGATCTTCATGGTGAACAACTTGGGCGCAAAGTCAGACACTTCGGTCTTGGCTTCGCCCATGGCGGCTTGCATCTTGTCCAAGATGTGCATGCGGGCTTCTTTGGCTTGGGCCAACGCGACTTGCATGATTTCTTTGGTGATGCCTTGGATCTTGATGTCCATTTGCAAAGCGGTGATGCCGTTGGTGGTACCGGCCACTTTGAAGTCCATATCACCCAAGTGATCTTCGTCACCCAAGATGTCGGTCAACACGGCGAAACGGTTGTCTTCTTTGATCAAGCCCATGGCGATACCCGCCACGTGTGCTTTCATGGGCACGCCAGCGTCCATCATGGACAAGCAGCCGCCGCACACCGAGGCCATCGACGAGGAACCGTTGGATTCAGTAATTTCAGACACCACACGCACGGTGTAGGGGAATTCTTCTTTGCTTGGCAACACCGCCACCAACGCACGCTTGGCCAAACGGCCGTGACCGATTTCACGGCGCTTGGTCGAGCCCATACGGCCCACTTCACCGGTGGCAAAGGGAGGCATGTTGTAGTGCATCATGAAGCGGTCTTCGTACTCACCGGCCAAGGCGTCGATGCGTTGTGCGTCGCGCTCAGTACCCAGGGTGGTGACCACCAAAGCTTGGGTTTCGCCACGTGTGAACAAGGCCGAACCGTGGGTGCGTGGCAACACGCTGTTACGGATTTCGATCGGACGCACGGTGCGTGTGTCGCGACCGTCGATGCGGGGCTCGCCGGCCAAGATTTGGCTGCGCACGATGTGGGCTTCGATGTCGAACAACATGTTCTCGACCTTGACCGAATCAAACTCAACGCCGTCGGCCTTGAGGGCTTCCATGACAGCAGCATAGGCCTGGCGGCACGCCAAGGTGCGCGATTGCTTGTTGCGAATTTGATAGGCCGCGCGCAGCTTTTCTTCACCGTGCGCTTGCACCTTGGCGATCAGAGGCTCGTCCTTGGCTGGTGCAGCCCAATCCCACACAGGCTTGCCTGCGTCGCGCACAAGTTCGTGGATGGCGTTGATCGCGATATTGCCTTGCTCGTGGCCAAACACCACCGCACCCAACATAATTTCTTCGGACAGCTGTTGCGCTTCCGATTCCACCATCAACACAGCCGCTTCGGTGCCCGCGACCACGAGGTCCATCTGGCTGTCTTTGCGTTGTGTTTGGCCGGGGTTCAAGACGTATTCGCCATTGATGTAACCCACGCGCGCGGCACCGATAGGGCCATTGAAAGGAATGCCAGAAATGCTCAAAGCAGCAGACACAGCGATCAAGGCTGCGATGTCAGCATCGACTTCTGGGTTCAGCGACACGGTGTGCACCACCACGTGCACATCGTTGTAGAAACCTTCGGGGAACAAAGGACGGATGGGGCGGTCGATCAGACGGCTGGTCAATGTCTCGTGTTCGCTGGGCTTGGCTTCACGCTTGAAAAAGCTGCCGGGGATCTTGCCTGCGGCGTAGGTTTTCTCGATGTAGTCAACGGTCAGGGGGAAGAAGTCCTGGCCTGCTTTGGCGATCTTCGAGCCCACCACGGTGGCGAGCACCACGGTGTCTTCGATGTTGACCATGACAGCGCCGCCGGCTTGACGCGCGACTTCGCCGGTTTCCATGATGACCTTGTGTTGGCCCCACTGGAAGGTTTTGGTGACTTTGTTGAAAATTGACATGTGAACTTCCTGATGAAATTTGGCAGAACCCGGTGCAGTACACGATGCCATTCCAGAAAAGATGGGGCTTTTTTGGAATGACACAGCTTTCGAATCTGCGCCTCGTTTTCGTACCGGTTGTGAAAAAGTGTGTTTAAAAGTGCAAAACGCCTGAGCTTGTTGAAAACTCAGGCGTTTGTCGCGAGAACTTCAGCGTTTACTTGCGCAGGCCAAGCTTGGCGATCAGAGCAGCGTAACGGTCGAAGTCTTTGGACTTGAGGTAGTCGAGCAATTTACGACGACGGCTCACCATGCGCAACAAGCCGCGACGACCGTGGTGGTCTTTGGCGTGTTCTTTGAAGTGAGGTGTGAGTTCATTGATGCGAGCAGTCAGCAGTGCCACTTGCACTTCAGGACTACCTGTATCGTTGGCGGCACGCGCGTTGTCTTTGACGACTTCAGCAATTTTTGCAGTCAGCATGTTTTTTCCTTTGATGTTTGACTTGCGTTGCACCATGGAAGTTGATGCAACGTGCTTGCTTCACCCGAAAAGGTAAAGCCCACAGAGTATAGCAGGCGAGCTCATAACAAGCCAGAGGCCATGTTGATGGTCAAAGCCACCAAGGTGGTGTTGAAGAAAAATGCCAGCACACAATGCACCAGACCAATGCGTCTGAGATGGCGACTGGTAAAGCTCACATCCGCCGTTTGGCCCGAGGTGCCAATCACGCAGGCCACGTACAAAAAGTCGGCGTAATCGGGGGCATGACCGCCGGGAAAGTCCAAGCCGCCATTGACGCCATCGGATGTAGCCATATAGTAGTCATGTGCGTAGTGCAGCGCGAACATGACTTGGGTGAACGACCAAGTCGTGAACACCGTGAAAGCGGCCAACGCCATGTGCTCCACCTTCAGCGACCCGGGCAAATTCTTGGCCAGCGACAGTTCTGCCACAATGCCCGCCAAACACAGCATGGCCGCCGTCACCACCATGCCCAGCACCATGAAACGCCCTGTGTTGTGTTGCAAGGCGCGGTGCTTCATACGCTCATGGGTCGAGCCAAACATCATCTTGGCCGAAAGCAGCAAATACAGCACCGCCCCCACATTCCAAGCCACGATGGCACGCGTCACCTCGTGCTGCGCCCACCCATTGGGAAGCCAGACATAAACCCAACCACCCAACACGATTGACATCACAAAACGGGGTCGGACCCACAGGGCATGTAGCAATTTAGACAACCATGAGGTGGGCATACGAACTCCTTGGCTCAATAACGCTGCATTTGGCAACTGCTGGGCATTTGCGCGGCTTCGGGCGTCAAGGACTTGATGACCCGAAAACCATAGCTGGAACCTTCGACGTCAAATGCCACGCCAGGCTCGCCTTGGTGGTCCATCTGCCCGACCACCAGGGCTTGCTGAAACTGGTGGTCCAGCGCGCGCATGAACCCCTTTTGGCCAAATTTCTGCAACGCCACATGTTCTAGCGCACGCGCCACAGGCGCAGCCTCTACCGTGCCCGCTTTTTCGATCGCCTGCACCAAGGCCTCGATCATCAGCTGCATGCGCATGTGCACATAGTCATCGGAGGGCTGGGGAAAGCGCTGGCGAAACGCCTTGTAAAAAGCAGCCGACGCTTGGCCTGGCACATTGGGCAACCAATCGGCCACAGCCACCACACGCCCCACCCCTGCTTGACCAATCGCTGCGGGCGCGCCTAGCGCATTGCCATAAAAGGTGTAGAACTTGCCTTCGTAGCCCACTTCACGGGCAGCTTTGACCAACAGCGTGAGGTCATTGCCCCAATTACCGGTGATCACCGCTTGCGCGCCACTGGCTTTGATCTTGGTGGCATAAGGTAGGAAATCCTTCACCCGCCCCACCGGATGCAACTCATCGCCGACGATGCGCATGTCGGGGCGTTGCACGGCCATTTGGCGACGGGCTTCACGCAACACGGCTTGACCAAAGCTGTAGTCTTGTCCGATCAAATACACGCTGTTGACTTGGCGATCTGTCTTGAGCACTTGCATCAACGCTGCCATGCGCATGTCGGCATGGGCATCAAAACGGAAATGCCAAAAGCTGCAGCGCTCGTTCGTCAGCGCAGGATCAACGGCCGAATAATTCAAGAACAAAGCACGACGTGCAGGCTCGCGTTCGTTGTGCTTGTTGAGCGCTTCAATCAAGGCTGCGGCAACGGCTGAGCTGTTTCCCTGCAACACAAAATTGGCCCCTTCGTCAAGCGACGTGCGCAGCGCGGTCAGGGCTTCTTCGGTTTGGCTTTTGCTGTCATGACGCACCAGCGTCAACTCACGCGCGCCGCCAGGCAACTTGACGCCGCCGCGCTGGTTCACGCGCTCCACAGCCCACAACAGATTGCGATACACCGCCTCGCCCGTATTAGCAAACGGACCGCTCAAACCCTCGATCATGGCGAGCTTGATGGGGGGCTGCACCACCGGTGTGGCGGTTTGCGGCAGGGCTCCCCACGCCCCGGGCAATCCAGACAGCGACAAACACAAAGCGCTCAAGACGCGAACATAAGACCCAAAAGACATGAATCAATTTCCAATCCGATTGAACAAGGCCCTGCGCGCCAGCGCTTGGGCCCCACACCCGATGGGTGCGAAAACTCACACCACCAAGTCGGCCAAAGGCCAACGGGGCTGCACATCAAAGCTGTAAGTGGTCTGCGCTTGCGACGCACCCCCTGGGGTTTGCAAACGCATGGCTGCGGCCATGGCGATCATGGCGCCGTTGTCGGTGCACAAATGCAACTCGGGGTAATGTACGCGCACGCCTTGGCGCTGACAGGCCGCGTTCAGTTGTGCGCGTAAGTGGCGATTGGCCCCGACACCGCCGGCCACGACCAAGCGCTTCAAACCGGTATCGCGCAAAGCAGCCAAGGACTTCTTGAGCAACACCTCCACAATCGCCGCTTCGGTGGACGCTGCCAAATCTGCTTTACGGGCCTCCAGTGCGTCGCCCAGCTTTTTGGCCTGCGTCATGACCGCGGTTTTCAAGCCGGCAAACGAAAAATCCAAATCCCCGCTGTGCAGCAAAGGGCGTGGCAGTTTGAAGGCTGTGGCATCGCCCTGCTCGGCCAGCTTGGAAAGCGCCGGTCCGCCGGGGTAGCCCAAGCCCATGAGCTTGGCCGATTTGTCAAAGGCCTCACCTGCGGCATCGTCAATCGTTTCGCCCAACAAGGTGTAACGCCCCACACCGTCCACCCGCATGAGCTGCGTATGGCCGCCCGACACCAACAAAGCCACAAATGGAAATTCGGGCGGATCGGCACTCAAAAAAGGCGACAACAAATGCCCCTCCAAGTGATGCACACCCAACACCGGTTTTTGCAACGCAGCCCCCAGCGCGCACGCAACCCCCGCACCGACCAACAAAGCCCCAGCCAGACCAGGGCCACGGGTGTAGGCCACCACATCAATGTCTTGCAAGCTGTGTTGGGACTCAGCCAGCACCTCACGCGCCAGCGGAATCACCCGGCGAATATGGTCGCGACTCGCCAGCTCGGGCACCACACCGCCATAGGCTTGGTGCATGGCAATTTGGCTGTAGAGCGCGTGCGACAACAACGCAGGCACAGCCGCGCCTTCTGAGCGCACCAAGGCCACACCGGTTTCGTCGCAAGAAGATTCAATACCGAGGATCAACATAGCCCATGAGTTTATGCGGTGCGCACCTGCCAACACAAAGCAAGTTGGCGCACAACTTGCGTAGCTGTGTTCAAGAGCAAGCACAGCATGTTGATGAAATCCCCGCCAAAAAAACAAAGATCCCACCAGGCACGACCAGCGTCTTCTGCCATCGCCCCGGCATTACGCATCGTGGTGGTTGCCCCTGACTTGGTCATCGAAGACCCGGAGGATGAACACGCCCACACCCAAGCCGCACGCTCACGTGCGTTGCGCATTGGTTTGTTAGAGAGCGGCTTCAACCTGATTGCCACCCTGCCCGCAGATGTGTTTTTGGCCGACCGCATCAGCCAGTTGCAGCCGGACCTGATCATTGTGGATGCCGAGTCCGAAGCGCGTGATGCCTTGGAGCATGTGGTGTTTGCCACCCGCGACGCGCGCCGCCCCATCGTGCTGTTCACCGACGACAACGACACCAGCCATGTGCGCGATGCCGTGGCCGTGGGGGTGTCGGCCTATATCGTGGACGGACTCGCAAGCACACGCATCCGCCCCATTTTGGATGTGGCCATGGCCCGCTTTGAATATGAAGAGCGCTTGCGCGATGAACGCGACGATGCACGCAACGCGTTGCAAGAGCGCACTGTGGTGGACCGTGCCAAAGCATTGCTGATGGAGCGCCAAGGCTTAAGTGAAAAAGACGCCTTCACCAAGCTGCGCAAAATTGCAATGGACAAAGGTTTGAAGATGGCCGACGTGGCGCAACGCACACTCGACATGGCCGATCTGCTGTCCTAGTTTGGTGCGCCGACTTGGTGCGTGCTTTTGCAAACGCCCCGCCATGGGGCGTTTTTGATTCGGGAGAGCCCTGAACAGCTGGCACAGCTATTGCAAACAGTTCACAACAAGAACCAACGACGGTTCAAGGACAAAGGCGTCCCCACCCATGCACTCAAACGCATGTGGTGTGGACGCCTTTGTCGTTTCTGCCTCAGTTTTATCAAGGAGTGATGTCATGTCGAAACTTTTGGAGACCCCCATGAGCCGCCGCAATGTGTTGCAAGCTGCCACCGCCGGCGCACTCACCATCGCCCCCGCCTTGCGTGCTGCTGTGTATGCCCAAGGTTCAGACAAGCCTGAAAAAGAAGAAGTCAAGATTGGCTTCATTCCCCTCACCGACTGTGCGAGCGTGGTGATGGCATCGGTACTGGGCATCGACAAAAAATACGGCGTCAAGATCATCCCCACCAAAGAGTCCAGCTGGGCCGGTGTGCGCGACAAATTGGTCAATGGCGAACTCGACTTTGCCCACGCTTTGTACGGTCTGATTTACGGCGTGCACATGGGCACCGCTGGGCCGAAGAAAGACATGGCCGTGCTGATGAACTTGAACCAAAACGGCCAAGCCATCACGCTGTCTAAAAAGCTGGCCGACAAAGGCGCAGTCGATGCGGCCAGCCTCGCCAAGCTGATGGCCACCGACAAGCGCGAATACACCTTCGCACAAACCTTTCCCACCGGCACACACGCCATGTGGCTGTATTACTGGTTGGCCAGCGTGGGCGTGAACCCCCTCAAAGACGCCAAGGTCATCACCGTGCCACCACCACAAATGGTGGCCAATATGCGCGTGGGCAATATGGACGGCTACTGCGTGGGCGAGCCTTGGGGGCACCGTGCGATTGCCGATGGCATTGGCATCACTGCAGCCACCACGCAAGACATCTGGCGTGACCATCCCGAAAAAGTGTTGGGCACCACCGGCGACTTCGTCAAGAAATACCCCAACACCGCACGCGCGGTGACGGCGGCCATCTTGGAAGCGGGCAAGTGGATTGATGCGGGCTTGCAAAACAAAATGAAGATGGCCGAAACCATCGCCGACAAAGCCTATGTCAACACCAGCGTGGACGTGATCAACCAACGCATCTTGGGCCGCTACCAAAACGGTTTGGGCAAAACTTGGGACGACCCCAACCACATGAAGTTTTTCAACGACGGCACGGCCAACTTCCCTTACCTTTCAGACGGTATGTGGTTCCTCACCCAACACAAGCGCTGGGGCTTGCTCAAAGACCACCCCGACTATTTGAAAGTGGCCAAAGAGATCAACCACATCGACGTCTTCAAGCAAGCCGCCGCCGCCAGCAACAGCCCCGTGCCCAAGAGTGACATGCGCAGCAGCAAATTCATGGACGGCGTGGTGTGGGACGGCAAAGACCCGAAGAAATACGCCGACAGCTTCAAGGTTCACGCCTAAAGCACCGACAAACGCGCTCGCACAAGGACACATCCCATGACTTTGAAACACCTGTTGTCACGCGTGGTGCCGCCCTTCATGGGCTTGGCACTGCTGGTGGGCATTTGGTCGCTGGTGTCTGTCACCAGCACCAACAACTTTCCCAACCCAACCGACACCTTCTGGCAAGCTGTGGATGTGTTCAGCAACCCGTTTTACAGCAACGGCCCCAACGACCAAGGCGTGGGCTGGAACGTGTGGAGCTCGCTCAAGCGGGTGGCACTGGGCTTTGGCTTGGCCGCGCTGGTGGGCATTCCTTTGGGCTTCTTGATTGGCCGCTTCGAGTTTTTGTCACGCATGTTCAACCCGCTCATCAGCTTGTTGCGCCCTGTGTCGCCCCTGGCTTGGTTGCCCATTGGTTTGTTGGTGTTCAAGGGCGCCAACCCTGCGGCCATTTGGACCATCTTCATTTGTTCCATTTGGCCCATGGTCATCAACACAGCCGTCGGCGTGCAGCGCGTGCCACAGGACTACATGAACGTGGCCCGCGTGCTCAACCTCTCGGAGTGGAAGATCGTCAGCAAGATTTTGTTCCCCGCGGTGCTGCCCTATATGTTGACGGGCGTGCGCTTGGCCGTAGGCACGGCTTGGTTGGTCATCGTCGCCGCTGAAATGTTGACCGGCGGCGTGGGCATTGGCTTTTGGGTCTGGGACGAGTGGAACAACCTGAATGTGAAAAACATCATCATCGCCATCTTCGTGATTGGCATCGTGGGCTTGGTGTTGGAGTACGCCCTCATCAAACTCGCCACCGCATTCACCTTCGAGGAGGTGCAGTCATGAACGCATCGTTGACCAGCAAGTATTTGCAAATTCAGGGCGTGGCCCAAACCTTTCGCACGGCCAAAGGCGACTTTCCTGCGTTGCGTGACATTGACCTGACCGTGGGTAAAGGCGAGTTCGTCGCCCTCATCGGCCACTCAGGCTGCGGCAAGTCCACCTTGCTCAACCTGATTGCAGGTTTGACCACGCCGACGCAAGGCACCTTGATTTGTGCCAACCGCGAAATCGCAGGCCCCGGCCCCGAACGCGCCGTGGTATTCCAAAACCATTCGCTCTTGCCTTGGCTCACCTGCTTTGAAAACGTCTACCTCGGCGTGGAGCGCGTGTTCGGTCAAACCGGCATCGTGGATGGCAAGCCCAAAGAAGACAAAGCCCAACTCACCGCACGCACCCACGCGGCCCTGGACATGGTGGGCTTGAGCCACGCGGCGCAAAAGCGCCCTGGCGAAATTTCAGGCGGCATGAAGCAACGCGTGGGCATTGCGCGCGCCTTGGCCATGGAGCCGCAGGTGTTGTTGATGGACGAGCCCTTTGGCGCCTTGGACGCTCTCACCCGCGCCAAGTTGCAAGACGAGCTGCTGGCCATCGTGGCCAACACCCAAAGCACGGTGGTGATGGTGACGCACGATGTGGACGAAGCCGTGCTGCTGTCCGACAAGATTGTGATGATGACCAATGGTCCCGCCGCCGCCATCGGTGAAGTGCTGCATGTGGACCTGCCCCGCCCCCGCTCCCGCGTGACGCTGGCCGATGCCCCTGCTTATTTGCACTACCGCAAAGCCGTGATTGACTTTTTGTACACGCGCCAAGCGCATGTGGAAAAACATTAAGGAGTTGGACATGACCGACAAACTCAAACTCGTGATGGTCGGCAACGGCATGGCCGGTGTGCGCACGCTAGAAGAACTCATCAAGCTCACGCCCGACCTCTACGACATCACCGTCTTTGGCTCGGAGCCCCACCCCAACTACAACCGCATCTTGCTGTCGCCCGTGTTGGCGGGTGAACAAACCTTGGATGAAATCATCCTCAACCCACTAGCCTGGTACAGCGACAACCACATCACACTGCACACCAGCTGGACAGTGACTGAGGTGGACCGCGTCAAACGCATCGTGCACGCCACCAACGCGGCAGGCGAAGTCAAAAGCGCGCCGTATGACCGTTTGATTTTGGCCACCGGCTCCAACCCCTTCATGCTGCCCGTGCCGGGCCGCGAGTTGGAGGGTGTGCTGGCCTACCGCGACATTGCCGACACACAGGCCATGATTGATGCCGCCACGCAATACAAACACGCCGTGGTGATTGGCGGTGGTTTGCTGGGCCTCGAAGCGGCCAACGGCTTGATGAAGCGCGGCATGAGCGTGACCGTGGTGCACGTGGGCGAATGGCTGATGGAGCGTCAGCTCGACAAAGTGGCGGGCGGTCTGCTGCAACGCTCGCTCGAAGAACGTGGCATGCAATTTCGCATGCAGGCCCACACCCAAGAGTTACTTGCCGACAAAAACGGCCGTGTGGCCTCGGTGTTGTTCAAAGACGGCTCACACGTACCCGCCGAGTTGGTGGTGATGGCCGTGGGCATTCGCCCCAACACCGCATTGGCCGAAAAAATGCACCTGCATTGCGAGCGCGGCATTGTGGTCAGCGACACGCTGCAAACCGTGACCGACCCCCGCATTTATGCGGTGGGCGAATGCGCGGCCCACCGCGGCATTGCCTATGGCTTGGTAGCCCCCTTGTTTGAACAGGGCAAAGTGTTGGCCAACCATTTGGCCGAGTTCGGCATTGGCCGCTACACCGGTTCGCTCACCTCGACCAAACTCAAAGTCACCGGCATTGATTTGTTCAGCGCGGGTGACTTCATGGGCAGTGACGATGGCAGCACCGAAGAAATTGTGCTGAGCGACCCGCACGAAGGCGTGTACAAAAAACTCGTCATCCGCAACGACCAGTTGGTGGGTGCCTGTTTGTATGGCGACACGGTGGACGGCAGCTGGTACTTCAAACTGCTGCGCGATGGCCGCAGCGTGGCCGACATCCGCGAAAAGCTGATGTTTGGTGAATCCAACATCGGCGACGTAGGTCACGCGGGCCACAGCAAAGCTGCCAGCATGCCCGACGATGCCGAGGTGTGTGGTTGCAACGGCGTCAAAAAAGGCGCGATTTGCAAGGCGATCAAAGACAAAGGTTTGTTTACCTTGGACGAGGTGCGCAAGCACACCAAGGCCAGCGCCTCGTGTGGCTCCTGCACCGGCTTGGTGGAGCAAATTTTGATGTTCACCGCCGGTGGCGACTACTCGGCCACGCCGAAGAAAAAAGCCATCTGTGCTTGTACCGACCACAGCCACCAAGAAGTGCGCGATGCGATTCGTGACCACAAGCTGTTGACCAACGATGCGGTATTTCAGTTCATGGCATGGAAAAGTGCCACGGGCTGCGCCACCTGCCGCCCGGCCATCAACTACTACCGCCTGAGCAGCTGGCCCAAAGAAGCGGTGGACGATCCACAAAGCCGCCTCATCAACGAGCGCAGCCACGCCAACATTCAAAAAGACGGCACCTACAGCGTCATCCCCCGCATGTGGGGTGGCGAAACCACGGCTGATGAGTTGCGCCGCATTGCCGACGTGGTGGACAAATACAAGATCCCCACCGTCAAGGTCACGGGTGGTCAACGCATTGACTTGCTCGGTGTGAAGAAAGAAGACCTGGTCAATGTGTGGAAAGACATAGGCATGCCGTCTGGTCACGCCTATGCCAAAGCGTTGCGCACCGTGAAAACCTGCGTGGGCAGCGAGTGGTGCCGCATGGGCACCCAAGACAGCACCCAAATGGGCAAAGACCTTGAAAAAGCCATGTGGCGCATGTACGCGCCGCACAAGGTGAAGTTTGCGGTGTCGGGCTGCCCGCGCAACTGCGCAGAGGCTGGCATCAAAGACGTGGGCATCATCGGCGTGGACAGCGGCTGGGAGATGTACATCGCCGGCAACGGTGGCATCAAAACCGAAGTGGCCGAGTTTTTTGTGAAGGTCAAGACCTCCGAAGAAGTGATGGAGTACACCGGTGCCTTCATGCAGCTCTACCGCGAAGAAGGCTGGTACTTGGAGCGCACCGTGCACTATGTGAACCGCGTGGGCATGGACTATGTGAAGAAAAAAATCTTGGACGACGAAGCGGGCCGCAAAGCCTTGTGGGCGCGTTTGCAATTTGCGCTCGACGGTGAACCTGACCCCTGGTTTGAGTTCGACAAAGCACAGGTCGACACCCGTCAATTTGAAGCTCTTAGCGTTTAAGGACACACACCATGACCGAATGGAAAGTCATTTGCAAAGTGGACGATATCCCTGTGCTGGGTGCACGCCGCGTGCAGCGTGCCAAGGGCGTCGAAGTGGCGGTGTTTCGCACTGCCGAAGACAAGGTGTTTGCCTTGCTCGACCAATGCCCGCACAAACGCGGCCCTTTGAGCCAAGGCCTGGTATTTGGTGACACGGTGGTGTGCCCCTTGCACAACTGGCACATTGGTTTGGTCGATGGCTGCGCCCACGCGCCCGATGAGGGCTGCACCACCCGCTTTGCGGTGCGGGTGGCACACGGCGAAGTGGCCTTGGATGTGAATGAGCTCAACACGCTCGCCATTGACGACGCCTCGCACTGAAGCCCAACCAGCAGCGCCCGAAAGAAGCCATGAAAGAAACGCGTTCAACCTGCCCTTACTGCGGTGTGGGCTGCGGCGTCATCATTGAATCCCATGCGGGGCAAATCACAGGCGTGCGCGGCGACCCCGCACATCCTGCCAACTTGGGCCGCTTGTGCAGCAAAGGTTCGTCCCTGCACCTCACGGCCAACCCTGTGCTGGCCGAACAAACGCGTTTGCTACAACCCATGCGCCGCTTGGTACGTGGCGGCAGTTTGCAACCCTTGGCCTGGGACAACGCCATGCAGCTGGCCAGCCAAACCTTGGCCAGCATCGTGCGCACGCACGGCCCTGATGCCTTGGGTTTTTATGTGTCGGGTCAGTTGCTGACCGAAGACTATTACGTGTTCAACAAGCTGGTCAAAGGTTTGCTGGGCACCAACAACATCGACACCAACTCACGCCTGTGCATGAGCAGCGCGGTCGCGGGCTACAAGCTCACCTTGGGTGCCGATGCGCCCCCCGCTTGCTACGACGACGTGATGCACGCCAATTGCCTGTTCATCGCGGGCAGCAACGCGGCTTATGCGCACCCGGTTCTGTTCAGGCGCATCGAAGACGCACGGGCGAAAAACCCGAACCTCAAAATCATCGTCGCCGATCCACGACGCACCGACACCGCCAGCAGTGCCGACCTGCATTTACAGCTGCAACCCGGCACTGATGTGACCTTGTTTCATGGCATGTTGCAGGTGATGCTGGCTGAAGGCTGGGTGGACCACGCGTACATCGCAGCGCACACCGAAGGCTTTGAAGCACTGCAAACCTTGGTGGCTGACTACACCCCCGGACGCGTCCACGAAGTGTGTGGCATTGCGCCTGAACAATTGCTGCAAGCCACCCGCTGGTTTGCGGGCGTGCCCCACCACAGCTCAAGCAACGCGCCTGAGCCCTCGTGGCGCACCCTCAGCCTGTATTGCCAAGGCTTGAACCAATCGAGCAGCGGCACAGCCAAAAATGCTTCGCTGATCAACTTGCATTTGGCCACGGCACAAATCGGTAAACCCGGTGCAGGCCCCTTCTCGCTCACTGGCCAACCCAACGCCATGGGCGGCCGCGAAGTGGGCGGCTTGGCCAACCTCATCAGCGCGCATCGCGACATGGGCAAGCCAGAACACCGCGCCGAAGTGGCTGCCTTGTGGGGCATTGACGATGTGCCATCCAAGCCTGGCAAGACCGCCGTGGAAATGTTTCAAGCGGCGGCCGATGGCGAAATCAAAGCCCTGTGGATTGCCTGCACCAACCCCGCCCAGTCCATGCCCGACCAAGCCACCGTGCGCCGCGCCTTGGAGCGCGCCGAGTTTGTGGTGGTGCAAGAAGCCTTTGCCAGCGCAGAAACATGCGCCTTCGCCGACCTGCTGCTGCCCGCCACCACCTGGGGCGAAAAAGAAGGCACGGTCACCAACAGCGAACGTCGCATCACCCGCGTGCGCGCAGCCGTACCGGCACCCGGTCAAGCGCGGCACGACTGGCGAATCGTGGTGGACTTGGCAACCCGCTTGCAAGAAGAGCCAGGCGTGGCACAGCACAAAGGCGGCCTGCACATGGCCTACACCTCACCCGAAGAAATTTGGCTGGAACACCGTGAATCCACCCGGGGCCGTGACCTGGACATCACTGGCTTGAACTACGCACATTTAGAAACCACGCCCGAGCAATGGCCCATGCGCGAAGGCGCGTCCCATGGCCAAGCGCGTTTGTACGAAGACGGCGTGTTCGCCACCGCCAATGGTCGTGCCCAATTTGCGGCACTGCCCTATGTGCCCACGGCAGAAGCACGCGAATCGCGCTTTCCGTTCTCGCTCAATACGGGCCGCTTGCGCGACCAGTGGCACGGCATGACGCGCACCGGCTTGGTGGGCAAACTCTTTGGCCATGTGGCGGAGCCCGTGGTGCAGCTGCATCCCAACGACATGGCGCGGCTCGGTTTAAGCGAAGGAAATTTGGTGCACGTCACCAGCAAGCGCGGCTCCATCGTGGTGCCTGCTCAAGCCAGCAGCGACCTGGGTGCCCACCAAGCCTTCATCGCCATGCACTGGGGCCCTGCGTATTTGAGCGGTCGCGATCACCAAAACAAACCCTTGGCGGGTGTGAACGCCATCACCACCTCAGCGTATTGCCCCAGCTCCAAACAACCCGAACTCAAGCATGCGGCGGTCAAAGTGCTCAAGGCCGAGCTGCCATGGACACTGCTGGCTGTGGCCTGGTTGCCCGAGCACAAGGCGCAAACCGTTTTGCAAAACTTGCGGGCTCGCATGGTGCAGTTTGAATTTGCCAGCTGTGTGCCGTTCAGTGGCGACACCCCGGAGGATGGCCTGATCAAAGGCGCGGCCCGCCAAGGTGTGCTCATGCGCGCGGCGTGCAGCGAAGCGCCCGACATGGCGCTGCTTCACGACATTGAACAACTCTTAGGCCTGAACGGGAGCGACAGCTTGCGCTACGTCGATGCGAAGCGCAGCCAACTCCGCAGCATGCGCTTGCAACACAGCGATATCCCTCGAAACAGCCAGCTCGACGCCTTCCTCATCGCGGGCGACACCTCGGCCGAGGCCTGGCTCAAAACCTTGTTGCAAACCCAAGCGTCCACCCAAGACTACGGCCGTCGCTTGCTCATGACCGGCAGCAAACCCCCAGTGGCGCTGGTGAACGCGGGCAGCACCGTGTGCAGCTGCGTGGGCGTCAAAGACCTGGCCATTCAAACCCATCTGCAAACCTGCAGCGGTGATGAAACACAACGCTTGGCTGCGTTGCAGGGCGCCCTGAAATGCGGCACCCAATGCGGCTCGTGTGTGCCCGAGCTGCGGCGCATGATTCGCCTCACCTTGCCTACAGATTCAGCCACCTCATTGACCATATAGCCACAAGTTATCTGCACTGCAGGACAATAGGCCCATGGGAATTGCGCATTACATCAAAGACATTGGTCGCGGCCGCGATGGCGCGCGTGCGCTCAACCGTGAACAAGCAGCCGATTTGATGGGCCAAGTGCTCGACGGCACCGTGACCGATTTGGAAATAGGCGCGTTTTGCCTGGCCATGCGCATCAAAGGCGAAACGCCTGAAGAGATGGCTGGTTTTTTAGACGCCACTCATGCACGTTTACAGCACATCCATGCACCAGCCAAGGGCGCCACCGTGGTGCTGCCGAGCTACAACGGTGCAAGGCGCCTGCCCGTGTTGACTCCGTTACTGGCAGGTTTGCTAGCCAGCGAGGGACTGGCCGTGGTCATGCATGGCACGGCCACCGAATCCAGCCGCATCACCAGCCAAGAGGTATTGGCCGCCATGGGCATTCCCGCACTGACGCACACCCATGCGGTGCAAGCCGGAGAGGTGGTGTTCGCACCGACCGAGTTGCTGTGCCCTGGCCTCAAGCGCTTGCTCGACGTGCGTCGCGTGGTGGGCTTGCGCAACCCCGCCCACAGCCTGGTGAAGCTGATGAACGTGACCTCGGGTGAGTCCTTGCTGATCAGCAGCTACACCCATCCCGAATATGCAATTTCCATGGCGGCCACGCTGGAGCTGACGGGCGCACGCGCCTTGCTGCTGCGCGGCACCGAAGGCGAGGCGGTGGCCGATGCGCGCCGTTTGCCCCAAATCGACGCCTTTGTGAACGGTGTGCGCACGCCTCTGGCGGAATCGCAAACCGGCCCCTTGACCCAATTGCCCGAGCTGCCCACACAAATTGATGCACACACCACGGCCCGTTACACACAAGCGGTGTTGGACGGCCAATTGCCCGTGCCCGCCCCCTTGGCACGACAAGTGCAAGCGGTGTTGCACGCGATCTCACTTTGAAACGATTGATGACCCACCCTCTTCACACCTCCCCCCATGTCACCCTGGTCGGCGCTGGCCCGGGCGACCCTGAGCTGTTGACGCTCAAAGCCGTCAAAGCGATTGCGTCGGCGACGGTGTTGTTGGTGGACGATTTGGTCAGCGATGCCGTCACGGCCCATGCATCCCCCACAGCCCGCGTGGTGCATGTGGGCAAACGCGGCGGCTGCAAGTCCACCCCACAGGCCTTCATCGAAAAACTGATGGTGCAAGAGGCCCTGGCAGGAGAAACGGTGGTACGACTCAAAGGCGGTGACCCTTTTATTTTTGGCCGTGGCGGTGAAGAAGTCGAACACCTGCAAGCGCACGGCGTGGCAGTCACCGTCATCAACGGCATCACGGCGGGCTTGGCAGGGGTCACCGCGCTGGGTGTGCCGCTGACACACCGCGCACATGCCCACGGTGTGTTGTTCATCACCGGTCATGCCAAACAAGGCGCAGCAGACAGCGTGGATTGGGCAGCCTTGTCGCACACGGCCGCACAAGCCAAGCTCACCTTGGTGATTTACATGGGCATGAGCGGCGCGGCGCAACTGCAAGCTTCGTTGCTGCAAGGGCTTTCCCCTCAAACCCCGGTGGCCATCATCCACCACGTCAGCTTGCCCAGCCAACGCTATGCGGTGTGTACCTTGGCCGAATTGCACCCCACCGTGGTGCGTGAACAACTGGCCAGCCCCTCGGTCATTGTGGTGGGCGATGTGCTGCAAGGGTTGGCGCAACTCGCGCAAGCCACAGACAGCCCCCGCATCGCCCACGGTCAAACGCGCTAAAAACGCGCCAAACCCCGCCCCTGTCGCGCCCAAGATAGCGCGCCGTCTCGCCCTGTGATCAGATCAAACTTCTCACAACGACACGGAGACATACCTCATGGGAAAAAGTTTAAAAGGTCAAGTGGCTTGGGTCACAGGTGGCGGTAGCGGCATTGGTTTGGCCGGCGCGCTGGAACTGGTCAAAGCCGGTGCACACGTGATCATTTCGGGGCGCAACGCGGCCACCAACGCCAGTGCTTTGGCCACTTTGCAAGCGGTGGGCAGCGCAGAAGCGGTGTTGCTGGACGTGGCCGACAAGCACGCCGTCAAAGCCGTGGCCGACCA
>CANGIQ010000010.1 GCA_947453965.1 Comamonadaceae bacterium
ATGAAACAACAAACCATGTTGGTCAACGAAAACCGCCTGAACTTGGCCGACCAACGCGCCCGCGAATACCTCAAGCGCCAAATGGAAAAACATTTCTTTGGCGACGGCGCAGATGTGGTGCAAGGCTACGTGCCGCCCAGCGCCTAAACCTTCTCACCCGGCTGCAAGCCGTTTGCTTCTGTGAGCTCCTCGTTCGCTTGGCGCGGACACCCGATCTGGCGCATCGCCCAACCCCAGTTTGATCCGCAGGCTTTTGTGAGTCTGTGGGCCACTTGGCGCGCCGATGCTGCACGCCCTGCGCGGTTGCATGTGCTGGCACATTTGGATGCTTCAGCCCAAGCTCTCTCATCATCTCAAGACGCTGCGCTGCAGTCCCTTCAAGCAGCACCCACCGAACAACAAGGCCTCGCGCAGCAACTCCGCGCGCAATGCTGGGGCTTGTTGCCAGGCATCCATCGGTTGAGGTTTGAGCAAGGCCAAGTCTGCCTGACCTTGTGTGTAGGCGACGCGCCTGAATTTGCTGCGCTCCTACATGCGCACCCCACGGGGCCATGCACCCCGCCGCAAGCACTGCCCCCTGAGCCGCAACGGCATGTCACCGTGATTGGCTCGGGCATCGCGGGCGCAGGCACTGCACGGGCATTGGCCACACGGGGCTGGCAAGTTACTGTGCTGGATGCAGGCGCAACACCAGCGGCCGGGGCATCGGGCTTGCCTGTGGGGGTGATTGCACCGCACACCTCGTTAGACGACAGCATCATCTCGCGCCTCTCGCGTGCGGGCATTCGTGCCATGCGTGAAACGATGCACGATTTGTTGCAAGAAGGCGTCGACTGGTCGCCCAGCGGCGTGCAAGAACACCGCCTGCCCGGCAAAACCCGCCAAGGCGGCGTGCCCCCCAGCTGGTTGCAAGAAGACGCCGACGCCGCCCGTGCCTGGACCTGCGATGCCACAGCGCAGACCTCGTCGTTGCCACCCAACACCTTATGGCACGCCAGTGGCGCCTGGCTCAAACCCGGGTGCTTGGTGCAAGCTTTGCTCCAGCACCCCAACATCCGCTGGCAGGGTGATGCGCGTGTGGATGCGCTGCGCCACCTAGACAGCAACAACGAATGGCAGGTGTTGCAAGGCAGCACCGTGCTGGCCCAGTCCAGCCGCGTGGTGATTGCCTGCGGCCCTGGCTCTGCAGCCTTGGTGGCCTCTGCCACCCGCGATGGCTCTGCCCCACCCATTCGGCCCTTGCGTGGCCAGGTGTCTTGGGGCTTGCACATCGACACGCCCGACGCTCCCCTACCCCCCACGCCCGTCAATGGTCACGGCAGCTTTGTGCACCATGTGCCGACCGAGGAAGGCCCCGCCTGGTTTGCCGGTGCGACCTATGACCGGTTGAATGACCAACCCGAGGTGTTGGTTGCCGATCATGCAGAAAACCTCACCCGCTTGGCCGCCTTGCTGCCCGACACCGCACAGGCCCTGGCCCCCGCGTTTGCATCGACCGTGCGGGGCTGGGCGGGTGTGCGCTGCAGCGTCTCTGACCGTTTCCCCATGCTGGGACCTGTGGCGCAGGCGCCTGAGGGCTTGTGGCTCAACACGGCCATGGGCTCGCGCGGCTTGACCTTGGGGCTGTTGTGCGGCGAAATCTTGGCCGCCCAATGGCATGGCGAACCCCTGCCCGTGGAAGCCCGTTTGGCCAAAGCCTTGGACGCCACACGTTTTGCAGCGAAACTCCACCCATGACCCCAACCTCACACCCCACGCCTGCCAACCACCACGCCGATGAACCCCCTTCACCCGTGAGCTTGGCGCAAGCCTTTTGGTTTTGGCTCAAGCTCGGTTTCATCAGCTTTGGCGGTCCTGCGGGACAAATTTCTATCCTGCACCAAGAGTTGGTGGAACAACGCCGTTGGATTTCTGAGCGCCGTTTTTTGCACGCGCTGAATTACTGCATGGTGCTGCCCGGCCCCGAAGCGCAGCAACTCGTCACCTACATCGGCTGGCTCATGCACAAGCGCTGGGGCGGCGTGGTGGCGGGCGCTTTGTTTGTGCTGCCCTCTTTGCTGATTCTGATCGGCCTGTCCTGGATTTACCTCGCGTTTGGCGAGTTGCCTTTGGTGGCAGGTTTGTTCTACGGCATCAAACCCGCGGTGACAGCCATCGTGGTGCAGGCCGCCCATCGCATTGGGTCGAAGGCGCTCAAAAACAATGTGTTGTGGGCCATTGCTGCGGCCTCGTTTGTGGCCATCTTCGCGCTGCATCTGCCGTTCCCGCTCATTGTGGGCGGTGCCGCATTGGTCGGCTATGTGGGTGGACGTTGGTCGCCCCAGACGTTTCAAATTGGTGGTGGTCACGGCGCCAGCCATACATCTTCGGGGCCTGCCTTGATTGACGACCACACGCCTACGCCCGATCACGCCCTCTTTAGCTGGCAAGGTTTGGCGCAAGTCTTGGTCGCAGGCGTTGTGTTGTGGGCCGTGCCCATGGGCGCGCTGTGCGCCGTGTTTGGTTGGGACCACACCTTCACACAAATGGGCTGGTTCTTCACCAAGGCTGCCTTGCTCACGTTTGGCGGCGCCTATGCCGTGCTGCCCTATGTGTACCAAGGGGCGGTCGAGCGTTTTGGTTGGGTCACACCCACCCACATGATGGATGGCTTGGCCTTGGGCGAAACCACCCCCGGCCCCCTGATCATGGTGGTGGCCTTTGTGGCGTTTGTGGGCGGCTACCTCAAAGCCCTGCTCGGCCCCGACAACTTGTTTGCCGCCGGCGCCTTGGCCGCGTGCTTGGTGACCTGGTTCACCTTTTTACCCTCGTTCATCTTCATCTTGGCCGGCGGCCCCTTGGTCGAAAGCACGCACCGCAACCTCAAATTCACAGCCCCCCTGACCGCCATCACCGCTGCCGTGGTCGGCGTGGTGTTGAACTTGGCGCTGTTTTTTGGCTATCACTTGCTGTGGCCAGAAGGCTTTGTCAACGGTGGCGCGCAGACCTTGGCCAGCTGCAACTGGCAAGACACGTTGTGCCTGGGCTTTGACTGGCGCAGCGCCTTGATCGCGGTGGGCGCAGCCTTGGCGCTGTTTCGGTACAAACGCAGCGTGATGCAGGTGATTGGTGTGTGCGCCCTGATCGGCTTGGCCGTCAAAACGCTGCCGCTTTAAGACCCCTTCCATCCATACATTGCCCCATGCACACCTTGGACCAACTCCGCAACGGTGAGCTTGCAGGCATCACACGGCTGGAGCTGCGTGGTGGCTTGCGCGAATTTCCGCCTGAAATTTTCACGCTGGCAGATTCGCTGGAGATTTTAGATTTGTCCGGCAACCAACTCAGCCGCCTGCCGAACGACTTGCCCCGCCTGCACAAGCTGCGGGTGATTTTTTGCTCGGACAACCTCTTCACCGAACTGCCCGCAGTCTTGGGCCAATGCCCACAGCTGAGCATGGTGGGCTTCAAGGCCAACCACATTGCGCATGTGCCGGCTCAAGCCCTCCCACCGCAGCTGCGCTGGCTGATCTTGACGGACAACGCGCTGACCGACTTACCCGCGCAGATCGGGCAATGCACACAGATGCAAAAGCTCATGCTGGCAGGCAATCAACTCAGCGCCTTGCCGCCTGAGCTGGCGAACTGCACGCGCTTGGAGTTGCTGCGCATCTCGGCCAATCAACTGACCGAACTGCCCGCATGGTTGTTGCAACTGCCGCGCCTGGCGTGGCTGGCGTATGCCGGCAACCCATTCACACGCGCGCTTGAAACACAGGCGTTGACCCAATCTCCCACACCCCACATGCCGTGGATGCAGTTGCAACTGCAACAGCTGCTGGGCCAAGGGGCCTCGGGGGTGATTCATCAAGCCACGCTGCGCATGGGCTCTGGTGAGCAAGCACGTCAAGTGGCCGTCAAGCTTTTCAAAGGCGCCATCACCAGCGATGGTTTGCCTGATTGCGAAATGGGCGCCTGCATGCACGTGGGCCAGCACCCAAACTTGGTGGGCGCCATCGGGCGCATCAGCGAACACCCCAACGGCACACCGGGTTTGATCATGCCCCTGATGCCTCCTGAACTTCGCAATCTTGCAGGCCCACCGAGCCTGGCGAGCTGCACACGCGATGTCTACCCGGCAGACTTTCGGATTGATCTGAACACGCTGTTGCGCTGGGTCCATGGCCTTGCCTCGGCCGCCTGTCATTTGCACGCACGGGGGCTCACACACGGGGACTTGTATGCGCACAACATCTTGTGCCACCCACACGGGGAGGCCTTGTTGGGTGACTTTGGTGCCGCATCGTTCTTCTCACCCACCGACACGCCCTGGGCAGAAGGCGTGCAGCGCTTGGAGGTGCGCGCATTCGGTTACCTGTTACAAGAACTGCTGCAGCGCTGTAACGCAACGGATGCACTTGAAACTTGGCAAGAACTAGAGAAAATCATGCATCAGTGTTTGCAAGAAACGCCTGCGCAGCGGCCCTTGTTTGAACACATCGTGTCGTCGTTACCGACCCAGGAGGTTGCATGAAAACTTTGATTGTCATGATGATTGCAATGAGTTGCGGTGCACACGCCATCGGCGCCACGAAAGGCTATTCCCAAACCGAAGACTACGCGGGCTGCAACGGCATTCAAAACAGCGACAAAAAGCTCTACTGCCAAGCCATGGATGCCAACAAGGCTGAGTTTTGCACCCGCATCGGCAACAACGATTTGCAAAACAAATGCCTGGCCAAGGTGAACAACGACGTCAAATTTTGCAAACGCATCTCTGACGAGAAAAAGCGCAAGAACTGCGAGCAATACATCCGATAAAGCTTCGGGCCAGCGGCTTTATTCCAATTTGGCATATATGTAGAACAAACAAATCGTTTGTTTTGGCATAAAGAGCACCTACAGTGCGTGCCATGCATGATGTTGGTTTTGTTTTTGCGGGTTTCTTTGTCGGCGTGATCGTCGGCTTAACGGGCGTGGGCGGCGGTTCGCTGATGACGCCTATCCTGATTTTCTTCTTCGGTATCAAGCCCTACCTGGCAGTGGGCACCGATTTGCTGTTTGCCGCCTTCACCAAGGCCGGTGGCACCTTCAGTTTTGCGCGCCAGCGTTTGGTACCTTGGCGGGTGGTGATTTCTTTGTGCGCAGGCAGCTTGCCCGCCTCCGCCCTGACCTTGTGGGTGCTGCACAACGTGGGCCCCTCAGACCCCGCCGTGCAAAAAGTGATGACCTTCACCCTGGGCCTGGCTCTGCTGCTGACGGCCAGCGCCATGCTGTTCAAAGTGATTCGCGGCAAACAAACCCCGGTGGTGCTGGCCGACGAAAACCTCGCGGCGGCCACCCAACCGCGTCACTGGGCCTTGCCCGTGCTGTTTGGCGCGGTGATCGGCACCTTGGTGACCCTAACGTCGGTAGGCGCCGGCGCGATTGGGGTCACAGTGCTTATGATCCTGTACCCGCAATTGCCTTTGTCCCGCATCGTGGCGGCTGACATTGCGTATGCCGTGCCACTGACGCTGGTGGCTGGTTTGGGCCATGCCTCCTTGGGTTCGGTTGATTGGCCATTGCTGTCGCTCTTGCTGGCGGGTTCTTTGCCCGGCATTTGGGTGGGGTCGCGCTTGATGCACAAAACACCTGAGCGCGTGATTCGTTCCATTCTTTCTGTGCTGCTGGCCTGGGCTGGTAGCAAGTTGGTTTTTGCTTAATTTTTCGTTTGAGTTCTTAGATGTATCAATACACCGCCTTCGATCAACAGTTTGTCAAAGCACGCGCTGCGCAGTACCGCGACCAACTCACCCGCAACCTGGCAGGCAAATTGGGCGATGACGAGTTCCGCCCCCTGCGTTTGCAAAACGGTTGGTACGTCCAGCGCTATGCGCCCATGTTGCGCGTGGCCGTGCCTTACGGCGAACTCAACAGCGCGCAATTGCGTGTGCTGGCCCAAATCGCACGTGACTACGACACGCCCTCGGCTGAACTGATCGAGCGCGCCCAAAGCACCCAAGACAAGATTGGTGGCATTGATGCGCCCAAGCTGACCACCAACTACGGTCACTTCACCACCCGTCAAAACGTGCAGTTCAACTGGATCCCCTTGGACAAAAGCGCCGACGTGATGGAGCTGTTGGCCAGCGTCAACCTGCACGGCATTCAAACCAGCGGCAACTGCATTCGCAACATCACCAGCGACGAGCGCGCGGGCATTGCGGTGGACGAAGACGTTGACCCACGCCCCTACGCCGAAGTGCTGCGCCAGTGGAGCACCTTGCACCCTGAGTTCGCTTACCTGCCGCGTAAATTCAAAATCGCCATCACGGGCTCTACCGAAGACCGTGCGGCCATCGCTTGGCACGACGTGGGCTTGCGTGTGTTGCGCAACGACGAAGGCGAAGTGGGCTTTCAAGTGCTGGTCGGCGGCGGCATGGGCCGCACACCCATCACCGGCACCGTGATTCGCGAGTTCTTGCCCTGGAACCAAATCATCAACTACCTCGAAGCCGTGGTGCGCGTGTACAACGGCTGGGGCCGCCGCGACAACATCTACAAAGCGCGTATCAAAATTTTGGTGAAGGCCGAAGGCCAGCGTTACTTTGACGAAGTCGAAGCCGAATACGAGCGCATCTTGGAAAGCGGTGCCCACCACACCATTCCGCAAGTCGAGCTCGACCGCGTGAGCGCCTGCTTTGTGATGCCGCCTGTGGACGTGGTGCCCGACAACGTGCAAGAAAAAGCCGAACAAGCCTTGCTGGCCCAAGCCAAGGCCGACAAAGAATTCACCCGCTGGTTGCAACAAAACGTCACCAGCCACCAAAACCCAGGCCTGCGCGTGGTCACCCTGTCGTTCAAACGTTTGGGCCAAGCCCCTGGCGACGCCACGGCTGACCAGCTGGCCACCGCCGCTGACTTGGCCGACAAGTTCAGTTCTGGCGAAGTGCGTGTGAACCACGACCAAAACTTGGTGCTGCCCTGGGTGCGCATCGACCAACTGGCCGAGTTGTACCAAGCGGCACGAGCCGCTGGTTTTGCCCGCGCCAATGTGCACTTGCTGACCGACATGATTGCCTGCCCCGGCGGCGACTACTGTGCCTTGGCCAATGCCCGTTCGCTGCCCATCGCAGCCGCCATCACTGAGCGTTACCAAGACCTCGACGAGTTGTTTGACCTGGGCGAGATTGACCTGCACATCAGCGGTTGCATCAACTCCTGCGGTCACCACCACAGCGGCCACATCGGTATCTTGGGGGTGGATAAAGACGGCCAAGAGTGGTACCAAGTCACTCTGGGTGGCTCAGACGGTTCGTTCTTGAGCGGCCCCGCCAAAGCCGGCAAAGTGGTCGGCCCATCGTTTGCCGCCGCCGAAGTGGTGGATGTGGTCGAAGCCATTTTGGATGTGTACCGCGACAAACGCGAAAGCGGCGAAACCTTTGCACGCACTTTGAACCGCGTGGGCATTGACGATTTCAAAGCCGCCGCCAACGCCGCCCGCAACACCACGGCACGTGCCACAGCCTGAAACCGATCAAGAGAATTGCCATGACTTTGCAAATCATCACCCAACACACCGCCGACAACGCCAATGCACGCGTGCTGGCCAACGACGCCGACGTGCAAGCACTGGACCTCGACGGTGTCGAGCGCGTCGACTTGAACTTCCCCAAGTTCACCGATGGCCGCGCTTTCAGCCAAGCCTTTGTGCTGCGTCGTCGCGGCTTCACCGGCGACATCCGGGCTCACGGCGATGTGCTGATTGACCAACTGCTGCAAATGCAACGCAGCGGTTTTTCAAGCGCCGTGCTGCGCGACGACCAAGATGCCGCCCACGGTGAAAAACTGTTGACGCACTACAAAGCCTTCTACCAAGGCGACGCGGTACACGCCACGCCTCACTTTGCAGACGTGGCCTAAGCCGCATCACGCACAGCACGCAGCGCACTGCGTGCCTTGAGCACCCCAATACTTGTATGAGCCTGACCTCTTCCCTTTCCTCCCAAGCGGCGTCCAAAGCGACGACCTTGAATGCGCGCGCCAGCGACAACTTTGCCGCCAAGCTGGCCGACACCCAAGCTTTGTTGCAACGCGCTGCCGCTGAGTTTTCGCCCCTCACCCAAGCCTCCAGTCTCGGGGCGGAAGACGTGGTCATTACCCACCTCATCAACAGCTTGCAGCTCGACATTCCGGTGTTTGTGTTGGAGACGGGTGCTTTGCACACCGAAACCCTGGCCTTGCTCGAACGCACCGAAGCCACCTCACGCGCGCCCATCAAGGTGTACCGTCCCGTCCATGAATCGGTCATCCAATTTGTCCGCCAAGAAGGCCAGGACGCAATGTACAAGAGCATTGATCTGCGCAAGGCCTGCTGCGGCATCCGCAAGATGGAGCCACTCGCACGTGCTTTGAAAGGCCAACGCGCTTGGATCACGGGCTTGCGCCAAGAACAATCTGCCGCCCGCGCCGAGGTGCCCTTGCAAGACGACAGCGAAGTCGCTACCAAAAATTTGAGCAAATTCAACCCCTTGGCCCAATGGACCTGGGGCGATGTGTGGCACTACATCGCCACCCACAACGTCGACTACAACCCACTGCACGACCAGTTTTTCCCCAGCATTGGCTGCGCACCTTGCACCCGTGCCATCAGCCTGGGCGAGGAATTTCGCGCCGGTCGCTGGTGGTGGGAGGACGAAGCAGCCAAGGAATGCGGCTTGCACGTGAAGAAATAAAAAAACAGATACCGAGAAACGCTATGAACGCCATGACACACACCGAGTTGCACAGCCTGAGCAACGCCCACCTGGACGCCCTGGAAGAAGAAACCATCTTCATCCTGCGTGAAGTTGCTGCCGCATTCGAGCGCCCCACCCTGTTGTTTTCAGGTGGCAAAGACTCGCTGGTCATGCTCAAGTGCGCCGAGAAGGCTTTTGGTGCAGGTCGCCTGCCTTATCCGCTGTTGATGATCGACACCGGCCACAACTTCAAGGAAGTGACCGATTTCCGGGATTTCCGTGCCAAAGAACTGGGTGCCGAGCTGATTGTGCGCAGCGTCGAAGACTCAATGAAGCGTGGCACCGTCCGTTTGGCTCATCCAGGCGAGAGCCGTAACGTGCACCAGTCGGTCACCTTGTTGGAAGCCATTGAAGAATTCCGTTTTGACGCGCTGATCGGCGGCGCCCGCCGCGACGAAGAAAAAGCCCGCGCCAAAGAGCGCATCTTCAGCCACCGCGACAGCTTTGGCCAGTGGCAACCCAAGGCCCAGCGCCCCGAGCTGTGGACGCTGTTCAACCACAAGTTGCAGCCCGGCGAGCACTTCCGCGTGTTCCCCATCAGCAACTGGACAGAGCTGGATGTGTGGCAGTACATCGCCCGTGAAAACATCGCCCTACCTTCGATTTACTACACGCACAAGCGCGAGGTGGTGGACCGCCGTGGCCTGTTGGTGCCGGTGACCGAACTCACGCCACCGAAAGACGGTGAGAAGGTCGAAATTCGCGACGTGCGTTTCCGCACCGTGGGCGACATCACCTGCACCTGCCCGGTGGAGAGCGATGCGGCCACGCCCGAGCAAATCGTGATCGAAACCCTGGCCGCCGACGTGAGCGAACGCGGCGCAACACGCATGGACGACAAAACCTCTGAAGCGTCGATGGAAAAGCGCAAAAAAGACGGGTACTTTTAACCCACTGGTAGTCGAGAATTTTTATGCATAACGAACAACACTTTTCTGCCCTCAAATTCATCACCTGCGGCTCGGTCGATGACGGCAAGAGCACGCTGATTGGCCGCCTGCTGGTGGACACCAAGGCCGTGCTGCAAGACCACCTGGCCGGGGTGCAGCGCTCGGGAGAAACCGACTTGGCTTTGCTGACCGATGGCTTGAGCGCCGAGCGTGAGCAAGGCATCACCATCGACGTGGCCTACCGCTACTTCAACACCGAAGCGCGTAAGTTCATCATTGGTGACGCGCCCGGTCACGAGCAGTACACCCGCAACATGGTGACAGCGGCATCCAGTGCCGACGCCGCCGTGGTGCTGGTCGACGCGATCAAACTCGACTGGGCCAACCCCGATTTGCAGTTGCTGCCGCAAACCCGCCGCCACTCGCTGCTGGTCAACCTGCTGCGCGTGCCCTCCATCGTGTTCGCCATCAACAAGCTCGACGCCGTGGCCGATGCCGCAGTGGCCTACAAAAACATCGCGGGCGCGCTGGAAAAATTCGCCCAAGAGGCAGGCATCACCGTCACCGCCATGGTGCCCGTGTCGGCCCTCAAGGGCTGGAACGTGGTGACCACCGAGAACAACGACCAAGCCGACTGGTGCGGCTACAGCGGCCCCAGCTTGCTCAGCATCCTTGAAGACCTGCCGGTGACGCCAGCCGAGACCGATGTGGCCTTCAGCTTCCCAGTGCAATGGGTTGAAAAGTTCCACGACTCCGGCGTGACCACCCAAGGCCGCCGCGTGTTCTGGGGCCGTGTAGCCACCGGCAGCATTGAGCCGGGCCAGACCATTCAGGTCTTCCCGAGCGGTCAAACCGCGGTGGTGTCGCAAGTGCTGTCGGCCACCCGCCAACCCCAAGGCAAGGCCGCTGGCCACAGCGCGGGCATCGTGCTGGACCGCGAGGTGGACGTGTCGCGCGGCGACTGGCTGCTCGCAGCCGTTGGCGCCCCCGAAGGTCAGCGCCAGCTGAGCACCACCATCGCCTGGATGGACGACGAGCCCTTGGTGGCTGGCCGTGTGTACTGGGCTTTGCACGGCCACCGCTGGGTCAAGGCCAAAGTACAACGCGTGGTACACCGCTTGAACGTCAACACCCTGGCCGAAGAAGAAGCCACCGAGCTGGCTCCCAACGCGATTGGCCATGTCACCCTGGCCCTGCAAGAGCCGCTGGTGACGCTGCCTTTTAAGCAATCGCGCATCTTGGGTGCCTTGGTCTTGGTCGACACGGCCACCCATAAAACCTCAGGCGCTGTACTGGTGAACTGAGCGTCCTCTCAGCCCTGGCTTGAATCCCGTTTAAAATCAAAGGCTTGGCGCAAACAGCCTGCTGCTGTTGCGCCCACTTTTTTACCCATCGATTGAATTGTCATGACGCACGTTGTCACCGAAGCCTGTATCCAATGTAAGTACACCGACTGTGTGGACGTTTGTCCTGTCGACTGTTTCCGCGAAGGCCCCAACTTCCTCACCATCGACCCCGATGAGTGCATCGATTGCGCCGTGTGCATCCCCGAATGCCCCGTGAATGCCATCTACGCGGAAGAAGACGTGCCTGAAGGCCAGGAGCACATGACCAAGCTCAACGCCGAGCTGTCCACCATTGGCTGGCCCAGCATCACCAAGCGCAAGGCGCCCCTGCCCGACGCTGAGGTGTGGAAAGACAAAACCGGCAAGCTGGCCGAACTCAAGCGCTGAACCAGCGCCCCTGCCCCATGACGGCCACCGCGATTCACACCGATGCCGTCATCGTGGGTGCAGGCCCGGTGGGCCTGTTCCAAGCCTTTCAGCTGGGGCTGCAAGACATCCGCACGCACATCGTTGACGCACTGCCTTACGCGGGCGGCCAATGCGTGGAGCTGTACGCCGACAAACCGATTTACGACATTCCTGGCATTCCTGTGTGCACGGGTCGTGAATTGGTGGCGCAGCTGCAAACCCAAATCCAGCCTTTTGCACCGACGTTTCACTTCAACCAAGAAGTGAGCGAAGTCACGCGCTTGGACGATGGCCAGTTGTCGGTGCGCACATCTGCGCAGCAGCATTTCATTTGCAAAGTCTTGGTCGTTGCCGCGGGTGTAGGCGCCTTTCAAGCGCGCAAGCTGGCGGTTGAAGGCGCAGCAGCACTGGAAGGCACACACGTGCATTACCGCCTGGGCGATGCCTCGCGCTTTGCAGCCCAAGACGTGGTGGTGGTGGGTGGCGAAGAGTCGGCCGTGGCCGCAGCCCTCCAACTGACGCTGGCCACGAAAGCGCCACGCAGCGTGACACTGATGCACCGCCGCGATGTCTTTACTGCCGAGCCCGTGCTGCTGCAAGCCATGCGCGATGCGGTGGCCAACGGTCAATTGCAACTGCAAATTGGTCAGCCTACCGCCTTGCTGAGTACTGCGAACCAGCTGCACGCCGTGCAAGTGGCCACACCCGATGGCCAAACCATCGAACGCCCTGCACAAAAGGTGCTGGCGTTTTTGGGTCTCTCACCCAAGCTCGGCCCTATCGCCCACTGGGGCTTGGCCATGGAGCGCAAGCAACTGGTGGTCAACACCGAAACCTTTGCCACCGATGTGCCGGGCGTTTTTGCTGTGGGTGACATCAACACCTACCCAGGTAAAAAGAAGCTCATCTTGTGTGGCTTTCACGAGGCCACCCTCGCGGCCTTTGGCGCAGCGGCCATCGTGCACCCGACCCGCAAGACCTTGTTGCAGTACACCACCACATCGACCGAACTGCACCGCCTGTTGGGTATCGCTTAAAATTCACACCGCGTCAGCAATGGCGCATTCGCTAGGGGTGTTGGAGCCGTCACCGACTTCGACTGAGAAAGTCCCTTTGAACCTGTTGAGATCCGCACGCAGCGGGTCTCAAAGTCCGCAAGGACTTGAGGTAATCCTCGCGCAGGGAAGCTGGTCATACAGAGCAAGCACTTGTCATCCGCGCGCTCAGACCTCGCCGAACTGCCATTCACTTGAGACAAGCAATGGCAACTCCGACATCTACAGAGCAAGGACACAGTGCACAGGTAGCTGACGTGCTGGCCTTCATAGCGCGCACCTCGGTCAGCGACGAGGACTTCAACGCCCTCGCGCTGAAACTCTTCGCCCACCAGTTTGAACACAACCGCCCGTTTCAAAAGTTTTGCCAAGGGCGCGGCAAAACCCCGCGCGTGGTCAAGCGCTGGCAAGACATTCCAGCCGTACCCATCAATGCCTTCAAAGACTTGACGCTGAGCTGTGTGCCGCCCGAAACCTGTGCGCGCACCTTCATGACCAGCGGCACCACACGCGGCGATGTGAAAGGCCGACACTTTCACCCCACGATGGCGGTGTACGACGCCTCCATGCTGCGCAACTTTGCGCAACATGTGATGCAAGGCGATGCCCAGCTGCGCATGGGCATCTTGTTTCCCGACGAGGTGTTGATGCCCAACTCCTCGCTGGCGCATTATTTGGCGTTGGCCATCGCAAACTTTGGCACACCCGACAGCGCCTACTACTTAGACGAACAAGGCCTGCGCACCAACGCCTTGTGCGAGGCACTGCAAAACGCCCAAGATTCAGGCAAACCTTTTGCCCTGCTGGGCGCCAGCTACAGCTTTGTCCATTTGATGGATGCCTTGCAAGCCCGTGGCCAAAGTTTTCGCTTGCCCGCAGGCAGCCGCTTGCTCGACACCGGCGGCTTCAAAGGCCAATCGCGCGAAGTGCCGATGGACGCGTTTTACGACCAACTCAGTGCCACCTTTGGCGTCAGCCGCGACCAGTGCCTCAACATGTACGGCATGACCGAGTTGAGCACCCAGTTTTACGACGCAGGCAACCGCCAAGTGCCCTCGGTCAAGCGCGGCCCGCACTGGATTCGCTCACGCTTGGTCGACCCCTTGACAGGGCAAGACGTGCCCGCTGGCGAGCGCGGCATCTTGGCCCACACCGATTTGGCCAACTTCAATTCGGTGGTCACCATCTTGACCGAAGACGTGGGACAAGCCCAAGACGATGGCTTTGTGCTGCTGGGCCGCGCTCAAGGTGCGCAGGCCAAAGGCTGCTCCATGGCCGTCGACAACTTTTTGAAAGCGGCGCAGGCATGAGCCCCCCCGTTTTCAAAGCCGGCTACCTGCCGGGCTTGAACGATGCCGAGGTGACATGGCACCGTCTAAATCTGGGCACGCCCCAGGCCCCGTTCCAAGTGGACGTGCCCCAGCTCAGCCCGGCGCAAATGACGGCACTCGCACAGCGTGTACAAGACGCCAGCCGCACCCATTTGAAAACCATGACGGTCTCTGACATCGTGCGTGTGATCGACACCGCCACAGCCCGTTTGCTCGACCGCCATGACACCTACCGGCAACAACTCGAACGCTTGCTTCCCCAGGCCACCGGCTTTGATGCCGAGATGGTGCGCCTGAACTTGAACACCTATCTACAAACCTTTCGCAGTTTGCAGCTGCAGCGCTTTGTGGCCGAAGACTTTGCCAACCCCAAAGTGCTGGACGAGTTTCAACCCCGCATCCAAGGTGGCTGGACCCGCGCCTTGGGGCCCGAGTTGCTGGTGCATGTGTGGGCCGGCAATGTGCCCGCCTTGCCGATGTGGAGCTTTGTCTCGGGCCTCTTGGTCAAGGCAGGATCAATTGGCAAAGTGGCCAGCGCCGAGCCGGTGTTTGCCACACTGTTTGCGCAGCTGCTGGCCGAAGTGGCGCCGCGCTGGGCCGATTGCTTTGCCGTGGTCTGGTGGCCCAGCGGGGACGCTGATCCGCTCAGCACCGAACGCACCGCTTTCGCTTTGGCCGATGTGGTGTTGGCCTACGGCGGCAACGAGGCCTTGCAGGCCATGCAAGCCCGTGTGCCTGTGACCACCCGCTTTTTGCCACACGGCCACAAGCTGAGCTTTGGCATGGTGTCGGCCGCTGCGCTGTCGGTGCACAAAGGCCCCGGCGTGGCGCGCCAAGCAGCGCTTGACGTGGTGCGCTACGACCAGCAAGGCTGCTACTCGCCCCATGTGTTTTACGTGCAGCGCGGTGGCGCCCTCAGCCCCCAAGATTTTGCACACCACCTGGCCAACGAACTGGCCGCCCTGCAACACAAGCTGCCACGCCGCGTGCTGTCACTGGAAGAAGCGGCGCAAGTGAGCGCTTGGCGCGAGGCCCACGAGTTCGCAGCACTGAACGCTGCTGAGCCCGACAACGCCAGCCTCACGGTGCTCGGCCATGCGGATGCTTTGAGCACCGTGGTGTTCAGCGACGGCCCCTTGCCGCTGAGCGCAGGCCCGCTCAACCGCAATGTGTTGGTGGTCGCGGTGGACACCTTGGATGAGGTGATGCCCTTGATCGCCCCGCAACGCGACTACTTGCAAACCGTGGGCTTGGCCGTTGCGCCCGAAGCGTTGCTGTCGCTGGGCCAAGCCTTGGGCCAAGTCGGAGTGACACGCATTTGCGCTCTAGGCGCCATGACCGCTCCCGAGGCGGGTTGGCACCACGACGGTCGCTTTAGCTTGCTGGACCTGGTGCGCATGGTGGACATCGAAGCCTCCACCGAACACGCGGCCGAGCGCTTCACGTCTTACGAGGTATGAGGCCATGAATTTTTTGCAACTCAACGGCCTACATTTCGCCTACCCCGAACGGAGCGAAGTGGTGCATGACGTGTGTTTGCAGCTCGCGCCCGGCGAAATTCATGGCCTGATTGGCCGCAGCGGTTGCGGCAAAACCACCGTGCTCAAGCTCGCTGCCGGTTTGCTCGCGCCGCAGCAAGGTCAAGTCCAGCTCAAGGGCGAACGTGTCCAGCAACCGACTGCAGAGATGGGCTTTGTGTTTCAAGCGCCCACCTTGCTGAATTGGCTCAGCGTGCTCGACAACGTGCTGTTGCCGCTGAGCTTGCACGGCAGCGTCACCGACAACCAACGCGCGTACGGCCTCGCGCTGCTGGACCAAGTGGGGCTGTCTGCGCACGGCCACGACAAACCGCATCAGCTCTCTGGGGGGCAGCAAAGCCGCGTGGCCATTGCCCGCGCCTTGATCACCCGCCCGGCGGTGCTGTTCATGGACGAGCCATTTGCCGCCCTGGATGCCATCACCCGCGAAGAGCTACAGCGCGACTTCTTGGCGCTGTGTCACGCCCAAGGCACAGCGGTGCTGTTTGTCACCCATGACATCGGCGAGGCCGTGTATCTGGCAGACCACGTCAGCCTGATGCATGCAGGACGTCTTCACGCGGCTTGCCCGATTGCCTTGCCGCGCCCACGGCAAACGGCCATGCGCTACACCCCGGCCTTCAATGCGCTGTGCGAACAGCTGCGCCACACCATGGACGCCACGCTGTGATGAAACGCGACGCCCTCCTCTCCACCCTGCTGGGCTTGGCCTGCTTGACTGCCTGGGAAGTCGCCGTACGCGTGGGTCACACCTCGCCCTTGGTGTTGCCCGCACCGTCTGTGGTGGCGCACACGCTGTGGCTGGGCCTGAACAATGGCTATTTGTGGCCCCACATCCTGCACACCTTGACCGAGGTGGTGTTGGGCTTGTTACTGGGTGCATCGATGGGGTTTGTCGGCGGCGTGGTGCTGGGTGAGTCGGCGCGTTGGCGCGGCGTGCTCATGCCCTATGTGGTGATCAGCCAGGTGGTGCCTAAGCTCGCGCTGGCTCCGCTGTTCATCGTGTGGTTTGGTTTTGGCACCTTGCCCACCGTGGTCATGACCGCTTTGATTTGCTTTTTTCCCTTGCTCGAAAACACCGTCACCTGCATGCAGCAAGTCGATGCCAACCAACTGGCCTTGTTTCGCATGCTGCGCGCCAGCCGCTGGCAAACCTTGTGGCGACTCAAACTGCCCGCAGGTTTGGCACACATCATGGCCGGCTTGCGTGTGGCCGTGGTGCTGGCCTGGGTCGGTGCGGTGGTGGGCGAATTCATCAGCGCCAGTCGAGGCTTGGGGGCTTTGATCATTGCGGCCCAGGGCTCAATGGACACGCCGCTCATGTTTGCTGTGCTGACGGTGATCACCGTGCTCGGCCTCGCGTTTTACAAATTGTGTGAATGGCTGGAACGCCGTTTGCTCGAGACCTCTTTTGAACTTTCCACAAGGACCTCGTCATGACTTGTCACACCTCCGCACACACATCGAGCCACTGGCTGTGCCGCCTCGCGGCCAAAGTAGTCATCCGCGTAAGCGCCCCTGCGCGCGCCCTTGGCGTCACTTGCGCTTTGGTGCTCTCTGTGGCCGCTCCGACCGTGAGTTGGGCACAGACTGCACCCAAACTCGACAAAGTGGTAGTGGCCGGTTGGAGCAAGCCGATCACCGAAATCACCAACTTGTTGGTGGAAGAAGACAAGGGCTTTTTCAAAGCGCGTGGCATTGAACTCGGCTATGTGCCGGGTGCCGGTGGCGGTGACGCTTTGCGCAACTTGCTCAGCGGTCAAGCTGATGTGGCCTTCACCGACCCCGGTTCGTTTTTCACCGCTTTGGACAAGGGTGAGAAGCTGCGCGCCATCTACGATATCTACCCACAAAACGTGTTCAACGTGGTGTCGCTCAAATCGCAAAACATCCTCAAGCCTGCCGACCTCAAAGGCAAGCGCATTGGCGTGTACAGCTTGGCCAGCGGCACGCGGCAAAACTTGCAAGTGCTGTTGCACCAAGCCGGGTTGACGGAAGCCGATGTGACGGTGGTGGTGACGGGCTTGCTGAACTTTGCGCCCCTCATGCAAGGCCAGGTCGATGCCACCGCCGCCACCGACACCGGTTTGTTGGTGGGCCGTCAAAAAGGCCTGGGCGGTGTGAATGTGATGGAAATCAAAAACCACCTCAATATTTCCAGCGACTTCTTTGTGGTGCGTGAAGACACTTACCAGCAGAAAAAAGACGTGCTCAAACGTTTCTTGCAGGCCTACCAAGACAGTGCCAAGTGGATGATGCAGTCGCCCGAAGAAGCCGCCAAACTGGCGGTGAAATACGCCATCGATGGCCAAAACGCCAGCATGAACCTGGACATCATCCGGCTGCGCAACGAATCCAGCGTGTCGGCCATCACCGACAAACATGGCTTGGGAGCCTTTGACATGGTGAACTTGCAAAAAGGGGCCAAGGCTTACAAAGCCTTTGGCGTGATTCAGCGCGACATCCAAGTGAGCGATGTGGTCAGCCAAGACTTGTTGCCACCTGCTCCAAAACCAAGCAAAAAATGAACACCCCCACACGCCATTTTGCCGGCCAAGTGATCTTGGTCACAGGTGCCAGCCGGGGCATCGGCGCGGCCATTGCCAAAGCCTTTGCACGCGAAGGCGCGATGGTGCTGGTGAATTACTTGAACAACCACGCCGCCGCTCAAGCGGTGGTAGCCCAGTGCCAACAACTTGGGGGCGATGCCTGGGCGCTGCCAGCCGACGTGCGCTCACCCGACGCGGTGAACGAGATGGTGGCCCAAGCCTTGCGCGACACAGGCCGCATCGATGCGGTGGTGAACAACGCCTTCAGCCCCTACACCTTCGACCCCGACCACCGCCAACGCTTTGGGGATGTGCCGTGGCAGGCCTACCAAACACAATTCGATGGCGCGGTGCATGCCGCCTACAACGTCTGCCAGGCCGTGTTGCCGCATTTCAAACAGCGCGGGCAAGGCAGCATCGTCAACTTGACCAGCGACTTGGTGGACCGTCCCAGCATCGCCTACCACGACTACGCCACCGCCAAAGCAGCGCTGGTGGGTTTCAGCCGCAATCTGGCGGCCGACTTGGGGCCCTTGGGCATTCGGGTCAATTGCGTGGCACCGGGCTTGGTCAGCCCCACCGATTCCAGCCGTGCCACCAAAGAGTCGGTCAAGGACGTGCTGATCGCACAAACACCATTAGGCCGTTTGGCCACGCCCGACGATGTGGCTGGGCCGGTGCTGTTTTTGGCGTCCGACTGGAGCCGTTTCGTCACCGGTCAGGTGCTGACGGTGGACGGCGGTTTGGTGATGCGATGAAGCGGCACGGGTGCAAAACCATGATTCAAGGGGCCATGGCCGTGGCCTGTGGTCACGTCTGCGCCTTGCGCAATCGCACCCAAGATGAAGCTGCGCGCCAAAGTCACCGCTTCGCTCAGGGGATGACCCAAAGCCAAATGCGCGGCAATGGCCGACGACAAGGTACAACCCGTGCCATGCACATTGCGGCTGGCAATGCGCGGCGAGGCCAAGCGTTGCGACGGGCCGTCGGCTTGCACCAGCAAATCGACCACCTCGTCACCGGCCAAGTGCCCGCCTTTGAGCAACACGGCCTTGGCACCCATGGCCAGCAAATCTTGCGCGGCCGTGTCCAAGGCCTGGGCATTGGGAATGTCACGCCCCAAGAGCAAGGCTGCTTCGTCCAAATTCGGTGTGATCACGCTCACGCGCGGGAACAACTCGCGCACCAACACTTGCACGGTCTCGTTGGCGATCAAACGGTCACCGCTGGTCGCCACCATCACGGGGTCGAGCACCACATTCTTCAACTGGTAATGGTCGATGGCCCAGGCCACCACCTCCACAATGCCGGGCGCATGCAGCATGCCGATCTTGATGGCGTCAACGCCAATGTCTTCCACCACCGACTGAATTTGCGCTTTCAAAAACTCAGCGGGCACGGCGTGAATGCCTTGCACGCCCACCGTGTTTTGCGCCGTCAAGGCGGTTATGGCACTCATGCCATAGCAGCCCAAGGCGGCAAAGGTTTTCAAGTCGGCCTGAATGCCGGCGCCGCCCCCACTGTCAGAGCCAGCAATGGTGAGGACGCGTGCGTAGCGGTAAGCATTGTTCATGGGCGGAATTATCCGCAAATCACAGAGGACTTCGTTCAATGAGTGCACAGATTTCAAGCGTGGTGCTGGGCGCGGGCCTGATGGGCCGCTTGCTGGCCCACACCTTGGCGCAGCTCGGCCACCAGGTGACGGTGTACGAAGCCCAAGGCCCCGACGCGCAAGGCGCAGCGGCGCGTGTGGCAGCGGCCATGCTGGCCCCGTTGGCCGAATCGGCCATCACCGAACTGCCTGTGGTGCAGATGGGCGAACACGCGCTCAAGCGTTGGCCAGAGTTGATTGCCCCCTTGTCTGAACCGGTGTTCTTTCAACAAAACGGCACGCTGGTGCTGTGGCACCGTCAAGATGCGGCCGAGGCCAAACGCTTTGAGCAACTGCTGCACCGCACGCAGCAGCAACTGCCCAGCTTGCCTGCGGCGCAAACCCTGAATACAGAAAGCTTGCTGCAACACGAACCCGCGCTGGAAAACCGCTTTGCCCAAGCCCTTTATCTGCCAGGCGAAGGCCAACTCGACAACCGCCAATTGCTGGCAGCTTTGCTGAAAAGCTTAGAGCAGCAAAACGTCCCACTGCATTGGCACAGCCCACGTGCGCCAGAAGACTTTCAACCAGGCCAAACCGGTCAACCCGATTGGGTGTTCGACTGCCGAGGCCTGGGCGCACGCACCGAATGGCCGCAACTGCGCGGTGTGCGCGGTGAGGTGATTCGCCTGCACGCGCCCGAGGTCACGCTGCAACGCCCCACCCGTTTGATCCATCCACGCTACCCGATTTACATCGCGCCCAAAGAAGACCATGTGTTTGTGATTGGCGCGACCGAGATTGAAACCGAAGACCTGTCACCCGCCAGCGTGCGCTCTACCCTGGAACTACTGAGCGCCGCCTACACCGTGCACAGCGGTTTTGCCGAGGCCCGCATTCTGGAAGTGAGCACCCAAGCCCGCCCGACCTTGACCGACAATTTGCCCGCCATTCGATGCGTGGGCGATCGCAGCTTGCAAATCAACGGCCTGTACCGCCACGGTTTTCTGATCTCGCCCGCCATGCTCGACGTGGTGGTGGAATGGGTGCAACACCAGACCACACACTTAGCAAAACAATTTCAATTGAAGTTTGAACATGTCTGACACCGCCCTACCCGTGCTGATCAACCAGGTGCCGCACACCCTGGCACCAGGCGCCACCTTGGCCGACGCTGTGGCGTTGGCCGGTATTCAACCACCTTTTGCCGCTGCGGTGAATTTGCAATTTGTGCCGCGCAGCCAGTACGCCCAGCACCAGCTGGCAGCCCATGACCAAATAGAATTGATTGCCCCGATCACCGGGGGCTGACACACCCCATGACCACGCACACATCCCACGCCGATCCCCTCACGCTGTATGGCGAAACCTTCCACAGCCGCTTGCTGCTGGGCACCTCGCGTTACCCCTCGCCCAGCGTGTTGCTGCAAGCCATTGAACGCTCGCAACCGGCCATGCTGACAGCCTCGCTGCGCCGCCAAACCGGCAGCGGCGGCGAAGCCTCGCAAAGTTTTTGGAATCTGCTGCGCCAAGCCAAGGTGCCGGTCTTGCCCAATACCGCCGGTTGCCACAGCGTGCAAGAAGCCATCACCACCGCCGAGATGGCGCGTGAGGTGTTTGAGACCGATTGGATCAAACTCGAACTCATTGGCGACGACTACACCCTGCAACCCGACACGCTGAACCTGCCCGATGCAGCCAGCCGCTTGATCAAGTCAGGCTTCAAAGTGCTGCCCTACACCACCGACGATTTGGTGCTGTGCCAACGCTTGGTCGATGTAGGTTGCCAAGCCGTGATGCCCTGGGCGGCCCCGATTGGCACCGGCAAAGGCCCCATCAACCCGCACGCCCTGCGCACCCTGCGTGAACGCTTGGATGTGCCCATGGTCGTGGACGCGGGCTTGGGCCTGCCCTCACACGCCTGCCGAGTGATGGAATGGGGCTATGACGCTGTGTTGCTCAACACCGCCGTGGCCTTGGCCCAAGACCCGGTGCGCATGGCCGGTGCGTTTGCAGATGCGGTCAACGCCGGGCGTGCCGCTTTTTGCGCCGGTGCCATGCAAGCCCAAGACAGCGCCCAACCCAGCACGCCCGTGCTAGGCACCCCGTTTTGGCATCAAGCGTGAGTCACAGTTTGAACCCAGCACAAGACATTGCACACGCACTGGCCACGCAACACGCGGCCATGCTGGCCGGTGACGCCTTGCCCTACGCGCAAGCTGTGCAATCCAGCGACGCATCGCACAACGCCGAAACAGCAGGCGTGTTGCAAGGCTGTCGCATGCTCGGTTTTTTAGAACACGATGCACAGTGTGTCGTCCAAGCGTGGCATGCACAAACCCAACGCACAGGCCATTTCTCGCTCAACGACTGGCCCTGTCAGCCCCAAGATTTCGGCATCGCGCCTGTGCCACGCGCCAACGCATTCCCCACCTGCCCGCACACACTCGGCCTGTATGCCGTGCTGCCCGACGCAGCCTGGGTGGGCCGCATGGCACGCGCAGGCGTACCCACGGTGCAGCTGCGCTTCAAGTCAGACGATGCCGCCGCCATTCGCCAAGAAGTGCGTGCCGCAGTGCAAGCCGTGCAAGGCACCGGTGCTTTGCTGTTCATCAACGACCATTGGCAAGTCGCCATCGACGAAGGCGCATACGGTGTGCACCTGGGCCAAGAAGACATGGACGACGCCCCGCTCGACACCATTCGCGCAGCAGGCTTGCGACTGGGCCTGAGCACCCACGGCTATGCCGAAATGCTGCGCGCCGACGCGGCAAGCCCCAGCTACATCGCCTTGGGCGCTGTGTTTCCCACCACGCTCAAACGCATGCAAACTGCGCCGCAAGGCACAGGCCGTTTGTATGCCTACGCCAAGCTCATGCAACACAGCCCCTTGGTGGCGATTGGCGGCATTGATGAGGCGCGTATTCCGGTGGTCATGCAAAGCGGCGTCGGCTCCATTGCCGTGGTGCGCGCCATCACGGGCGCTGCCGACCCCGAAGCAGCGGCACACACGCTGCAGGAGTTGATGCGTTGATTGGGCGTCGTCGACACATCGCCACATTGGCCGCTGCGCTGCTTGGCACGGGCATGGCTTGGGCTGAGCATCTGGTCACAGAAGTAACGGTCACGGCCCAACCCCCACTGGGTGTGTCGGGCTTTAGCGAGGTATCGGCGCAAGACCTGCCCTTGAGCGTGCGCAATTTCTCACAAGCAGACATGCAGGATGCAGGCGCCCAACGCATCAGCGATGTGTTGCTGCTCGATGCGTCCGTGAGCGAAAGCTACAACCTGCCCGCCTACTGGGACCAACTCAGCGTGCGTGGCTTCACCTTGGACAACCGCTACAACTTTCGCCGCGATGGCTTGCCGATTTCGGCACAAACCATCATTGGGCTGGAAAACAAAGAGCGCATTGAACTGCTCAAGGGCACCAGCGGCATCCAAGCCGGCACCAGCGCCCCGGGCGGTTTGGTGAACTATGTGGTCAAGCGCCCGCCCACACGCCCCACCCTCAGCGTGCGGGATGTGACAGTGAGTTACGGACCAGGTGACAACCGATCGGTGGCTGTCGATTTAGGAGACCGCTTCGGTGAAGCGTCTGAATTGGGTTATCGCCTGAATGTGGCGCATACCGACTTGAACCCCTACATCCGCCAAACCCAAGGCAAACGCGACTTGATGGCCTTGGCCATGGATTGGCGTATCAATGCCAACAACCGCTTGGAATGGGAGTTTGAGCAAAGCCATGTCGAACAAATTGGCGTCAATTTCTACAGCTTGTTGAACAGCGGGCCTAACACCACGCCCATCGTGCCTGCGCCTGTTGACGGCACGCGCAACATCACACGTCAGCCCGGCTCTCGCCCGGGCGTGTTTGATGGACTCACCGGCAGCGTGCGCTTCAGGCACCAGCTCGACAACAACTGGATGTGGACCACGCAGTACGCGGTGCAACGACTGCGAGCCGATGATCGTTTGGTCTACGCCTCGGGGTGCAGCGCCACGGTGACCGATCGTTTTTGTGCCAACGGCGATTTTCAGATTTACGACTACAACTCTGAAAACGAACGACGCAACAACGAAGTGGTGCAAACGGCATTGAGCGGCCAAACATCTCTCGGCGGTTTGATACATGGCTTTACCTTGAGCGTGATGCGCCAACGCTTGGTCGATCACATGCCGTCGATGCAAACCAGCCCGCTGCTGGGGACGACCAACAGCATCACCGGTGGCCTCACAGCGCCCAGCCAGCCCTCGGACCGAAGCGGTTTGATGAGCAACACCCAAGACAGCACCACGGAGTGGGCAGCCAAAGACCGCATTCAATTCAATGACCAAACATCGGCTTGGCTGGGCTTGCGCTACACACAACTCAACCGCCAAAGCGCGTTGACCGATGGCTCGTCACCGGCACAAGACCTGCGCAACTTTGCCACTCCCTGGCTGGCCCTGAGCCACCAGCTCGAAACCGGCCCGACGGTGTTTGCCAGCACCGGCGCAGGCATCGAGTCAGAACTTGCACCCAATCGCAGCAGCTACAGCAACGCCGGTCAAGCCCTGCCAACCCTGCGCAGCCATCAGCGTGAAGTTGGCATCAAAAACTTTGGCTACCAAAGCCACTGGCAAGCCACCTGGTTTGACATCACACGCCCCATGTCAGGCGACTCCACCGGATGCAGCAACGGTGGCCTCTGTGTGCGCCAAATGGACGGTCTAGCCCATCACCAGGGGCTAGAGCTCAATGGCCAAACCATGCAAAACAACTGGGTATGGACGGGTTCAGCCACCTGGCTGCATGCACGGCGTGAAAACGCCATCAGTGACCCGAGCTTGAATGGCCAACGCCCCATCAACGTGCCCACCTACCTCATGCGTGGCTTGGCCGAATACCGATTCAGCGGTATGACCGGGCTGCGCACGGGCTTGCGTGTCTCACGCGAAGGCGAACGCCCAGTGATGGAGCACGGGGAAATCATGCTGCCTGCATGGACCACATGGGACCTGACGGCGCACTACGACACCCGTTCAGACCAGCAAGCCACGACTTGGACATTGGCGATTCAAAACGTGATGAACAAGCACTACTGGCGTGAGTCGCCCAAGCAATACGGACAATACTTTTTAAACCCAGGCGCACCGCGAACCCTTCGTGCCAGTGTGCAGTGGCATCTGTGATCAACGGCTCGTGTCAAGCACAGCCAGAACCACTGGAGTCTCTATGAAGTACCTTGCTGCCCTTGCCCTGTTGCTGTTGAATCTGGCACATGCACAAGTCATTCCCGTCACGCCGATAGAGACATGTTTTCTGTGCAGCTCGGCGCCATCCATGACCATGTACTGGAAGGGCAACAACGCCAAGGCGGTTGTGATCTTTATTCCAGGCGGTGAAGGTTACATGGGGCTCAAAGAAGGTCAAACGGAGACCAAAAGTCAGTTCCTGCTGACGCTCAAACGCTTGACCAATCCAGAACAAACAAGCGGTAACTTTGATGTGGTGTTGCTAGATAGCCCAGGCGAGTTGTCACCCCGGCAGATGTATCCATCAGCAAGAGGCACCTTTGACCATTTGATTCGCATTGAAAGTGCGATCCGTTACTACAAAGCCAAAACCGGATTGCCCGTTTGGTTGATGGGCCACAGCAACGGTGGCATCAGCCTGAGCGAGTTCATCAAATACGCACAAAAGAACGGCAAGATGGATTTGATTTCTGGCGTCATCAACAGCGGCATCCGTACGGAATCGTATTTCAATGCCCCTATTTCATTTCCGATGTTGTTCATCCATCACCAGAATGATGCATGCCATCACTGCCTGCCATCGGCCGCATTGGCGAATTACGAGAAGGTCAAACAGTTCAACACCGGCCTGACTGAGTTTGTGTATGTCACCGCGGGTTCAGCGCAAGCGGCTGACCCATGCCGCAGTGGATTTCACATGTACAACGGCGCGGGGGAAGATGCTGCCAAATACATGGATGAGTTCATGTCTAAGGTCTATCTGGCTAAGCCACAGTGATTGACATGCCGAATATTGCTCGATAGCTCAGCTCCTCGAACGCTTGACTGTTAATTCATGAGTGCCAGCTTTCGTCCAGGGAGTCGAACTGCCCCAAACGTGATTGAGGGTTAGTTTTTGGGCAATCTATAAAAGCCAACGACTGCTATGCAGCGTAATCGGTCATCTGCGTAAAGGGCAAGCGCACCAACAGTCGTATATCCGTCCAGACTCTGGACACCCCTGCACCGTCCAGAGCATTGACGCTTTGCGAACAACACAATGCATAACCCTCCTAGAACAGGCTATAAAGCGACATGAAAAGCGCTTGCCGCCAACTTGAAAAAAACGCCCATTTTTTTGCTATACTGTGCGTCTCTGCAAAGCGCTAGTGTGGTTTGCATACCGAATATTCCTCGATAGCTCAGTCGGTAGAGCGCCGGACTGTTAATCCGTAGGTCCCTGGTTCGAGCCCAGGTCGAGGAGCCAAATAGGCAAATGAAACCAAGGGGCTACGTGAAAACGTAGCCCCTTTTTCTTTGTGCCACCGCTAAAGTAATTTGCTTAGTGATATCGCATAAGAAAACTCACATCAAAATAAGCAGTGTGGATAAGAGTACTGTAAAGTTGAGACTAAGTTAAGAGTGCAATGTAATGTGGTGACTGGGTCAAATTTTCAAAGAATGAGGACTACCTCAAAATAATCAGTCAAGTAAGGCTGTTTTCATTTAAAAAGTTAAAACTAACTTTCTGTCATGTTTGAAAATATAAAAAAACACCCGATTATTTTTTTTGCAGGTGCAACGCTTGGATCGTTAGGCGTTTTGATTGCCCAAGCACTTCTACTAACTGAACTGTTTGCATTCAGCCCTATTGAAGCGGGACGACTTGCAGCCGGTTTAGTACTTGTAGTTTTTATTCCGTGCGGCAATTTATGCGTAAATTTTCACCTTAAGCACAACCTTGGTTTTAAATGGTTTTATGAAAGAACTTTTGGAGGAAATCAACGCGCTATATTTGTCACTTCTTATGTACTGATAGCTCAGTCAGTTTGGTTCTCTTGGGTATTTTTGGAAAATTACAGATGGCCAATCACCCCACTAGCTTGGTTAGTTGTTCTATTCGTTTTTGTGTTGACTATCCCTGTTTTGATGTTCATCTCAAAGTACGTGACTGCTTATGAAATTTTGACAACTAAGGAGTCTAGGTTGCTTTTTTTAGGAACAACCGGGACATTACTCGCACTTATATTCTATTTTTTCACCAATCTAAATCATGTTTGGTATCCTTTTTTACGATACTATTTAATTCCAGTTGGTTATTGGATAGCCTTTATCTTATTTAAATGGGCAATTAATTCTGATGAGCCTTAGCCCCCTGACTTAACTGCAGTTGGTAGTTGTTAATAAGCTCAATTACGACTGATACTGGGTATTTATTTCTAAGCAACTGCCAGAGTCCTAGGCCTGTCAAGGATCAGTTTTAACTTCTTGAGCACACACCAACGTGGGCAACGATCGAGACGTGGGGCCACCTATCGAACTCGTGAATAACTTGCACACGGGCAAGTCAATGGCAATGATGGCCCGAGTTACTTCGTCAGACTTCACGCTGGGAACCGAAATATCAGCGGCACAACCCCTGGCTAATATTCACAGGCAAGCAAGTAGCGTCTCAACAAATCTTTTAAGCTGGTAGCGCTCAAGTTGCCCCCCTTCAAACCGATAACCGTATTTCATAAAAAGAAATGATCGTTCATCTATGTTTGGGGAAAACAACACTCAGTACCGGCTCAAGGCCCATGCGCTGGCATTGCTTGGCTGCTTGGTCACGTCTGCGTGGGCCCAAACGCCAGCCAGCGATATGGACAACTGGGTTCAGTTCCCACCACGTCCGCGTCCTGCCCCTGCCCCTAAAGCGGCGGCAACAGCACCCAATACATCTTCAGCCGCCACGCCAACCCAGCCGCTCGCTCAGGCACAGCCACCTGCAAGCGTCAGTGCGCCATTGCCCACGGTGGCAACCAGCAACGAGCGTGACAGCTGGATCCGCTTCCCCATTCGCCCCACAGCCCCCGTGGCGGTGGAGCCTCCTGTAACCCAAAAGGCAGAAATCCCCACAACGCCGGGATCAGCGCCCCCCGTTTCAGCCAGCAACAAATCTGCCCCTGCTACATCTCCCCGCCTGTTCGGCTTCAAGGTGCATGGCAACACGCGCATTAGCGATGCCACGGTGCAATCAGAGCTGAAACCGTTGGTGGGCGCCTTGCTCACACAAGAAAACTTGCAAAAAGCGACTGAAAAAATCACAGCGCTGTATCAAAAAAATGGTTGGTTAGCGATTGCTGAAATGCCCCCGCAAGATCTCACCGGGGGATGGGCCGAAATCAAAATCATCGAAGCGAAGTTTGCTGGCGTTGTGGTGGAAGACCCACAGGGTCAATTGGCCAACACCACCTTGCCCGCCAAGATGGTGGAACGCGTTCAACCCAAAGACCAAGTGGTCTCATTGAAGTCTCTCGACCAAGCCGCCGCCTTGCTGAGCGAAATTCCAGGTGTTGAGGCCAAGATCAGCTTGCGCGCCGGCGAAAAACCTGGTGAAACGCAAGCTGTTGCCACCGTACTTCCAGGTAAAGCGGTGGAAGGCAGCATGGCTGTGGACAACGCGGGTGCCCGTGCCACGGGTGAGGTACGAGAGAGCGCTAAAGTCACGCTGAACAACCCGTTGAAAGTTGGCGATGCCGTCAGCGCCCAAGTGCTGCACAGCAAAGGCCTCGATTATCAAAAATACAGCTACAACGTGCCCGTGGGTGATGCAGGTTGGCGTGCTGGCGTGAACGCATCAACCATGCAATACAAGGTGGTGACCACCGATTTTGTAAACCTCGATGCAAAAGGGCCTTCGAGCACGCGTGGTGTCGACTTAACCATTCCGCTGGTCAGAGAAAACTTAGACAACGTGTCACTGCAACTGGCCTACGACCAGAAAAAGTTCAAGAACGAAGCGCTGAACACGGTTCAATCGAATTACAGCGGCAATGCCGTTACCGCTTATCTAGAGGCCAACCATCACAACGGCAACGGTGGTGAGACATCAGCCTCGGTGCAAGCCGTGAAAGGCACGATTGATCTGTCTCAATCCACTGCGGCGCATCAATTGACCGATGCAACCACCACACAAACCGAAGGGCCCTACAGCAAGATCCGTGTGGCGCTGACGCACAAGGAAGACCTGGACACAAGCAATACCGTGGTCATCAGCGGGCAGTCGCAGTGGGCCAATAAAAACTTAGATGGTTCTGAGCGCTTCTACTTGGGCGGCATGCAAGGCGTGCGCGCCTACCCCACCAACGAAGCAGGCGGTAGTGTGGGACAGATGCTTTCATTTGAATGGCAGCGGCATTTCAACTTAAACCAAAACCGTTGGACGGCGGCTGGCTTCTACGATACGGGTCATGTCACGGTGAACAAAAATAACAATTTCACGGGCGCTGCCTCACCTAACCAATACAGCCTCAGCGGGGCTGGCGTGTGGCTGGGCACAACCATGCGAAATTCTTATGGCCTTTCTACCTTGCGCTTTATCGCAGCACAACGGCTGGGCAAAAACCCCGCCGCTTCAGCAAACGGCAATGACCAAGACGGTTCACACGTGCAAACCCGCTACCGCTTCAGCCTGAATCACGCGTTCTGACCATGCAGCGGGTTCTCAAACACATTCTTGTTAGCGCCCTCCTGCCAAGCCTTTTGTTTGGGGCATGGGCGCAAACGGGCGCGATCATCTCGGCCACACAGCTGCCCAGCGGTGGCAAGGTCGTGGGTGGGCAAGCTACGTTGCAATCCATTGGCAACACCCTGAATGTGAACCAAACGACGACACGCGGCGTGGTTGAGTGGAACACCTTCAACGTGGGCTCGCAAGCCAACGTCAACTTCAACCAACCCTCTGCCAATGCAGTCACGCTCAACCGCGTGATGGACATGAACGCCAGCCAAATCCTGGGACGCATCAGCGCCACAGGCCAGGTGTTTATCAGCAACCCTAATGGTGTGATTTTTGGCACAACGTCCCAGGTGGATGTAGGTGGGTTGGTGGCGACAACCAAGGGCATCAGCAACGCGGACTTCATGAGTGGCAAAACGACCTTTGAAGGCAACGGTCAAGCCGGCAGTGTGATCAACCAAGGCTCCTTGCAAGCCGCGTTGGGCGGCTACATCGCCCTGCTCGCGCCACAGGTGCGCAACGAGGGCATCATCGTGGCACGCGAAGGCACTGTGGCTTTGGCCGCCGGCGACAAAACCACCTTGGAATTCAGCGGAAGCAAATTGGTCTCCGTGATCATCGACCGTCCAGTCATTGACGCCCTGGTCGAAAACAAACAACTGATCCGCGCAGAGGGTGGATTTGTGGTGATGTCGGCACGCAGCGCCAACGGCTTGATGAATTCAGTGATCAAGCAGACCGGCACGATTGAAGCCCCGAGCTTGGTACAGCGCGAAGGCCGAATCTTGCTTGAGGGTGGTGAACAAGGCATCGTCAGTGCAGGCGGCGTGCTCAACGTCAGCGGGGTTCAAGCACAAACCAAAGGCGGCAGCATCGTCGTCACGGGTGACAAAGTTGCAATTACCGAGAACGCGCTGCTCAATGCGAGTGGGCAAACTGGAGGCGGCCAAATCAACATCGGCGGCGGTTGGCAGGGGCAAGATCCTGCCATCCGACAAGCCAATGCCACGCGTGTAGAGGCAGGGGCCCGCCTAGATGCATCCGCCATTCAAAGTGGCAACGGCGGTGAGATTGTGGTTTGGTCCGATACCCAAAAAGCAGGTGGTATCACGCAAGTAGCGGGTGAGCTCAAAGCGCGAGGTGGCGCGGTACAGGGCGATGGTGGACGGATTGAAACTTCGGGCCATTGGCTCTCAACCCAAGGTGCCACCGGCGATGCCAGCGCGCCTAACGGCAAAGCGGGTCAATGGTTGTTTGACCCCTACAACGTCACCATCACCGCAACGCCCACACAAAACAACACCAACAGCGCCGACACATGGACGCCCACTGGCAGCACCTCTGAAATTCAAAACACCGCCATCACCGCGCTGTTGAACGCGGGCACCAGCGTCACGGTGACCACGGGTTCGGCAGGCAGCGAGGCCGGCAACATCACGGTGAATGCGCCCATCACGCAAAGTGCGATGGCAGCCGCCACACGATTGACCTTATCGGCCAACCAAAACATCGCCATCAACAGCGCAATCAGCATGACCCAGAGTGGGTCAAAGTTAGAGCTCAATGCAGGCAACGTCTCCAGTGGCGGCAATATTGCGTTGACCGCTGCCGTGGCGGCAGACACCTTGAGTATGAACCTCACGGGCGCAGGAACTGTTTCACAAACCGCTGCCGTCAACACGAACAACTTGCGCATTTCGGGTGCCAACACACAAGTCACCTTGGACAATGCCAGCAACAGCATCGGCGTGGTGGCAGCCAACGTGGCTTCGATCAATTTGAAGTCAGAAAATGGCATTGATCTTGGCAACACCTACGGCAAGGGCTTGTACGTCAGTACGGTCGAAGGCATGAGCGGCATCACCGCCACCGGGGATGTGAACCTGGTGTCGCGAAACACCAATATTTTTGTAGACCAAAACATCAGCACGGCCAGCACCACCAACACAGCCATTCGGCTCAATGCGGGTGAATCTCTCAGCCCCGGCGCATACAACGGGACTGACAGTGCTGTGAACCCCTACGGTCCAAACGTGGTCTTGGGTAATGGCAAAACAATCACCACCGGCACTGGCGGCAGGGCCACGCTGTATACCGGTGCGAGCAGCGGCAGTGGTGCCAGCTTGGCTGCCTACATTGGCACTGGATCCGCAAGCTCTCGCTACAACAGCGATGAGTTGAATACCAACTACACCGCCTCGTTATCGTCGGGCTTGTACGCTATTTACAGACAGAACCCGACGCTGAGTGTGGCCGCCAACGATGCGACCGTGGTGTATGGCGGCGCGATCAACCCCGCCATGTCCAGCACCGTCTCGGGCTATTTGAACGGTGACACCTTGGCACAAGCCGTATCCAGCAGTGCAAACATTGCCATCGCTGGCACGCGCTCTACCGCCGGCTACCTCACCGCAGGCAGTCATGCGCTCACCCCCAGTGGTGCAGTAGGCGGATTGGGTTATGGCTTCTCTTACACCGATGGCGCCCTCACCGTGACACCCAAGGCCCTGACGATCAGCGCCTCTGCCAGCAACAAGGTCTATGACGCGACCGCAGCCGCAACAACCTCACTCAACAGCAATCAATTGCAAAATGATGTGTTGACGCTGAGCAGCATGTCCAGCACTTTTAACAGCAGAGATGCGGGTACGGGCAAAACTGTCACGGTTTCGGGCTTGTCTTTTTCTGGCAACGATGCCGCCAACTACAGCCTTGCCAACACCAGCGCGACCACCACAGCGAACGTGACCCCCAAAGGGCTGACCGCGTCATTCACGGCCACGAACAAGGTGTACGACGGCACCACAACAGCCACCGTGGCGGGTTCAACGTCCGACATCATTGGAGGCGACACCGTCGCGATTACCCAAACGGCTGCGACCTTCTCGGACAAAAACGTCGCCAATGGAAAAAGCATCTCCATCACTGGTTTGCAGCTAACGGGCACAGATGCGGGCAATTACGCACTGACCAGCACAACAGCCAGCAGCTCGGCCAACATCACAGCCAAGTCACTCACCGCCTCGTTCACGGCCAGCAACAAAGAATATGACGGCAACACCACGGCCACAGTGAGCGCAAGCTCAGCCCAAATCGTGCCTCAGGATGCGGTGACCATCACCAACACCAGCGCCACCTTCAGCGACAAAAATGTAGGCACGGGCAAAACAGTTTCCGTGGTCGGTGTGGCCATCTCTGGAACAGATGCTGGCAACTACAACTTAGTCAACGCGACAGCCAGCACCACAGCCAATATCAGCGCCAAGGCACTGACCATCTCCGGCATCACCGCCGCAGACAAAACCTACGACGGCTTGAGCACGGCCACCGTGAGCACTGCTGGCGTGGTGAAAACAGGTTTGGTAGCAGGCGACACAGTGGGTGTCTCAGCCACAGGCGTATTCAATAATAAAAATGTTGGCACCAACAAAACTGTGGCATTGACCAGCAACTACAGCGGCAGCGATGTCACGAACTACAACATCACCAGCCAAGCACAGACCATGGCCAGCATCACCCCTCGCATCTTGGCAGTGACGGCAGCAGCTGATGACAAAACTTACGACACCACGCGCACTGCCACGTACACACTCAACAGCGACAAATTAGCTGGAGACACCTTGGTACTGTCCGCGAGCAGTGGGTTGTTTGACACCAAAAATGCGGCAGCCGGAAAAACCGTCACCGTAGGTGGCATCACCGTCACGGGCACAGATGCCGGCAACTACACACTGCAAAACGCATCGACGACAACGACGGCCGAGATTCGCAAGGCCGACTTAGCCATCACAGGCCTCACGGCCAACAACAAAACCTACGATGGCACGACCACCGCGACATTGGCGGGTACTGCCACTGTTACGGCGCTGCAAGGCGATACCGTTTCAGTCAGCGGCACGCCAAGCGCCACGTTTGCGACCAAAGATGTCGGCTCTGCCAAGCCTGTGACCACCACCGGTTTGAGCCTGACCAACACAGATGCGGGGAACTACAACTTAGTGGCGCCGACCCTCAGTGCCAACATCACGCCCAAGGCGCTCACCATTTCAGGCATCACGGCCGCCAACAAAGAATACGACGGCACCACGGATGCAACGATCAGCACAACGGGGGTGAGCAACGCCGTGTTGGTGAATGCCGGCATGATCGCCACGGACAACCTGACTGTTACTGCCACGGGTGTCTTCACCGATAAAAACGCTGGCAACGCCAAAACAGTGCAGTTATCACCCACCTACGGTGGCTCTGATGCAAGCAACTACGTCATCACAAATCAGGCGAACACCACCGCCAACATCACCCCAAAAAATGTCGCGCTGACGGCGGTGACCGCTGACAACAAAACCTACAACGCCACCAACGCTGCCAACATTTCTGCTGGCACGATCACCGGCACCGTGGGTTCTGAAGCTTTGTTGATTTCAGGTTCCGGCACCTTCAGCGATGCCAATGCAGGGACAGGTAAAACGGTCACGGTGGCCGACGTCACGGCACTCACCAAAACCAACAGCACGGGCAACTGGGGCAACTACAACCTCACCACCACGGGCCCCATCACCACCACCTCGGACATCACCAAGAAAGATGTCGCGCTGACGGCGGTAACCGCTGACAACAAAACCTACAACGCCACCAACGCTGCGAACATCTCTGCTGGCACGTTCAGTGGCACCGTGGGTTCTGAAGCTTTGCTGATTTCAGGTTCTGGCACCTTCAGCGATGCGAATGCAGGAATAGGAAAAACGGTCACGGTGGCTGATGTCACCGCACTCACCAAAGCCAACAGCACGGGCAACTGGGGCAACTACAACCTCACCACCACGGGCCCCATCACCACCACCGCGGACATCGTCAAGAAAGATGTGACGATCACGAGTCTGACCGTCAGCGACAAGCTGTACAACGCGTCGACGGCAGCCACCATTTCCTCTGCCAGCGTTGGGGGCACCGTGGCGGATGAAACCCTGCACATCTCAGGGTTCGGCGCATTTGACTCCATCAACCCAGGGATTGGAAAAGTTGTGACGATCGCCAATGTGAACGACCTCACCAAAGTCAATGGCACGGGCAATTGGAGCAACTACTACCTGATCAACACGGACCGGGTGAGGACAACAGCGAGCATCTTCCCCACCATCAACAATTGCTTTGCAGGAAAGGGTTGCATCGCCAGCGACCCGATCGTGACCACCCCATTGAACAATACCCCGACAACGTCTTTGTTGGCATCCACAACGGGGGCGTCTGCTGCCCAGGTCATCCAGACCGGCATGGTTGTTCCACAAGCGGTCGCCACGCCCGTACCTTCGCCCGTTGTCGCGCCCGCCGCCACACCCATCACGTCAGCATCGGTACTTTTGATGCAACCCATTTCTTCAGCAAACATGGTGGCTAAAAATCTCTCGCCAACACAAATTGCTGAACTTCCCCCTGCGCAACTGGGTCCCCTGCTGAAGTCATTGGATCGCAATCAACTCTTGGCCATCACAGAAAAACAAATGAATGGGATGAGTGTGACGCAACTGGATGATTTGGTTGCTTTACTCAAACGCGCAGCCAATCCGACCAAACGTTAAAGCCCATGCGGCGCACTTGACGGTGATCTGAGAAAATCCGGGCTCAACACCTCTTCATCACAAGCGCCCATGGAAATCAAGGTCAACTTTCTCGACAAGCTTCGTCTCGAAGCCAAGTTCGACGACTTCACGGTCATCGCCGACCAGCCCATTCGTTACAAAGGCGATGGCTCCGCGCCCGGACCCTTCGATTACTTTTTGGCCTCATCGGCGTTGTGCGCAGCCTACTTTGTCAAGCTGTACTGCAATACACGCAACATTTCGACCGAAAACATCCGCCTGTCGCAAAACAACATCGTCGATCCAGAGAATCGTTACCAGCAGATTTTCAAAATCCAAGTGGAGTTGCCGCCTGACATTCAGGAAGTGGATCGACGCGGCATCTTGAACTCGATCGAACGCTGCACGGTCAAAAAAGTGGTGCAAGCCGGTCCTGAATTTGTAATCGAAGAAGTTGAGAACTTGGATGCCGATGCCCAGTCCTTGCTCACAGCCAAGCCCAGCGCAGACACCCACACCTACATCCTGGGCAAAGACTTGCCGCTGGAACAAACCATCGCCAACATGTCGAGCCTCTTGGCGGGCTTGGGCATCAAGATTGAAATTGCCTCGTGGCGCAACATCATTCCCAATGTGTGGTCGCTCCACATCCGTGATGCGCATTCGCCCATGTGTTTTACCAACGGCAAAGGCGCCACCAAAGAAAGCGCCTTGGCCTCGGCGCTGGGTGAATACATTGAACGGCTGAGCAACAACCATTTCTACGCCGGCGCTTTTTGGGGTGAGGACATTGCCAACGCAGCCTTTGTGCACTACCCGAATGAACGCTGGTTCAAACCGGGTAAAAAAGATGCGTTGCCGACAGACATTTTGGATCCGTATTGCTTGGCCATCTACAACCCCGATGGCGAGTTGCGCGGTTCGCATGTGATCGACACCAACTCAGGCAACACGCAGCGCGGCATTTGCGCCCTGCCCTATGTGCGCCAGTCCGATGGTGAGGTGGTGTATTTCCCATCGAACCTGATCGAAAACCTGTTCGTGAGCAACGGCATGAGTGCAGGCAATACGCTGGCCGAAGCACAGGTGCAATGTTTGTCGGAGATTTTCGAGCGCGCGGTCAAACGCGAAATCTTGGAAGGCGAAATTTGCTTGCCAGACGTGCCGCACGAGGTGTTGGCCCAATACCCCAGCATCTTGGCTGGCATTCAAGGTTTGGAAGAACAAGGCTTTCCTGTGCTGGTCAAGGACGCCTCGCTGGGCGGCACCTACCCTGTGATGTGTGTGACCTTGATGAACCCACGCACCGGTGGTGTGTTTGCCTCATTCGGCGCCCATCCGAGCTTAGAGGTGGCGCTAGAGCGCAGCCTGACCGAGCTGCTGCAAGGCCGCAGTTTTGAAGGGCTGAACGATTTGCCTCCACCCACCTTTGAGAGCCATGCGGTCACCGAACCCAATAACTTTGTAGAGCACTTCATCGACTCCAGCGGCATTGTGTCGTGGCGTTTTTTCAGTGCCAAAGCAGATTACGAATTTGTGGCCTGGGATTTTTCGAGCCAAGGCGAGAACGCCAACGCCGAGGAAGCTGCGACCTTGTTTGGTATTTTGAAAGACATGGGCAAAGAGGTTTACACCGCGGTGTATGACCAGCTGGGTGCTGTGGCCTGCCGAATTTTAGTGCCCGGCTATTCCGAGATTTACCCCGTGGAAGACTTGATTTGGGACAACACCAACAAAGCGTTGCTGTTCCGTGCCGATGTGCTGAACCTGCATAGCTTGGACGATGCCCGCTTGGAAGCACTGCTGGATCGCTTGGAAAACAATGAGCTCGATGAATACTTAGACATTGCCACCTTGATTGGCATTGAATTTGACGACAACACCGTGTGGGGCCAACTGACCGTGCTGGAATTGAAGTTGTTGATTCACCTGGCCTTGAAGCAATTCGAAGAAGCACAAGAGCTGGTGGGCGCCTTCTTGCAATACAACGACAACACGGTGGAGCGCCGATTGTTCTACCAAGCCTTGAATGTGGTGTTGGAGGTGCAACTCGACCCCGAACTCGGACTGGCAGACTACGAAGCCAACTTCCGCCGCATGTTTGGCGATGCGCGCATGGATGCGGTGATCGGATCGGTCGATGGCAGCGTGCGCTTCTTTGGTTTAACTCCCACGAGCATGCAACTCGAAGGGCTGGACAGACACCACCGACTGATCGACAGCTACAGAAAGCTGCACACAGCGCGCGCCAACGCAACGGCTGCGGGTTAAAAAATTTTGGTTAGCGCGGCAAAGACTCGACCTCGCGGCGCCAACGATCGAGCAGGCGCTGTCTTTCTGCCGCTTTGCCGTATTTTTCAAAGTCGTATTTGATCAGCTTCACGCTGTCCAGACTTGGAATACGCGGGTCATGCTTGAAGGTTTTGTTGGCCGGTGATTGAAAGCTACCGGCTTTGGCACCCAGCGATTGCCCTGCGGGGCTCATCAACCAGTCGTAATATTTTTTCGCCGCTTCCGTGTTGCGACTGCCTCGCACCAAGGCGATGCCGCCAATTTCGTAACTCGTCCCTTCACAGGGGGCGCCGGTCACCACCGGATAGTGGTTGTAGCGCCATCCTTCAAACCCGAAGATGAAACTCACGCCCACAGCAACCTCGCCTTTGGCCACATTGGGGGCTTGTGCGGTGCCACTGCGGGTGTATTGCGAGATGTTTTTGTGCAAGGTCTTCATGTAATCAAAGGCCTTGTCTTCGCCCATCAACTGCACCAAGCCCGCCAAGATGGTGTAAGCCGTTCCACTGGAGGCTGGGTGAGAAATTTCAACCTCCCCTTTGTAGATCGGCTTGACCAAATCAGCCCAACATGTGGGCACAGGCAAGTGCTTCTTTTTCAACAGTTCGGTATTCCAACCAAAACCGATGGCGCTGGTGTAAAAACCGCCCACCATGTTGGAGGTCATGGCGTACTGCCGCACGCTCCAAGCGCTGAGCTGATCCATGTAAGCGGGACGGTAAGGTTCCAATAGCCCTATTTCTGCCGCTTGTAAAAAGGGATCGCCTGTGCCGCCCCACCACAGATCGGTTTTGGGGTTGGCCGCTTCAGCGCGCAATTGCGCCAACGCCTCGCCCGTGGGCTTGCGGGTTTGCAAGACACGGATGCCCGTTTGTTTTTGAAATTCAGACGCTGCCATCTCGCACCAGCTTTGGTCGGTGCTGCACATGGCATGCACCACCTGAGATTGCGCTTGCGCTGCGCCAGCAGACAGGAACAACGCCGCTGCGACAAGACGGAAGATCGTTGGCATACGCATGGTGAAACCTCTTTTGAATCTGTTCATGGCTGCGCGGGCAGCACCATCACGCCGACCTGCCCCAAGGTCAGCCCGATCACGTCGCCGACCTGCGGCAAGGGATCGCGATTGGACATTTGCAGCCACAAACGCCCCACCTCACATTCCAGGGTCACCTCATAGAAAGGCCCCAAAAACGCATGTTTCAACACTTTGGCAGGCAGCCCTTGAGAAGCGTCATTGATTTGCCAAGCCTCGGGGCGAATCGCCAATTCCACCGACCCGGGTTTGAGCGGCTGCGGGCTGTGCCATGTCAACGGGCCCAGCTTGAGTTCGTGTCCATCGGCTTGCACTTGGGCTTTGAGCATGACCGCTTCGCCCATGAAGTTGGCCACAAAATGGCTGTTGGGATGGTCATACAACGCACGCGGTGTGCCGTGCTGGGCAATGCGCCCCTCGTTCATCACCAACACATGGTCACTGACAGCCAGGGCCTCTGATTGATCGTGCGTCACATAGGCCACGGTCAAGCCCAGGCGTTGCTGAATCTCGCGAATTTCTTCACGCATCTCACGCCGCAAGCGCGCATCCAAATTGGACAGCGGTTCGTCAAACAGCAACACCGCGGGCTCCAACACCAGCGCGCGAGCCAAAGCCACGCGCTGCTGTTGCCCACCCGAGAGTTCACTGGGCCAGCGATGCTCCATGGACTTCAAACCCACGTTCGTGAGCGTTTGCATGGCACGCTGTGCAGCTTGTGCATGGGGAACGCCCGACATGCGCAAGCCATACATCACGTTATCGAGCACGCGCAAGTGTGGAAACAAGGCATAGCTTTGAAACATCATGCTCACCGCACGCTGCGCTGGGCCGAGGTGTGTGACGTTGTCACCGCCCATCCAAATCTGCCCTTCGGTGGCAAATTCGAGCCCGGCAATCATGCGCAAGGTCGTGGTTTTGCCGCAGCCCGAGGGGCCCAACAAGGTGGTCAATGTGCCTTGAGGGATTTCAAAACTCACATCGTTCACCGCCCACGGTGCGGCGTCGCTGGCACCGTAGCGCTTTTTGACGTTGACAAATTTGACACTGCTCACAATGAATTCCTAGTGTTCATGATCACACCACGCGACGACCGAGTTCACGATCGCCCACCATTTTTTGAATGCCCCACACGGCCAGTGACATCAGCACCATCAACACCGTGCAATAAGCCAAGGCGATGCCATAGTCGCCATTGCCCACGCGACCAATGATGTAGGTGGTAGCAAGATCGTTCTCGGCGGTCACCAAAAAGATCACCGCCGAAACCGTGGTCATCGAGCGTATGAAGCTGTAGAGCAAGGCCGTCAACAACGCAGGTCGCAACAGTGGCAGCACCACATGACGCAAGGTCTGCCAGGTTGTGGCGCGCAACATGGACGAAGCCTCTTCCAGCGATTTGTCGAGTTGTTCGAACGAGGCCACGCCAGAGCGAACGCCCACCGGTAAGTTGCGAAACATGAAGCACAGCACGATCAAGGTGCCCGTGCCCGTGAGTTCGATCGGTGGCACATTGAATGCCACCACATAGCTCACACCCAACACCGTGCCCGGAATGGCAAAGGCGAGCAAGGTGGAGAACTCAAAGAAGCGCTTGCCCCTAAAGCTCTGCCGCGCCAACACCCAGGCAATCAGCAGGCCGAGTACCGCCGTTAACGGCGCCGACACAGCCGAGAGCTCCAAGGTGGTCCACAAAGAGTTCCAAGCCGTACCGACCCAGACCCAACCGAAATCGCCTTTGGCAATGCCAAACGCCATTTCAAAATGCTGCAAGGTCAGTGTGTAATCGCGGCCCCAGGTTTTGACAAAACCACCGCTGAAAGCAAACACATAAATCACAAAGGTCAACGCCAACCAAGGAATGGCAATGGCTTGCGTGATGCGCGTCAAACCGTTCGGCAACACCGCAGAAAGCCCTGCATCGCCCTTGCCACTGACGGTGGTGAAACTTTGTCGCCCCATCACCAAATGCTGCAAGGCAAACACGGCAAACGCAAACAAGGTCAGCAACCAAGCCAAGCTGGCTGCACGCCCCGGATCGAACTGCGCCCCGACGATGGCAAAGAAGATCTCGGTCGATAAGACTGAATAGGAACCACCCACCACAATGGGATTGCCAAAGTCGGCCATGCTTTCAATGAATCCAATCAAAAAGGCATTCACCAAGCCCGGTTTGAGCAAGGGCAAGGTCACGCTCCAAAACACCTGGGCGCGACTGGCGCCCAGCGTTTGCGAGGCCTCTTCCAAGCTGGGTGAAATGCCTTGCAGCACGCCGCGCATCATCAGGTAAGCAATGGGCGTGAACGCAAACATCTGTGCCAAGCCGATACCCAGCGCGCCGTAAAACCACCGCGTGGGTTCAATGGCCCACGCCCATTCCAACAGTTGGTTCACGATGCCTGCACGGCCAAACAACAAAATCAGTCCCAAGCCGACCACAAATGGTGGCGTTATGATGGGTGCCAGCGCCAGCAGTTTGAGCAGTTGCTGAGCCAGGCCCTTGGGCTTCAAGCCTGTTCGCTCCGCCAGCAAAGCCAGCAAGGTACCCAACACCGTGGTGCCCAAAGCCACCCAGGTGCTCAGCCACAAGGTGTTCCACGCCACACCGCAATTCAGGTTGGCGTGCACACACGACAAACTCCAGATACGGCTGTCTGTCAGGCGCGCCCAGCCGGCTTGCCAAGCGTAGGCGTTGTGTTCATCGCGCCAAGCCGCGCTCAAGGCATTGCCCACGGGGTAAGCCACAAACACCAGGAGCAACACCCCAATCAGCACCACTGCACCGGCGGTCCACGCATCGCCTTTGAAGGCGCCTGCTCTCGACCAAGCCGTGGCGAGCAACATCAGCAGGGCTGTCATGCACACCCAGGTGCCCGCGCCCCAGGCAGGGAGCGTTTGCGAGCCCTGCCAAAGCAGTTGCATGTACTGCCAGCCGTTGATGGCTTGGGTCTGCGTTGCCAGCGCAAAGCCCACCTCTAGCCAACCCAAGTCTGGCCATGCGTTCCAAGGCATGGCAAAAAAACCAAGCAGCGCGGCCAGCCACAGCCAAACGACAGGCCTATTCAAGCGACTCATCGGGGCAGCGCGTTGACTTCTTTTTCCCAGCGCGCAATCAAACGCTTGCGCTCGTTGCTGGCACCGTATTTGGCATAGTCATAGGCAATGAATTTGATCGATTTGAAGTCAGGCACGTGGGGGTCCAACTTTGCATGCTTGTTGCTCGGCAACTGGTACTGCTTGGTGGCCGCCGCCATTTCTTGGGCAGCAGGCGTCAACGCCCATTCGTAAAACTTCTTGGCCAACTCCAAGTTGCGCGCACGTTTGACAAGGCTCATGGAACCAATTTCTGCTCCCGTGCCATCGGCGGGTGTGATGGTGGCCACAGGAAAGCCATTCATTTTTTCTTGCGGCCCATCGTGAACAAAGCTGATCGACACTGTTGCTTCACCACGCGCCACGGCTTTGAGTGGTGCCACACCGCTGCGGGTGTATTGGCTGATGTTCTTGTGCAGGGCTTTGAGGTAGTCAAAGGCTTTGTCCTCGCCCATGAGCTGCACCAAGGTGGCAATCATGGTGTAGGCCGTACCGCTCGACGCTGGATTGGCCATTTGAATTTCGCCTTTGTATTCCGGCTTGAGCAAATCAGCCCAAGTTTTAGGAACCGGCAATTTTTTCTTGATCAGCAGTTCGGTGTTGTACGCAAAACCCAAAGGGCCCGAGTAAATGCCCACCGTTTTGTAGCCCGACTGTTTGGCTTGTTGCTGCGCCCAAGGGTGCAGTTGCCCCATCATGGGCGACTCGTAGGCCAACGACAAGTCCTGCTCGGCGGCCTGCAAATGCGGGTCGCCCGTGCCGCCAAACCAAATGTCTGTTTTGGGGTTGTCGCGTTCAGCAATCAGCTGCGCCAGGGCTTCGCCCGAGCCTTTGACCGACATATTGATCTTGACGCCCGTGGTGCGCGCATACACGGTGGCGATCATGCTGCACCATTCAGCTTGTACCGAGCAAATGACATTGAGTTGCTGCGCTTGAACCGAAGCTGCTGCAAAAACGCAAAACGCCAAAATGATTTTTTTCACACAATCTCTCACAAATACATCAATACCTAAACTATAAACATGAAAAAAATCTAATTTCTAACGTATTTCCCTAAACATGCAGCCTCACCCACACCACACCATTCGGCATGAAACCTTCTGACCATTTCATTGGCATGATCTTGTGGCTCTGTACATGGACCAGCATGGCGCAACCGTTGACGCCCGTCGAACGCGGCTTTCGCCTCATGGCCAACCGCCAGCAAGGCAATTGCGTCACTTGCCATCAAGTCTCCACGCTGCGTGATGCACCAGGTATCGACGGTGCTGCGGGCAAGCAAGGGGACTTTGGCCCGTCACTCGATGGTGTGGCCAAGCGCTACAGCGTGGCACAGCTGCGTCAGTGGGTATCGGACGCACGCCAGATCAGCCCCAACACTCTGATGCCCCCTTTTGGCACGATCGAGGGCACAACACAAGCTGCGCCATCACGCCCCATGCTGAGCGCGGAAGAAATCGACCTGGTGACAGCAGCCTTAGCCACTTTGCGCTAAAGTGCGCCCACATGTTGACCCCACAGACACCGTTGGCCCGTCGTTTTTGCCTTGCGCAATTAGGGGTTGGCGTTGCAGGTCTGTGTGGCGTCTCGCAGGTGATTGGGGCTCCAGACCCGAACTCTCAAACCGATTTGCGTTCCCGTGCTTTGCCAAGCCAAGGGATTGACATCACGCTGCCGCCACTGGCCGACAACAGCAACGCCATTCCTTTGCAGTTCATGCTGCAAGCGCCCGTGGGCCTGACGTTGCGGGGCTTTGACATCATTGCCCCCGAAAACCCCAACCGCACCATCTTGCACCTTCAGCTCGGGCAGACCCAAGAGCGTCTGAAATTCAGCACCCGCATTCGCTTGGCCATGACGCAAGAGGTCTGGGTTTTGGCACACCTGAGTGACGGCACCACCTTGGGGCGTTCAGCCCACACCGTGGTCACCGCCACAGCGTGTTTTGACGAAACCTGAACCCCATGGCCAACACGCTTGACATTCCTGTTCGTCTGTCCATCTCAGGACCCATGCGAGCCAACGCCGAGGTGGAAGTACGCTTGCTGCTTGGGCACAGCATGGAGACAGGGTTTCGACACGACAGCTCTGGGGCGCCAGTGCCCAAGGACATTTTGCAATTCGTCACGGTACACATGGGTGACGTGTTGATTTTTGAGGCCGAGTTGGGCACAGGCATGGCCGCCAATCCCATGTTCTTTTTTTCCTTCACCTTGCCAGCACAAGCGGGTGAGATGGTGGTGCGCTGGACAGACCAGCAAGGCCGTAACGGCGAGATGCGGCGCGCCTTGCTTTACCGTTAACACCATGCGCTTTCGCTGCTTTTGGCCAGGTTTGTCGCTCGGCGCTCTGCTGCTTGGCGCCCACGCGCTGTCCTACGCACAAACAAGGCTCAGCGGCGACCATTTTTTAAGCCCGCAACTGCAAGCCATGCAGCAAGACCAGGATGTCAACCCCGTCACACTGTGGGTTGAAAAAGGTCAGACCTTGTGGCGCAACAACTGCCAACGTTGCCACCAAGCCCCTGAAACCTTGAGCCGCGCAGCAGCAGAACATCCGCGCTTGGTCAGCCGCAACAACCACGCACGCTTGGTCAACTTAGAAGATCAAATCAACAGCTGTCGCCAACGCATAGGCCAACAGCCCAAGGGTCTGGAAGACGACGACACCCTGTCACTCAGCGCCCTGCTCCACAGCGTGGGCAAAGGTGAAAAAATCAACCCTCGCCCACCCGCAGAAAGCGTGGGCGTACAGCGCTGGCAAGATGAGTTGGGACAAGGGGCCGCACTGTACGCCACACGCTTGGGGCGGCTCAATTTGGCGTGCACGCATTGCCACGACGGCAAAGTAGGTGCCCAGCTTCGGGCCGAGGTGGTGAGCCCGGGGCACCCCACGGGTTTTCCAATTTACCGTTTGAATTGGCAAACCATGGGCAGCATCGACCGCCGTTTGCGCGCGTGTTACTCAGGCGTGCAAGCGACTCTGCCCGCACCAGGCAGCCCCGCACTGAGGCAGCTCGAACTCTTCCTCAAAGTGCGTGCCAGCGGCATGCCGCTGGACGGTCCGGCGATCCGGCGCTGACGTCCAACGTTTAGCTCACAAAGACCAGACTAGACCAGCGTCAAGCCATGCTTGCGCAGTGGCAAATCGCGTTGCGGTTTGCCTGTGGCGGCATAAATGGCGTTGAGCACTGCAGGACCAACGACGCAAATCGTCGGCTCGCCCACACCGCCCCAGAAGTCACCGGTCGGTACCAGCACGGTTTCGACCTTGGGCGTTTCTTTGAGTCGCATCAACGGGTAGGTGTCAAAGTTGCGCTCTTTCATGCGCCCTTTTTCAACCGTGTTTTCACCCAAGAAAACAGCCGACAAACCCATCACGACCGAGCCTTCAATCTGCGCCCTCACTTGCGCGGGGTTGACCACATGGCCTGAATTCAAAGCAAACACCATGCGGTGAATCTTGACCTCTCCCTTGGGGGACACAGACACCTCGGCCGTGGCGGCCGAATAACTGGAGTAGCCCATGAATTGCGCAATGCCACGGTAAACGCCTGGAGGCAGTGGCTTGCCCCAATCACCGGCTTCGGCCACGGCATTGAGTACCCCCAAATGTTTGGGATGGTTTTTCATCAAGGCGCGGCGAAACTCCAGCGAGTCTTTGCCCGCAGCGCGTGCGCACTCTTCCAAAAAGCACTCCATGTAGATGCCGTTTTGGTTGGTGTTCACACCACGCCAAGGGCCGACAGGCACGTGGGTGTTGCGCATCACGTACTCGGTCAGCAAGTTAGGGAAGGTGTAACCCATCTGCGCATCACCCACCTCGGCCCAAAAGCCCTGCATCTGGCGTATGTCTTTATTGTTTTTGATCGCCATGGGCGCCAACAATGCGTTGAGCGACTGGCCCGAGACACGCACATGAAACGCTGTCATTTGCCCCTTGTCGTCGATGGCGGCCGACATCTTGGCCATGGAGATAGGACGGTAAAAGTCGTGGGTCATGTCCTCTTCTCGGCTCCACACCAATTTGATGGGTTTGCCTGGAAACTTTTTGGCCACCTGCGCCGCTTGGTCCACATACTCTTGGTGGCCGCCGCGACGCCCGAACCCGCCGCCCAAATCCATCTTGTAGACATCGCACTGCGACAGCGGAAAACCTGTGGCTTCCGCCAACGCAGCCAACGAGCCCTCTGCACTTTGCGTGGGTACCCAAGCCTCGGCTCGGTTGCCGGTGATGCGCACGGTGCAATTCATCGGCTCCATCGTGGCGTGGGCCAAGAAGGGGCTGGTGTAAGTGGCTTCCACCTTCTTAGTGGCTTGCGCAATCACAGCAGGTGCATCACCTTCTTTGCGTTGCCAGAAGTCGCCTTGGGCGGTCAAACCCTCGCGCAGCATGGCATCGATGGTGGCACTCGAGGTGTTGCCATTGACGCCGTCATCCCACACGATGGGCAGTTCTGCCAACGCAGTTTTGGCGCGCCAAAAGGTATCGGCGACCACAGCCAAGGTGCTGTCGTTGATTTTCACCACGCCTTTGACGCCGCGCATCTTGGCAATCTTGCGCTCGTCGTAGCTGACCAACTTGCCACCGAACACCGGGCTTTGCATGACCGCCGCATTGAGCATGCCTGGCAACTGCAGGTCAATGCTGAAGACTTTGCGCCCATCCACTTTGTCGGCCGTGTCTAAACGGCGCATGGACTTGCCCGCAATGCGCCATTGACTGGGTTTTTTCAGCGTGATCTTGGCCATCTCAGGCGGGGTGAGTTTGGCCGCGTCGTCTGCGACTTTGCCGTAGCTCAAGGTGCGCCCCGACAAGGCATGCGTGATCACCCCTGCTTGGGTCATGACTTCGCCCACAGGGACATTCCAGCGATTGGCGGCCGCTTGCATCAGCATCTGGCGTGCGGCAGCACCCCCGCGGCGCACGTAATCGTGCGAGGTGCGAATGCCTCGGCTTCCCCCGGTGGACATATCACCCCACGCCCGTTGACGCGCCAAACTTTGGCCTGGGGTGGGCATTTCCGTGGTCACCTTGGACCATTCGCAATCGAGTTCTTCAGCCACCAATTGGGCCAAGCCCGTGCGTGTGCCTTGACCCATTTCAGAACGGGCAATGCGAATCACCACGGTGTCGTCGGGTTTGACCACCACCCAAATGTTGATTTCATTGGGAGTCAATGTGGTGTAGGCGGATTGGGCTTGCGCATCCGGCGCAAAGCTCAGGCCCAAAGCCAAGCCACTGCCAGCGACAGCAGAGCTCACCAAAAAGTGGCGACGTGAGGTATTCAGTGTGGCGGTATCGGTCATGGTGATGTCCTTAGGCTTGCGCGTTGAGATCGACCGACTCATACGATGCCAACACATCACCGAGCTTCATCTGGCCTGCTGCAACATGGATCGCATCGCGAATGCGCTGGTATGTGCCGCAGCGACAAATATTGCTCATCGCTTCGTCAATGTCTGCGTCTGTGGGTTTGGGCGTGCGCGCCAACAAAGCGGCGGCGGCCATCACCTGGCCCGACTGGCAATAGCCGCATTGGGGCACATCCAACTCAGCCCAAGCTTTTTGGATCGCATGGGTGGCATTTTTCGACAAGCCTTCAATCGTGGTGACCTTCAGGTCTCCCACGGCCGACACTGGAATTGAGCATGAACGCGCAGGCTGGCCATTGAGGTGCACGGTACAAGCCCCGCATTGCGCCACACCACAGCCGTATTTGGTACCGGTCAGCCCCAACAACTCTCGCAACGCCCACAACAGAGGCATTTGAGGTTCGGCATCGACTTGACGCACGGTGCCATTGACATTGAGTTTCATAATTTGTCTCCCTGTGTAGAGGGCCACTGAAGCGATGGCCTTTGCCCTATTCTGTATGGGCATGCTACGGGCGCGGGGCGCCAAGGTGACAATGAAACATCAATTACTTGGGAAGCAAACGCCTCACCAGCTTCAAGGTGTAAGTCACGGCAGTCAAGACCAACACCGTGCCCAGCCAATCGCCCAGGCCCATGACGGCCATGCTGCTGATTAGGTTGTCTGTTTGGCCCGTCAAAAAGTACCAGCATTGGTGAAGGACTGAGCTGATCACCGCAAACAGGATGGAAACTTTCAACAGCTGGCGGGCATGAAAGCCTGACAGAGACACGTCCAGGCCCAGCAGTCGTGTCGCGATTGCATGCGCGACCAAGGGGGATGCGCCCGAGAGAAATCCACTGATCAAATTAGACACATTCGTGTCGGGCGAGAGCGTGTAGTTCACAAAGATAGACCCGGCGACAACGCCAACCGCACCGGCTTCTAAAAAGACCAACACAAACAACAGCCGCAAGCCGCTGGGAATAAAGATCCAGTTGACGCCTTGTGAAAAACTCAAGTGCTCAAATAAGTACTGATTCAACTGGAAAGCGTACACATAAAAGACCGCGCATAACAGGACGATCAAAGCTTTCGCTTCTAAACTTAAGGTGTCGTTTACGGTTTGCTCTTGAGACATCAATCAAAGGGTATTTCTGAATTTGATCTTCCGAGAATTTCAAAAAACCTGCACCTATTCTATGAATGCACGGATTTCACGCCATAGGCCAATTGGCCTATGTGAATTTCCACACCTGACGCATGGCTTGAACACATGAAAATAGACTTCGACGGTATACAGGCTTTCGTGGTGACGGCAGAACTGGGCGGCTTTCACAAAGCCGCGGAACAGCTGCACATCACACCAACCGCACTGACACGGCGGGTGCAAAAGCTAGAAGCCTATTTGGGACTCAAACTGCTCGACCGCACCACACGACGTGTGGAAATGACCGCCGTAGGACGCGAGTTTTTGCCTCAAGCGCGGGCCATCGTGAATGACATGACCTCGGCAGTGGGGCGGCTCAAAGACATGTCCCAGCACGCCAAGGGCAACTTCACCCTGGCTTGCGTGCCCAGCATGGCAGCCCATATGCTGCCCCAGCTCATCCGCCAATATGCCGACGTGTGTCCGGGCAACCGCATTCGCTTGCTCGACGCAGCCTCTTACGAGGTGCGTCAATCGGTGCTCAACCATCAGGCCGAGATTGGCATTGCGGTCAACGGTGAAACACATCCAGACTTGATCGAAACACCGTTGTTTGACGATCCCCTGGTCTTCATCTGCCGTGACACCCACCCCCTGCATGGCAAAGCCTCGGTCACCTGGGCCGACATGCGCGATGCCGACTTGATTGTGGTGAGCAATTTCATGGCCACCCGTGTGTTCATGGACTACCAGCTCGCCAAGCACGGCATTCGGTTGCACGGCAGCTACGAAGTGCAACACCATGCCACGGCCATCAATTTGGTGGCAGCGGGCGTGGGCTGCGCCATCCTGCCCTCGTCCACCTTGCTAGACGGAGACCGTGCCCATGTGCGCAAAATCAGCCTGACCGGTCCGGTGGTGAAACGCAAAGTGGCGCTGCTGCGGCATAAAAACACCAGCCTCTCACCGGCCGCCCAAGCGTTCTTCGAGCTGATTCAACACGCCCATCTCAAGGCCAAAAATGCTTCGACTCGATTGATGCGTAAATCGAAATAATCAACCCCTAAATTTCACTTCTCAATATAACGGCGATAGCCGACACTCTGGGGCATGACAATTTCAACCCTTGAACAAGCGCCCGATGTCCTGGTCATCGGCGGCGGCAATGCCGCACTCTGCGCAGCGCTGATGGCTGCCGAAGCTGGCGCCTCGGTCTTGCTGCTCGAAGCGGCGCCACGCGAATGGCGCGGCGGTAATTCGGGCCACACCCGCAACCTGCGCTGCATGCACGATGCGCCGCAAGACGTGTTGGTCGAAGCCTACCCTGAAGAAGAGTATTGGCAAGACTTGCTCAAGGTCACAGGTGGCATCACCAACGAGAAACTGGCCCGTTTGGTGATCCGCGCCTCATCGACCTGCCGCGACTGGATGCGCAAGCATGGCGTGCACTTTCAGCCACCGCTCTCAGGCGCTTTGCATGTGGCACGCACCAATGCGTTTTTCATGGGTGGCGGCAAAGCCTTGGTCAACGCGTATTACCGCAGTGCGGAAAAGCTGGGGGTCAAAATTCGCTACAACGCACCGGTGGATAAGCTCGACATTCAAGATGGACGCTTCATCGCAGCCTATGTCAAGGGTGAGCGCATCAGCGCCAAAACCTGCGTGTTGGCGGCGGGTGGGTTCGAGTCCAACCTCGATTGGTTGCGCGAAGCCTGGGGGCAAAACGAACACGGCGAATGGCCAGCCGACAACTTCCTCATCCGCGGCACACAGTACAACCAAGGCGTGTTACTCAAACATCTGTTGGAACACGGTGCCGACCGCATTGGTGACCCCACACAAGCCCACATGGTGGCGATTGATGCGCGTGCGCCGCTGTACGACGGCGGTATTTGCACCCGCATTGATTGCGTGTCGCTCGGCGTGGTGGTCAACCGTCAAGGGGAACGCTTTTACGACGAAGGCGAAGACTTTTGGCCCAAGCGCTACGCGATTTGGGGCCGTTTGGTGGCGCAGCAGCCCGGGCAAATTGGCTACTCCATCATCGACGCCAAAGCCGTGGGGCGTTTCATGCCGCCGGTCTTTCCTGGCGTGCAAGCCGACACCTTGCCTGAATTGGCAGCAAAACTCGGCTTGCCTGTGGACACCTTCATGCGCACTCTGGACGACTACAACCGCGCTTGCCGCGTCGGCACGTTTGACCACACCCGCTTGGACGACTGCCACACCGACGGCGTGAATCCAGCCAAAACCCATTGGGCGCGCCCCATCGACACAGGGCCGTTCTATGGCTACGCCTTGCGCCCTGGCATCACCTTCACCTACCTGGGCCTCAAGACCGATGAAACAGCTGCCGTGCGCTTTAACGATGTGCCCAGTGACAACCTGTTTGTGGCGGGTGAAATGATGTCGGGCAATGTGCTGGGCAAGGGCTACACCGCGGGCGTGGGCATGTCGATTGGTACGGCGTTTGGACGCATCGCGGGCACACAAGCAGCGTTGGCTGCGCTATCCGTGAAGGAGGCGTCACATGCAAACGCTTGAAGCCCTCACCCGCGACGCCCGTGCCTTGGCCAATGGCGAGGTGGTGCTGTCTGCGCCTGAAACCGAAGTGGCGCGACAGCTGCAAATTTGCAATGCCTGCCGTTACTGCGAAGGCTTTTGCGCCATGTTCCCCGCCATGACGCGCCGTTTGGAGTTTGGCAAAGCCGACATTCATTACCTGGCCAATCTGTGCCACAACTGCGGCGCATGCTTGCATGCGTGCCAATACGCACCGCCGCATGAGTTTGCGGTCAACGTGCCCCAAGCCATGGCCCAAGTGCGCGGCCAAACCTATGCCGACTATGCATGGCCACCCGCCTTGGGCGCGCTCTACAAACGCAACGGACTCACCGTATCACTGGCCTTGGCGGCGGGTTTGTCGCTGTTTTTGCTGCTCGCCTTGCAGATGAACGGCACCTTGTGGTCACGTGGCTTGGATGGCAACTTCTACGCGCTGTTCCCGCACAACCTGCTGGTGAGTTTGTTTGCGCCCGTGTTCTTGTTTGCCAGCTTGGCGCTCGCGCTCGGCGTGCGACGCTTTTGGCAAGACATCACGCCCGCCACGTCAGGCACCGCACTCTCTGCCCCCGCAGCCGCAGAAGCGACCCACGATGTGTTGCGCTTGAAATATTTGGACGGTGGGCATGGCGAAGGTTGCAACAACGAAGACGATGCCTTCACCCTCTCGCGCCGTCGTGCACACCATCTCACCTTCTATGGCTTCATGCTGTGCTTTGCCGCCACCAGCGTGGCGACCGTGTACCACTATGCCTTGGGTTGGACAGCGCCGTATGACCTGCCCAGCCTGCCCAAGGTCTTGGGGGCCATCGGTGGGGTGAGTTTGCTGTTGGGTACCGCAGGCTTGTTCAAACTCAATCTGCAACGCCACCCCCTACACGGCGATGCGGCACAAAAGCCGATGGACTTGGGCTTCATTGCCTTGCTGTTTTTCATCAGCTTGAGCGGCCTGGCTTTGTGGTTAGGTCGCAGCAGCGTGGCCATGCCGGCCTTGTTGGCCCTTCATTTGGGGGTGGTCATGGCCTTGTTTGCCACCCTGCCCTATGGCAAATTTGCCCACGGCATTTTCAGAACCGCTGCCTTGTTGCGCTTTGCCGTGGAAAAACGCCAACCCAACCGCCTCGGTTTAGGCAACGACTAATTCAAAAAGGACATCCCATGAAACGACTCAACTTCCTCCATGCTTGTGCTTTGCTGGCACTTGGCGTGTCTTCAGTGGCCACACATGCGCAAGAGTTTCCGCCTAAGAAAACCATCACGATGGTGGTCGGGTTTGCTGCAGGCGGTGCAGCAGATACAGCAGCTCGCATCATTGCGAAAAAACTGGGCGAGAACATTGGCGCCTCGGTGGTGGTGGACAACCGTGGCGGCGCAGGCGGCAATATTGCGCACCAATTCGCAGCCAATGGTCCGGCTGATGGCAGCACGATTTTGTTTGGCTCGGTAGGTCCCCTGACGATTGCGCCACACATGATGAAACTGTCCTACGACCCGGTCAAAGACTTTGCGCCCATCACCATGGGCGTGAACTTTCCCAATGTGCTGGTGGTCCACGCGGGCACAGGTATCAAAACCTTCGCCGAATACATTGCCTACGCCAAGAAAAACCCCAAGAAACTCGATTACGCATCCACAGGCCCTGGCTCGGCCTCTCACTTGGCGGGGGAACTGCTCGACGATATGGCGGGCATTGACACCGTCCACGTGCCCTACAAAGGTGGCGCACCGGCACTGCAAGATTTGCTGGGCGGTCGGGTGGCGGCTTATTTCTCCACCTACTCCACCTCACAGGCCTACATCGACAACGGCAAGCTCATTCCACTGGCCAGCACGGGCGCGCAGCGTTTGAAGTCTTTGCCGAAAATCCCCACCATCGCCGAATCGGGATACCCTGGCTTTAGCGCCACCAACTGGTACGCTTTTGTGGCTTCTTCAAAGGTTCCGACAGCCACCCTAGACCGCTGGAACACGGAGTTGGTCAAAGTGTTGAAGTCACCTGACGTGGTGGAACAACTCAACAGCCACGGATTGACACCCCTGCCCAGCACACGCGATGAATTGGCCAAGTACATGGCCAAAGAGTCCGCCACCTGGGGTCGCGTGATTCGTGAACGAAAAATTGTGGGTGAATAAACTTTAGAAAGAACAAGCATGACACACGCCCTTCACCTCACACGCCGTTTATTCGTCCTTGGCTTAGGCCTCTGCCTTGCTGCTGCGCATATCGCGCAAGCCGCGGAAATTCGCGTCATCACCTCTGGCGCATTCACAGAAGCCTATAAAAAACTTGTGCCCGAGTTTGAAAAACAAACCGGCCATCACGTCATCAGTTCGTTCGGTGCCTCAGTCGGCAATGCGCCCGACTCGATTCCCACGCGTTTTTCGCGCGGCGAAAAGTTTGACTTGGTGATCTTGTCTGACGGTGGCTTGGAAGCCTTGGTCAAAAGCGGCAAGGTCATTCCAGGCAGCCGCGTTGATTTGGTGCGCTCACAAATCGGTGCCGCTGTTCGCAAGGGCACACCCAAGCCCGACATCAGCACCGTCGAAGCCTTGAAGCAAACCTTGCTCAATGCCAAATCCATCGCCTACTCTGCCAGCGCCAGTGGCACTTATTTGTCGACCGAGTTGTTCCCCAAGCTCGGCGTGGCTGAGCAACTCAAAGACACGGCCAAGAAGATCATGAGCGAGCGCGTGGGCGCGGTGGTGGCGCGAGGAGACGCCGAGCTGGGCTTTCAACAGGTGAGCGAGTTGATCTATTTCAAAGAGTTGGATTTCGTGGGTACCTTGCCCGAATCGGTGCAACAAACCATCTTCTTTTCGGCCGGTTTGGTGGAAGGCTCCAACGAACAAGAGACGGCCAAACAGCTGATTCGTTTCTTTCAGTCCCCCGCTGTGGCGGACGTGATTCGCCAAACCGGTGTGGACCCTGTTCCGGCCCGATAAGTCGCAATACCCTCACCCCACCGCAGGTTGGGGTGAATTCTTAAAATTCGGGCATGAAGCGATTGATCAATGCCCTAGGCTTTCAAACGGGTTGGTGGGCCTGCATTGTCGGCGTGGGCCACGGCTTGGAATGGCCCGCCATGGGCTTGTGTGCAGTGCTGGTCTGGCTCCACCTTCACCACAGCCCTCATCGGCGCCAGGAACTCATGATCGCAGCGGCAGCACTGGCCATGGGCCTTGTGATTGACTCCTTGCTGCAATACTTTTCAATCATCCATTTTTATGGCTGGGCTCTCTGGAAGTTGAGCCCTTTTTGGCTGTGGATGCTTTGGGTGTTGTTCGCAATGACGCTGAACGCATCGCTGGAATTTCTTCAGCCCCTGCCCTGGTGGGTATCTGCCATCCTCGGCGGTGTGGCAGGACCGCTGACTTACCTGGCAGGTGCCAGCTTTGGCGCTGCGGCCATGCAGCCCACCCTCATCCATGTTTCAGTGTTGGCCTTGGCCTGGGCAATGGCACTACCCCTGCTGGTGGTGCTCGCACGCCAAGGCGCAGCCGCCTCACACCCCACCGCACAGGCCTGAAATCAGATTGCGCACATCGATGGAAAAACAACGCCGCTCGGCATCCCTCAGATTCAAAGGCAACAAACAAAACTTGCCCAGCAAGCCATGCGCACACTGCGGACGTGACATGACCTGGCGCAAGGCGTGGGCCAAAAACTGGGAGCAAGTCAAGTACTGCTCCGATGCCTGTCGCCAACATAAAACGGCCCCCGCCGCGCCACCATGAGCTACGAACTGGTTTGGTTCAAGCGCGATTTGCGTTGGCAAGACCACGCGGCCTTGGCCCAAGCGGCGCAGCGTGGTCCGGTGCGTTGCATTTATGTGGTGGAGCCCGAACTTTGGCAACAACCCGACGCTGCCTTGCAGCACTTTGAATTCGTGCGTGAATCGCTGCAAGCACTTGATGCTGAGCTGCGCCGACAAGGTGGTGAGCTTGAAATTCATACCGGCGAGTTGACCGAGGTCTTGACGCGCATTTGGCGTGAAGCGCCCTTTCATTACCTCCATTCGCACGAAGAAACAGGCAATGGCTTTACCTATGCGCGAGACCTGAAGGTGGCGACCTGGTGCCGCGCGCAGGGCGTCACGTGGCATGAGTACCCGCAGTTTGGCGTGGTGCGGGCATTGAAAAATCGTCAACTGTGGCAACGCGCTTGGGAAAGCCACATGACCCAACCACTGCAACACGTCGATGCAGTGCATTTTTGGCAGCCACCCAGCCCCACCCCTTGGGTCATGACGGCACCGCAACACCTGCAGCACAACCCACCGTTGCGGCAACGTGGAGGCCGCCCCTTGGCCCTGGCCACCTTGCACAGCTTTTTGAATGCGCGTAGCTTGGGGTATCGCGGCGGTATTTCATCACCGCTGTCGGCGCCCGATGCGTGCTCGCGCTTGTCGGCCTATTTGGCTTGGGGCTGCATCAGCATGCGCGAGGTGGTGCAACACACACGGGCCCACATCGCCCAGCTGCCACCCCATGCAAGCCGCCATCGTGCGGGGCTGAGCGCATTCATCAGCCGCTTGTATTGGCATTGCCATTTCATTCAAAAACTGGAGACCGAGCCCGCCATCGAGTGGCACAACATGCACCGTGGCTACGATGGCTTGCGCGAGCAAGATGTGAACTTTGATCACCTTGAAGCGCTCACAACCGCCCGCACGGGCTGGCCCATGGTCGATGCCTGCGTCACCATGCTGCGCGAGACCGGTTGGTTGAACTTTCGCATGCGTGCCATGTTGGTGTCCGTGGCGGCCTACCCGCTGTGGCTGCATTGGCGCCCCGTTGGTGAGTGGCTGGCCACACAGTTTTTAGACTACGAACCCGGCATCCACTGGAGCCAACTGCAAATGCAATCGGGCACCACCGGCATCAACACCACACGGGTGTACAACCCGATCAAACAAGCACAAGACCATGACCCCCAAGGCCGTTTTGTGAGGCAGTGGTTGCCCGCCATGCGCCGATTACCCGACACCTGGCTGTTCGAGCCGTGGCACATGCCTGACGCTTTGCAAAAGCAGTTGGGGCTTGAGGTGGGACGAGACATTGCACAGCCTGTGGTGGATCTGGCCTCAACCACGCGTCATGCCAAGCAACAATTGCACAGCCGCCGGCAAACGACGGAGGTCAAAGCCATGAAACAAGCGGTGGTGGACAAACACGCCTCCAGAAAAACATGGGGCCAACGCAAAACCGCCTCCCGTGCCACGGTGTCTGCCAAAGAGCAGTTAGGCTTTGACTTTTGAAACACACCCCATGACTGCACCACGCAAACGCCTCATCCTCATTCTGGGTGACCAACTGGATGAAGACGCCTCGGCCTTGAGCGACTTTGACAGCACCCACGACACGATTTGGATGGCCGAGGTGCGAGAAGAGTCCACCCACATCACGTCATCCAAGCAACGCAGCACCGTGTTCTTAAGCGCCATGCGACATTTCGCCGCGCTGCTGCAAACCCGTGGCTGGCCTGTGATGTACCGCCATTTGGATGCACCAGACAACAGCGGTACTTTGGCGGGTGAGTTGACCAAAGCCATTGCACAAGTGAAGCCCGAACAATTGCTCATGACCGCACCCGGTGACTGGCGGGTGCTGAAAAGCCTACGCGCGGTGGCACAGCAACATGACGTGCCACTGGAGATTCGTGACGACACCCACTTCTTCAGCACCGTGCGTGAATTCGCGGACCATGCCAAGGGACGCAAGCAATTGCGCTTGGAATACTTTTACCGAGCGTTGCGTCAAAAAACAGGCATCTTGATGGACGGCAAACAACCCGTCGGCGGTGAATGGAACTTCGATGCCAGCAACCGTGGGAGCTTTGGCAAACAAGGCCCCGGTCTGTTGCCTGCCCGCACACGCTTTGAGCCAGATGCCATCACCCGTGAAGTGATGGCCACGGTCGAAATAGAGTTGGCCAACCATCCTGGATCGATCACCACGTTTGGCTGGCCCGTCACGCGCGCGCAAGCCTTGCAGGCACTCGAATCATTCATCACCCACCGGCTCCCGAGCTTTGGCCTGTACCAAGACGCCATGTGGGAAGGCGAAGTTTGGCTGTACCACTCGCACCTCTCCTGCGCCTTGAACCTCAAACTCCTGAACCCGAGAGAAGTGGTGCAAGCTGCTACCGATGCGCTCGCAAAAGGACATGCCCCCATCGAAGCGGTGGAAGGTTTTGTGCGCCAAATTTTGGGATGGCGCGAATACGTGCGTGGCATTTATTGGACCCGCATGCCAGAGTACCTGGATCAAAACGCCATGCAGGCCAGTGCGCCCTTGCCCGGGTTTTATTGGACTGGGGAAACAGACATGGCATGCTTGCGCGATGCCATTCAACAAACCTTGACGCATGGTTATGCGCACCACATCCAACGGCTTATGGTGACGGGCTTGTATGCCTTGCTGCTGGGCGTGACCCCGCAAGAGGTTCATGCCTGGTACCTGGGTGTGTATGTGGATGCGGTGGAATGGGTAGAACTGCCCAACACGCTGGGCATGAGCCAGTTTGCAGACGGTGGGCTGATGGCCAGCAAGCCCTACATCGCCAGTGGCAAGTACATCGACCGCATGAGCAACCATTGCCAAGGATGTCGCTTCAACCCTGCGCAATCCACCGGTGAGAACGCTTGTCCATTCACCACGCTGTATTGGAATTATCTGGACCAGCATGCCGACGTTCTGGCGCGCAACCCACGCATGCTGATGCAGCTCAAAAACTTGAACCGACTCACCGACGCAGAGCGCGCTGCCATTTCAGCGCAAGCCCAACTGCATAGACAATCGGTGCATGCGTAATTTTTTTGGCTTGGTATTTTTTTGTTTGGGCTGCACGATATGGGCGCATGCCCAAAGCGACAACTACAACTTGGTCGTCCAAGTGCAGCAAATTGAAAACAGAAAGTTTTCCACCACCGCGAGTTTCAAACTGCCCCTCAAGCACTGTCAAGCCTGGCACTACCTGACCGACTACGACGCCTCCACAGCGATTCCGGGCGTTCTTTCTTCCCAAACTACCCGCTTGGGGCACAACAAAGCGCAAGTGAAGCTGCTCATGGAAGAGCGCATTTTGTTCTTCAATATCCGAATGAACTCGGTACTCGAGTTTTTAGAAACGCCCAACGTCGGCACCGACTTTGTACAAACCGCAGGTGAAGCCAAATCGTTTCAAGGCACGTGGCGCATTGAACCCAAAGACAACGGCACGTTGTTTCGCTACCAGTCTGTTTTTCAACCCGATTCTGCGCTGCCCATGGTGGTGATCAAGTATTTCTTTAACCGGCGCCTGCGCAACAGCTTTGCTGCGATTGCGCAATACGGCGCAACGCAGCAACACATTGCGTGTGATTAGCTGGTCGCCAAGGCCATCACGCCTGTGGCCGTGTTGGAAATTGGGATGTGGTAGTTTTGATGCACGGGCTTCACATGGTCACCCAAAGCGCCACGCATGGCCAACCACATCACCAACTCCACACCTTGGGTGCCGGTTTTCTCAACCAACTCATGGATGCTGTACTGCGTGGCCCACTCGGGGTTCTTTTGCAGACTGTCCATGAACTCCAAATCAAAGGCCTTGTTGATGTGGCCTGCACGCTCACCGTCGAGCTGGTGGCTCAAGCCACCGGTGCCCAGCACCACCACATTCAAGTCGCTGTCCCAGCTGCGAATGGCCTCACCCACGGCCTTGCCTAAGTTGTAGCAGCGCTTGGCCGATGGCAGCGGAAACTGCACGGTGTTGATGCAAATCGGCACGGTCAGGACAGGGCATGTGTCGCCTGGCCAGAACAGTTTGAGGGGCAAGGTGAAGGCATGATCGACCAACATTTCTTGGCAAGTCACCACGTCGAATTCTTTTTCTACCAGCTCGTTGATGATGTGCCATGACAAATCAGGCGCGCCCTTGAACGGTGGCAAGGTGGGAATGCCCCAGCCCTCGTCGGCGTTGTTGTATTGCGCAGCAGCACCGACCGCAAAGGTGGGCATTTTGTCGAGGAAAAAGTTCAAGCCGTGGTCGTTGTAGAACACCACTGCCACATCGGGCTTGACCTTACCCAACCATTCGTGAATGGGTGGGAAGCCATCAAAGAACGGTTTCCAGTACGGGTCTTGCTGAATGCCTTTGGCGATGGCGCCGCCAATGGATGGGATGTGCGATGAGGCGAGGCCGCCAACGATGTTTGCCATGGTGTGTCTCCTGAATGTTTATTGATGAGCCGCCGCGCGCAGCTTGGCTTTAAATTCTTCTTTGGTCATGCCGGTTTGAGCGGCGCCCAGGTCTTGCACGTCCAAGCCCAAAATTCCTGCGAACTTGGCGAGGTAATACACATTGCCCCCTGCAGCAATCAGGCCCAGCACGTTGCGGGTACGAATGGCATCGGCTTGTTCTGCATTCAGACCATAGTCCTTCATGTATGCCTCTTCATCGGCTTTGAAGGCATTGCGGTTGTCTGCGCTGTTGAAGGAATAGCACATCTTGTTCAGGGCGTAGCCCTTTTGGGCCTGGTCACCGTCAAACAAGGTGGTGCCAAAAATCCGCTCAGGTTTGTGGCTCATGGTGGTCTCCGTGATTGAAGTTGTTCAATGGCCTGGAGTGTGAGCTTTTAAAACCATAAAATAAACAATGCAATACTCATTTATTCCATGAAAAAATTTAATCATTTGGATTTGGACGGGCATTTGCTGCATTTGCTCAGCACCGTGATTGAGCAAGGCTCCGTCACCGCTGCCGCCAATACCCTGGGCATCACACAATCGGCGGTGAGCCACCAGCTCGACCGCTTGCGCGCCATCGTGGGTGATGCTTTGTTTGTCAAATCAGGGCGCGGCATTGTGCCCACAGCACGCGCCGAAGCTTTGGCGTTACAAGCCCAAGGGCTGCTGACTCAGTTGCAAGGCTTTGTGCACAGCGGTGCGTTTGAGCCCGCGCGCCTGAGCCAATGCTTCACCATCGCCGCCAACGATTTGCAACGCGATCTGCTGCTACCCGGTTTGCTCAACCGCTTGCAAGCCCAAGCCCCAGGGGTGAGCTTGCGGGTGGTGCCGTCTGATGTGCCCAGCGCCGACATGCTGCGCGCACAAGACTGCCAGCTGGTGATCAGCCCTCGCCCGCCGGATGCCACTGACATCAAACACAAGCGCTTGTTTGTCGACAGCTACCGGGTGTTCTATGACCCGCAAGTGCGTAAAGCGCCGCGTTCGCTCAAAGCCTATGAAGCGGCAGAACACGTCACCGTGGTACACCAGCCGCGACGCAGCTTAGACATTGATGAGCTGTTGCTGAAAAAAGGCGTGCAACGCCGCTTTGCCGCCACGCTCAGCAGTTTTGCTGGCGTGGCCGCCTTCGTCACAGGCACAGACCGCTTGGCCACCCTGCCCGGCTTGTTGCGTCAAAGTTTGTTACGCGGATTGGCCGATGCGCCGGTGCCCTTTGACACACCCGACATGCCCATGTACGCAATTTGGCATGTGCGGCATCAGCAAGACCCGGTGCATATTTGGTTGCGGGAGCAGCTCTTTGCATCTCAATCATGAGAGACCTTTTTCTTTCGCTATAACTAACATTAGCGAGTGAGGCCATAGCACTGCGCGCATAAAATTTTGGAACGACAGCAACAAAATGAATAGCGCATGACGGCTCCTGCATACCGCCTAAACGATCAAGAGATGCAATTGATGCTTGGCATGATTGACAAGCTCAACAGGAGCACGAATTCAACGCACATTCGGCAATCAATTGCGGATGACCTGTTGACGCTGACGAATGCAGACATGTTTGCATCTTTTGTTTGGAATGACAGCTTGCAGCAGTTTGATGATTTGGTCTACATCAACATGTCGCAAGAGAATCTGGATAGATACGCTGAGTATTATCAGTACCGCGATCCTATTACCCCGCATCTTCAACTTCGTAAAGAAGCAACCCTCGTCAACGATGTGATGGCGCAAGACGCGCTAGAGCGCACTGAATTCTTTAATGATTTTCTGCAAGCAGATGGATTGAAGTGGGGAATCAACCTGTATGCCTACGACGGAGATTTGAATGTAGGTGACTTGCGTATCTGGAGAAGTGACGAACGCACGCCATTCAGTTCACGGGAGGTGGCGTTACTCAATCTGCTCAAGCCCCATTTCACGAATGCAATGATCAATGCAAAAGCAATGAAGCATATGCAAGAGCAAGTTTCAGGCTGGCATGACCTCTGGGAACATCATCCAAATCCTTGTTTTGTATTTAATCGCGCACTAAAGAACATTCACCGCAATCAAGCCGCTCTGGCGCTGATGAAATCATTGACGCTCAACGAGCAATTGTTGTTGCTTGAAGCCGCATTTCAATACGCCAAGTCAAGCAACGCAAATGAACATTGGCAAGGCTACAGATTTTCCTTATCTAAAAGTGAACTAGCCTTGGAGGACCGTCGTGATTTATTGATGATTCAACTCAACCCACAATCAAAAGCCGTGATCGACCAAGCATGGATTCTTCAGCGCTTTCACTTGACGCCAACGGAAGCAAAAATGTGTCTGTTGATGCTGAGAGGCATGACTGATCAATCAATGGCTGATCATTTATTTCGCAGCGTATGGACGGTGCGCGCGCACACAAAGAGTATTTTTGAAAAGCTGAAAGTCGCAGGCCGCGCAGAACTGACACACTTAATCACAACAACAGTCGCGGATATACAGATTCCCACATAGCTAACTTTATGAAGGATGCAATTAGCTAAGGTTAGCGATATGGCAATCAGTTCGGCAAAAATTGTTTGCCAACCAAACTGCAAGTGGCAACGCAATGCCTTTTGCATACTGCACAAGTATTCATCCATGACGAATATGGCATAGGCACTTATTTTGCTGAGTGTTGAGCACCTCAACACACGTGGAGTGGCCACCATGTCTATCAGCAACATCAACAGTTCAATTAGAAATCAGTATCCCCAAATCAATACCCCATCTGTAAACAAAACTGCAGATCCAGGAGTTGTGCCTACAAAATCAAGCAGCACAACGGCTGCAAGCGATACGGTCACTATCTCGATGGCTGGTCAAGCCATCGCCAGTACAGCAACTGGTTTTACAACGATGCTGCAAGCCTTTGACCCTGGACGTGCATTGACGGAGGATGACAAGGCGCTGATCGGTTACCCGAATTTCAGCAATCCTTACGTCACGAGCATGGCTGCAACAATTAGCGCATTACGTGAGAGTGGGCATATTCAAGGCAAGATGACCAGCGCATACGTCAAAGATGACGTTGGGGGGCAATTTAGTGTTTTTGATTTGATGCCAAAAGATAAGCAGTCGCAAGCTGAATTTGCCCCACTTAAAAACCGCATGATGGCCAAGTTTGCAGAGTACAAAAATGATACGGTTGATGCATCAACAAAACTTGCAAATGAAAAGTTTCTGTTGAGCTTAGGTCGCGATGTGGATGCAACAACAGCCGCGTTAAGCGTTCCCGCAACAGGGACTGATTCTGCGCGTCGATTGACGCTGGAAGACATGGTGCTGATTGGCTATCCTGACCCCAGCGACCCCAATGTCGCCATCCTAGCTGAAGGTATCAGCCAAGCACGTGAAACAGGTCAGCTTCAAGGCCCCATGACAGAAGCCTTTTTAAAGGGCGGTAATGCTCAATACAAATTTGGTTTGTTTGACATGTTGCCGAGCGATCCTGCATCACTCAAGTCCTCTGCCAAAACAAAGAAGGCTGTGCTGGATAGATTGCATGGTGTGAAAGACACGAAAGAGGCTGACTTGAACAAGATGTTGCGTAAAGCAGGCTTCCTGCACACGGCAGAAACGGATGCAGCGCAAACTATTCAGTCGCCACCCACTCAAACGCCAAAGCTCAAAGCGATGTTGCGTGACTACAGCGCATATTCAGAGGCAAGCTGATTGGCAGTTGTCAGCGTGGCGCGAAAAAATCCATGTTGCAAAACGCCTCCAGCGAGATGATGGGGCAAGCGCTCATCCGCTCAAACTCAGCAGCAATGGCTAACAAATCACGATCACCAGATACCAGTAATTTCGCTTTTCCTACCAAGGCGAGATGCATAAACGCCAGGTCAAATGCATCGCGGCATGCAGGCACTGATGGTGGCGGCTGCGGGATGCGCACGGTTTGAACATAAGGCAAATAGTCGGCCAACAACTCCTGTTGCTCCAGCGATGACAAGCGAAACTTGGGATAGCTCAACACACGCACCAACTCTTGCACCGTGGCCGTGCTGGCCAAAGGCAGCACCAGTTCGCGCTGCCAAGCCTGCCGCACCTGCCCTGCAATACCACTTCGAAACACCAGTGCAGACAACACCACATTGGTGTCCAGCACCACACGAACAGCGCTGCTCATTTTTTGGGGTGCGCTCTTTTTGCAACGGTCTTCTTGGGCTTGGCTGGGTTCGCGTCATAGGCCATGGACGGCTCATTGACCATGGCTGGCACCCGCGCAGGTGCCCTCGCCCACGCCACGGCTGCACCGATGTCTTCGTCTGTGAGGTCGAGCTCGGCCAGTTTGGCACGCACCGCATCGCCACGTTGAATACGCACAGGCGTCAGGATGAGTTGGCCTCCTCGCGCCTCAACATCAAAGTATTCGGTTGCCCCAACGGCTTGGACCAAGCTTTTGGGCAGGGTGAGCTGATTTTTAGCAGTGATTTTGGCAAGCATGGGTTTTAAAGAAAGTAAGGAATCCTTACTTTACTTCAAACACCTCAGTCAATCTATCAGCGTGAATCAAAATTCTTCGGTGTCGACCTCAACCGTCGCCTGCGCGTTGTAGCGCGCCCCTTTGACGGTGTGTTGGTTGATCAGCGCTTCTAAGCGCTGCATCTGATCAGCGGTCAGCGTCACATGCACAGCCGCCATGTTGTCTTCGAGGTGATGGATGTTTTGGGTGCCGGGGATGGGAATGAGCTTGCTGTCTTTGTGCAGCAGCCAGGCCAAGGCCAGCTGTGCTGGTGTGCAACCCACCTCCTGCGCAATCGCCAAGTAGCCAGGCAGCAAGTGCAAATTGGCGGCATAGGTGTCAGCCGCAAAACGCGGCATGCTGCGGCGAATGTCGTTGGCGGCCAAGCCACCCACATCTCGCAAATCGCCACACAAGAAGCCACGCGCCACTGGGCTGAAAGGCACAAAGGTCACGCCTAATTCTTCACACGCTTTGAGCACCGCAATTTCAGGGTTGCGCGTCCACAGCGAGTACTCGGTTTGCAAGGCCGCAATCGGGTGCACCGCATGGGCTTTGCGCAGCGTCGTGGCTGACACTTCGCTCAAGCCAATGGTGCGCACCTTGCCTGCGCGCACCAAGTCGCTCATGGCACCCACGCTGTCTTCGATGGGCACTTGTTTGTCCCAGCGGTGCAGGTAATACAGGTCAATCACGTCGGTGCCCAAGCGGCTCAAACTGTCTTCGCAGTTTTGGCGAATCGCTTCAGGACGTCCGTTGATCACACGCTTGACGCCATCTGGAAACGTCACCCCCGCCATGCCGCCTTTGGTGCACAGCGTGATCTGTTGACGATGCGCCTTCAAGGCCTTGCCCACCAACGACTCGTTGGCACCAAAGCCATACAGCGCCGCGGTGTCAAACAAGGTCACACCCAGGTCGAGGGCGCGATGCAACAAAGCCTCCCCCACCTCCGGCGCAGGCGGTGCGCCGTAGGCGTGGCTCAGATTCATACAGCCAAGGCCGATGGCTGATACGGTGAAAGGGCCGAGTTGGCGTTGTTGCATGGCAGATTTCCCTTAAGCGTTGAGTTGCAACTCAAGCTCGTGCAGCACCTTGTAGCAAGGCAGCACTTGCGCCACGCTCGAATTGGGCTCGCGGCCCTCTTTGATGGCAGCAAAGAACTCACGGTCTTGCAACTCGATGCCGTTCATGGACACCGCCACTTTGGACACATCGATTTGCTCTTCCTTGCCGGTGTACAGGTCGTCGTAACGGGCCAAGTAGGTACCGGTGTCACCGATGTAGCGGAAGTAAGTGCCCAAGGGGCCGTCGTTGTTGAAGCTCAACGACAAGGTACAGATCGCACCATTGGCCGCTTTCAACTGAATGCTCATGTCCATCGCAATGCCCAGCGTGGGGTGGATGGGGCCTTGCACGGCGTTGGCTTTGACGATGGGGCTACCAGCTTGGTAAGCGAACAAGTCCACGGTGTGGGCCGCGTGGTGCCACAGCAAGTGGTCGGTCCAGCTGCGGGCTTGACCCAAGGCGTTCATGTTGGTGCGGCGGAAGAAGTAGGTTTGCACATCCATTTGTTGGATATTGAATTCGCCCGCTTTGATTTTGTTGTGTACCCATTGGTGGCTGGGGTTGAAACGGCGGGTGTGACCGCACATGGCGACCAAGCCTTTTTCTTTGGCGACGCGCACCACTTCGTCCGCGTCTTTCCAGCTGTCGGCCAAGGGAATTTCCACTTGCACATGCTTGCCTGCTTTCAAGCAAGCCAAGCTTTGTGCGGCATGCATTTGGGTGGGCGTGCACAAAATCACGGCGTCCACTTCGGGCAAAGCCAAGCTGTCAGCCAAGTCGGTGGTGACGTGCTTGATGCCGTATTTGTCGGCCACTTCTTTGGTTTTTTCCAGATCACGGCTGATCAGCGAGACAACTTCCACGCCGTCGATGTTTTTGATACCGTCCAAATGTTTGATGCCGAAGGCACCTGCGCCAGCCAGGGCGACTTTGATGGTTTTGCTCATCGTGTTTTCCTCTTGATTACTTATGCGTTTTCCAAAATGGCATGACCCACAGCGGTGTTCGATGCAGGCACATGGTAGAAGCGATGTTTCAATTTCGGCGCTGGCCCCGTGGCTTTGCCGTTTTGAATGTCTGACATGGCACCGCGTGCGATCAGCCACATCACCAACTCAATGCCTTCGCTGCCGGCTTCGCGCACGTAGTCGATGTGGGGCACGGCCGCGCAGGCGACGGGGTCGTTGATCATCAGGTCGAGCCAGTTGTTATCCCACTCGCGGTTGATCAGACCCGCACGCGCGCCTTGCAACTGGTGGCTCATGCCGCCTGTGCCCCAGATGTGCACATTGATGTCTTCGTCGTAGCTCTCCACCGCTTTGCGAATCGCTTGCCCCAGGTTGAAACAACGTTGACCGCTGGGTACGGGGTACTGCACCACGTTCACCGCGAATGGAATGACGGGGCAAGGCCACGCGCCTTTGACAGGGTCTTGCTCGCCACACATCAAAGACAGGGGCACGGTCAGGCCGTGGTCCACATCCATCTTATTGACGATGGTCAGGTCAAAGTCTTGCTGAATAACCGATTGCGCAATGTGCGAGGCCAACTCGGGGTGGCCTTTGACTTTGGGCACAGGGCGTGCGCCGTAGCCTTCGTCAGCAGGTATGTACTCAGCCGCCGTGCCGATGGCGAAGGTGGGAATCATGTCCAAGCTGAAGGCCGTGGCATGGTCGTTGTAGACCAAGAAGATGACGTCGGGCTTGTTGTCCTTCATCCATTGCTTAGAGTAGTCATAGCCCGCAAACACGGGTTTCCAGTAGTCTTCTTGGGTTTTGCCCAGGTCCAGTGCCGCGCCAATGGCAGGCACGTGAGAGGTGTAAACAGATGCGGTAATTTTTGCCATGGTTATGCTTTCTTGCCAGCTGCGGCGCCTTGGGGTTGATTCTGGGCTTGCGCATCACCGTTTTCGCCGATGACACGGTTGCCTTCGACCGAACGACCGCCCTTCATCATCATGGCGCGGTATTCCTCTTCGGTCATGCCGGTCATGGAGCCCGCCATTTGCTGAAAGCTCAAACCGTCGGTGGCGCCAATTTTGGCCAGGAAGTAAATATTGCCGCCGGTGCGCATGCACCAGTTCAAGTCGCGTGCCAACACGGCCTGCTTTTGTTCTTCGGTCATGGCCCACTCGTCGAGGTAGGCGCGTTCATTGGCTTTGAAACGGGTGCGGTTCTCCGCCTTCATCAGCGACATGCAGAACTGGTTGAGCCAGTAGCCTTTGCGCGATTGCTCGGCATCAAAAATGATGGTGCCTGGAACATCTGTGTAGGGTTTGTCGAGTGCCACGTCTTTTCCTTTATTGCAAACATTTGAAGCTAGCGGCCGCATTGGGGTCCCCGCCTTGATAGCGCGGCACCAAGGGCCATTGACACAAGGGACGGGCCCTCAATTGAGTCACGGGCAAGGTCACCGATTGTTCCAGCAAGGTCAATGTTCCAGGCGCTTGCCCACGCTCGACCCAATCGGTCAATGCGCTCAGCATGTCCACATTGGCTGGGGCGCCAGCACCCACGTGGTCAACGCCTGGCGCGGTGTACAAGCGCATGAACGCATCGGTGGTGGTGGCTCCGAGTTTTTGGCGCACCGACTCATAGTAGCCAATGCCTGCATAAGGGCTCTGCGCATAGTCAGCCATGTTTTCCATCATGATCAGCTTGCCGCCACGGGCGTGAAACGCAGACAAATCAGGGTTGGTCGAATCCATCAAGGCCGAGATTTCTTTCACCCGCGCCGCATGGTCACGTGCTTGGTAGGTGGTCACATCGAGCGAGGGATTGCGGCCGTAAAAATACTGGATCGCACCCGCACCATAAAACCAGGCAATGCCGTTGCTGGGTTGTGGTGGCAGTGAGGGTGCGGTGGCACCAGTCCACCACGCCATCCAGCCGCCGGTCGCAGCAAATGCAGGCGTTGCCTCGCCGCTTGGGCCACGTCCTGGGTACTCGCGCAAGCCGTTGGCCAGCTCAACGTCCATCTGCAAAGGCGTGCCCAAAGTTTGCACCGCCTTGACTTGGGCAGCTGTCAAACAACTGTCGTTGGCCGCAGCATCACATTGCAGTTTGCGCACATCAAAACGCTGGCGGCAACCCACCGGATCAGACACCACACCGTCGGCCAAACCATCGGCAGCATCACAAGCGGCAAGCACGGCTTGACCCACCAGTTTCACGTGTGCGGGCGACAACCAGCCGCCATTCATCAAGGCCATGCCATCACGCAAGCCTGCATGCTGCAAGCCGGTCCAGTGAATCACGGGCACGCGGCTGAAAATGCCATCAAAGTCTTGTGGGTAGCGCTGTGCCATGGTCAGGCCTTCGCGTCCACCTTCGGAGCTGCCCACAAAATACAGTTTTTCGGGTGCTTGACCGTAGCTGCGCTTCATCACGGCCACCGCCACATCACGCACCTTTTTATACGACGCGTGGGCAAAATTGAGCAAGGCCTCATCATTCAAGGAAAAGGTTTGAGGTGGCTCACCCGGTTTGTTTTGATGGCCTGAATCGGTGCCATAGGTGACATAACCCTGGCTCAATGGCACGGGTTGGTCAAACGGCGCGGCAGGCACCATCGACAAGGCATTGATCAAGACACCGTTGAAACCACCGCCACCGTATTGCACTGAGCGGCCGTTCCAGCTCATGGGCAAATTGATTTGAAACTGAATCGGCGGTGCCTTTGGGTCAATCGGTGCAATGGCACCTAAGACGCGGCAAAACTGAGGCAATGCAGGCGTGAACCGAGCCGCAGGCGTCGGGCCGCGTTCGGCCACGCTGGCCGCACTGGCAGCCACCAAGGTGGCTGATTCAATGCGGACCGGGCCACTGGGTAGCGTGGTGACTTGAGCGGGCAAGGTGACACCGCTCAAGGTCTCGCAAGCCATGGTGAGTGGCAAGGCTGAAGGCGCGGCCATGACCACGCTGGATACGGCGACTGCCACGAGAACCATCGAAAACCGTGCGATGTTTTGGCGCATGAGGTGTCTCCTTTTTGATTGTTGTCTCAGTTGAACGCGATCAAGCCCGCTCTTCGGGCCAGTACAAGCGCATCGGGTTGTCCACCAAGAGTTTCTTTTGCAACTCAGGTGTGGTCGCGATGTACGGAATGAAGTCCACCAACAAGCCGTCATCGGGCATGTGGTCTTTGAGGTTGGGGTGTGGCCAATCGGTGCCCCAGATCACGCGATCTGGGAACTCGTCCACGATGCGCTTGGCAAACGGAATCACGTCTTGGTAAGCGTTTTGCTCGCCGTTCAAGGCCTTGGGGCCACTGACAGACAAACGCTCGGGGCATGTGACTTTGCTCCACACATTGTGGTGCTCGCGCATGAACTTCACAAACAACTCAAACTCGGGGCCATCCACAGGCTTGGTCACATCGGGACGGCCCATGTGGTCGACCACCACATTGGTGGGCAAGGCCGTGAAGAAGTCCCACAACTCGGGCAAGTCCACGGCTTCAAAGTAAATCACCACATGCCAGCCCCAGAGCTGGATGCGTTTGGCAATTTCAAGCAATTCGTCTTTGGGGGTGAAGTCGACCAAGCGCTTGACAAAGTTGAAGCGCACGCCGCGCACACCCGCCTTGTGCATGGCTTCAATTTCTTCATCGGTCACGCTGCGTTTGACGGTGGCCACGCCACGCGCTTTGCCGCCGGAGTTGACCAAGGCATCGACCATGGCGCGGTTGTCGGCGCCGTGGCAAGTGGCTTGCACCACCACATTGCGGGCAAAGCCCAGGTGGTCACGCAAGGCGTAGAGCTGCGCTTTGGAGGCATCGCACGGCGTGTACTTGCGCTCGGGCGCATACGGGAACTCGTTGCCGGGGCCAAACACGTGGCAGTGCGCATCCACCGCGCCTGCGGGCAATTTGAATTTGGGTTTGCTCGGGCCGTTGTACCAGTCGAGCCAGCCGGGGGTTTTTTGAAATTCCATGGTGTTGTCCTCTCGGGTTTTTAATCGGGTTGAATGTGGGCGTCACGCACCAGCTTGGCGTAGCGTTGGCGCTCAGAGCGAATCAGGTTGGCAAACATCTCGGCGCTGCCGGGCACCACCTCGCCGCCCACGGCGCTCATGCGCTCGCGCACTTCTTTGGTTTGCAAGGCTTTTTGCACTTCTTCATGCAGCTTGGCGACGATGGGTTTGGGCGTAGCGGCCGGTGCCACCAAGCCGTACCAGACCGAGGCCTCAAAGCCAGGGTAGCCGGACTCTGCAATGGTGGGCACATCGGGGAAGATGGCACTGCGGTTGGGGCTCAACACACCCAAGACCTTGAGCTTGCCACTCTTGACATGGGGCAAGACCTCCAAGGCATTCACCGCCACTAAAGGCAGTTGCCCGCCGATCACATCGGTGATGGCCGGTGAGCCACCGCGGTAAGGCACATGCTGCAAATCAATACCTGCTGCACGGGCAAAGAGTTCAATCGCCATGTGGGGCGTGGAGCCATTGCCGGGCGAGCCAAAGGCAATGCTGTTGGGCTTGCCCTTGGCCGCATCGATCAGTTGTTTGATGTTGGCATAAGGCGCATTGGCATTGGCCGCAATCACCACCGGCACGCGACCGATGAGCGACACCGCCACCAAATCGCGCTCGGCATCAAACGGTGCGGGTTGGTACAGCGACATATTGGCGGCCAGCGCGTTGGCGGCCATCATCAAGGTGTAGCCATCGGGCTCTGCGGTGATGACCGACTTGACGGCAATGTTGGTGCCTGCGCCCGGTTTGTTTTCCACCACCACCGCTTGACCCATGCTGGTCGAGATGCTTTGGCCGATGGTGCGTGCCACCACGTCCACCGCACCGCCTGCGGCATAGCCCACCACCACTTTGATGGGCTTGCTGGGATAGGTTTGTTGCGCCATGGCTTGACAGCTCATCAGGCCCATCAGCAACACAGAACACACACGCATTGCAAAGTTCATCATCATTCCTTGGGTTGTGATTCAGAGGTGGCCAAACCACGCAAACCTGCGCGATCGGCCATGCGTTGCAGCTCACCTTGGCGCTTGAGCGTTTGGGCAAATTCACGCAGATAGGGCATACCCGCCTCGCGGCCTTTGGGAATGGCAATCGCCAAGTTCTCCAGGCCCCAACGGTCTTTCAGCACTTGAGCGCCTGGCACTTTTTCGGCCAGCTCAAACAAGATGCCTTTATTTGTGGCAAACGCATCCAACTCACCACGCTGCAGCATCTGCTGCGCCACGCTGAGCGAGGCCACGGGCACCACGGTGGTTTGTTTCAAACGGCTACCCAACACGCCTTGCGACGAGCTGCCTTGGCTCACACCCAAACGCACACCGGCACGGTCCACATCGGCAAAGCTTTGGATGCGGCTGTTGGCAGGCACCAGCACGCCCAACTCAAGTTGAATCAAGGTCGGTGTGAAATCCACCTCTTGGGCACGGGCGGGCGAGGCATTGGTGAAGGTCATGTCGACCTCCGCCTTTTTGAGCCCGGCGATGACTTCGGCCACGCGTGGGTATTCCACCACTTGCACCGGCACACCCAGTTGTTGCCCCAGGGCGTAGCCCAATTCCAAGGCCACACCGCGTGACTGTCCGGTCTTGGCATCACGCACCCACGAGGTCGGGCTGCCCAGGTACACGCCCACGCGCAACACGCCAGTGGGTGCCAAGGCCTGTTGGACCTCGGGTGCCACCGACCCCACCGCTTGCGCGGTGGAAGGCGACGAGGTTTCCCAAGTGCTGACGCAGGCCGTCAGGCCCAACAGGGCGGCAACGGCCAGCGACCAGACAAAGCGACGGGGTGTGCGCATGGTTGCCAACAGGTGTCAGTCGATGTACTTCAAACCTGCGGCGGCCAAAGGCTCGCGCATTTTGTACATATCGAGGCCCAACACGCCCGAGGCCAGCTTGGCGCGCTTCTCGCCTTCGTTGGCTTCACGGGCTTGCGCGGTGGCCAAAGTTTTGGCCGCCATGGCTGCGGGCACGCAGACCACGCCGTCGTCGTCCGCCACGATCACGTCACCGGGGGTCACCAACATGCCAGCACACACCACAGGAATGTTCACCGAACCAATGGTGGCCTTGATGGTGCCTTTGCTGCTGATGGCCTTGCTCCACACGGGGAAGTTCATCTTGGTCAGCTCTTTCACATCGCGCACACCGGCGTCGATGATGAGTGCACGTGCACCACGCGCTTGGAACGAGGTCGCCAACAAATCGCCAAAGTAACCATCGGTGCACTCTGCCGTGATGGCAGCCACCACGATGTCGCCCGGTTGAATTTGTTCAGCCACCACGTGCATCATCCAGTTGTCGCCAGGGTGCAAGAGCACGGTCACCGCTGTGCCCGACACTTGCGCGCCCGCATAGATGGGACGCATACAAGGCTTGAGCAAACCCACGCGGCCCATGGCCTCGTGCACAGTGGCCGAGCCCAGAGCGGCCAAAGCGTCTGCAGTTGCGCGGTCTGCGCGGGTGATATTGCGGTAAACAACGCCAAGTTCGTACATCAGAAATCTCCAAAAATCTAAATCGCCTCGCCACTGACAAGGCTGCTGTGAATCATCAATCTTGTTTAACGGCCTTGCGACTTGAGCTTGGTGTCCAAGCGCGAGAACACGCGACGCGCATTGCCCTCGTACACCTGGTGGCGCTCGTCGGCATTGAGGTTGAGCGTGGACTCGATGTAGCGCTTGGTGTCGTCGTAGTAGTGGCCGGTTTCGGGGTCGATGCCGCGCACTGCACCAATCATCTCGGACGCGAACATGATGTTCTTGACCGGAATCACTTTGGTCAACAAGTCGATGCCGGGCTGGTGGTACACGCAGGTGTCGAAGTAAATGTTGTTCATCAGGTGCTCGGTGAGCAAAGGCTTTTTCAGCTCTTGCGCCAAACCACGGAAGCGGCCCCAGTGGTAAGGCACCGCACCGCCGCCATGGGGAATCAAGAACTTCAAGGTGGGGAAATCTTTGAACAAGTCCGAGGTCAGACACTGCATGAAGGCCGTGGTGTCAGCGTTCAAGTAGTGCGCGCCCGTGGTGTGGAAGCAGCCGTTGCAGCTGGTCGACACGTGAATCATGGCGGGAATGTCGTACTCGACCATCTTTTCGTAGATGGGGTACCAGGACTTGTCGCTCAAAGGAGGCGATGTCCAGTGGCCGCCCGAAGGATCGGGGTTCAGGTTGATACCGACGTTGCCGTATTGCTCCACGCATTTCACCAATTCAGGAATGCAAGTGGCGGGGTCCACACCGGGGGACTGGGGCAACATGGCCGCAGACACGAAGTTGTTGGGGAACAGCTCGGACACGCGGAAGCACAGCTCGTTACAAATAGCCGCCCAGGTGGAGGACACCTGGAAGTCACCAATGTGGTGGGCCATGAAGCTGGCACGTGGGCTGAAGATGGTGATGTCCGAGCCGCGCTCTTTCATCTTGGCGAGTTGGTTGGTCTCGATGGTTTCGCGCAACTCGTCGTCGCTGATTTTCAGCTCAGACACTTTGGGCATAGACGCTGGGTCTTTGATGCCAGCGATTTGCTTGTTGCGCCATTCTTCCAAGGCCTTGGGCGCTGTGGTGTAGTGACCGTGGACGTCGATGATGAGAGACATGAATACCCCTTACAGAATGAAATTGAAAAATTAAAGCCAGTCCATGCCGTGCTTGCGCTTGACGTCTTCCACGCCAGCCGAGGTCAAGAACTGCAAAAACGCTTGCACCGCCGCCACGCGCGCTGCGTCGCTGGCGATGACACTGAGAATGCCCGACGAGAAAGTGGTGATGAACGCCACATCCGCAGGCAAGGTGCCCAGCACATCGATGCCAGGCAAAGCAATGAGTTCGCTCAACTGCTGAAAACCCAAGGCAGCCTGACCGTTGGCCACCAATGCACCCACCGGTGTGCCAGGAGGCGGCACCACGATGCGGGGCTTGACCTGCTCGGCAATGCCCCAACGATCAAACAGTTTTTCCAGGTACACGCCGCTCGGGCCTGTGGAGTAGCTCAGTGTGGGGCTGGCCAACACAGCGGCTTTCACGGCGGCTTCGTGGCTCAGGTCAGGGCGCGCCGCACCGGCTTGCACGGCCACGGCAACGGGTGAACGCACCCAATCGTGTCGGCTGCCCCCTTGCACATGGCCTGAGGCGATCAAACGCTCAATCGCGTCAGAGGCCAGCAACACCAGATCAAACGCCTCACCCGCTTGCACGCGCTTGGCGGCGTCCACGCCGCCCACGGATTCAATCTGCACCGTCACGCCGGTTTGGGCCTGGTAGGCCTGCGTCAAGTCGTTCAACACGGCCTTGGTGGCCATGGAGGAAATGCCACGCAGCACGAGGGAGGAAGTGGAGGTTTGCATGGCGCTGATTCTAGAGATACAGGCTGTTTTCGGGGGCCCAAAACACCCCTAGCACGCCACTAGCTGATATAACATAATTAGATATCTTTCGGATCGTTATTCATTTTCAAAAAGCCATGGACCTCAAACAAATCGAATCCTTTGTGCGCGTGGCCGAACTCGGCAGTTTCACCAAAGCGGCGGCGGCACTGGGCATTCCGCAACCGCTGTTGAGCCGCCATGTGCGCCAGCTGGAGGTCGAGCTGCACCAGAACTTGCTGATGCGCAATGGCCGGGGCGTGACGGTGACAGAAGCCGGGCTGGTGCTGCTTGAACACGGCCGCGGCATCTTGCACCAAGTGGCGGTGGCGCAAGAAGAACTGGGCTCGGTGCGCGGCGCCTTGGCCGGACGCGTGTCGATTGGCTTGCCGCCCAGCCTGTCCAAGCTCATCACCGTGCCGCTGACCCTGTCGTTCAAACAGGTGTTGCCGCATGCGCAGCTGTCGTTGACCGAAGGTTTTTCGGTGCTCATGGTCGAGAGCTTGCGCGCCGGCCGCTTGGACATGGCTGTGCTCTACAACCCCCCGCCCTCACCCGATTTAGAGATGACGGTGCTGCACGAAGACGCCTTGATTTTGATTGCGGGCCAAAAAAGCAAGCCCAGCGCCCACCAGCCTCCGCTCAAGCCGGTCATGAAACTCTCGGCCCTGGCGGAGCTGCCGCTCATCGTGCCCAGCCGCCCCAACGCGTTTCGTTTGTTGATTGAAACCGAGATGCTGCGGGTCAACTGCAAACCCCAAATCGTGCTGGAGATCGACGGCTTGAACGCGATTTTGGAATTGGTCAAAGAAGGCCTGGGCTATGCCGTGCTGCCCGCCTACACCCTGCGCAACTTTGCCAAACCCAAAGACTTCAGCACCCACCGCATTGAGCAACCGAAATTGCTGAGTCAGCTCATGCTGGTGTGGTCAGCACGGCGGCCCATGACCGCCACGCACAAGGCGGCGCAGCAAGTGACGCACGACATCGTCACGCAATCTTTACAGGCCAACACGATTTAAGCGCAGCCTGACTAAGGGCAGTTGTAACCATCGATACCTGTATATTGATCCCATGGCACCTCCGGACAAAATGAATTACGCACGGTCACTGTTTGAACGTCTGGACCAGGGCATCGTTGTCCCCCTAAGGCCGATCAGAATCGAGCATGAGGAAGGCACTTGGGAACCAAAAGCGCAACAATGCCATCACAACGCTTCAGTCTTGGGAAAGACTTATCCAGAGGATCTAGAGATAGTCCGAGGCTGGATAGTATTTGACTTCAGAAGTGTCTTTGGGGAGGTTCGATTCATGCACCATTCGGTCATAAAAGAGAAGGCGACGGGGCGGCTATTTGATCCGACTCCACAGGAGCGTCTGAATCCTGACTACCTGTTCATTGAGGCCAAGTTGGTCGATGCAGACTACTCAGACTTGGTTGAGGGGATGGTGCACGGCGAGATGCTCTCTTACAGAACACTGTAGTCAAAAGATGCATCAAAACTTGCACACTTCCACACCAATAGCATGCAAACAAAAATCTCTGTTCACTCTGCTCAATCACTGCTGATTGAGATGAGATTTAATGGTCAAACGTTGTCAACGGGAACCGCGTTCGTTTGCCCATCACCAGCAGGACCAGTTCTGCTAACCAACAGGCATAACGTCACAGGCCGTGACCAGAACACTGGGGCCGCACTCTCCGCGACAATGGGTATTCCGAATGAAGTTGTTGTCATGCACAACCGCAAAGGCATTCCCGGTCAATGGATCCCAAAACTTGAACCACTGTACACGGGTGATGCCCCGCGTTGGAGTGAACATCCAACACTCGGCCCGAAAGCGGATTTCGTGGCGTTGCGATTGACTCAGCTTGTAGACGTGGAGTTGTTACCGTACGACCCTAGAAAACCGGGAGTGAACTTGGCACTGACCCCTGCTGATCCGGTGAGCGTGATCGGTTTTCCATTCGGCCTGACTGCTGGTGGAGCGTTTGGAGTTTGGGCGACCGGTTTCCTTGCATCCGAACCGGCCGTAGACTTCGACAATTTGCCAGTTCAACTAATCGACTGTAGGACGCGCCCCGGGCAATCAGGTTCGCCTGTGATCGCACATCGAAATGGCGGAATGATTGCTCTTGAGGACGGCTCCTCGGCTGCATACAACGGCCCTGTAGCTCAATTCATTGGGATCTATAGTGGTCGTGTCAACAAGGAATCTGATATCGGGATTGTTTGGAAGGCAGCAGCAATTCAGCAATTGCTCGAGTCGCTCAATTAACGATCAACGCAACGGCTTAAGGTCGGGGCCGCCTAACGGGGACTTTCAAACGGATCTGCCTGACCGGTAGCTTAGGGGCAGCTATAGCCGGTCAGCAGACCTACTGTGATGCTGCGCCTCCAGCCTGAAGAGGAAATACAAGTAAACATCGCATGGCGAGTCAATGCGGATTCACGCTGCATTTTTTAATTAACTTGATTGCCGACTGGAGTTCTTCATCCGTCAGTGCTCGAAATTCACTTGCACCATTAAATCCGCGGTACTTTGGGTTGGCACCGAGTTTCAACAATTCGATTTCGATCTCTGCCGCATGTACTGTGACTTCCGTCAGCAGAACGATTTCAAACTGCATATCGGCATTTCGTGCCACTTCGCTGACCCGTCTGTCGTCTAAGCGTACTGAGGTTGTACCAAATTTGTAGACAGGGAGCTTGTTGAACTCATGGCCGATCGCGCGCCAGATGTACACGACATCGCTGTCACTTGATGGATTGAAATCCATGTGCGTACAGATTTCATCCAGCCAACCGTTTGTGTCTGCGCCGTGATACGCACTGGAGTTGGCAATGGAGAAGGCCCTCCGATTTGTGTACTTGAGTGCTTCAGCGGCACAGTTCGCCTTGTTTAGCCAGTACCCATTGGGTAGTTTGCCTGGCTCCATGTGACTACAAATTTGGTCTAGCAGTTTCTTCCTGGCGGCGGTCAGGAAGGCTGGGTTGGAGTGCGTCCGAAAATCGGCCTTGTTGTCATACTTCAGCGCTTCAGCTTGTAGGTTTTCAAGTGTCCAATGCCCCTTTGGTTGCTTGACTTTGCTCATGTGTGAACAAACTTGGTCTCTGCATTTTTGTTCACCAGCAGCCTTGTAGGCTGCTCCACTTTTTTGCTGGAACTCTTGACGTGTGGAATATTTAAGCGCCTCGGCTTGGAGCCTCTCCAAAGTCCAGTAACCATTTGGCCTTTTAGGCTCACTCATGTGGGTGCAGACCAGATCGCGGACGTTCAACCTTCCTGCTGCGTTGTACGCAGCGCCATTCATTTTCTGGAATTCCGAGCGCGTGGCGTACTTGAGCGCTTCGTCACGCAAGCTTTCCAGCGTCCAATGTCCGCGAGGTCTATTACTCTTGTTCATGCCCAAAATTATGATTCAGGATGCAGCCTCCGACAGATCAATCACTCTGTCGTTAATGTGGCGAGCTACCACTAAGAGTTGACTTCGATCCTGACGCTCGGAATGTCTGTTCTGGGTCGAATTTATCCGTTCGAGGGGGGCGAAGAGAGCTGACATTCGGTTGGTTATTTGTGAGGACTAGCCTTCAATGTCAGAAGTACCTGCCCGGACCGGACATCGGACTTGATCGAATTTATCTGGCGTGAGAGACCGCTCTTCATCTCGGCTTCGAGCTGGGACTGAAACATGACCGGCAGCATTCGCTGCAAAACTGCAAAACTGCGAAACAGCGAAACAGCAGAGTTAATGGCAGATCAACAACAGGACTCTACCTAACAGTCTCTCAACTGAGCCAACAACCATTTGTTATTCGGATCAGTCCAAGTCGCACGTTTGAAGAACTAAGAACGTCCCTTGAACACCCGAGACAACAAAGAGCCTTTCGCCTGATCAGCTTGATCGGCGTCAACCTCTGGCTCAGCCTCCACCACCGGGCTGATGGCCTCTTCAAAGCGGCGAAAGAAATCTTCCGCCAGTGACTTGGCCGCACCGTCAATCAAGCGCTGTCCTAGCTGCGCCAACTTGCCACCAATGCGCGACTGCACGGTGTAGTGCAATTCGCAGCCCTGTTCGTTATCGGTCAATGTCACCTTGGACTCGCCCTTGCCAAACCCTGCCACGCCACCTTGGGCATCGAACACCAGGGCGTAGCCATTGGGTGGGTCGATGTCTTGCAAGGTCACCGTGCCAGCGAACTTGGCAGACACAGGCCCGATCTTGATCGCCACGCCCACCGCATAGGTGTTCTCCTCGGTCAGCTCAAACTTGTTGCAACCGGGAATGCAGCGCTTCAACACCTCGGGGTTGTTGAGTGCAGCCCATGCCTCTTCGCGGCTGACAGGCAGCTGGCGGGTTCCTTGCATTTCCATCGTGGTGTTCCTTCTTTGTTTTCAATGTGCAGATTGGCAATGCACGTATTGTCAGTGTTTCAGCAGCTGGCCCAGGCCTTGTGCCAGGTTTTCCAGACGCGCCAGGCTGTGAATGGCCACCTGCGCATCGGCATAACGCGCCAGCACCTGCGGCCCGCGCGCCAAGGGCTGGTAGCCGTCAAAGCGCAGCAGCGGGTTGAGCCACAGCAAGCTGCGGCAATGCCGCTTGAGCCATGCCACTTCTTCTTGCAACTGGGCAGGCTCCCCTGTGTCTAAGCCATCGGTGATCAAGAGCACCAAGGTGCGGCGCCCTACCAGCATCTGCGAATACTGCTGACGCAAGGCTGCCAGCGATTCACCCAAACGCGTGCCACCACCAAAGTCCGCCACATGTTGGCTGACGGCATGCAACATGTCATCGGTATCGCGCAAGGCAAAGGCCGCGCGCAAGTCACTCAAATGGGTGCCAAAGGCAAACACCGCGCGCTTGCCCCGCGGCGTGTGGTGGTGCAAAAAAGCCAGCTGCATGCGGGCATAGCGCTCCATCGAGCCCGACACATCGAGCAGCACCAACACCGGCAAGGCTTGCTCACGCCGCTGGCGCCGTGGCAAGGCTAACACCTCCCCGCCTTGGCGCGCCGCCGTGCGCAACAGACGCGGCCAATCCAAGCGCGACCCGCGTGCGCCTGCACGCCAGCGTCGTCCCGCCACGGTGGGCCAACGCATGCGAAGCGTCTGCAGCTGGTGTTGAAGTTGCGCCAACTCGTCGGCGCTCAGGGTTTGAAAATCAGCATGTTTCAAACGCTGCATTGCGCTGGCCATCAGGTTCGCAGCCTGAGCTTCTTCTTGCGGCTTCACAGGGTGCAAACGCATCGCAGGGGCGGCTTGCATATCGGCCAGAGCGTCTTGCACACGTTGGCGCGAGGGCTTGGCCTCTGCGAGGGAAAGCGGCAAACCTTGGCTCGCATCATCGGATGCTTGGGACTGACTGAGTGCCGCCCAATAGGCATCAAACACCGCATGAAAAACCGGAATGTCTTCGGCCCGACTCAGCCACGTGGCTTCTAGCGCATCGCACACCTCATGACGTTTTGACACATCAATCAAGGTCAGGGCTTGCAGTCCCAAGGCCATGCGGGCACTGTCCACCGGCACACCGGCACGGCGCAGCACGCGTCCCAAGCCCACCCCGTGCGAGACCCACATGTTGGCATCCTAATCGGCGATGAGTTCAGGCAACAGCTGGTTCAAGCGCAACACATCTTCTTGCTGTTTGAACAGCACGCCCGATGTTTCTTGCACCAGGTCTGGGGTGATCTGCGCAGCCTGCAAGGCCACCAAGGCCTGGGTCCATTCCACGCTTTCGGCAATGCCTGGTAAGCGCACAAAGGCGGAGGCAAAGCTGTCGCTGCGCAAGCGCGCCACAAAGTCAGCCACTTGCTGCGAGAGCTGCGCACTGGCTTGCGGCACCTGGGCGCGCACGATGGCCAGCTCGCGCGCCAGATCGGGATAGTCCATCCAATGGAACAAGCAGCGGCGCTTAATGGCGTCGTGCAAATCGCGGGTGCGGTTGCTGGTCAGCAGCGTGATAGGCGTGATGTTCGCGCGCAGCGTGCCCAACTCCGGAATGCTCACCTGGTACTCGCCCAAATACTCCAGCAAAAAAGCTTCAAAGGGTTCGTCGGCGCGGTCCACTTCGTCAATCAGCAACACCGCACCCGGCGCGGGGGCTTGCAGCGCTTGCAGCAAGGGACGACGAATCAAAAATCGGTCTTGGTAGACCTCGCGTTCCAAATCTTCGCTGGCTTTGCTGTCGTGGGCCGCGCGCAGGTGCAGCAATTGGGCCGTGTGGTTCCATTCGTACAAGGCCTCGCGCTGCTCGATGCCATCAAAGCACTGCAAGCGCAGCAACTCACGTTGCAGCACACGGGCCAAGACCTTGGCCAACTCGGTTTTGCCCACACCGGGCGCGCCTTCGAGCAACAAGGGGCGTTGCAAACGCAGCGCCAAGAACACGGCCGTTGCCAAACGGCGGTCGGCAAAGTAGCCTTCTTGCGCCAAGGCGGCGCTCAGCGCGTCGATGGAACTCAGCGCGCCCAGCTCGCTCATGCCAGCGCCTGTTGTACCGCGCGTTGTGTTTGCACCTTGATCAAATGCGCCCGGTAGTCAGCCGAGGCGTGCAAATCGCTGTTGAGTTCCTCGGCGTCGATGGCCACATGTTCGACCGCTTCTGGGGTGAAGCTTTTGGTCAACGCCGCTTCCAAGCCGGCATGGCGGAACACACCATTGCCCGCGCCCGTGATGGCCACGCGCACACCCGCTGCGGTTTGCGCCACAAACACGCCCACCAAGGCAAAGCGCGATGCGGGTTGTTTGAACTTGGCATAGGCCGCGCGTTGCGCCACCGGGAATTCAATCGCAGTGATCAACTCACCGGCTTCGAGTGCCGTGGTGTAGAGGCCTTGGAAAAAATCGTCAGCCGCAATTTGGCGCTGGTTGGTGTGCACCGTGGCACCTAAAGCCAATACCGCGCTAGGGTAGCAGGCAGCCGGGTCGTTGTTGGCCACCGAGCCGCCCAAGGTGCCCATGGCACGCACTTGGCGGTCGCCAATGCCTTCGGCCAAATGCGCCAAGCCTGGCAAAGCGGCCTTCAAGCCCGCATGCGAGGCCACGTCTTGGTGGCGGCAAAAAGCGCCCACCACCCAGGCTTGGCCTTGTTGGCGAATGCCTTGGAGTTCGGGCAGCTGCGACAAGTCAACCAATTGTTCAGGGTTGTGCAAACGCTGCTTCATCGAAGCTAGCAAGGTTTGACCACCGCCCAAAGCTTGACCACCGGCCTCGATCAAGGCCAGTGCTTGCTGCAACGAGGCGGGACGTTCGTAGGTGAATGTGTACACGCGTCAGCCCTCCTTCACGCTTTCATGGCGGCAGCACCTTGCTGCACCGCCACGACAATGTTTTGATAACCCGTGCAGCGGCACAAATTGCCTTCGAGCATGTGGCGAATTTCTTGCGCATTGGCATCTGGCTTTTGCTGGCACAGATTCACAGCGCTCATCACCATGCCAGGGGTGCAAAAACCGCACTGCAAGCCGTGGCAGTTTTTGAACGCTTCTTGCATGGGGTGCATGCTGCCGTCGGCTTGAGCCAAGCCTTCGATGGTGGTGATCTGCGCGCCTTGGGCTTGCGCCAGCAACACATTGCACGACTTGATGGCGTTGCCGTCCATCAACACGGTGCAGGCGCCGCACTGGGCGGTGTCGCAGCCCACGTGGGTGCCAGTGAGGTGCATCTGTTCACGCAAGGCTTGGACCAACAAGGTGTTGGGTGCGGCTTCGAGCGTGACGTTCTTTCCATTCACGGTGAAAGTGGTTTGCATCAGAGGGTCCGTTTCTTATGAGGTGCGACGTTAAGCAGCTTGCATCAAGCGCCACAGGCGGTAAGGCGTGAGGGGCATTTGCAGTTGGGGCGCAAGATCGCCACGGCCGTGACGCGCCAGCGCATCGGCCACCGCATTGACCACCGCAGGCGTGGCACCGATGGTGCCCAACTCGCCCACACCCTTGACGCCCAGCACATTGTTTTTGCAAGGAATGCTCTCGTCGGTGTGGGTGTCAAACATCGCGGGCATGATGTCGGCGTGTGGCACGGCGTAGTCCATCAAGCTGCCGGTCAGCAACTGGCCGGTTTCTTCGTCGTACACCACCTGCTCCAGCAGCGCTTGGCCAATACCTTGCACGGCACCACCATCGAGCTGCCCGCGGACGATCATGGGGTTGACCACGCGGCCAATGTCGTTGACCGAGGCATAGGCCACCACCTGCACTTCGCCGGTTTTGGGGTCGAGCTCGACTTCACACACATGGCAACCATTGGGCCATGTGGGGCCTTTGGCGGCTGTTTTGGAATTGATTTCAATGCGCTGCTCGGGTTGGCGTGCGGCCAATTCGGCCAAGCCAATCTTCAAGTCGGTGCCTGCCACATGGAACGCACCGCGCTCGTAACGCAGGTCTTGCGGCGCGGCTTCCAGCGCTTGCGCGGCCAGCTCTTGCGCTTTGTCAAGCGCTTGCTTGGAGCCCACGCTCACAGCAGAACCGCCCGTGAACAAGGATCGCGAACCAGCACTGCCAAAGCCGTTGCCACGGTCGGTGTCGCCCATGACGATGCGCACTTGCGAGAGCGGCACACCGAACACATCAACCACCAGCTGCGCCAGCGAGGTGGCAATGCCCTGGCCCATGGCGTTGACGGCGGTGAACACCTCAATCACACCATCGGCCAGCACTTGCACATGCACGTTTTCTTCCAGCGCATTGCCACCCGTCCATTCCAAGAAAGTAGCAATGCCCTGCCCGCGCCACAGGCCGCGTTGGGCCGAGTCTTGGGCGCGCTGGGCAAACCCGTCCCACTTGGACTGGGCCAAGCCTTGGTCCATGATGGATTCAAAGTGGCCGGTGTCGTAGGTTTGCCCCATGGGGTTGGTGTAGGGCATTTGCGTGGGTTGCACAAAGTTGCGACGGCGCAGGGCAATGCGGTCAATGCCCATCTGACGTGCGGCCTCGTCCATCAAACGCTCGATGTTGTAAATCGCTTCTGGACGCCCCGCCCCACGGTAAGCCCCAGTGCTGGAGGTGTTGGTCATGACACCGGTGAAATGGAAGTCGATCAGCGGTATGTCGTACACGCTGGTCTGCACCCAAGGGCCAATCAGCAACTGAATCGCCACGCCGGTCATCACGGGGTAGGCCCCCACGTTGGCCAAGGTGTTCACGCGCAAGGCCAAAATTTTGCCCTGCGCATCCAAGGCCAGGGCCACTTGGGTTTGAATGTCGCGGCCGTGGGCGCTGCTTAAAAAGTCTTCGCTGCGATCGGCAATCCATTTGACGGGCAACTGCAGTTTGTGGGCCGCATAGGCCACCACCACGTCTTCGGCATAAGCGCCGGTCTTCATGCCGAAGCCACCGCCTACATCGCCCACCACCACACGCACTTGCTCGGTGGGGATGCTCAGCAAATCGCACACCGTGGTGCGCACACCAGTGGGCATTTGGCTGCTCAAGCGCACCACCAAACGACCGTCTTCGGGATGGGCCAACACACTGCGCGGCTCAATCGTCAAGGCTACCAAACGTTGGTTGGTGATGTCCAAGGCCACCACATGGGCAGCGTTTTCAAACGCTTGGGCGGCGGCTTTGGCATCGCCATAGCGGGTTTCGGCCACGCGGTTATCGGGCGCATCGCTGATCAAGGGCGCGTCTGCCGCCAAGGCTTGGGGCAAGCTCACCGCGCAGGGCAGCTCGTCAAAATCAATCATCACGGCTTCGGCCGCGTCACGCGCTTGTTGCTCGGTGTCAGCGACCACCGCCACCACGGGTTCGCCCACATAGCGCACGCGATCGACCGCCAAGATGTTGCGTGTGGGCGCCGCAGCAGGCGAGCCATCGGCGCGGGTGAAGTTGACAGGTTTGGGCATGGGCTTGACGCCCTGGGCCACCAGTTGCGCCCCGGTGACGACCAAACGCACACCTGGCATCGCCTCTGCCGCCGAGGTGTCGATCGACACAATACGCGCGTGGGCATACGAGGAGCGCACAAAACACAAACGGGTTTGCCCCTCGGGGCTGACGTCATTGGCGTAAACGCCTGCGCCTTTGAGCAATTGCTCGTCTTCCAAGCGTTGCACAGCCTGTCCGCTGCCAAAGCGTGTTGTTGTAGTGACCAAGTGAAATCTCCAAGGAAGTCAACAAACCGAGTTTCAGTGTATCGCCCGACACACCGTCTGCAAGGGCTGAGTGTCGCGCAGGTTTGTTGCCTAAACGACAGGCCTTTTGAATAGCCCCTCCGATAATTTGGGCATCCTTTTCATCTCTAGAAAGATTGCCATGCACCAACTCACCCTCGACCAAGCCCAGACCATCGTCCAGGCCGCGCGCCAAGCTGCCCGGGCCGCCAAGTACAAGCCCATGGGCATCGTGGTGCTGGACGCCTCGGGCCAACTGGTGGCCTTTGCCCGTGAAGACGGTGCCAGCATGTTCCGTTTTGACATTGCGCGTGGCAAAGCCTGGGGCGCCGTGGGCATGGGCTCGTCCAGCCGCGCCCTGGCCGAACGCGCCAAAGACAATCCGACCTTCTTTATCTCGTTGGCCGCATCGGCCGAAGGCAAGTTTCTGGCCCAACCGGGCGCAGTGCTGATCAAAGACGCTGACGGCTGCATCTTGGGTGCCGCAGGCGCCAGTGGCGGCACCGGCGACGAAGACGAGGCGATTTGCGCTGCTGGTATTCAGGCGGCTGGTTTGGTGGTGGGTTGATCCACATGGCCACGACCCCACGCGGAATCAAAACCACCCCATCAGCCACGGCGGCCTTGCCACGCATTGGCATGATCGGCCTGGGCATCATGGGCGGCACCATGGCCGAAGCCTTGCTCAAGCAAGGCTACGACGTCTGCGGTTTTGACATTCAGAACAAAGCGCAAACGCGCCTCAAAAAAGCCGGTGGACAAGCCATGGCCAATGTGGGCGATGTGGCGCGCCATGCCGATGTGTTGATTGTGTCGCTGGCCACCTCGGCCGCCCTGGCGAGCGTGACGCGCGAGATTGCCGCAGTCGCGCGCCCCAAAGGCAAAGCCCCGCAAATCGTGATCGAAACCAGCACCCTGCCCATGGCCGACAAAGAGGCCTGCGCTGCACAGCTCAAGGCCAAAGGCCGCACCGTGCTCGACTGCCCCATCAGTGGCACGGCAGTGCGCATCAAAGAGCGCGCCTGGACCGTGTTTGTCAGCGGTACCCAAGCGGCTTACCGCAAGGTGCTGCCGATTCTGCAGGTGTTCACCGACAACGTGCCCTATGTCGGCCCTTATGGCTGCGGCACCAAGATGAAGTTTGCGGCCAACCATTTGGTGGCGATTTACAACGTGGCGTATGCGGAGTCTGTGACGCTGGCGCGCAAGATGGGCCTAGACCCACGCGAAGTGCTGAAGTTGTTTGGCAACAGCCCGGTGCTGGGCACGGGTGTGATGCGCCTGCGCATGGCCATGATGCTGGAGCGTCAGTACACGCCGCCCACCATGAAGATTGAGGTCTGGCAAAAAGACATGGAAGTCATTGGCGAGATGGCCAAATCGGTCGACTGCCCCACGCCCTTGTTCAGTGCCTGTGCGCCGATTTACACCGCCGCCATGGCCCAGGGTTTGGCACTGGAAGACACGGCGTCGACCGCTGAAGTCATGGCCGTCATGGCCGGTTTGCCGCCCGCTTAAAGCAAACGCTTAAGCGGCCTTCTTGGCGGTTGCCTTTTTCACCGTCGCTTGAGATTTAGTTTTCTTAGCGGTGGTTTTCTTCGCGGTCGATTTCCTTGCCGCAAGGCGCGCCGCCTTTTCGGCCGCCTCAATCAAAGGCAGCTCGTCACGCACCGCTTTGTAGGCATCCAAGGCGGCGGGGCCACCGCAGTACAAGAACGAATGCAAGATCAGCTCGCGCAACTCGGCGCGGGTCACGCCGTTGCGAATCGCGCCGCGCAAATGGATTTTGATTTCTGCCGGGCGATTCAAGGCAATGCACATCGACAAGGTGGCCAAGCTGCGCTCGCGCAACGTCAGGCCCGGACGTGTCCACACACTGCCCCAGGCAAACTCGGTGGCGAGTTCTTGAAACGGCATGTTGAGGTCATCGGCGTTGTTAAACGATCGCTCCACATAGTCGTCGCCCAACACTTTTTTGCGCATCGCCAAACCCGCTTGGTAAGCGGCTGATTTGGGTTTCTTGGATGTTGTTTTCTTTGTTGTCGCCATGGTGAACGTCCTCAATCGGCTTTGATGTTGGCGGCGCGTACCACAGCGCCCCACTTGTCAATTTCAGCTTTGATGTAGGCCGCAAACTGCTCGGGGCTGTCACCCACCGGCAGCGCGCCTTGTTGGTTGAGCTTTTCTGAGACATCTTTTTGCTTCAAGATGTCCACGATTTCTCGGTTCAAACGGTTGACGATGTCTTTGGGCGTTTTCGCAGGGGCCACCATGCCCACCCAAGAATAGGCCTCGTACCCTGGCACGCCTGATTCAGAAATGGTAGGAATGTCCGGCAACGACGGCACGCGCTTGGCACTGCCCACGGCCAGTGCGTTCAACTGCCCCGACTTGACCTGGGGCAACACCGAGGGAATGCTGCTATAGAGCATTTGCACTTGGCCCGAAATCAAATCCGACAGCGCAGGCCCTTGCCCTTTGTAGGGCACGTGCACGGTTTGCACATTGGCCATGGAATTCAACAACTCGCCAGCCAAGTGTCCTGAGTTGCCGCTACCAGGCGATGCAAAGTACAGCTGCTTGGGTTTGGCCTTGGCCAAGTTCACCAAGTCTTGCGTGGTCTTCACGGGCACCGAAGGATGAACCACCAACAAGAGCGGGTAGTTCACCATATTGGTGATGGGCGAAAAGTCTTTCAAGGGGTCATAGGGCAGCTTGTCGTACAGGCTGGGGTTGACCGCCAAGGGACCGGCCGCGCCCACGGCCAAGGTGTAGCCGTCGGGTGGCGACTGCATCAGGGCTTGCAAACCCACAATGCCGTTGGCCCCCGCACGGTTGTCCACCACGACTTGCTGGCCCAAGCGTTCGGAGAGTTTTTGCGCAATCACGCGGGCAATCACATCGTTGCCGCCCCCAGGTGGAAACGGCACGATCAAACGGATGGGCTTGTTGGGATAGCTTTGCGCGTGGGCCACCGACATGGCCAGGCCACAGCACAGCGCAAGCACAGATTTCAAAAATTTGCGTTTCATAGGTTCAGTTCGGTTTTCAGTTGGCTTTGATGTTTTTCTCGGTGGCCACTTGACGCCAGATGTTGATTTCGCTGTTGATCATTTTTTCCAGCTGCTCCGGTGTGCTGCTGGTGGGCGTGATGGCCAAACCACTGATGCGTTTTTTCACATCTGGCATCTCCAACACCTTGGCCACTTCTTCTTGGATTTTTTTCACAATCGGTGCAGGCGTGCCAGCGGGGGCCAACAAGCCGCTCCAAAACGTGACATTGATGTCCACACCCAACTCGGTCATGGTGGGCACTTGCGGCAGGTCTTTCAAGCGCTCACCAGAGGTCACGGCCATGGCTTTGACGCGACCGCCTTGCAAGGCGGTCAGGGCGGGACCCGTGTCAATCAAGGTCATGGTGACGTCTTGCGTCATCACCGCGGTGATGGCGTCGTTGCTGCCCTTGTACGGAATGTGCTGAAACTTGCTGCCTGTTTTGCCGTTGAACAACTCGGCAATCAACTGAAACGAGGCCGAAGGCGCGCTGTAGTTCACCTTGTCTGGGTTTTGCTTGGCATAGCTCACCATCTCCGCCATGGTTTTGGCCGGATTGTTGGCTTGGGTCAGCATCACCAAAGGAAAGGTGCCGACCAGGGTGATGGGCGCAAAGTCTTGCGGCGCATAAGGCAGCTTGGCATACAGCACATGGTTGAACACCATGGGGCCACTGGCGCCCATGAGCAAGGTGTAGCCATCAGGTTTGGCTTTGGCCACATAGCTGGCGCCCACGATGGCACCCACGCCGGGACGGTTTTCAACCACCACCGACTGCCCCAAGCTGACCGCCAACTTTTCAGCCACGATGCGGGCCAACACATCGTTGGCACCGCCCGGTGAATAGCCCACCACGATGGTGATGGGACGGGTGGGATAGTCGGCAGCGCTGCCAAGTGCAGGCAACCAACAAGCGCCCAAACACACCAAGCGGGTGAACCAACGCCGAGAGTTTGAAGTCAGTGACATAAGGGAGAGAACCTTTGAAACAGATTACTGAAGACCAATTTGCACATTCAACACAGCCGCACGGCCATCCTGCAAGGCTTGCAAACAACGGGCAATCGCTTGCGGGACATCGGCCGGGTCGCTGACGCATTCGCCATAGCCACCAAAGGCTTGCGCCACTTGTTCAAAGTGCCGCGCTTGGCCTTGCAAACGGGCTTGAAATTCATTCGCCTGCGCCGCCTCGCCTTCGGGGTAGACACGCAACACCGCTTCTTTGACGGCTTGCCAACCGCCGTTGTCGAGCACCACGGTGAAGATGGGCAGCTGGTAACGCTGCGCCGTGGCATACACCGAAGTCGGCGTGGAAAAGTGAAAGCCACCATCACCCACGATGTGCACCACACGGCGATCGGGTTGGGCCAACTTGACGCCCAAGGCCATGCCGGCGCTATACCCCAAACCACCGCCTGCGCCACCCAGCAAACTCAAGGGCTGGGTGCGTGGAATTTGGTTGAGCACAGCGGGTGAGTTGCGAATGGCCTCGTTGATCACCACATCGTGTGCATCCAACGCTTGCCCCAACGCCGCACACAGATAGGCGGGCGAAATCGCACCCACACTGCCCGGCTTGCTGGCTGCCGCCTGAACTGTCTGTAAGCGTGCTTGTTGTGCGCTGCGCATCTGCGCCATGCGCGTTGCCACCCGTTGATGGAACGCGTTATCGGCCAAGGCTGTGACTTTGGCCAAGACTTGCTGCAACACCGTGGCGCAATCGGCCTGCATGCGGGTGTCGGTGGCAAAGCCCCACATGGGGAAATCTTTTTTGATGGCATCCACATCGACCTGCGTCCAATGGGTGTGCGGGTTCTCTTGCACAAACTTGGGTAACCACGGCACATCCACATCCAACAAGAGGCCGACGTCGGCGTCTACAACAGCCGCAGGGTCGAAGCCCGCAAAGCAAGGCGATTCCCGCGAGATGCACAAATAGCTGGGGCTGAACTCGAACACCCGGATGCCACACAGCTCAGCCAAGGCTTGCAAGGCCTGCACCGCCTCGGCTTTGCGCCCGAGGTAAGACGTGATCACCACAGGGTGTTGGGCATGCAAGAGTTGCTGAGCCATGGCAGTCACGCGCGCATCGTCCACACCACCGGCTGCGACGGCGCCATAGCGTTCAGCGCTGAAGGGCTTGGCTTGTTCGGGCGACCAGGTTTCGGCCAAGACCTCGCGCGGCAAGGTCAGATAGACGGGCCCTGGCGGATCGCTTTGCATCACCGCATGGCCGCGTCGCAGCGCTTCTTGCACCACCACACCACTGGGCAGGTTGTAGTCCCATTTCACATAAGGACGCACCAAGCTGGCCATATCAAACGGGTCTTGCACAAAGTGCACATAGTTGTCCCGCGAGCCAGGCAGTTCACCGCGCAAGGTGAACGGTGCTTTGCCCGCCATCAGCATGACCGGCAAACGCGCGCGGCACATGTTGTGCATGCCCATGGCCGCGTTGGCCGTGCCAGCGTCCACATGCACCATCACGGCTTGGCCTTTGCCGGTGACAGCTGCATAGCCTGCCGCCATGTGCATGGCCACGTTCTCGTGAGGACACAAGACCATCTGGGGATGTGGTCGACCTTCGCGGTCCCAGCGGGCCAGCTCTTCAATCAAAGACACATGGTCGGTGCCGAGGTTGCCGAACACATAGTCAATCCCCAGATCGGTCAGCCCCTCCCAAAAATAATGTGCGGTGGTGGGGTGCGTGGGGGATGTCATGAAGTCCGGCGATGAAAAATATTCGTTAGCATGCTATCAATCATGCGCAGTCAACGACAGCTAGGGGATTCCCTAGACGAGGCACCACAACTCTCCAACACAATGCAACGCGTACATCACCTGGTTGAACCTTGGAAGCACTCATGAAGCACACAGACACCTCCCCCGTTTTGATCATTGGTGCGGGGCCTGTGGGTTTGACCCTGGCGATGGATTTGGCACAACGCGGCATTGCGGTGGTGATGGTTGAAACCCGCCATCGTGGCGAACCACCGAATGTGAAGTGCAACCACGTGTCAGCGCGCACGATGGAAATTTTCAGACGCTTAGGCGTCGCCCAGACAGTACGCAACAGCGGTCTGCCCGAAGACTACCCCCACGATGTGGCCTACCGCACATCCTTCACGGGCACAGAGCTGTCGCGCATTCCGATTCCCTGTCGCCGCGACCGTTTCACCGACACCACAGGACCCGACGGCAACTGGCCCACGCCAGAGCCACCGCACCGCATCAACCAAATCTACCTGGAGCCAATTTTGTTTGAGCATGTGGCGGCCCTGCCCCAGGTGAAGATCTTGAACCGCACCCGCATCGACGACTTCACCCAAGACGAAGAAGGCGTGACAGCCATCGGCCATCACCTGGACACCGGCGAGTTGGTGTCCATCCGCTGCCAATACCTGGTGGGCTGCGATGGGGGACGCTCTGAAACGCGTAAAAAAATTGGCGCCAAGCTTGAAGGTGTGGATGTGGTGGGCCGGGTGCAATCCACCTTCATCCGTGCCCCCGAGCTGATCAAGCAACTGAAAGTGGCCCCCGCCTGGGCCACCTTCTCTCTCAATCCCAGACGCTGCGGCAATGTGTATGCGATTGACGGCCAAGAAACTTGGCTGATTCACAACTACCTCAAAGAAGACGAAACCGATTTCGATTCGGTGGACCGTGATTGGGCGATTCGACAAATTCTGGGCGTGGGCGACGACTTCAGCTACGAGGTTTTGACCAACGAAGACTGGGTGGGCCGACGTTTGGTGGCCAACAAGTTCCGCGACCGACGCGTGTTCATTTGCGGCGATGCCGCGCATCTGTGGATTCCGATGGCGGGCTACGGCATGAATGCAGGCATTGCCGACGCCATGAATTTGTC
>CANGIQ010000011.1 GCA_947453965.1 Comamonadaceae bacterium
GATCACCTTGTCACCCACCCAGTCTTCGATGAGCTGGTTGTATTGGGTGGTCATGGTGTCGGGCGTGCCGCTGATGGCGGGGTCTTTGTAGAGGTTGAGCTTGCGCACTTCCAAGGGGTCTTTGCCCAAGGTCATCGCAATCTCGTCCATCACCGTCTCGATGCCGAACATGCCTTGCGGGCCGCCGAAACCACGGAACGCGGTGGCGCTTTGGGTGTTGGTTTTGCAGCGGTGGCTGATGAGCTTCAGCGCAGGGATGTGATAGCTGTTGTCGATGTGCAGGCAAGCGCGGTCGTTCACCGGGCCCGAGTAATCGGTGCTGTAACCGCAGCGCGACATGAGCGTGATGTCAGCGCCCATCACGCGGCCGTTGTCGTCAAAGCCCACTTCGTAGTCGATGCGGAAATCGTGGCGTTTGCCGGTGATGGTCATGTCGTCGTCACGGTTCACACGCAGCTTGACGGGCTTGCCCAATTTGTGCGCAGCCAAGGCAGCGCTTTGACTGAAGATGCTGGCGTTGCCTTCCTTGCCCCCAAAGCCGCCACCCATGCGGCGGCAAATTACCTCCACATCGTTGGTGTGCAGGTTCAGGGCGTGGGCGGCTTCGCGTTGGTTGCCGTCGGGGTGTTGGGTCGACACGTACAGCGTGAGCTGGCCGTCTTCTTTAGGTACGGCATAGGTGATCTGGCCTTCCAGATAAAACTGCTCTTGCTGGCCGGTGCGGGTGGTGCCTTTAATTTTGTGGGGTGCGCTGGCAATGGCCGCAGCCGCGTCACCGCGTGTGATGCCCTTGGGCGGCATGATGAAGCTGCTCGCTTCCATGGCCTCTTCCACCGTCAAGATGGGCTTGAGTTCTTTCACCAACACCTTGGCTTTTTTGGCAGCTTCACGCGCGTAGAGCATGTCGCGCGCGACGACCACAGCGACGGCCTGGCCGACAAACTCGACCTTGCCCGCAGCGAGGAACGGGTCGTCATGCACGATGGGGCCGCAGTTGTTTTCGCCCGGAATGTCTTTGGCGGTGTAGACCGCGACCACGCCGTGCTCCTTGAGGATGGCCTGGCGGTCAATGCCGTCGCCAATCAATTCGCCATGCGCCACGGGCGACAGGATGAGCGCGGCATACAAAGTGCCTGCGTGCTCGGGGATGTCGTCGATGTAGGTGGCGGTGCCGGTCACATGCAGGTGCGCGGACTCGTGGACCACGTCGGTGCCTTGCTGAACGCCCGATGCAGGCAACAGATTTTTCAGATGGGTAGGAGCGTTCATTTATGCCACCTCCGAGGTTTGTTCTTCAATGAATTCGAGCACCAGGTTACGAGCTACCAAAGCGCGGTAGCCCCAAGTGGCACGCAAGCCGTCGCGCGCGGTGAAGCTAGAAGCAATCACTGCATCCAGATCAGCGGCTTTTACGTCAGCAGGTGACTTGCCTTCCAACACCGCTTCCAATTTGGGGGCACGGGCTGGGAAGGGGCTCAAGCCGTTGTACGCGAGCTTCACGCCACTCAACTTGCCGCCTTTGAGCGTGTAGCTGATGGCCGCGCAGGTGGCCGAAATGTCTTGCTCGAAACGCTTGCTCACCTTATGAGCGCGGAACACCTGGCCGGCCACAGGCTTGGGCAACTCCACCGCTTCAATGAACTCACCAGCTTCGAGCACGTTTTTCTTCATGCCGGTGTAGAAGTTGTCTAGCAACACGTTGCGGGTCTTGTCGCCACGGCGCAGCACCAGATTGGCACCGAGGGCCAGCAAGCAAGGCATGGAGTCGCCAATCGGCGAGCCGTTGGCGATGTTGCCCGCCAGCGTGGCGGTGGAACGGATGGGGGGCGAGCCAAAGCGGCGCAGCACTTCGGCAAAGTCGGGGTAGGCCTTGGCGATCAGCGCTTCCACTTGGGTCAGCGACACGGCTGCGCCGATGCGCCAAGCCTTGTCGGTCTCGGCCACTTGACGCAACTCTTTGACGTTGCCCAAGTACATGATGTGGTCGGGGCGTGCGAACTGCTTGTTCACTTGCAGACCAATTTCGGTGCTGCCCGCCAACAAAGTGGTGGTGGGGTGTTTGACCAAGTAGTCGGCCACTTCGGCCAAGGTGGCAGGAGACACAAACTCGTTGCCCTTCTTGGTGCGCACCACGGGTTGCACGATGATGTCGCCGTCCAAGCTCATGGTCGGGGTGCTGGCACGCTTGATTTCTTTCAACAGCGGCAAGTCAGCGCTGTCATCCACCTTCAAGGCGGCTTTCTTTTGGCAGGCTTTGGCCGTCGCGTCGATGATGGGCGCGTAGCCGGTGCAACGACACAAGTTCCCGCTCAAGGCGTCGGTGATTTCTTGGCGCACGGGTGAGGTGTTGGTTTGCACTAGGTTGACCAAGCTCATCACGATGCCCGGGGTGCAAAAACCGCACTGCGAGCCATGGCACTTGATCATCTCGTCTTGCACGGGGTGCAAAGTGCCGTCGGCTTTTTTCAAGCTCTCCACCGTCTTGACCGATTTGCCATCGAGCGAGGGCAACAGCTGAATACAGGCATTGGTCGCCACATAGTCCACACCCGTGCCCGCAGCATTGAGCTCACCCACCATCACCACGCAAGCACCACAGTCGCCTTCGGCGCAACCTTCTTTGGTGCCGGTGCGGTGGAGCTGCTCACGCAGGTAATCAAGAACGGTGGTGGTGCGACGCGCGCCTTGGGCTTCGACAATTTGGCCGTCGAGCACAAAGCGCACGGTGTTGGTGACTTGGGTCATGGTGAGGTCTGGAAATCTGGGGAAAGAGCCCAGATTTTAGTGACTTGGACCCGCAATCGACAGCAGGTATGCCGCTTGGTATACAAATATTTAGGGGGATCAAGACCACCGCGGCCCAACACTAGGGCCGTTACGAGGTCCGTCAGAGATCGTCCACCCGACCTTGGGCATCGACACGGTAGCAGCGCACGTCCAAATTGAATACCTCTGGTTTCACAATCGAGGTGCCCATCAGCATGCGGGCGCATTCTTGAATCCCTTCGGGAATCGAGGGGTGCGGGAAGATCAGCTCGGCCAGGTGCTCAATGCCAATGTCCATCGAGATCATCAAGGCCACGGCCATGATGGTGCTCGAGGCATGGTTGCCCATGACGCGCAGACCCAAAATCTTCATCTCGTCATCGTCAGACACCAAGATCTTGAAAAAACCATCGACCTTGCTCATGGCAATGGCGCGGTTGACGTAGCGGTAGTTCATCACCGCCACACGGTAGGGAATCTTTTTCTTGCGGGCTTGCGTTTCGTTCAAACCCACCGCCGCCACCTCGGGGTTCAAGAACATGATGGTGGAAATGTTTTCGTACACCAGCTCGCGCGCAGGCTGGCCAAACATGCGCTCCACCGCATGGCGCCCCTCGAGTTCACCCACATTGACCAAAGAAATATCGGCGGTGAAATCGCCCACCGCATAAATATGAGGCACATTGGAACGGGTGTGTTCGTCGTCGATGTTGCCGCGGTCATTGAGCACCACGCCTGCGGCTTCGAGACCTAAGTTTTCGCTGTTGGAGACACGGCCTACGGAAATCAGCGCCTTCTCGACGGTGTGGGTTTCTTGGCGGCCGTCTTTGAAGCTCAACACGTACTCCACCTTGCCGTTGACGATGCTCATTTTTTCCAGCGATGCGCCATGGTGAATCACCGCGCCATTGCCTTCCATATTGGCCGCCACGGCGCGTGAAATGTCTTCGTCCTCAAACGGCAAGATGCGTTCTTCTTTGTCGATCAGATACACCTTGGTTTTGCCAAAGTTGGAGAAGATGGTGGCGAATTCACAACCGATCACACCCGCCCCCAAGATCACGATGCTCTTGGGGAAGTCAGGCAGGGCCGACACACCATCGCTGGTGAGAATGATTTTTTCGTCAATCGGAATATGCGGCAAATAACGCGGGCGGCTGCCCACGGCCATCACGATGTTGTCCGCCTCCATCGTCTGTTGCTGGCCTTGCGCGTCGGTGATGCTGATGACATGGGGCGACGCAAACTTGGCATGGCCGTTGAAAAACTTGAGCTGCCCGCTCTTTTGAAAATGCGCAATTTGCTGCTTGAGTTGCACATGCTTTTCAGCCACGGCGCGGTGCGCTTGCTGCATGACGCTGCCGAAATGCACTTCCGAGTCATAGACCGTGTAGCCCAGGTGGGTGTTGTGCGTGAGCTTGTAACTCTCCGACAGCTCCCACAGCGTTTTGGAGGACAACGCACCATCAAAAATGCCGGCGCCACCGACCTTGCCGCGCTCGATCAGGGCCACGCGTTTGCCGAAGTCAATGGCACGCATGGCTGCCGCAAAACCGGAGGGGCCAGAACCGATCACGCACAGGTCAAACTTTTCCATGGCTCAAGACCCTCGGTACGTCGAGTAACTCCAAGGACTGACCAACAGTGGCACGTGGTAATGCTGGTCGGTGTGGGCCACGCCAAAGTCCAAGCTGACCTTGTCTAAAAAATTGGGTTCGGGCAAGTCCACTTGCTTGGATGCGAAGTAGCCTTTGACATCGAACACCAGGCGGTAGGTGCCTTTTTTCAAACTGTCGTTGTCGTACAGCGGGCCGTCGGGGTTGCGCCCATCGTGGTTGAGGGTGAAGGACTTGACCAAAGTGGCCTGGCCATCATCGGTGGTGGTGAACAAAGCCACTTTCATTCCGGCCGCAGGGCCGCCATGCATGGTGTCTAAAACGTGTGTGCTCAATCCCATGAAATGCTCCAAATAAATGATGGCAACCGACTTGGTCGACTGAAAGTGTATACAATTTTTGAATCTAGGTCTATCATGGACCTTATCGCACTTGCCGGAGAACCCCATGGACAGCTCAACCGCCACCCGAAGCATTGTGGATGCGCTCACCAAAGCCATCGTCGAACATCGCCTGCACCCTGGCACCAAGCTGGCTGAGCAAAAACTGGCCGACCATTTTGGCGTCTCGCGCACCCTGGTGCGTCAGGCCTTGTTTCAGTTGGCTCAAAAGCGCCTGATTCGCATGGAGCCCGCGCGTGGTGCCTTTGTGGCCACGCCCTCCTCCGACGAAGCGCGCCAAGTGTTTGCGGTGCGTCGCATGATTGAAGTTGAGATGACGCGCAGCTTGGTGCGCAACGTGACGCCCGAGCAAATCAAGGCCCTCAAGGAACACGTGGCGCAAGAAAAAGCAGCCATCAGCATGGGCGATGTGCCCGGGCGCACCGACTTGCTGGGCGACTTCCATGTGCGCATTGCCGAGCTGATGGGCAACCAGGTGTTGGCCCAGTTGCTGAGCGAGTTGATCTCGCGCTGCGCCTTGATCACCTTGATGTACCAAAGCACCAATGCCGCCGAACACTCGGCCGAAGAGCATGCCGAGATTTTGAAAGCCATCGTCGCCAAAGACGAAAAACTGGCCGTCAAGCTGATGGACGAACACCTCAAACATGTGGAAGAAAGCCTCACCTTGGACCGCAAGGTGCCCAGCAACGACATCGCCATGGCGCTGGCTTAGACGGCAACGGTTTGAGCCATACACCTGCGGTTTTCTCACAAGCACCAGCACATTACCCACACAGAGTCCATCCCATGTCTCATCCCAAAGCCACTTACGACAGCACCGCCCCCTACCCCCGCGACCTTGTGGGCTATGGCCGCCAAGTGCCGCATGCGCAATGGCCCAACCAAGCCCGCATTGCGGTGCAGTTTGTGTTGAACTACGAAGAAGGCGGCGAGAATGCCACCGTGCACGGCGACGCGGGCAGTGAGATGTTTTTGAGCGAGATGTTCAACCCGCCCAGCTTTCCCGACCGCCACCTGAGCATGGAAAGCATTTACGAATACGGTTCACGTGTGGGCGTGTGGCGCATCTTGCGCGAGTTTGAAAAACGCGGCCTCCCTCTTACCGTGTTCGGCGTGAGCATGGCGCTGGAGCGTCACCCCGAACTCACCGCTGCGTTTGTGGAGCTCGGCCACGAAATCGCCTGCCATGGTTACCGCTGGATCAACTACCAAACCATCGATGAAGCTACTGAGCGTGAACACATGCGCAAGGGTGTTGAGATCATCGAGCGCCTGACCCACACCACACACGGCAACAGCATCCATGGCGCAGGCTGGTACACCGGGCGCGACAGCCCCAACACTCGCCGCCTCGTGGCAGACCACGGCAGCTTTGAATACGACAGCGACTACTACGGCGAAGACCTCCCCTTTTGGATGAAGGTCCAAAAAACCAATGGCGATGTGGTACCGCAACTGGTGGTGCCCTACACGCTGGACTGCAACGACATGCGCTTTGCTCTGCCACAAGGGTTCAGCCAAGCGGATGACTTCTTTGTGTATTTGCGCGACAGCTTTGATGCGCTGTATGCCGAGGGTGATGAAGCCCCCAAGATGATGAGCATTGGCATGCACTGCCGCTTGCTCGGCAAGCCCGGGCGCATCGTCGCCTTGCAAAAGTTCTTAGACCACATCGCCAAACACGACCGGGTGTGGGTGGCGCGTCGCATCGACATTGCGCGTCATTGGAAACAAGTGCATCCCTACAGCGGCAACTAAACAGCAGGACACCCCATGAGCACCATCACGCTGAACCAAATCAACACCCTGCACCGCGCAGAAGCGGTGGCTTTGCTCACCGGCTTGTATGAACACTCCGACTGGATTGCCGAGCAAGCGTTAGATGCGCGCCCCTTTGCATCGGCTGCCGCGCTCAAGCATGCGATGGTGAAGGTCTTAGAAAAAGCAGGCTGTGAACCCCAGCTTGCCTTGGTGCGTGCTCACCCCGAATTAGCGGGCAAAGCCATGGTGAGCAAAAGCCTCACCGCTGAATCGACCAATGAGCAAACCAAGGCGGGTCTGACGAATTGCACACCGCAAGAGTTTGCTCACATCCAGCAGCTGAACGCCAGCTACAACGCCAAGTTTGGTTTTCCGTTCATCTTGGCTGTGCGCGGACCACGTGGCTCTGGCCTCAACAAGCAGCAAATCATCAGCACCTTTGAGCGTCGCTTGCACAACCACCCTGACTACGAGTTGGCTGAGTGCTTGCGCAATATCCACCGCATCGTCGAAATTCGTTTGAACGACAAGCTGGGCTACGAGCCCGCACTGGGCCATGAGGTGTGGGACTGGCACGAGTGGCTGGCCCAGTTCAGCGATGCAGGCGCGGTCAACCCACACGCACCACACGCTGCACGCGAGGAACTCACCGTCACCTACCTCACCGACGCGCATCTGAAATGTGCCCGCACGATTGAGCTGGGCATGAAGGCCTGCGGCTTTGACGAGGTGCGCATTGACGCGGTGGGCAATGTGGTGGGCATCTACAAAGCCGCATCACACCACGCCAAAACCTTGATGACCGGCTCGCACTACGACACCGTGCGCAACGGTGGCAAGTACGACGGCCGCTTAGGCATCTTCGTGCCCATGGCTTGCGTGCGCGAACTCGCCCGATCTAAGCAACGCTTGCCCTTCAACCTCGAAGTCGTGGCTTTTGCTGAAGAAGAAGGCCAACGCTACAAAGCCACGTTCTTGGGGTCTGGCGCCTTGGTGGGTGATTTCAAAAACGAATGGCTGGACCAGCAAGATGCCGACGGCGTGACCATGCGCCAAGCCATGAAACACGCAGGTTTGAAAATCGAAGACATTCCCCAACTGGCACGCAACGCGGCGGACTACCTGGGCTTTGTGGAAGTTCACATTGAGCAAGGCCCCGTGTTGAACGAACTCGATATTCCCCTGGGCGTTGTGACTTCCATCAACGGCAGCGTGCGCTTTGTTGGCGAAGTCATTGGCATGGCCAGCCACGCGGGCACCACGCCGATGGACCGTCGCCGCGATGCCGCCACGGCGGTGGCAGAGCTCGCGCTGTATGTGGAAAAACGCGCTGCGCAACAGCCCAACTTGGTAGGCACCGTCGGCATGCTGACAGTGCCCAACGGTTCGATCAACGTGGTGCCTGGGCGCTGCCAGTTCAGCCTCGATCTACGCGCCACCACCGACGCCATGCGCGACGCGCTGATGAACGATGTGCTGGCTGTGCTCAAAGCCATTTGCGAACGCCGTGGTCTGCACTACACCCTGGAAGAAACCATGCGCGCCAGCGCAGCACCCAGCAGCACCAAGCTGCAAGCGCTGTGGGAACAAGCCGTGCAAAGCTTGGGCGTGCCTGTGTTCCACCTGCCCAGCGGCGCCGGCCACGACGCCATGAAACTGCACGAGGTGATGCCGCAAGCCATGCTGTTCGTGCGTGGCCAAAACGCAGGCATCAGCCACAACCCACTAGAGAGCACCACCAGCGACGACATGCAGCTGGCCGTCGACGCCTTCATGCACTTGCTGCACAACGTGCAGGCCTGAGCCTCACACACCCACACCACATAACAAAACCACGAGACACCTCATGACTGCCAACGCTGCCACCTACGCCCAACTCGACGCTTGGATTGACGCCCACTTTGACGAGCAAGTGAAATTCTTGCAAGCCTTGGTGCAAGTCCCCACCGACACACCACCTGGCAACAACGCGCCCCACGCAGAACGCACCGCCGAGTTGCTGCACGCCTTTGGTTATGAGGCTGAAAAACATGCCGTGCCCAGTGATGAAGTCAAAGCCTACGGCCTGGAGAGCATCACCAACCTGATCGTGCGTCGCAAGTTTGCCGATGGCGGCAAAACCATCGCCCTCAACGCCCACGGCGATGTGGTGCCCCCCGGCGACGGCTGGGCCCACAAACCCTACGGCGGCGAAATTGAAAACGGCGCCATGTATGGCCGTGCCACAGCGGTGAGCAAGAGCGACTTTTCGACCTTCACCTTTGCAACCCGCGCACTCGAATCATTGGGCTTGCCACTGAAAGGTGGCGTCGAACTGCACTTCACCTACGACGAAGAATTCGGTGGTGAAAAAGGCCCAGGCTGGTTGCTCGCACAAGGCCTCACCCAACCCGACCTGATGATTGCTGCAGGCTTCAGCTACCAAGTGGTCACCGCCCACAACGGCTGCTTGCAAATGGAAGTCACCGTGCAAGGCGAAATGGCGCACGCTGCCATTCCCGACAGCGGCACCGATGCCTTGCAAGGCGCAGTCCACATCTTGAATGCCCTGCACGCGCTCAACGCAGACTACAAAAAAACCACGTCCAAGGTGGAAGGCATCACCCACCCTTATCTGAATGTGGGCCAAATCAGCGGCGGCACCAACACCAATGTGATGCCCGGCAAGGTGGTGTTCAAGCTCGATCGCCGCATGATCCCCGAAGAAAACCCGGTTGAGGTGGAAGCGTCCATTCGCAAAACCATCGAAGACGCTGTGGCCTCGTTCAACCCACCGCGTGGCGGCAAGCAACTCAAGGTGGACATCAAGCGCCTCTTGCTCGCCAAGGCCATGGTGCCTCTGGCTGGCAACAAACCTTTGGTGGACGCGATTCAAAAACACGGCGAGCAGTTGTTTGGCGAACCCATCCCCGCTGTGGGCACGCCGCTCTATACCGATGTGCGTTTGTATGTGGAACGCGGCATCCCGGGCGTTATCTACGGTGCAGGTCCACGCACCGTGTTGGAGAGTCATGCCAAACGCAACGATGAACGTGTGATGCTGGAAGATGTGCGTCGGGCTACCAAGGTGGTGGCGCGGACGTTGTTGGATTTGTTGAGCTGATCACGTCAGTACTGCCCATGAGATACGGCCCTGATGGGCCGTATTTTTTTACCTTGGCATAACCTCACCCAATGCCACGCCAAATCGTCAGTACATGCTTAGCACTCATTGCGAAAGTTCTGCTTTCACCAAACATGACGGTCGAATGTCAAGATGATTCATAGAACTTTTTGTAAACCCATGTTTTATACTCAATGATCATTAGCTTTAAGCACAAAGGACTCGAAGTTTTCTTTCTCACGGGCAGTGTGGCTGGCATTCAAGTCATTCATCGAAAACGCTTGCGCGAAGTACTGACCGTATTGAATGTGGCTCAAGGTCCTGAGGATTTGCAAAGACCTTCTTGGCGAACTCACCAATTGCGAGGCGACTTGAACGGTTTCTATGCCATTTGGGTTCAAGCCAATTGGCGATTGACTTTTCGATTCATTGGCACTGACGTTGAACTGCTGGACTACTTGGACTACCACTGATGGCAAATCTGAACATGCACAACCCCACCGCACCTGGTGAACTCTTGTCAGGTTGGCTGACCGACTTACAAATGACCGTCACCTCATTCGCAGCTCACGTCGGCACCAGCCGTGTCATGCTCTCGCGACTGATTAATGGCCGCTCGGCCATCAGCGCCGATATGGACTTGCGCTTGTCCGAAGCGCTGGGCACCACGCCCGGTCATTGGCTTGCCTTGCAACAGCAACGTGATCTTTGGTCTGCGCAGCAACTTGCCAAGAAACGTAAAAGAATCAAGCAAATCCAACGCCCCTCACTGACTGATGCGTGAGGCGTAACGACACACCGCCGGATCAAACCAGGTATGCGAGTACTCGGCCAAGGCGTTGTTGGCCGTCCATGACAGCCGCTCAATGAATCCCGCCGGTGCGCCCATCTCCAGCCCAAAAGGCGGCGCTGCCCAATCGGGCGCGGGTGCGGCCGCAATATGGTCCTCCACCCGAGCGATCCAGACCTGAAAACGGTTTTGGTAAAACAGGTACATGGAGTCACCCAACTCCTCGGCTTGAAGGCGATCGGTGTGCGCTGCATCAAACCAAATTTCTTCTAAGGCCACCGGCACCTGGCTCAAAAAACGCAAACGCCGCACGCGCCACACTTTGGCTTTGGGGTTCGCCCCCAGCACCGGCACATGGTTGGGCCGCGCACACCGCTGCACATCCAGAATATGCGCCGTGGGCAGGCCCGGGCCGGTGGTCAACTCCAAACGAAACAGCTCGTAAATGCGTTGCGTACCCTCGGCACGGCGCACATAGGTGCCCGAGCCTTGAATCCGCTCCAGCACCCCTTGCTCTGACAGCAAGGCCAATGATTTACGCAAGGTGCCCACCGCCACCGACAGTGAGCTGGCCAACTCGGCCTCGGTCGGCAAACGCTCGCCGCTGTGCCAATAACCCGCCTTGATTTGGCGCGTCAGCAATTCGGCGATTTGCAAATACACCGGCAAGGATTTGGCAGGGGTGGCGGGTTTCATGTCGACAAGTATCGCAAATGCGTGGAAACACCCATGCCAGACACCGTAAATTCATATACCATTCATTCACTTTTTCAGCGGGAGATTTTCATGAGCATTGTTCCTGTCCGCGGCGCCGATGTACAAGGCGCCGAAGTCGCTTGGTTTGCCCCCTTGTGCTCCGACGATTTCCGCCACTTGGGCGTGCCCGATGGCGATTTGCGCAGCAACTGGGCCAACACCAGCCGCATCGTGACCCGGGCGGAGGAGCTGGGCTTTCGCAACATCTTGTGCCCGTCGTCTTACCAGGTCGGCCAAGACACGCTGACCTTTGCCGCTGCCGTGGCACCCAAAACATCGCGCATGAACTTGCTCGCCGCCATCCGCTGTGGCGAGATGCACCCGGCCATGCTGGCCCGCACAGTGGCCACCTTGGACCACATCTTGGAAGGCCGGCTCACGCTCAACGTCATCTCGTCGGATTTTCCCGGCCAACAAGAAGACAGCGCCTACCGCTACCGCCGTTCGTGGGAGGTGGTGGAAATCTTGAAGCAGGCCTGGACCCAAGACGAGATCAACTACGAAGGCCAGATCTACAACCTCAAGGGCTTGTCCACCGACCCGGTGCGCCCTTACCAAACCAACGGCGGCCCGCTGCTTTACTTCGGTGGCTATAGCCCCGATGCCCTGGCCCTGTGCGGTGCGCATTGCGACACCTACCTGATGTGGCCCGAACCCAAAGACGTCCTAGCACAACGCATGCGCGACGTGCACGCCCACGCGGCCAAACACAACCGCTTGCTCGACTACGGTTTGCGCGTGCACATGATCGTGCGCGACACCGAGGCCGAAGCGCGTGAATACGCCCGCGAGCTGGTCTCCAAACTCGACGATGGCAAGGGCAGCGAAATTCGTAACCGCGCCTTGGACGCCAAGAGCCTGGGCGTGGCATTGCAAAGTCAGAACCGAGAAATTGCCGACGAAGAAGGCTATGTCGAACCGCATTTGTGGACCGGCGTGGGCCGCGCCCGCAGCGGCTGCGGTGCCGCTTTGGTGGGCAGCTTGGACCAGGTGCTCAGCGAGATCCACGACTATATGAAAATGGGCATCCGCGCTTTCATCTTCTCGGGCTATCCGCACTTGAACGAATGCGAAATCTTCGGCACCAAAGTGCTGCCCCATCTCAAAACCGTGTCACTCGCCCAAGAATATGGGCGCGTGCCCGCCACCACACCGCCCACACCGCTGGGCACAGGAGTTCGCAAATGAGTCAGTCCCCCGTGAGTCGCCTCACCCTGCCCAACGGCCAATCGCTGAGTCGCATGGCCTATGGCGTGTGGCGCTTGAGCGAAGCCACTGACACCTCGGTCAAGGCCAACCTGGCACGCATTGAAGCCTGCTTGGCCCAAGGTATCACCACCTTTGACCATGCCGATATTTATGGCGATTACCGCTGCGAATCGCTGTTTGGCGAAACGCTCAAGGCGCATCCTGGCCTGAAAAGCAAGATCGAGATCGTCACCAAAACCGACATCATGCTGCTGTCGCAGCAGTGGCCCAGCACCCGCGTCAAACACTACGACACCTCGCCCGCCCATGTGCGCGCCAGTGTGGAGCGCTCCTTGCAGCGCATCGGTGTGGACGTGATCGACCTGCTGCTGATCCACCGCCCCGACCCGCTGATGGACGCTCAGGCCTTGGGCGAATGCCTGGATGATTTGATCCGCAGCGGCAAAGTGCGCGGTGTGGGCGTGTCCAACTTCATGCCTTGGGATGTGGACTTGCTGCAATCGCGCATGACGCACAAGCTGCAAACCAACCAATTGGAAGTGAGCTTGCTCCACACCGCGCCGTTGATCAACGGCCAAATGGCGCACGCCCAACAACACACCATGCCGGTGATGGCATGGTCACCTTTAGGCGGCGGCCGTTTGCACACCCAAGCGCACACCGCAGGCACGGCGGCGGCGCGCCTCGCGCCTAAGCTTCAGAGCTTGGCACAAGCCGCTGGGACCGACACCACCGCCGTGGCCATCGCCTGGTTGCTGCACCACCCCGCCCGTGTGCTGCCTGTGATGGGCACCAACCAGTTGGAACGCATTGCGCAATTCCATCAAGCCGAGCACGTGCCCATGGACCGCCAAACCTGGTTTGAACTCTACGAACTGGCCTGCGGGCACGAAGTGCCTTAACTCTTGGCACGCAGCGCCTGAAAGACCCCATGCAACAACACACAGACGCGATGGACTATCGCAAAGCCTTGTCCAGTTTCGGCACCGGCGTGACCGTGGTCAGCACCCACTGGCAAGGCCAAGACTCGGCCATGACCTGCAACTCGTTCAGTTCGGTCTCCCTCAACCCGCGCTTGGTGTTGTGGAGCATTCGCCGCGAGTCCCACAGCCACGAGGCTTTCACACGATCAGGCGGGTATACGGTGAGCGTATTGGCCCAGCACCAAGCTGCTCTGGCAGGACAATTTGCCAGCGGCAGCATGGACGAGCGTTTTGCCAATGTGCCTGTCGATCGCCTGGACAGCCAACGCCTGCGCCTGAGCCAGGCAGTGGCTTGGTTCGATTGCGATTTGCACCAGATCATTGAAGCAGGAGACCACCACATCTTGCTGGGGGCCGTGCGTGACTTTGGGGTGTCCGATGCGGCAGGCTTGGGCTTTTACCGCAGTCAACTGTCGCAATTTGCGGCACTGCCCGCCTGAGCGGCTGCGCATCAGGCGCTGAGCAAGAAAAGTTAAGGCACGTCAAGGCAAGCGTTGGGCTAGCCAGGCAACGTGCCCCTAGCCTTTCAGACCGCCTTGGGTCAGGCCACCGACCACGCGCTCTTGGAAGGCGGCGATCAGCAAGGCAATCGGCACGATCGACACAATCAGCGCCGCAGAAATAATCGGCCAGGGGAAGGTGAACTCGCCTTGGTAGAGCGCAATGCCCACAGGCAAGGTGCGCACGGCGGGGCTGGAGTTGAGCGACAAGGCGAGCAAAAACTCATCCCATGAATTGACGAATGCCAAGATGCCCGCGGTGAACACGCCCGGTGCAGACAGCGGCACCACCACACGCCACAAAGCGCCCATCCGGGTGCAACCATCGATCATGGCGGCGTTCTCCAAGTCTTTGGGAATGCTCTGAAAAAAGCTCACCAACACCAAGGTGCACACCGGCATGTTCAACACCACATAGGGAAAGATCAGCGCGGCATAGCTGTTGAGCCAACCCAGGGCACGCATGGTCTCAAAAATGGGGACCAGCAAGGTGACCAGTGGAAACATGCTGGAGGCCACGATGCAGGTCAAAATGATTTGGCGGTGCTTCAAGTTCAGACGGGCAATCGCATACGCTGCAAAGGCCGACACCACCAAAGACAACAGCGTGGCACCGGTAGCCACCCAAAGACTGTTTTTCAAATAGGTCAGCAAGGGCTGATCGGTGAATGCGCGCACATAGTTGTCCAGCGTGGGTGCATGCGGCCACCAGGTGATGGGCTTTTGCACCAGCTCTACTTCAGGCTTAAGCGAGGTGAACAAAATCCAGACCGCTGGGAAAAACCCATTCACCACCACCATGCCTGCCGCTACCCAGCGCAGCATGGGCGACGACCACAGCCCGTGTTGTTGCGCCATGCTCATGTCGCGTTCTTTCCAATGTGGTTCAGGTAAAACCCTGTGACCCCCAACGAGATCACAAACATAAACACCGCCAAGGTGGAGCCAAAGCTCAAGTCGGAATAGTCGATGGTGTATTTGTGGATCAGCATGGCCAGGGTTTCGGTGGCTTCACCGGGGCCGCCTTTGGTCATGGTGTACGGAATGTCAAAGGTCTGCAGCGCGGTGATCGTTCTGAAAATCAAGGCCACGATGATGCTGGGCATCAGCATGGGGATGGTGATTTGCCAAAACTGTTGCCACAAATTCGCGCCGTCCACCTCAGCAGCTTCGTACAAAGAGCGGGGAATCATTTGCAAACCCGCCAACAAAATCAGCGCCATGAAGGACGCGGTTTTCCAAATGATGGTCAAGCAGATGGCAGCAAACGCCCAACGCGGTTGGAGCAACCAGCTCACGGGCTCGTCTTGCAGCCCAAGGCGCATCAGCACATCGTTGACCACACCGTATTCGGTGTGAAAAAACCACGCGAAGATCAAACCCGCAAACGACAACGGCAAGGCCCAAGGCAGCAGCAGCGACAAGCGCACCGGCCATTTGCGCTTGAACGGCAGATTGGCCAACAAGGCCAAAGCCAGTCCTGCCAACAGCGCGCCAGGCACGGTGATGAGGGTGATCAGCAAGGTGTTTTGGGTCGCGTTCCAAAACAAAGGGTCGTGCCACACGTCCACATAGTTTTGCAAGCCCAAAAACGCCCCGCCCTTGTCGATGGCGAACAAGCTGTTGTAGACCAGCTTGCCAATGGGGTAGACCACGATGGCGAGCAGCAACGCAAACGCGGGTGCCAACAGCATCACCGCGAGTGTTTTCTCGCTGGGGTCGCGCAGTTTGGAGAGCATCAACGCATCAGGCGACCGACACGTGCGGCAATCTCGTCCACACCGGCTTCAGGCGTTTTGGTGCGGGCCAAGATGGCGCTGGTGGTGGTGCGGATGATGTCCGACACCTGGCCGTAGTCGTTCACCATCGGACGGCTTTGCGCCGCCAACACCACGGGCAACGCGTCCTTGAACCAAGGCACCACTTTGTTGACTTCGGCATCGCCGTACACGCTTTGGAACACCGGCAAGATGGAGCCCTCTTTGGCCACAAACGCGCTGGCTTGTTTGGACGACAAGAACTTGATCAACTTGCCTGCCTCGTCTTTGCGTGTGCTGTAGGCGTTCATGGCCCACTGCCAGCCACCCATGCAAGTGGCTGATTTGCCACCGGTCATGGCGGGCAGTGGCATCACACCAACTTGGCCTTTGACTTTGGAATCGGCATCGTCTTTGAAACGGTCATAGGCAAAGCCCCAGTTGATGGCAAACACCACCTGACCTGCTTTGAACTCGTTGACCGTGTCAGGGGTTTTGACCTCGGCCACGTTCTTTTTGATCACGCCTTGGTCCACCATGCTCAACCACGCATTCAAACCTTTGACGGCTGCCGCTTTGTCGAGTGTGAGCTTGCCACCCGCATCGTTGAACTGCTTGCCTTGACCCCAGTAAGGCAGCAAGAAGGTGCAGACCGCACCCTCAATTGGGGCGCCTTGGATCGACAAGCCTTGCAAATTGGCGTTGCCTTCACCGCTGGTAATTTTCTTGGCCGCAGCCGCCAACTCGTCCCAGGTCTTGGGTTCGGCCACACCGTACTTGGCCAGCAAGTCTTTGCGGTAGTACATGAACATGGCATCGCCTTGGCTGGGCATGGCGTACACCTTGCCGTCGATCACATTCGATTGCTGATAAACGGGCAAGTAGTCGGTACGCAACACCGCAGGGCCGCCCACGTATTTGTCCAACGGCTCGATCCAACCTTTGGACGAATACTGCGCAGGGTTGACGATGTCGATCAAGAACAAGTCAATCGCCGAATCTTTGGCATTGAGCACGGTCGACAGATACTGGCGCTGCAGCTCAGAGGTCGCACCACCGGTTTCAATCTCCACCTTCACATTGGGATTGGCTTTGTTGTATTCCTGGAAAAGTTTTTGTTGCAAATCAGGGCGCTGATTCGGGCCCACAAACACACGCAAGGTGGTTTGCTGCGCCCAGACGGCACCCGCGCTCAAGCCTGCGGCCAGTGCCAGAGCGGTGAATTTCAATACGTGACGTTTTTGCATGGCATGTCTCCTGTGGGTAGATACAAAGAACCAGGTCAAAGGGCTTGACCTGTGTCGGCGTTGAACAAATGGAGCGCGGTGGCGTCCAGGTAAATCGTTTGCGGGCTGCCCGGGGGTGCTTTGAAGTCGGGCGCACAACGCGCCACCAGTTCGGACTGCCCGACTTGAAAGGTCACCAAGGTCTCAGCGCCCAAAGGTTCGCTGATGACCACCTGCGCCGACAAGGCCACTTGGGCCACGCCTTCGCGTGGACTCAGGGCAATGCTTTCAGGCCGCACACCAAACACATGTTGGTCGGCCGCTGCGGCACGGGCCAGCAAATCGGCAGGCAATGCCACATGCGCACCGCCCACATCGGCCTGGCCATCGGCCACCGCGCAGGGCAACAAATTCATGGGTGGGCTGCCCGTGAAGCTGGCCACAAATTGAGCGGCCGGACGGTTGTAAATCTGATCGGGGCTGGCGTACTGCATGGTGCGCCCGCCACTGAGCACGGCAATGCGGTCAGCCAGCGTCATGGCCTCGACTTGGTCGTGCGTGACATAGATGATGGTGGCGCCCAAACGCTGGTGCAGCTTTTTGATCTCGCTGCGCATCTCGCCGCGCAACTGCGCGTCCAAGTTGGAGAGAGGTTCGTCGAACAAAAACACCTTGGGCTGGCGCACTATGGCACGACCAATGGCCACGCGCTGGCGTTGGCCGCCAGACAGGGCAGCGGGTTTGCGATCGAGCATGTGCTCAATGCGCAGCAAACGTGCGGCATCCATCACGCGTCGGTGGATTTCGTCTTCGGGCATCTTGCGCAAACGCAAGCCAAACGCCATGTTGTCGAACAGGCTTTTGTGCGGGTACAGCGCGTAGTCTTGAAACACCATGGCAATGTCGCGGTGGCGCGGCGCTTGGTCGTTGACACGCTGGCCATCGATCAGCACATCGCCGCCGCTGATGCTCTCCAAGCCCGCAATCATGCGTAGCAAAGTTGACTTGCCGCACCCCGAAGGCCCCACCAACACCACGAACTCGCCGTGTTGAATGTCCAAGTCAATGCCATGGATGACGTTGTGCTTGCCATCGTAGCTTTTGGTGACTTGTTGGAGTTGAACGGATGCCATAAATTGAATCAAAAACGAGAAAACGCTTCACGCCAGAGGGGTGAAGGAATGATATAGAACTTAGCCCGTCAAACGCCCCGGGTTATCGCCAAGGCGTACGCCCCCTGGGTCAGGTCAATCGCTTGGCCGGTGCGGGCAGACTCTTGCGCTGCCAAGCCCATCACGACCGCAGCCAACCCGTCTTGCAAGCTCACCTCCACCTGGCCTTCGCCGCGCACCACCGCGTTGAAGCGTTGGTGTTGGTAGAACGTGGAGCCATTGTGGTCACCGGCCGCCAAAGCCACTGCGTCCACCGGCACATCCAATTCACGCGGGCCTTTGGGCTCGCGTGGACTGATGACGAGTTTGGGCGTGGGCGCCTCACCCAAGTGTTCGGGCCAAAAACGACCAGGGCCAGGCACAAAACACTCGACCTTGCCACGCGGTCCGACCACTGAAATTTCTTCTTGGTAGCGGGCACCTTCGGCAAACATGCACAACTCCAACAGCGCGCGCTGGCCCGACGCAAAGTCCACCACCACATAGGCGTTGTCCAAAATATCGGGCGTGCCCAAGGGGTAGCGCTCATCCAAATGGTTGTGCGCGACCGAAGCCGAGGCGTAGACCCGCACAGGCTCACTCTGTGTCAGATGGCGCATCAGATCAAAGAAGTGACAGCACTTTTCAACCAGCGTACCGCCGGTGTATTGGTTGAAACGGTTCCAGTCGCCCACCTTGACCAAGAAGGGAAACCGATGCTCACGGATCGACAGCATGGTCACCGGACCGGTGTTGTTTTGCTGATGCACCTCTTGCGCCAACAGGGCCACGGGCGGCATGTAGCGGTATTCCATGGCGACCCAAATCGGTGCGGGGTAATCGCGTGCCAAGGCGGCCAAGGCACGCACATCGTCCAGCGAGGTGCATGCCGGTTTTTCCAGCAACACAGGCAAGGGGCGCAACGCCGCAATTTCGCGCAACTGCTCGGCGTGGCGGAAATTAGGGCTGGCAATCAGCAAGCAGTCCACATCGGGTGCGCTCACCACCTCAGCCAAACTGCCCACACGCTGGGCCTTGGGCACCAAGGCCAAACTGCGCTGGGCCATGGCGTCATCAGGTTCATAGATGCGCGTGACCTGTGCGCCTGGCAGCAGGGCAATATTGCGTAAATGCTCTTGTCCCATCATGCCGCAGCCGATGATGCCGTAACGAATTGATTGATTCAAAACCCAGACTCCTGAAAATAGTGGACCACTCAGACCTGTGGCGCCTTGCTATTGTGATCACAAATGTCCCCGTTTCCTGTTCTCATCTGGCGGGACGAAGCACAAAGTAATCAAGGGTTTTTGCTAGGAATCTCTCGCCTTGATTCTGTATACAGTTTTGTATGCGATTAAATCCAAAGGAGCTCCTATGACTGCAACGACTCATCCTGTTGACGAGCGATTGCCGACCGGCAAACTCGCCGCACTCGGCTTGCAACACGTGCTGGTGATGTACGCCGGCGCCGTGGCCGTGCCACTGATTGTGGGACGCGCCTTGAAACTCAGCCCTGAGCAAGTGGCGATGCTGATTTCGGCCGACTTGTTTGTGTGTGGCCTGGTCACTCTGATTCAGTCCTGGGGTGCCACCCAGTGGTTCGGCATCCGCTTGCCCGTGATGATGGGCGTGACCTTTGCAGCCGTGGCCCCCATGGTGTCCATGGCCAATGCCAACCCGGGCGATGCAGGCGCACAGCTCATCTTTGGCGCCATCATTGGCGCGGGCGTGATCTCGATCCTGATTGCCCCCATCGTCAGCCGCATGCTGCGGTTTTTCCCGCCGGTGGTGACCGGCACCATCATTGCCGTGATTGGCATCAGCTTGATGCGCATTGGCATCAACTGGATTTTCGGCAACCCCTTCGGCCCCACTGCACCCTCCATCGTCAACCCCGACCACGCCAAGTGGTTGGCGGACGCTGCGGCTGCCGCATCAGCCCCCGGTTCGGTGCTGCCCCCCGTGCCCAAAGACTTGGCCCTGGTCGCCAAAGTCCCCAACCCCAAATACGCCGACCTCACCGGTGTGGGCATTGCCGCTTTGGTGCTGGCCTCTATTCTGTTGATCTCCAAATACGCCAAGGGCTTCATTGCCAACATCTCGGTGTTGTTGGGCATCATCATCGGTGGCGTCGTGGCCACCTCCATGGGTTTGATGAACTTCGACAAAGTCGGCAAAGCCGCTTGGTTTGATGTGGTGCTGCCCTTCCAATTTGGCATGCCCGTGTTTGACCCCGTGCTGATCGTGACCATGACCTTGGTGATGATTGTGGTGATGATCGAATCCACCGGCATGTTCTTGGCCTTGGGCGAAATGACCGATCGTCATGTGGACCGCTCAGCCTTGAGCCGCGGCCTGCGCACCGATGGTTTGGGCACGCTGATTGGTGGCATCTTCAACACCTTCCCCTACACCAGCTTCTCGCAAAACGTGGGCTTGGTCGCCGTCACAGGCGTCAAGAGCCGCTTTGTGTGCGTGGCAGGCGGCATCATCTTGATCATCTTGGGCGTGATTCCTAAAATGGCGGCTTTGGTGGAGTCCTTGCCAACCGTTGTCTTGGGCGGCGCAGGCTTGGTGATGTTTGGCATGGTGGCTGCCACCGGCATCCGCATCTTGGCGGGTGTGGACTTCAAGAGCAACCGCTTCAACAGCTTGATCGTGGCGATCTCGATCGGCATTGGCATGATCCCGCTGATCGCCCCCAACTTCAAGCAATGGATGCCCCACAACCTGCATCCCCTGATTGAGTCGGGCATCTTGTTGGCTTCGTTGTCGGCCGTGTTGTTGAACCTGTTCTTCAACGGCGCCAATGCTGACGATTCCGCAGCCATCGAAGCCGCACGACAAGCAGACAGCCACTGATCGACTGGATTAACTGCACAAAAAAACCAGCCTTCGGGCTGGTTTTTTTGTGCTTCCAAGCTGCTAAGCAGCGTCAGATGTCTCTGGCAGTTGACTTAGACGGCGCCTCGCGTGTTGGTGTAAATCGCGTACAGCGAATGGCTGCTGGCCATAAAGAGGCGATTGTTTTTGGCACCACCAAAACACAGGTTGGCGCAACGCTCGGGCAAATGGATGTGACCAATCGCTTGGCCGTCTGGCGCAAACACGCGCACACCGTCCAGCGCCGCCGCATCGGCCGTAGGTGAGCCATCGCTGCCCCAGCCGCACCAGAGATTGCCCTCCACATCAATGGCGATGCCATCGAGTGCACCATGGCCCTGCGCGTCAATCACCACACGTGGGTTGCGCAAAACGCCGTTGGCCGCCACGTCGTAAGCCCACACTTGGCGATGCGGTTTGGCACGGCTGGCCACGATGTACAGCACCGACTCATCGGGCGAAAACGCCAAGCCATTGGGGCCTGGCACGTCGGTGAGCATCTGTTGCAACGCACCTGTGTGCGGATCGATGCGGTAGACCGCATGGGGTAATTCGACCGGGGCGGGGTCGCCCTCCCAATCGCCACCAATGCCAAACGGCGGGTCGCTGAACCACACCGTGCCATCGCTTTGGCAAATGATGTCGTTGGGCGAGTTCAAGCGCTTGCCCTCAAAACGATCAGCCAACACCGTGATGCGGCCGTCGTACTCGGTGCGCGTGATGCGGCGTGACTGGTGCTCGCAGGTGAGCAAGCGCCCCTGCTTGTCGCGCGCCAAACCATTGGCATTGTGCGAAGGCGTACGAAATTCACTCACCTGGCCAGATGCATCGTCCCAGCGCAAGATGCGGTTGCCGGGAATGTCCGACACCAACAGGTAGCGCCCATCACCAAACCACACCGGGCCTTCGGCCCAACGCATGCCGCTGAACAGTTGCTCCACGCTGCTGCTGAACAAGCGCAGTTTCAAAAAGCGCTCGTCCAGTACTTCCAGACACGGGTCGGGGTAGCGGGCGTTGGTGGCAAACGGGATGGATGGGCCTTGGTTCATACGGGTGTCTATAAAGAGGTGTGGACCGCGAAGCTTATTTCAAAATCAGGTTGGGCAGCCACATCGAGAACGAGGGCACATAGGTCACCAACATCAAGGCGGCAATCAAACCACCGTAGAACGGCCAAATGGTTTTCATCACCGTGCCCACCGACACGCCACCGATGGTGCAACCCACAAACTGGGTGGTGCCCACAGGCGGGGTGTTCAAGCCCAGCGCACAGTTGATCAGCATGACGATGCCAAACTGCTCGGTGCTCATGCCCATTTGTTGGCAAATGGGTAAGAAGATCGGGGTGCAAATCAGAATCGTGGCCGCCATGTCGAGGAAGGTGCCCAGCACAAACAAGATCACGTTCACACACAAGAAGATGACCCAGGGCGTGGTGCTGAAACCCGACAGCAAATTGCCTGTCAACTCAGCCACACCGTACAAGCCGATCAAGTAACCAAACATGGAACTGATGCCAATCAGCAGCAGCACCGCGCCCGTGCTCTTGACCGCTTTGGCCGCCGCCTTCATGAGCTGTTCACGGGTGAGCTTTTTGTAAACCACGGCGGCCAAGAACAAGGCCCACAGCACAGCGACCGAGGCCGATTCTGTGGCGGTGAACGCACCCGACAAAATGCCCGCGATGATGATGACCACCACAAACAAACCCGGCAGCGACTGCACAAACGAATGCCCCACCACGGCCCAACCGGGGAAGGTGCCTGCGGGGTAACCGCGCTTCACGGCCACCGCATACGCGGCCACCAAGTTGCAAATGGTCAACACAATCGCCGGCACGATGCCGGCCAAAATCAAAGCGGCAATGCTCACTTTGCCGCTGGCGGCCAGCGTGAAGATGATGAGGTTGTGACTGGTCGGCATCAAGGCGCCGACCAAGGAGGCGTGGGTGGTGACGTTGACCGCGTAGTCGGCGTCATAGCCCTCTTTTTTCATTTGCGGAATCAGCACCGCGCCCATGGCCGACACATCGGCCACGGGCGAGCCCGAGACACCCCCAAACAAGGTACAAGCCAACACATTGCTCATGCCCAAGCCGCCACGCACATGGCCGGCCAAGGATTTGGCAAAGTCCACGATCTTGTCGGCAATGCCGCCGTACATCATGATTTCACCGGCGAAGATGAAAAACGGGATGGCCAAGAACGAGAACGGGTTCATGCCCGAAATCATTTGCTGAAAGCCCACCGCCAGCGGCAAGCCTTCGTACAACAGCGTCGCCAACGACGACAAACCAATCGAGAACGCCACAGGCACGCCCAGCAGCAACAGCAGCGTGAAGCTCACGCACAAAATGGTCAGTGCCATGCGGGTTCTACCTCTTCATCGCGCAGCAAGGCAATGATGTGTTCGAGTGAAAACAAAGCCACCAAGACGCCTGCCAAAGCTGGCGGGGCGTACTTGAAGGCTTCGGACAGTCCCAGGGTCGGGATTTTGTAATCCCACACGCTTTGCGCCAACAGCGCGCAGTTGTAAGCCATGATCAGGCCAAACACCAGCACCAAGGCGTGAATGAGCAGCTCCATCTTCAGGCGCACGCCCTCGGGCGCCAGCACCAGCAAAGACTCCAAGCCAATGTGGCCCGCATCGCGCACGCCCACCGCCATGCCCAGCATGGTCACGTAGAGCACCAGCAACACGGCCCCACTCTCCGCCCAGGTGGGCGTGTCGTTGAGCACATAACGGCCAATGACTTGGTAGAGCACGGCAACAATCAGCAGGCCCAAGCCCGCGACGCCGATCTTCAAACAAAGCCGCGCTAAGGCGGTGCAAAAGCGTGTGTACATGAACGCCTCAGTTACTTGACGGCGTTGATGCGCTTGACCATGTCTTGCAACTTGGGATCTTTCAAGAACTTGTCATACACGGGCTTCATGGCGGCTTGGAAGCTGGCTTTGTCCACCTCCACAATCTCAGCGCCGCCAGCTTTGACGATGGCCAATGACTTGGTCTCACGCTCATCCCAGAGCTTGCGCATGTAGGTCACCGACTCTTTGGCCGCGGCACGGATTTGCTTTTGCTCCTCTGCCGACAAGGTGTCCCACACCTTTTTGGAGAACAACAAAATTTCGGGTGCCATCGAGTGCTCGGTCTTGTTGTAGTACTTGGCAACTTCAAAGTGGCGTGAGCTCTCGTACGAGGGGTAGTTGTTTTCAGCTGCATCAACCAAACCAGTTTTCAAGGCGGTGTAGACCTCGCCATAAGGCATGGGGGTGGCGTTGGCGCCCATGGCTTCGAGCAAAGACACCCACAAATCGCTTTGTTGCACACGCACCTTCAAGCCCTTGGCATCGGCCAAGGTTTTGATGGGCTTTTTGACGGTGTAGATCGAACGCGCGCCCGAGTCATAAAAGGCCAAGCCCACAAAGCCTTGGGCTTCGCAGTCTTTCAAAATTTCTTCGCCAATCGCACCGTCCAAGACCTTGCGCATGTGTTCGGTGGAGCGGAACAAGAACGGCATGGTGGGCACCATGGTGGCCGCGCAGATGTTGTTCATCGGCGCCACGTTGACGCGGGTCATGGCCAGCGCGCCGAGTTTGGTTTGCTCGATGGTGTCTTTTTCTTGACCCAGGGCCGATTTGGCAAACACCTTGATGCTGTGCTTGCCATTGGTGATTTTGCTCAGCTCTTCGCCCATGTGGCGCACGGCTTGCACCGTGGGGTAATCGTCAGGGTGGATATCCGATGAACGGAACTCGGTGGCCTGTGCGCTCACAGCGAACAGCGATGCAGCGGCTGCAGCGACCAAGGTGTGCATGAGGTTGAAACGTGGGGTCATGGTGGAGTCTCCTGTTGTGGTGTGTCGAAATTTAAAAAGGACCAGCTTTGACAAAACCGCCGCCTTGGTAAACCACGGCCGGGTCTTGGATGTCGAGCCAAGCGGGTTGACGGGCCTCGACCGCCGCGCGGAAAGGCTCAGAGCTGTCTTGGGGGCGGTAACCAATGTGTTTGCCGGGGGTGTTGTCCCACCACACATGGTGGTTGTCTGACATGCCGTAAATCACGCTGTAACCCACCACGGGTGAGCTGAGGCTGGCAATCACCAAGCGCTCTAAGTCGTCGTAGCTCATCCAAGTGGCCAGCATGCGGCGGTCTTTGGGTTCAGGGAAAGAGGAACCGATGCGCAAGCACACCGTCTCAATGCCATAGCGGTCAAAGTAAAAACGGGCCAGGTTCTCGCCAAAAGCTTTGCTCAGCCCGTAGTAGCCATCGGGGCGCACCGGCATGGTGGCGTCGATCACCTCGTCTTGGCGGTAAAAGCCAGTGACGTGGTTGGAGCTGGCAAACACAATGCGGCGCGTGCCATGAATGCGCGCGGCCTCGTAGAGGTTGTAGGTGCCAATGATGTTGGCTTGCACAATGTCGTCAAAGGGCTGTTCGGTCGAAATGCCACCCAAATGCACCACCGCCTCCACACCGTCGAGCAAGGGCAACACCGCCGCGCGGTCTTGCAAGGCAGCCTGCACCACCTCTTCGCCAGAGGCTGCGGCGCCCAGCTCGGCCAGATCGCTCACACGCAACACATCACAGCGCGCTCTCAAGCGCGGGCGCAGCACTTGCCCCAAGCCGCCGGCCGCGCCTGTGAGCAACAGGCGTTTGAATTTCAACGAAGCATCAGCGGACATCGGGACCCCAACCTTTCACAAAAACATCTGGTGTGCCCGCTTGCGCTCAAGGGGCAGTTGTCGTACAAGTATGGTCATGCTTTGAACGCGCTCTGTCAAGCGCGCAAACCCAAGGGATTTCCCGATGAATACCGTTGTTCCCAACCGCCCCAAATCACGCAGCATCGCCCACGACTTGGTCGATGCGCTGGGCGATCGCATCCGCGATGGCCGTCTGAATGCCGGCGACAAACTGCCTGCTGAAGTCGCCATCATGAAAGAGTTTGGTGTCAGCCGCACCGTGGTGCGCGAGGCGATCTCGCGTTTGCAAACTTCGGGTTGGGTCACCACCCGCCATGGCATTGGCACCTTTGTATTGGGACTGGGCGATGCCGCCCCCTTTCGCATCGCGCCTGAACAGCTGGCCACGCTGCGCGATGTGATTGCCGTGCTCGAACTGCGCATGGGCATCGAAACCGAAGCCGCTGCGCTGGCGGCCATGCGCCGCACCGAGCAGAACTTGGCCGACTTGCGTCAAGCCTTGGACGCCGTGTCTGCCGCCATCGAAGCGGGGCTCGATGCGGTGGGGCCCGACTTTCAATTCCATTTGGAAATTGCCCGCGCCACCCAAAACCTGCACTTTGTCGACTTGATGGGCTCTTTGGGTGCCTCCATCATTCCGCGCGCTCGGCTGCAAACGGATCCCACGATGACCGACGAACGGCGCGATTACTTGCGCCGCGTCAACGCCGAACACGAAAGCATCTTGAGCGCCATCGCCACCCAAGACAGTGACGCCGCCCGTGCAGCCATGCGGACCCATTTGGCCAACAGCAAAGAACGCCGACGCCGCGCCCAAAGCACCCACGCGCCCTGGGTGTGAAGCGAGCCAACACTTAGGTTGTACGACAACATCGCCCAGCATCACATCGGACCCAAAGTGCACCAATTTGACTCATGACGCCCCATTTCAGGGAGCTCTCATTTTGTATACAAACCAAACTCGCGCACAATTTGCGCCGCAGTGGCTGGCAACGCGGTGTTTTTTAGTAGGCACCTTTATTGCAAGCGATGAATCCATTCACCTCACGTTCCGCCTTCAGGAGTCTCCATGATCAAACGCAGCTTTCTCAAAACCACCCTCGGCTTGGCACTGGCCGCCAGCTTCGTCGGTGTGTCGGCCCAAACCACGCCCTTGAAGTTTCAACTCGATTGGCGTTTTGAAGGCCCTGCTGCATTCTTCTTGGTCCCTGTGACCAAGGGCTATTTCAAAGACGCCAAGTTGGATGTGACCGTCGACGCCGGCAACGGCTCGGGCGGTGCAGTCAACCGCGTGGCCTCTGGCGCCTACGACCTGGGCTTTGCCGACTTGGCCGCCTTGATGGAATTCCACGCCAACAACCCCGATGCCCCCAACAAGCCGGTGGCCGTGATGATGGTCTACAACAACACCCCCGCTTCGGTGATGGCGTTGAAAAAATCAGGCATCAAAACCCCTGCCGATTTGGCAGGCAAAAAACTGGGCGCCCCCGTGTTTGACGCCGGCCGTCGCGCCTTCCCCATCTTCGCCAAGGCCAACAATGTGCCGGCTGTGAACTGGGTGTCGATGGACCCCCCATTGCGCGAAACCATGTTGGTACGCGGTGATGTGGATGCCATCACCGGCTTCACCTTCACCTCCTTGCTCAACATCGAGGCACGTGGCGTGAAGGCGGATGACGTGGTGGTCATGCAATACCCAGACTTCGGCGTCAAGCTGTATGGCAATGCCATCATTGCGTCGCCCAAGTTGATCAAAGAAAACCCAGCCGCTATCAAAGCCTTCTTGGCAGCTTTTGCCAAAGGTGCGAAAGACGTGATTGCCGATCCAGCCAAGGCCATCGAAACCGTCAAAGCACGTGACGGCATCATCAACAGCGAACTCGAAACACGCCGCTTGAAACTGGCAATTGACACCGTGATCAACAGCCCAGATGCGCATGCAGAAGGCTTCGGTCAAATCAAGGGCCCACGTTTGTCTTTGATGGCCTCTCAAGTGTCTGACGCGTTCAACACCAAGACCCGCGTCAAAGCCGACGACATCTGGAACGGTTCGTTCCTACCCAGCGCCAAAGACCTCGACGTGTTGCCCAAAGTCAAGAAGTAAGTAGGCCCTGCTGCATGAGCGCTTCTCCTGAACACTTCGTCGACTTTCAAAACGTCTGGCTGGCCTACAACGAAGAGTTGCTGGCGCAGAACCACTTTGCGGTGGAAGACATCAACCTGCAGGTCAAACACGGCGAGTTCATCGCCATTGTGGGACCCTCGGGTTGTGGCAAATCCACCTTCATGAAGCTCACCACGGGTTTGAAAAAACCCAGCCGTGGCGAAATTTATGTCGATGGCCAGCCCGTCAACGGCCCCCTCAAGATCAGTGGCATGGCGTTTCAATCGTCTTCATTGCTGCCTTGGCGCACCACGCTCGACAACGTGCTGCTGCCACTGGAGATCGTGGAGCCTTACCGCTCCAACTTCAAAGACAAGAGGGCCGAATACGAAGACCGCGCCATGAAGCTGCTGCAAAGCGTGGGCTTGAGCGGTTACGAGCGCAAGTTCCCGTGGGAGCTCTCAGGCGGCATGCAACAACGCGCCAGCATTTGCCGTGCGCTGATTCACGAGCCCAAGATGCTGCTGCTGGACGAACCGTTTGGTGCGCTTGACGCCTTCACACGTGAAGAGCTGTGGTGCACCTTGCGCGACTTGCATGCTGAACAAAAGTTCAATGTCATCTTGGTCACCCACGACTTGCGTGAATCTGTGTTCTTGGCCGACACCGTGTATGTGATGAGCAAGAGCCCAGGCCGCTTTGTGGTCAAGCGCGACATTGACCTGCCACGTCCCCGTGACTTGGAAGTCACCTACACACCAGAGTTCACGAACATCGTGCACGAGTTGCGCGGCCACATCGGTGCCATGCGCAAAGATGGCGTTCAACTGGGGCAGTAACCACACCATGAATCAAAAACAACTCGAAACCTGGGCGCCTTGGGCCTTGCTCGTTGCCACCTTGCTCATTTGGCAAGGCCTGTGCTCGCTGTTCCATGTGTCTGAATTTGTCTTCCCCTCACCGCTGCGCATTTGGCAGCAAATGGTCGAATACCGCGACGTGATTGCCGGCCACGCTTGGCGCACCTTTTGGGTCACCATGGTCGGCTTTGGCATTGCCATCGTGGTGGGCGTGTTGCTGGGCTTTGTGATTGGCAGTTCGCGCTTGGCTTATGCCGCCGTGTACCCACTCATGACCGGTTTCAACGCTTTGCCCAAGGCCGCTTTCGTGCCGATTTTGGTGGTGTGGTTTGGCATTGGCGTGGGCCCTGCCATCTTGACGGCCTTCTTGATCAGCTTCTTCCCCATCATGGTCAACATTGCCACCGGCTTGGCCACGCTCGAGCCTGAGCTTGAAGACGTGTTGCGCGTCTTGGGCGCCAAACGCTGGGACGTGTTGGTCAAAGTGGGCCTGCCACGCTCTATGCCTTACTTTTATGGCTCGCTCAAAGTCGCCATCACCTTGGCTTTTGTGGGCACCACCGTGTCCGAAATGACCGCCGCCAACGAAGGCATCGGCTACTTGCTGATCTCTGCCGGCTCGGCCATGCAAATGGGCTTGGCGTTTGCAGGTTTGGTGGTGGTAGGTGCCATGGCCATGATCATGTACGAACTGTTCAGCTTGGTGGAAAAACACACCACGGGATGGGCCCACCGAGGTTCACAAAACCACTGAGTTTTCACAACCGCCCCAGCCGCTGTATCAGCGGCTTTTTTTTACGCCTTTCCTATTCAATGGAAACCCCAACCTTGTCGAATATCTCGCCTTAATTCGATAAATTGAACATATTTACGAATATCATCAAAGCCACATTCGCCCGGCGCGCTTTCAGACTGCAAAGTAGCCGGTTTCTCTCTCTTTCAACGGCGATATCCATGGCATCTTCCACAGATCACACATCCGAGAGTCAACATCTTGGCTCCACCACTGCCGACAAACTCTTTATGTTTTTTTTGCTCTTGGTGGTGATTGCCGTCACGTTGCTAGGGGTGGTTAACTACAAAGAAGCCCTCAAAACTGAAGCTTCAAAAAGCAATGGCGAAGCCTGGGTGGCGTGGTTGACTGAGACCGGCACCACGCGCTTTGAAGCCGACACCAAGCACCCAGCGTGCAAAGGGGGTGTCAAGCCTGCAGCCGATGCCAAAGCCACCGACGCCGGCACATGGGGCGCATGCTTGGCGCACATCTTGGCCACCACCGATCTGAAAGACCAGATCAACCCTTTCTTCGACAAAACACCTCATTTTGTGGCGGCTTGCGTGCCGTCTGACCGCACGCTGATGGGCGCGATTTTGTTGGAAGACCTCATGCCCACCCCCCCTGGATCGGCCACCCCCTTTGTGGCATCACAACTGGTGGAAACCGACGCCATCGATTACAAAATGCAATTGCGTCTGTCTGTGTGTGACAAGGGTGGCTACGCCATCAAAGTTGCTGAATTCGAATTCTGAGGTCTGACATGCAAACACCAACCAAACAAGACAAGTTTCTAGAAGACCTCGACGTCAAAGCCATTCTGGGTCAAGACCAAGAAGTCCATATCGACCGCCACTTGCCCATGCGCAAGTGGTTGTTCTCGTGGCTGCTCGACCCCCACATTCCTGGCAACTTCCAAAAAGACCTGGACAAGTGGATTAGCTACTTGATCATTGGCAACTTGTTCAGCTTGATGTTCGAACATGTGCCAGCGGTGTACGAACCCTACAAAACATGGTTTGAGTGCTTTGACATTTTCTCGGTGGCCGTGTTCACGATTGAATACGTCTTGCGCTTTTACCTCGCACCGGAAGATGAAGAGTTCAAGACGCGCAAGAACGCACGTTTGGGCTTTGTGACAAGCCCATTTGCCATCATTGACTTCTTGGCGGTGGCACCGTTTTACTTGCAAGCCTTTATTCCCATCGACTTGCGCATCTTGCGACTGCTGCGACTCTTGCGGATCATGAAGTTGTTCCGCGTCTTGATTCCTGCCATTGCTGAATTCAAAGAACTCAACAAAGGCCGCACCTTCCGTCAAAAAGTGCACGCCTTGGTGTTTCCCAGCAACCACGGCGGCACCATGCAACACATTTTTGAAGTGTTCATTGGTGTGTGGGTGATCTTGTCTGTGATGGCCGTGATCTTGGAATCGGTCAAGAGCATCAACTACATCTTGCATCTGCAATTCGTGATTTTGGATGCGGTGGCTGTGGCCATCTTCACCGTGGAGTACTGCATGCGCATTTACTCTTGCGTGGAAGAGCCTGGTTACAAAGGCGCCTTCTTGGGTCGCTTGCGCCAAGCCAAGAATCCATCGACCTTCATCGACTTTTTGGCCATCCTGCCCTTCTTCTTAGAAGTGTTCTTGCATCATCTGATCGACTTGCGCTTCTTGCGAGTCTTCCGTTTGGCACGATTGCTCAAGCTCACGCGCGGCAGCGATGCCACCGCCGTGTTGGTCAAAGTGGTGGTGCGCGAGTGGCCTGTCATGGGCGCGGCCACTTTCATCATGATGTTGTTGTTGGTGTTGACTGCCAGCTTGGGTTATTTGTTTGAATACGATGCCCAGCCTGAAAAGTTTGAAAACATTCCCACCTCGATCTACTGGGCGGTGATCACCTTGGCCTCAGTGGGCTACGGCGATATTTCGCCAGTCACCCCGATGGGGCGCGCCATGACCAGTGTGTTGGCGCTGTTGGGCATTGGTATCTTTGCGATTCCCGCTGCGTTGTTGGCCTCGGCCTTCAGCGACGAGTTGGTCAAAGAACGTGATCAGTTGAAAGCCAACCTATTTGCCATCCTCAAAGACGGTCACATCAGCGAGGCAGAAGCCGCCATCATTCGCGCCGAAGCCAAACGCCTGCACCTGACGGTCGAAGAAGTGAACAAACTGATCGAAGTGGTGGTCAAAGAGCACGAGCTCGAAGAGCGCAACCCGTTGCCCATTCACAAGATTGCCGAAAACCCAGCCCTTGCGGTCGAGCACTACAAAGCATTGCTGGGCCAAATTCGACAACTCGGCGTGCAAACGAATGAAGCGCAATTTGAGGCCGCGGCACAACAAGGTGCGCGATTGTCATCAAATGAGCTGGATTTGTGGCACAAAATTCAAGGTAAGGCTTGAATCTGACAGATTGAGTTTTTAGTCACCCGACTTCAACGGACACACGTTTGAACGTGTGTCCGTTTTCTACTCTTAGCAAACAACGATGACCGGTATCAAACACACCCTCATGGAGATCTTGGACGGATCGCCCAAGCATGCAATCAGCCGCTATGTCGAATGGCTCATCACGATCGTGGTGTTGGTCAATTGCACCGCCGTGATCTTGGACTCTGTCCCTGAAGTCCATGCCGAATTCAAAGATTTCTTCCACGAACTGGAATTCTGGAGCGTGATGTTCTTCACCGCCGAATACATCTTGCGTGTGTGGTCCTTGGGCGCGCGCTACACCCCACAAGAAGGTGGTGCATGGCGTGGCCGCAAAGGCTATATCTTCAGTCCGTTTGGCTTGATTGACTTCTTTGCCACCATGCCGCATTACCTGCACATGTTCTTCCCGTATTTGGATTTGCGCATCTTGCGTGTGCTGCGCCTGCTGCGAATCTTGAAGCTCTCTAAATACAACACCGCGCTGCAAGACTTGTTTCATGCGGTGTACTCTGAGCGCCAAGCGTTTGGTTCGGCCGTGTTTTTGTTGACCATCGCGACCATCGTGTCGGCCTCGTTGATGCATTTCGCCGAAGGCCATCAACAGCCTGAATTCTTTGGCACCATTCCGCACTCGATTTACTGGGCCATCGTGACCATCACCTCGGGCTACGGCAACGTTGAACCCATGACCAAGGCAGGTGAAGCCATCGCACTGATCACCGGTTTCTTGGGCGTGTGTATGGCCGCGATCATGACCGGTATCGTGGCCTCGGCCTTCTCCAACCAAGTCGCACGCAAGAAAGCGGCTTTCGAAGCGCAACTGCGCGAAGTGTTCTCGGACGGCAATATGTCTGACGATGAGCAAGCCACCCTCAAACGTTTGCAAGCCCACTATCGCCTCACCGACGAGCAAGTCGATGCCATGCTGCAACGCGCCAAAAACAAATCCTCTAGCAATAACGGTTGAATGCCACCATGACATCTGCACTCAACACCCTCTCGCCCATGCAACGCATCAAGCGCCGTACTTACGAAATCATGGATGGCGCTGTGCCCGACAAGTACAGCCACTTCGTCGAAATCTTCATCGCCCTGTTGGTGGTGGCCAACGTGATTGGCATCATCTTGGAATCAGTGCCTGAAATTCATGAGCAATTCATGGCTGAATTTCATGCCTTTGACGTGTTCAGCGTCGCCGTGTTCTCGATCGAGTTTGTGATGCGCGTGTGGTCGTACAGCGAAAAGTACACCCTCGACAACAGCGGCACCGCCTGGCAAGGCCGTAAAGAATATTTGTTCAGCTTCTACGGCATCATCGACTTTGTCAGCACCGTGCCGTTTTATCTGCAACTGCTTTTCCCAGGCGCTGACTTGCGCGTGCTGCGGATGTTCCGTTTGATGCGGATTTTCAAGCTCTCGCGCTACAACAGCGCCTTCGAAGACATGGTTGCCGCCGTCAAAGCCGAGCGTGACTCGTTCTCATCGGCTGTGTTCTTGTTGTTCATCAGCTGCTTGCTGTTCTCTTCGTTGATCTACATCATCGAAGGCCATGTGCAACCCGAGGTCTTCCCCTCGATTCCGGCCGCCATGCACTGGTTTGTCATCACCATCGTGTCAGGCTGGGGCAACGTCGATCCAGTCACCTTCGTGGGCTCGATTCTGGTGATCCTCACGCAAATTCTGTCCATCGCCTTGGCTGCCATCTTGACCGGTGTGGTGGCCACCGCCTACACCGCCCAAGTGGAACGTCGCCAAGCGCTGTACGAGATGGAAGTGCGTGCGGTTTTGGCCGATGGCGTGGTGACCGAAGAAGAGCAAGCCAAACTCAAGATGATGCAGGCCAAACTTGGCATGTCTGACGAACAAGTGCAGGCCATCGTGCATCAGATGGAAGAAGAAAAGCAAATCGCTGCGGCCAACAGCCAACAGCCATGACGCATTTTTACGAACCCCGCCTCGGTCACGGCTTGCCGCATGACCCCTTCAACGCCATCGTGGGGCCACGCCCAGTGGGTTGGATTTCGACCCGCAGCGCCGACGGTGTGTTGAACCTCGCGCCTTACAGTTTTTTCAACGGCTTCAACTACACGCCACCCATCGTCGGCTTTTCCAGCATTGGCTACAAAGACTCGTTGCGCAACATCGAAGAAACGGGCAGCTTTGTGTGGAACTTGGTGACGCGCCCCTTGGCCGAAGCCATGAACCAAACCTGTGCCGCCGTAGGCCCCGAAGTCAACGAGTTTGAATTGGCCGGTTTGACCGCTGCGCCCTCGCGCATTGTGGATGTGCCACGCGTGGCCGAAAGCCCGGTGGCCTTTGAATGCCGCTGCACCCAGATCGTGCAACTCGAAGGCATTGACAAGCAAAAAATCGACACCTGGATGGTGTTTGGCGAAGTGGTGGGCGTGCACATTGACGAGCACTTGCTCAAGAACGGCATTTACGACACCGCCCATGCGGGTCACATCGTGCGCGGTGGTGGCCCGGCCGATTACTTCACCATCGGACCCGAGCAGTTGTTTTTGATGCGTCGACCCAAGGTCTGAGCGTTCTCCACCGAACACCATGGGGTGACCAAGGACGGGGTCGCCCGGTGTGGTGCATGGCTTGGCACAGGCTCACGGCATGCACCCTGCCATCCAGTATGCTCATTGAATTGCCAATTGATTGAGCCTTTTGTCACTCACCTCGCCGCCCATGTCCAGACCCCACGCTACCGGTTTTATGGTGCTTCACAGCAACCAGCTCGAAGGCCTGCGCGAGCTGGCGGTGCAGTTCATCCGCAACCACCCGCTGCCCGTGCTCGCGCCCGAGGTCTTGCTGGTGCAAAGCAATGGCATGAAGCACTGGTTGGAATTGGCACTGGCCAAGGACTTAGGCGTGTGCGCGGCCACGCAGATTGAGCTGCCATCAACCAAGCTGTGGCAAATTTACCGTGCCGTGCTGGGGCCCGACAGCGTACCCGCGCACATGCCCCTAGACAAATCACCCTTGGTGTGGCGCATCATGCGCCGCCTGCCCGAGTTGCTCGCACAGCCTCAGTTTGCACCGCTGAGAAACTATTTAGGTCAGAGTCAACCGCAAGGCGACGGACAAGCCTTCAGCATGAACCGCCGCGCCTACCAACTGGCTGGGCAATTGGCGGACGTGCTCGACGGTTACCAAAACTACCGTGCCGATTGGCTAGAAGACTGGGCCCAGGCCCGAGACCAGCTGCGCACCCCAACAGGCCTGGCCACGCCGCTGCCCGCTGCACAAAGCTGGCAACCCGCGTTGTGGCGTGATTTACTCCAGGACCTGCAGGCTGATGCCGAGGTGCAAGCCGCTTTGCATGCGGATGTGCAACACCACTACAGCTCGCGCGCCAAAGTGCACGAGGCGTTCATGGCCAAGATGGCAGCGCTGCCTGGGGGCCAACGCCCTGCGGGTGTGCCGCACCGCCTCATGGTGTTTGGCGTGACCTCGCTGCCCATGCAAACCGTGCAAGCGCTGGCAGCCTTAGGCCGCGTGTGCCAAGTGCTGATGCTGGTGCAAAACCCCTGCCAGCACTACTGGGGCCATGTGGTGGAAAGCCGTGTGCCACTGGCCAAGTTGGCCAAACAACGCCAAGCGCACAAAGCCGGTTTGCCTGTGCCGCAAGACGATGGCTCACTGAGTGAGGCAGACCAATACACCCTGCACACCGACACCCACCCGTTACTGGCCGCATGGGGCAAACACGGTCGCGACTACTTGCATTTGCTCGATGGCTTTGACGATGTGGGGCTCTATCAAAATCAGTTCAACCGCGTGGATGTGTTTGTCGATCCCGCCCACACCGCGGCCGAGGCGGGCCGTGCACCCACGATGTTGGAGCACTTGCAATCGGCCTTGCTCAACCTCGACCCCCTGCCACCCACGCCGCATGAGGCGGCTGCACACGACCGCAGTGTGGACTTTGTGCAAACGCATTCAGCGCAACGCGAAGTCGAGGTGCTGCATGACCGCCTGCTGGCGTGGCTAGATGCCGATGCCCAGCTGAAGCCCAGCGACATCATGGTCATGGTGCCCGACATGGCCAACTTTGCACCGCACATTCACGCCGTGTTTGGCCGCTTTGCCAACAACGACCCACGTCACCTGCCCTACACCGTGGCCGACACCACACCGCGCACCGAACCCCTGGTGCAAGCACTCGACACCCTGCTGCAACTGCCCCAGCTGCGCGTGACACGCGTGGAGTGGCAAAGCCTGTTTGAAGTGGCCGCTGTGCGCCAACGCTTCGGCCTAGAAGAACATGAGGTGGCCCAGCTCAACACCTGGCTGGCCGATGCTGGCGTGCGCTGGGGCCTGGATGCCCCGCACCGCCAACCTTGGGGCATGGCACCCGACATGGCCGACGCCAACCAAAACAGCTGGCTGTTTGGCATCGAACGTTTGTTGCTCGGGTATGCAACCGGCACAACCGATGAACTCGCCACCCCATGGGCCAACACCTTGCCGCTCGCGGGTGTGGGTGGCCTCGATGCACGCGTGGTCGATGGCCTGCTCCAATGGTTGCGCCACACCCACATTGCCTTGCTCAAACTGCGCCAAGACCACACACCTACCGAATGGGTGGCCGTGTTGCAGCAAGTCGTGGCTCTGTTTTTTCAAGCCAGCGACGACGCCGACGAACGTTTGATGGAACGCGTCATGGCCCCGCTGGAAACCTGGCTGGCCGAATGCCAACTGGCTCGCTTGGACAGCCCACTGCCGTTGGTGGTGGTGCGTGAACACTGGATGGCCCAGCTGCAACAGCCGGCCATGCAACGCCGCTTCTTTGGGGGCGGCGTGCAGTTCGCCACGCTCATGCCCATGCGCTCGATTCCCTTCCAGTGCGTGTGCTTGCTGGGCATGAACGATGGCGACTACCCGCGCAGCCAAACCCCACGCGACTTTGATTTGATGAGCGACGCCGCACACGCAGGCAGTACGCCATCACACTGGCGTGCCGGCGACCGCTCGCGCCGCGAAGACGATCGCTATTTGTTTTTAGAAGCTTTGCTGTCGGCCCGCGACAAGCTCTACATCAGCTGGCAAGGCCGCCGCACCACCGATCACGAAATCAAGCCGCCTTCGGTGTTGGTCGCGCAATTGATGGACTACCTCAACGCCACTTGGACGCGTGACGGTGACGCGGCCTGTGTGGCGCCGCTGCAGCCCTTGCAGGCTTTTTCGCCCAAGTACTTCACCCAGGACTCGACGTTTCAGACCTATGCCGACGACTGGCAGCGTGCGTTGTTGCCTTCTTCATCTGCGCATGGGGCTTGGCTCAATGCACCCACCACCCACGCAGCGGCACCGACCGAACTGACGTTGCTGCATTTGCAGCGTTTGCTGCGTCAACCCGTCGACGTGTTTTTGGTCGATCGTTTGCGCTTGCGCCTAGACCCACCTGAAGAGGCCGCAGAGGAAGAGGAACCGTTCGCCCTCAACGGACTCGACAAATACAAACTCAACCAGCGCATTGCACAGGCCGATGATGCCGCGCAAGCCCTTGCGCAACTGCGCCTCAGTGGCCAACTCGCCTTGGCGGGTTTTGGTGAAGCGCAACAACACCTGTTTGAGAGCGATCGCCAAAAACTGCGCGAACAACTCGATGTGTTGTTACCCAAGTGGCCAAACGCATTGGGCGTGCAGTCGGCACACTGGCAGCTGGGCCACACGCACCTGAGTGCCGAATGGGCCAATGACCCAACCCTGTGGCGCACCGACGCCCATCGCACGCAGTGGCTGCACGTGGCCCTGCGTCCAGGTGCAGTGACCGAAGGCAAAAAAGAAAACCAAGTCCCACGCATCGACACACTCAGCCCACTGTGGCTGCACCACTTGGCCGCCTGTGCCAGTGGCACGCCCACCATCAGTGTGCAAATTGGTTTTGATGCTGCCATCGAACTCCAGCCCATCGCGGCAGACAAGGCGCGAGAACATTTGCAAGACCTGTGCAACGCTTATTTAGAAGCCTGGGCGCAGCCCCTGCCTGTGGCTGCCAAAACGGCCTGCGCCTTGGTGATGGGTGTGCACGGCGGCCACAAAGACCCTATGAGCAAAGCTCAAACCGCATTCCAAGGTGCCCACCAAAAGCGCGGTGAGTACCAAGACTCGCCCTCCCTGCAACGCGTGTTCACAAGCTTTGAAGAGATGCAAGCCAGCCTGAACCATTGGGCCACCCGCTTGTACGAGCCCGTGTTCAAAGCCGCCAAGGTGGTTCACCTACGTGCCGACAGTACGGAGGAAGCGGACGCATGAAAGCCCTCAACGCGCACACCTTGGCACTGCATGGCCGCCAAGTGATTGAGGCCAGTGCAGGCACGGGCAAAACATGGACGCTTGCGGCGCTCTACCTGCGCTTGGTGTTGGGCCACGCACGCACCGAGGCTTTGCTGCCACCACAAATTTTGGTGATGACGTTTACCGATGCGGCCACGGCCGAGCTGCGCGAGCGCATACGCACACGCCTGAGCCAAGCAGCCACCTATTTTGATTTGAGCGCGCAAGGCCGCGACTTTCCCGCGTCGTTGAAAGTTGACGAATTTTTAGAAACGCTACGTGACAGCTTTGACCCGCTGCTGTGGCCGCGCTGCGCGCTGCAGCTCAACTGCGCGGCCGAATGGATGGACGATGCCGCCATCTACACCATCCACGGCTGGTCGCGTCGCATGCTCACGCAGCATGCGCTAGAGAGCCACAACCTGTTTGAACAAACGCGTCTTGAAAACGCCGATGCACTCAAACTCACGCTGGTGCAAGACTATTGGCGCGAATGGTTTTACCCGCTGAGCGGTGACACGCTGCAACACATCACGCCTTTGATTGGCCAAGACCCTGCCCAGCTGCTGAAAACTTTGAGCGAGATGTGGCGCGAACAAGAGCGCACACCCCGCGAGGTGGTGGCGCCCGACGTCACGCCCACACAAGCGATTGACGCGCACATGGCCTGGCAGGCGCAAGTAGACGCCACGGCACACACCGCCCGCGAGGCGTGGCATGACAGCGTGCTGCAAGCCCTGCAAAACGCAGCTGCGCAGAAAAAAATCAAAGGCTTACGTGCCGACTACTTTGCCAACTGGCTCCATGTACTGCAAACGTGGGTCACACAAGACGCCAACACCAACACCAGCAAAGAAGTATTCAAAGTGCTAGAGCGCTTCACCACCCGAGCCCTGCAAGACAAAGGCTGGGCCGAGGCCGAGGGTTTTGCCTTCTTTGCTGCATTACAAGCGCATGTGGCATTGTTTGACCACAAACCCAGCACCGACAAACACATCGCCCTGCACGCCGCCTATGCGGTGGGCGAAGCCTACAAGACAGCCAAAGCCCAGCGTGCTGCATTTGACTTTTCAGACCTGTTGCAAAACCTGCATCACGCCGTCATGGCCGACGATGGCCGCTTGGCCACGGCCATTCGCCAGCAATACCCCGTGGCTTTGGTAGACGAGTTTCAAGACACCGACCCTTGGCAGTACGGCACGCTCAACCGCATCTATGCCCCCGAGGCCTGCACCGATGCCAACGCTTTGGTGATGATTGGCGACCCCAAGCAGGCTATTTACAGCTTTCGTGGCGCCGACTTGGGAACTTACTTGCAAGCGCGCAAAGACGCCCAAGCCAACAATGACGATGCGCTGCACACCCTCACCGGCAACCACCGCTCCAGCACGGGCTTGGTCAAGGCCGTCAACCATGTGTTCATGCAAACCGAGCAAGCGTTTGCGTCAGCCCAAGGCGAGATTGAATTTGTGGAAGTGTCGGCCCAAGGCAAAGAGCCGGCGCTTGTGGTGAATGGTCAAGAACACGCACCCTTCACTGTGTGGCACATGCACGCGCCAGGTGATGCTGAGGTGGTGAGCAGCACCAGCTACTTGCACCACACTGCGCAGGTGTTTGCTGACCAAATGGCTGACTTGCTGAACAAACAAGCGGCGACGCCTGGCGACATGGCTGTGCTGGTGCGCAGCCAAAAGCAAGCCGATGCGGTGCGCCAGGCCCTGCGTGCACGGCACATTCCCAGCGTGTATTTGTCAGACCACACCAGCGTGTACCAATCGAGCGAGGCGACGGACCTGTGGCGTTTGTTGCGCGCTGTGGCCTCTCCCCGCCAAACAGCGTTGGTGCGTGCCGCCGTGGGCAGCCGCTTGTGGGCGTTGGACTTGCACAATGTGGCGACCATCACCCAAGACGAAGCGCAGTGGGAACAGTTGCTAGAACAGTTCCACCAATGGCACGCCCTGTGGCAACAACACGGCGTGCTGCCCATGCTCCACCAATGGCTGCACAGCCAACACGTGGCGCAGCGCTTGTTGGCCCAAACCGATGGCGAGCGCCGCCTGAGCAACTTGCTGCACTTGGGTGAACTGCTGCAGCACGCTGCCCAAAGTCTGCAAGGCGAGCACGCTCTGGTGCGCTACCTGGGCGAACAAATTCAAAGCCCGCACCACGACAGTGACGCCCAACAAGCCCGCCTCGAAACCGATGCCCTGTGCGTGAAAGTCATCACGTACCACAAGAGCAAGGGCTTGCAATACCCGCTGGTGTTTGTGCCGTTTGCAGGCGCATTTGCGGTAGAGAAAAAAAGCAAAACCAACTTCGTACAAGAAGACACGAGCGACGAAGGCGATGACGACAGCGACGCAGAAGCCTCCTCGGTGGAAGAAGACATGCGTCTGTTGTACGTCGCCCTCACCCGTGCGCAGCGGGGTGTGTGGCTGGGCGTGGCTGAAACCAGAAACGATCTGAGTGGCAATGCTGACAAAGGCACGCTCAAGCGCAGCGCCTTGTCATTGCTGCTCCAACGCACCACGCGTGGCGACTTAGGCAAACAGCTGAACACTCTGTGGGCCACGTGTGAACACATCCAAGTCACTGCGTTGCCTGCGTTAGAAAACATCCGCTACCAAGCCACTGCGACCATCAGCGTCCCTAAAGACGCCCTCACGCCACAACGCACCCATCACAGCCTGTGGTGGACGGCCAGCTTCAGTGCCATCACGCGTGGGTTGGTGTCTGAGTCCAAACGCGACGAGGCGGTAGCGGATGCCATGACCGATGCGATGACCGAATTGCCTTCGTCAGATCTGGCATATTCAGCCGCCACTGCCCCTACGCCTGAAGACATCAGCCCTTGGCAGAGCTTCCCGGCGGGTGCGCGCTACGGCACGCTGCTACACGACTTGCTGGAATGGTTGTCGCACAACCAATGGCCCATTGCCAACCCGCAAGCCCCAGCCTGGACGCAACACGCGTGGGCCAACTTGTTAGCGCGCAAAGCCAGCTGGCTCCAACTCGACGATGCGCCGCGTGCACAGCTTGAGCCTTGGCTGCAAGCCGTGGTGCAAACGCCGCTGCCTTTGCATGAACTCAACGCTGTGCCATTGACACTGTGCGAACTGAACCCTGAGCACCTATGGCCCGAGATGGAGTTCAACTTGGAGGTGCATCAACTCAGTGCCAACAAGCTCGACCAACTCATTCAAAGCCATGTGCTGGAAGGCACGTCTCGGCCCGCGCTGCAAGCGCGGGTGATGCAAGGCATGCTGACGGGTTCGCTGGACTTGGTGCTGCAACACGATGGCCGCTACTGGGTGGTGGACTACAAGTCCAACAAACTGCCCAGCTACGACAGCCCCGCTTTGCAAGACGCTGTGCTGCACAAGCGCTACGACGTGCAATACGTGCTCTACACCTTGGCTTTGCATCGATTGCTCAAAGTGCGTCTGCCCAACTACGACTACGCCCAGCACATGGGTGGTGCGGTGTACCTGTTCTTGCGTGGCATCCATACCGATGGTGCCGGTGTGCATGTGGACAGACCACCGCAGGCCTTGATTGAGGCCTTGGATGCGTTATTTGAGAAAGGTGCGCTATGACCGTACTCAAAGACCTGCTCAGACAGCCTTGGGGACCTGCACATGCCACACCGCTCACAGGCTTGGACACCGCCCTGGCCAACTTGCTGCACAGCAAACACCCCAGCGACGACCCACGACACCTGTGGCTAGCGGCACTCACGAGCCACCAATGGGGGCGCGGTCATGCATGCCTGGACTTGACGGCACTGCAACACCAAGCCGCTGCGTGGCTGGGTTGGACCAACGAGCAAGCTGCCGTGCTGCCCACCGACTTGCACACAGCTGCCCGCACACTGCCCTGGACCCAAGGTGATGCCAGCCCCTTGGTTTTGACCGAGGACGCGCAAGGTGTGCGTTTGTATTTACGCCGCGCCTGGACAGCCGAGCAAACCATCCGCCAAAGCATCGTGCAGCGTTTGGCATTGCCATGCGAAGTGACTGCTGATTTGCAACAACGCTTGGATGTGTTGTTCCCCCCTATCAGCAACGGCGAGCCCGATAGGCAGCGCCTAGCTTGTGAAGTGGCGGCACAACACCGCATCACCCTCATCACGGGTGGACCAGGCACGGGAAAAACCACCACGGTGGTCAAATTGTTGTCCCTGTTGGTGGGCACAGCTGCACACGAGTTGCAAATCCACCTCGCGGCGCCCACAGGCAAAGCGGCTGCGCGTTTGAGCGAATCCATCAGCAACGCGCTGACCCAGATGCCCGCCGATGTGCAAAAACGCATCCCCACCCATGCGCAAACACTGCACCGTTTGCTACAGACCAACAACCGCAGTCACCACAACGATCAGCGTGTGCATCAGCTCGCCACCGATGTGGTCTTGGTCGACGAAGCGTCGATGATTGATCTCGAGATGATGGCCCGCTTGCTGCAAACCGTGCCGCCCACTGCACGTTTGGTTTTGCTCGGCGACAAAGACCAGCTGGCCTCGGTCGAAGCCGGTGCGGTCATGTCGCAGCTGTGCACCGGCAGTTTGCTGCAACACCAAACTGTCACGCTGACACACAGCCATCGCTTTGATGTGCAAAGCGGCATTGGCCAATGGGCACGCGCTGTGAATGCCGATGTGGTCGACAACACCCCTGCACTCCAAGCGTTGTGGAATACGGCGCCCGATTGGCTGGCCAGTTTGCCGCTGCAGCAAAGCATTGACGGCGAGACACCTGAGCCCGACGTCACACGTCTGCAACTCACCAGTGCCAGCGATGCCAAGCTGGCCGTGGGCTTGCGCTACGGATGGCGCCATTGGTTGGCTTTGCTCGATGCACACCGCACGCACAACAAACAAGCCGCACAGCCGTGCAACGATGCGCAAGCCCTGGCCTTGCTCAAAGCCTTCACCGAGTTTTGTGTGCTGTGTGCGGTTCGCGAAGGCCCACTGGGAGTGGCACAACTCAATGCCCACATCGAACACGCACTGGGCTTGGGCGCCAGCACCTGGTATGTGGGCCGTCCAGTGATGGTGACGCGCAACGACTACGCGCTCGCGCTGATGAATGGCGACATCGGTCTGTGTCTGCCGGGGCCCGATGGCGTGTTGCGTGTGGCCTTCCCTGCAGCAGACGGTGGCGTGCGCTGGGTCATGCCCTCGCGCCTAGACAGCGTGGAGACCGTGTTTGCCATGACAGTGCACAAATCGCAAGGCTCTGAGTTTGCGCATGTGTTGTTGGTGATTCCCGCACAAGAGTCCCCCGTGCTCACGCGTGAGCTGGTTTACACCGGCCTCACCCGTGCGCGCCAGCGCCTCACGCTGTGGGCACCACAGTTGCAGGTGTTATGGAAGGCCTGCGCACGCCGCGTGTTGCGCAGTGGGGGCTTGAGCGATTAAGGGCACGCCGAATTGTTCACAATAGGGGCATGTTGACAAACCCCTACCTCGCCCAGCTGCAAGAGCTGGCTGTTCCGCTGGCCATTGCTGGCGTGATTCTTGTGTTTTCTGCGCTCAGTTTTGGTGTCTGGTCCGCGCGCATTCGTCAGGTACGACATGCGGTGCGTGCCCTTGACCAACACATGGCCCAATTCACCGGCAACAGTCGGGACGCCTTGACCAGCGCGCACGCACAGACCCACGACGATGAACTCAAGTTCTTGCTGCGCGAAACCGAAGCCGGCTTGATCGACTTGCCCACGCAAGCGGGGAGCCGAACCGGTCCACGGGCGAGTTACAGCTTTCGCAGCCATGCCGACACCTGGACGGTGCGCAGCGTGCTCGGCGGCCGCATGAACTTGGCCTTGTTTGAAACCATGCCCAATTTGTTGATTGGTTTTGGCCTGATGTGCACCTTCATCTTTTTGGCCGTGGCTTTGCAGCAAGCGGGCTTGGCGCTCAACGCGCTGGATGTGTCCGCACGCCAGCAAGACCAGGCCTTGCAGTCGCTGATTGCCACAGCGGGTGGCAAGTTCATCACGTCTATCGCAGGCTTGCTATGTTCCTTGGTATGGAACTGGCGTGCCAAAGTAGCGCTGGAGAATTTGCAGGCCAGCATCGACACGCTGTGCCACACCCTGCGCAGCCATGTGCCCGACAACGCCGCCGAAGCCAGCGTGCGCATGCAACTGGCCTTGTTCCAAGACATCTTGGATGAAAACCGTTCACAGGTGAGTGAGCTGCGACGCTTTGAAGGTGACTTTGCCCATGCAATTGGCGATGCGCTGGCACGCCAGATGCAGCCTGCATTTGACAAGCTGGGCAGCTTGGCCGACAGCATTCAAGCGTCCAGCCAAAGCTTTGGCAGCGCAGGCAGCCAAGCCGCTGGTGAGTTGAGCAAGGCCGGTGCGGCCATGACGCAAGGGATTGAAAACGGCCTCGCGTCATTCAACGACGCGGTCACCACCTTGGCACAGACCATTCAAACCACCCGCGCCACCGTGACGGATCTGGACGCCGCGCTGGGCCGTGCGGCCACCGCAGGCGATCAAGGCACACAGCGGATGGAAACCTTGCTGGGCAGTTTTGGTCAAACCATCGCCAGCGTGCAAACCGCGATGTCGGGCTTGCAAGGCACGGTCGACAAAATCGACCACATGGCCGACAAGTTCAAGGACAGCGCCAGCGCGATTGAAAGCTCGGTCAACCTGCAACGCGCTGCCGCTGCTGATTTCAAAGAAGCCTTGGTGCCCATGAACCAAGCGCTGGGCCAAACCGTGGACACCCTCAAAACCAGCGCGGTGTCGGCCGAAGAAGCACTAGGCCATGTACGCACGCATTTGCAAGACGCCCAAAAAGCGCTCACCGGCACGGTAGACGCGCTCACCCAAGGCGTGTCGGGCTACAGCACACAAATTGCCGAGCTGCACACCAAGATGGACCAACACTTGGCCACAGCCGTCAACCAACTCAGTGGCAGCATCACCAACCTGGAGGAAGTGCTCGATGAGTTCATCGATGCGCTGCCGCCCAAGGCTTGATGCACTGAGCATTCAGTCCGCGCAAAGTTCTCATGTTCATCAAAACACGCCGCAACACCGTTGCCACCCACGAGCAGGTCGAAGAGTCAGGCTACATGGCTTCGGCCAGCGACTTGATGATTGGCCTGCTGTTCATCTTCATCGTGATGGTGATGGTGCTGCTCTCACGCAAACCCGAACAGCCGCCTGAACCTCCCGCCGACCCACTGGCCACCGTGGTGCACACCATTGGCACCAAGCTGCAAAACGCGGGCGTGCCGGTGACGATCAACCAAGTCTCGGGCGTGATCAGCCTGCCAGCCGACACCTTGTTTGCGCGCGGCAGTGCCGAGCTTGAAGGCTTGGGCGTGCGCACACTGCGCCAATCGGCCGAACAGTTGCAACAGGTGCTGCCTTGCTACATCTATTCGCAACGCCGCCATTTGCCAGCCGACTGCCCTCCCAACCCACAACAGGTGGAAATTGAAACCATCCTGATTGAAGGCCACACCGACTCTGTGCCACTGCACCGGGGCGACTACAACAACTGGCATTTGGGTCTGGACCGCGCACGTGCGGTCTACAAAGTGCTGGGTTCAGAAGGCATGCAAAGCTACCGAAACGAACGCGAACAACCGGTGTTTGGCATCAGCTCTTACGCTGACGAGCGCCCCACCAGCAAGGAGAACGAGGCCCAAAACCGCCGCGTCGAGCTGCGTTTTGTATTGGCATTCCAACCCACCGAAGTCGGCGCCTCCAAAGCCCCGAGCAGCACCTTGAAAAAGATGCAAGAGACGGTGCACTAGACACGCGCGCATTGCCACCACACGCTATGCAAGAGTTCTTCGCGCCCCTGCCACCCGACTTTGACCAGCTCGCCCACGCGGCGCGCACCAAGCGCGGCGGCTTGGGCACAGACCCCGATTTGCGCACCGTGGGCGAGCGCACCTACAGCGCGTTTGAACGTGTGCAGTTTGCGCCCCACAGCGCCACACCACGCCAACGCGATTGGCGACACATTCCGTACGCGCTGTGGCTAGGGACTGAACGTGGCTTGCACACCCACACACCGCTGATTGACCACTACTTTGAGGTGGCCGTGCCCGAAGCACGCACCTCGCGCCGCCCGCTCAAATGGGGCCGTGGCTTGCTGCACACCTATTTGCAAGGCTTCAACTCCGACAGCCCCGTGTTTTTGAAGTTGGCTCAAGCCGCACGCAGCTTCTTTTTAGACCCACGCGTGTTGGCTTCGTTGTCTGAAACCGAGGCCAATGGTCTAGAGCGGCTCATCACCACACTCGATGTGCTGGACCCACGATCAGGGCCGCAGCGCGTCGCCGACGATATTTTGAGCTTGCCCGATGGCAAAACCTTGCTCGACTGGCAAACACGCCACGGACTCACATCTGGCTTTTGGCTCAACAACTTTTGCCGGCACGCTTTTTTAGAAGCCCTGCAAGCCCCCGAGGACGTGCGCCGTGACCTGCGCTACATCCAACGCGTGTGTGCTTGGGCCGTGCACGATGCAGGCACACCACAACAACGCTTTCGCTACCCCATTTGCCGCGATGAGTTTGCCTACAGCTTGCTCTCACCCTGGTTTCAAACCACGCCGCCACCCGAGGTGCAACACACCTTGATGTCTGAATTGCTGCGCACCTTGGGCGATCCACGTCACAACCATGCGGGCTGGTTGGGTGTGCGGCGCGAAGCCATCGAGACGGTGAGCCGCTGGCTCACGGGTCGCACCATGGATGCGTTTTTTCAAATCTTGCAACACACCCAAGATGACATTGGGCCTTACCGTCGGCGCTTTTGGGAAGCCTACTTTCATGCCGGCCACATCTTGGAGGCCTGGGTGGCGTTGGGCGAAGATGCCGCCAATGCCTTGCGAGCCATTGACGTACGAGGCGAGCTCGATCACGCCAAAATTTTGGGCAAAATTTCGCCTAACCAATGTGTGCTGATGCTGCGCATGGGCCACCTCCTGTTTTGCGATTGGAGCCACCAAGGCCGCTTGCGCGCCATTGACATCCACAGCCGCCAAGCGCCCAAGCTGTACCAGACACAATACGAACTCTTTGAGCTGCGTTTTGCCACACCGCTGGATTTCAACCAAGGACGTTTGGATGACCCGGGCCTGCTGCACCTCGAATCTGAGCTCGGCGGCTGGCAAGATACGGCCCGTGACTTTATTTCGCAACATCTGGGCATTACCCTGCCGTTGGCAGATTTGATGCCCACTGAATCGACCTAACCTTTTCATCAAAACTGCAAGGAGCAACCCATGAGTGAAGTGCCAGAAACCGAATTGCCCGAACAACACAACGACCCCTTCCGCACCCGCTGCGCCATGTTGGTGTCTGTCTTGGCCATGGTGTTGGCGATCGCCAGCTTGGGTGGCAACAATGCCTCTAAAGAAAGCATGGTCAACAACATCTTGGCCTCCAACGCTTATTCGTTCTACCAAGCCAAGAACATTCGCCAAACCGAATACAAAATTGCGGCAGCTGACATCGAAATACAACTGGCCCAGGACAAAGCCAGCCCTGCTGCCAAAGCCTTGTTAGAGAAAAAACTGGCCGATTACCAAAAAAACATCGCCCGCTATGAGTCAGAACCCGAAACCGGGGAAGGCAAAAAAGAGCTGATGGCCAAAGCCAAGGAATACGAGCACGAGCGCGACCACGCCATGGCCCAAGACCCTTGGTTTGACTACGCCGAAGCCCTGCTGCAAATTGCCATTGTGTTGACCTCGGTGGCGATTTTGACCGGCGCACGCGCTTTGTTCTGGGTGCCTTGTGGCCTTGGCATTCTGGGCATTTTGGCAACCATCAATGGGTTTATCCTGTTGATTTGATCAGGCGCCAAGCCGCGGGTTTGTCAGCCCCGGATCAGTCAGACCCTTGTAAGAGCACCCCGCCACAGTTGCGGGGTTTTTAGCCTTAGCCGTCCACAAGAAGGAGACCGTTTCCATGAGCGACATCACCATCCACCAGCCATCGGCTGAGTTCGTCAAGCAAGCCAACGTATCCGGCATGGCCGCCTACGACGCCTTGTGCAAAAAAGCAGAAACCGACTACGAAGGCTTTTGGGCCGAGCAAGCCCGCGAATTGCTGAGCTGGAAAACCCCCTTCACCAAAGTGCTCGACGAAAGCAAGGCCCCCTTCTTTAAGTGGTTCGAAGACGGCACCTTGAACGCGTCTTACAACTGTCTGGACCGCAACATCGAAAAAGGCTTGGGCGACAAAACCGCCATCATCTTCGAAGCCGACGGCGGCGAAGTGACCAAGGCCACTTACAAGCAATTGCTGGCCAAGACGTGTCAATACGCCAACGCGCTGAAATCCATCGGCGTCAAAAAGGGCGACCGCGTGATGATCTACATCTCGATGTCGATCGAAGGCGTGGCCGCCATGCAAGCCTGTGCCCGCATTGGCGCCACCCACTCGGTGGTGTTCGGTGGTTTCTCGGCGCAATCGCTGCGTGACCGCGTGGAAGACACCGGCGCGGTGGCCATCATCACCGCTGACCAACAAGTGCGCGGTGGCAAGCACCTGCCCTTGAAAGCCATCGTCGACGAAGCCCTGACTCTGGGTGGCTGCGACTCGGTGAAAAACGTGTTGGTGGTCAAGCGCACCGGTGGCGACATTGCCATGGCCGCAGGCCGCGACCAATGGATGGCCGACTTGGCCGACAAGCAAGCCACCACCTGTGAACCCGAGTGGGTGGGTGCTGAGCACCCCTTGTTCTTGCTCTACACCTCGGGCTCGACAGGCAAGCCCAAAGGTGTGCAACACAGCACCGGCGGCTATTTGCTGCATGCGGCCTTGACCACCAAGTGGACGTTTGACTTGAAAGACAACGACGTGTTTTGGTGCACCGCCGACATCGGCTGGGTCACTGGCCACACCTACATCACCTACGGCCCCTTGGCTTTGGGCGGCACTGAAATCGTGTTCGAAGGCGTGCCGACCTATCCTGACGCGGGCCGCTTCTGGAAGATGATCCAAGACCACAAAGTTTCGATCTTCTACACAGCCCCCACGGCAATTCGTTCATTGATCAAAGCGGCTGAAGCCAACGATGCCGTTCACCCCAAGAGCTACAACCTCTCGAGCCTGCGTCTGCTGGGCTCGGTGGGCGAGCCGATCAACCCCGCCGCCTGGGAGTGGTACTACAAGCATGTGGGCGGCAGCCGTTGCCCCATCGTGGACACCTTCTGGCAAACCGAAACCGGCGGCCACATGATCACCCCCCTGCCCGGTGTGACGCCCATGGTGCCTGGCTCTTGCACCTTGCCCTTCCCCGGCATTCAAGCGGCCGTGGTGGACGAAGCAGGCCACGACATGCCCAACGGCCAAGGCGGCATCTTGGTGGTCAAGCGCCCCTGGCCTTCGATGATTCGCACCATCTGGGGTGACCCAGACCGTTTCGTCAAAAGCTACTACCCCGAAGAATTCAAGGGCAAGTACTACCTGGCGGGCGACGGTGCGATCCGCGACGAGAAAACTGGCTACTTCACCATCACCGGTCGCATTGACGACGTGTTGAACGTGTCGGGTCACCGCATGGGCACGATGGAAATCGAATCGGCCTTGGTGAGCTGCACCGAGTTGGTGGCAGAAGCCGCGGTGGTCGGTCGCCCCGACGATACCACTGGCGAAGCCATCTGCGCCTTCGTGGTGTTGAAGCGTCCACGCCCCACGGGCGACGAAGCCAAGCAAATTGCTAAGATTTTGCGTGACCACGTGGGCAAAGAAATTGGCCCCATCGCCAAGCCTAAAGACATCCGCTTCGGCGACAACTTGCCCAAGACCCGCTCGGGCAAGATCATGCGCCGCTTGCTGCGCAGCTTGGCCAAGAACGAGGCGATCACCCAAGACACCTCGACCCTGGAAAACCCAGCCATTCTTGATCAGCTGACCGACAACCACTGATTTGCGGTTGACGCCACACCCAACCCGCTGAGTCACCTCAGCGGGTTTTTTTATGCCTGTCTCGCACGTAACTTTGGCGCGGGTAAACCTCTATTCGGAATTGAGATTGCATCGCAAGAATGGCTAGCAGAAGCACCCATTGTTAAGCGTCAGTTCACAACAGAGGTAATTGCATGGCATCTGTCACCATCGGCGAAGTCCACAAATCGTTTGGCCCCACCCACATCATCAAAGGGGTTTCGGTCGATATCAAAGATGGGGAGTTCTGTGTGTTGGTCGGCCCTTCGGGCTGCGGCAAATCCACGCTGTTGCGCATGATCGCGGGTCTGGAAGAAATATCGGGCGGCACCATTAGCATTGGCAACAAGGTGGTCAACGACATGCCCCCCAAAGAGCGCGACATCGCCATGGTGTTTCAAAACTACGCGCTCTACCCTCACATGACGGTGCGTGACAACATGGCGTTCTCGCTGATGTTGGCCAAGCAAGATCAAAAAACCATTGATGCCAGCCTGGCCAAAGCCGCCGACATCTTGGGGCTGAACGCCTTGATGGACCGTTTTCCACGCCAGCTCTCGGGCGGTCAGCGCCAACGCGTGGCCATGGGGCGCGCCATTGTGCGGGACTCGCAGGTGTTTTTGTTTGACGAGCCCTTGTCCAACCTGGACGCGCAGCTGCGCGTGGCCATGCGCACCGAAATCAAGGCCTTGCACCAGCGGCTGAAAACCACCTCGATTTACGTGACCCACGATCAAATTGAGGCCATGACCATGGCCGACAAAATCGTGGTCATGCGCGATGGTTTGGTGGAGCAAACTGGCTCGCCACTGGAGCTTTACGACCGTCCCGCCAACCAGTTTGTGGCAGGCTTCATCGGCTCGCCATCCATGAACTTCTTGCCTGGCACGGTCAAGGGCGCACAGGTGGTGTTGAGCGATGGCACGCAATTGCCCATGCCCACCCAAGCCCATGCCAGCGAAGGCCAACAGGTGGTCTACGGCATTCGCCCTGAACATTTGGAAATTGCATCAAGCCACGACGGTGTGGCCACCACCGTGTCTTTGGTGGAACCCACCGGTGCCGAAACCCAAGTGTTCACACAAATCTCGGGCATTCATGTCAACAGCGTGTTTCGCGAGCGACATGAGTTCGCGCCCGGCGAGACCATTTATTTGCGGCCAGACACGGCCCGCGCGCACTTGTTCGATGCCACCACGGGCAAAAGGCTGGTGGCGTCTTAATTCCCATTCCATGTGTTTGTGTGTAGGTAACTTTTTCTAAGGAGACGAGCATGACCAATGAGATTCGACGCAAACTGCTTCAAGGCACATCCGCTGCCGCCGTGGCCTCGGCCACAGGGCCGATGTTTTGGGTGAAAGACGCCAACGCCCAGTGGAACAACCAGGTGGAAAAAGGCGCCAAGTTGCGTGTGTTGCGCTGGAGCCGCTTTGTGCAAGGCGACATCGATGCCTACATGAACAACGTAAAAAAGTTCACCGAGAAAACAGGCGTGGAAGTGCGCATCGACAACGAAGGTTGGGAAGACGTGCGCCCCAAAGCCGCCGTGGCAGCCAACACCGGTGCGGGTCCTGACATTATTTTGTCGACCAACGACGACGCCAACCTCTACCCCGACAAGCTGCTGGATGTCACCGACCTGTGCGAGTACCTGGGCAAGAAATACGGCGGTTGGTACAGCTCCTGCGAAACCTTCTTGCGCCCCGATGGCAAAAAGTGGATTGGTGTGCCTTTGGGTGCCACAGGCTCGCTCATGGTCTACCGCGAAAGCCACTTGAAGGCCGCTGGCTTCAACAGCTTCCCCAAAGACACCGATGGCTTCTTGCGCATGTTCAAGGCCTTGAAAGAAAAAGGCACTCCCGGCGGCTTGGCGCTGGGCAATGCCACCGGCGACAGCGGCTGGACGCATTGGCTGATGTGGGCGTTTGGCGGCTCCATCGTGGACAAAAACAACCGCGTGACCATCAACAGCCCCGAGACCATCAAAGCGCTGGAATACGCCAAAGAGTTGTACGCCACCTTTGTGCCTGGCACCTTGTCTTGGCTCGACCCCAACAACAACAAAGCGTTTTTGGATGGCCAAATCAGTGTGACCAACAACGGCATCTCGATTTACTACGCCGCCAAAAACTCGGCCGACCCCAAGGTCAAAGAAATGGCCTCGGACATCAACCACTCGGTGTTCCCAGTGGGTCCTGTGGGCGTGCCTACCGAGTACCACTTGTTCTTCAACCAGATGATCATGAAGTACACCAAGTACCCCAAGGCCGCCAAAGAGTTCTTGCGCTTCATGATGGAGCAAGAGCAATACGACAGCTGGCTCCAAGGTGCGGGTGGCTACATTTCGCAACCGCTGCGAGCCTACGAGAAAAACAGCATCTGGACGGTGGACCCCAAGCACACGCCTTACCGCGACTCGGTCAAGAACTTGCGCCCTGCGGGCTATGCCGGCAAGTTGGGCTATGCCTCGGCAGGCGCCTTGGCCGACTTCATCGTCACCAACATGGTGGCCGAAGCAGCGTCAGGTGCCAAGACACCGCAAGAAGCCGCAGAGCGCGCCCAAAAACGCGCCGAGCGTTACTACAAAGTCTGAGGCTGACACGCGTTTGCACCCGCCACACCCCGTCCACTTCACGTAGGTTCAGATGTTTCAAAAACTTCAAAATAGTCGCAACGCCCTGGGATTTGTCTTCATGTTCCCAGCGGCTGTGTTGCTGATCCTGTTTCTGACCTACCCACTGGGACTGGGTGTGTGGCTGGGTTTTACCGATGCCAAAGTGGGCCGGGAAGGCGTGTGGGTGGGTCTCGAAAACTACCAATTCATTTGGGACGATGCCGTCACACGCCTGGCCCTGTTCAACACGCTGTTCTACACCTTTGTGGCCAGCGTGGTGAAGTTCTTTTTAGGCTTGTGGTTGGCCATTTTGTTGAACGAACGCATTCCGTATAAAAACTTTTTCCGCTCGGTCATTTTGTTGCCCTACATCGTGCCCACCGCCTTGTCGGCCTTGGCGTTTTGGTGGCTCTATGACGCACAGTTCTCCATCATCAGCTGGGTGCTGATCAAGCTGGGATGGATTGATCACTACATCGACTTTTTGGGCGATCCTTGGAACGCCCGCTTGTCGGTGATTGCTGCCAATATTTGGCGCGGCATTCCCTTCGTGGCCATCACCCTGTTGGCGGGCCTGCAAACCATTTCCCCTTCCTTGTACGAGGCCGCAGCCATTGATGGCGCCACGGGTTGGCAACGTTTCAGGCACATCACCATGCCTTTGCTGACCCCCATCATTGCGGTGGTGATGACGTTTTCGGTGTTGTTCACCTTCACCGACTTTCAGTTGATCTACGTCATCACGCGCGGTGGCCCGCTCAACGCCACCCACCTCATGGCCACGCTGTCATTCCAGCGCGCCATCTCGGGGGGCGCCTTGGGCGAAGGCGCCGCGATTGCGATTGCCATGGTGCCGTTCTTGCTGGCGGCCATTTTGTTCAGCTTCTTTGGCTTGCAACGCCGCGCTTGGCAACAAGGCGGCAGCGACAAGTAATGTCCACACCGGTCTCGCCACATCCACAACCTCACTGCAAAGCACGCCCATGAAAGATACCGAAGAAGCCAACCAAGGCATGGCCTATCTGGAAACGGTACGTTCGCGCACCGTGACGATTTACCTGCCCTTGCTGATCTTTGTTTTTGTGCTGTTGTTTCCGTTTTATTGGATGGTCATCACCTCGTTCAAACCGAACGAGGAACTGCTGTCGCGCGATGGCAACCCGTTTTGGATCATCCAACCCACGCTGGCCCATTTCCACAAACTGATTTTTGAAACCGCCTATCCCGAGTGGCTGTGGAACACGGTGATCGTGTCCACCGTGGCCACCGTGGTGTCGCTGGCGTGCTCGGTGCTTGCCGCCTATGCAATTGAGCGGCTGCGCTTCAAGGGCTCACGCCAAGTAGGGCTGGGTATTTTCTTGGCCTACTTGGTACCGCCCTCGATCTTGTTCATTCCGCTGGCCGCGATTGTGTTCAAGCTGGGGCTGTTCGATACCCGCTGGGCCTTGATCCTGACCTACCCCACGTTTCTGATTCCGTTTTGCACCTGGTTGCTGATGGGTTACTTTCGCTCCATTCCGTATGAGTTGGAAGAATGTGCCCTGATCGATGGCGCCACACGGTTTGAGATCTTGGTGAAAATTATTTTGCCGCTCGCTGTGCCAGGATTGATTTCAGCCGGCATCTTTGCCTTCACCCTGTCGTGGAACGAGTTCATTTATGCACTGACTTTTGTCTCGTCCTCCGAGATCAAAACCGTGCCGGTGGGCGTGGTCACTGAACTGGTGGAAGGCGATGTGTACCACTGGGGATCGTTGATGGCCGGCGCCTTGCTGGGCTCACTGCCCGTCGCGGTGATGTACTCGTTCTTTGTCGAGCACTATGTGTCAGGCATGACGGGTGCCGTCAAGGAATGAATCGCAAAGGGCCCTGACGGGCCCTTTGTTTTGTTAATCGGCATAACCTGGATTCAAGCGGTCCAGGCGTCGCAGCAAGGCCGGCCACGCCAAGGCACCGGCTGACACATTGTTGCTTTGCTGCAGCTTGACGGCAGTGCTCACCCCATCCAGTACTTTTTGTGGCACTTGCGTGATTTCACCGCCTGCTTGGGCGCTGATTTGAATCTGGCACGCGCACTCTAAAAAGTACATGGCCAAAAACGTATCGGGCACGGTCTTGCCCACGGTCAGCAGGCCGTGGTTGCGCAAGATCAAATAATTGCTTTCGCCCATGTCGGCTTTGAGCCGGTCCCGCTCATCGTCGTGCACGGCCAGGCCTTCGTAGTCGTGGTAGCTGAGCGAGCTCATCATCAAGGTGGCTTGTTGTGAGATGGGCAACAGTCCCGCTTTTTGCGCACTCACCGCAACGCCTGCGCGCGAATGGGTGTGCAACACACAGGCCGCATCGTGGCGCGCTTCGTGGATGGTGCTGTGAATGACAAACCCGGCACGGTTGACGCTGAACTCAGACGGTGTGATTTGGTTGCCCGCCATGTCAATCTTGATCAGCGACGAGGCGGTGATTTCATCGAACATCAAGCCATAGGGGTTGATCAAGAACTGGGGCGCATCGCCCGACACGCTGTGGGGCAACTTGGCGCTGATGTGGGTGAAGATCAAATCACTCATGCCATACATGGCCACCAGGCGGTAGCACGCCGCCAGGTCCACACGCAAAGCCCACTCTTCGGGGCTGACTTGGTTTTTGAGAGAAGGGATATGCATGGGCCGTGTCTCCTAGGTATTGAAGCCTCTAGGGTAGCGGGCTTGTGCCCGCTTGCATGTCACCTGGACGCCACGCTCCAGCGAACGGCACCGGCGCTTCACACCCCGTTCACAAGGGCATGCCTAAAATCAGCACAATTTTTCAGTTTGACGCTTTCCTTGTCTACGCTCTCGCCTTCCACCTACGCCAGTCGCCAACGCCAACCGCGCAAACACCTGATCAGCATCGCGCTGGTGCTGGTCTTGCACGGTCTGCTGCTGTGGGCGATTCAATCGGGACTGGCACGCGAAGTGGTCAAGCTCACCGAGAGCACGGTCGAGGTCTTGCTGCTGTCGGACAACCGACCACCGCCACCTCCTGCGCCCCCCGCGCCTGCACCACCCAAAACACCCACGCCCCCTGTGATCGCGCCCACCACCGCGACACCCGTCATCACCACACCTGCAGCACCAGTGGCCGCAGCACCCAGCACCGCACCCACCGCTCCTGCGCCAGCAGCACCGTCGGTACGTACAGGCGCGGTGATCCAACCCGGCGCCAGCTGCGCCAAGCCAGACTACCCCAGCGCTTCACGCCGCCTCGAAGAAGAAGGCACGGTGACGCTGAAGTTTTTAATTGGTGCCGATGGTCGGGTCTTGCAGGCGGAGATTGAAAAAACATCCGGCTTCAACCGCTTAGACGAAGCCGCGCGCAATGCGCTGTCCAAATGCCAGTTCCGCCCCGGCACCGTGGACGGCAAGCCCGAGCAAAGCTGGGCCAGCATCAAATACACCTGGCGCTTGGAATAAGTGCCACACACCTTCTGAAGGAAGTCACCATGTCAAAACAAATGTTCACACGCAGCGTTGCCCTCTTAAGCACACTGGCCCTCAGCGCCAGCGCGTTTGCCGCCGAAGAAGCAATTGAGAACCCCTATGGTCTGTCCGCACTCTGGGCCCAAGGCGATGTGGTGGCCAAGGCCACCTTGCTGATCTTGGTCTTGATGAGCATGGCCAGCTGGTATGTGATCTTCACCAAATTTTCCGAACAGGCCCGCGTGATGCGCTATGCCCAAACCGCACAGAACAATTTTTGGAACGCCGGCAATGTGCGCCAAGGTGCGGATGGCTTGGAAGCGGACAGCCCGTTTCGCTTCATCGCTGAAAAAGGTTTGGAGAGCGCAGGCAAGCACACGGGTTTGTTGGGCAACATCAACTTCAACGACTGGGTGACCATGAGCATCCAGCGCGCCATGAACAATGTGCAAAGCCGCATGCAAGATGGCTTGGCGGTGTTAGCCACCGTGGGCTCCACCGCGCCGTTCGTCGGTTTGTTTGGCACGGTTTGGGGCATTTACAACGCCTTGGTCAAGATTGGCATGTCGGGCCAAGCCAGCATCGACAAAGTGGCGGGCCCTGTGGGCGAGTCGCTGATCATGACCGCCATCGGTTTGGCCGTGGCTGTGCCTGCGGTGTTGGGCTACAACTGGCTGGTGCGCCGCAACAAAGTGGCGATGGAAGAAGTGCATGCGTTTGGCGCTGACTTGCATGCTGTGCTGTTGGGTGCTGCCGAATCAGGCGCTGCAAACAAGTAAGCCATGGCCATGCACTTGGGCCCCAACGCGGGCGACGAAGAATTGTTGACCACCATCAACACCACGCCTTTGGTGGACGTGATGCTGGTGTTGCTGATTATTTTTCTCATCACCATTCCGGTGGTCACCACCTCGGTCAAGGTTGAGCTGCCGCACGAGGTGCAACAACCCCGCCAGACCCAGCCCGACAACCTCATCCTGTCGGTCAACGCGCAGGGACAAGCCTATGTGTATGACAGTCCGGTGCGCAGCAATGCAGACCTGATCCAACAACTGAAAACCTTTGCAGAAAAAAAACCGCAGCCCGAAGTGCAAATTCGCGGCGATGCCAACACCGACTTTGAAGCCGTAGGCCGCGTGCTCTATGCCGCGCAAGTGGCGGGCTTGACCAAGGTGCGGTTTGTGACCGACCCACAAGGGGCGGCTGCACAAGCGCCCCAGGGGAAATAAGCATGGCCATGAATTTGCCCACCTTGAACCATCACCAAGACGAACCCGAGGTGATGATGGACATCAACACCACGCCGCTGATTGACGTGATGCTGGTGTTGCTGATCATGCTCATCATCACCATCCCTGTGCAGCTGCATTCGATCAACCTCGACATGCCGGTGGGCACACCGCCACCCCAAAAGAAGCCCAACATCGTCCACATCGACGTCGACACACGCAATGTGGTGAGCTGGAATGGCAAGCCTGTGGCCGACCGCGCCGCACTGGAGGCTTTGCTGCAGCAGGCCAAAGCCCAAGAGCCTCAGCCCGAGCTTCACATCAAAGTGCAGGCCAAGGCCAAATACCAAGCCGTGGCGGGTGTGTTAGCCAGCGCCCAACGCGAGGGCTTGACCAAAATTGGCATCGTCGGCACCGAGCAATTCGCAGCGCCTTGAGCGGCCCCACCTGAATCAGTCGGCGGTGATCTTGGCGGATTTGATGACACCGCCCCAGTAGTCCAGTTCTTTGCGCGTGAACTCACCCAATTGCGCTGGCGTGAACGCTTCCACCGAAGTGCCTGAATCCTCTGCTTTCTTGCGTACTTCGGGCATTTGCAAAATCTTGTTCACCTCGGCATTGAGTTGCTGCACGATGGCGGCAGGCGTGCCTGCAGGCGCATACAAGGCAAACCAAGAATCCAAGTCATAGCCTTTGAGGCCGGCCTCGGTGGCGGTGGGCACATCGGGCAAGGAAGGCAAACGCTTGGCGCTGGTGACTGCCAGCGCACGCAAACGCCCCGACTTGATGTGACTCACCACCGAAGCGGGCGTGGTGATGTGCAAGTCCACCGTCCCTGCCAACAGGTCTTGCACCGCAGGGCCGGAGCCACGATACGGAATGTGGGTGATGAAGGTGCCGGTGAGTTGCTTGAACAACTCGCCTGCAATGTGTTGGATCGAGCCGTTGCCCGATGAGGCGTAGTTGAGCTTGCCAGGATTTTTCTTGGCATACGCAATCAACTCTTGCAGCGAGTTCACAGGCAAAGCGTGGTGAATCGCAAACACCTGCGGCGCACGCGTGACCATGGCCACGGGCGCAAAGTCTTTGATCGGGTCCCATCCCGCATCTTTGAACAAATGCGGATTGCCCACTTGGTAGCCGCTGTAGGCCACCAGCAAGGTGTAGCCATCGGGTTTGGCACGGGCCACAAACTGGTTGCCAATATTGCCCGAGGCGCCAGGACGGTTGTCCACGATCACGGGCTGCCCCAAGGCGCGTGTGAGCGGCTCCACGATCAGACGCGCGGTGAAATCGGTGCTGCCGCCTGGCGGTGTGGGCACCACCAAAGTCACCGGGCGTTGCGGGTACTTGCCTTGCGCAAACACCGGGTGGCCTGCAACAGACAAGGCGGCTGCGCCATAGGTCAGCAATTGGCGTCGTTTCATGGGGGGTCTCCTTCGTTCCTGCGCGGCTTGGTCTTAGGCCAATTCTGAAATTTCGATCAAATTCAAATCCGGGTCGCGCACATAGACGGACCTGATTTTTTGTGTGGCACCGGTGCGCATGACTGGCCCTTCCTCAATCGGCCAATTCGCAGCTGTGAGACGCACGATGACTTCGTCCAGCGGGACCGAAGCAATGAAACACAAGTCCAGCGCGCCAGGCACAGGCAGATGAGCTTTGGGCTCAAACTCTTTGCCACGCACATGGAGATTGATTTTTTGGTTGCCGAACTTGAAGGCTTGGCGTTTGACGGGTGGCGTACCGCCGATAAAACTTTCTAGCGTCATGCCCATGACGCGGGTGTAGAAGTCCACACACGCGTCTTCGTTGCAGGTGGTCAACACCAGGTGGTCGAGGTGATCGATCATGCGGTACGTCCTTTCAGTTCATGCACCGCAGCGGGTGCGGGGTGCAAGTCGCTGATGCGCCCTGCTTTGGCCACTTGGCCGGGTACTTCATGGCCCACGATGGCTGGCAAGCGACGTGCCACTTGGAGCAGCTGGGCCACGTCGATGCCGGTGTCGTAGCCCATGGCGTCGAGCATGTGGATGGCGTCTTCGCTGCAAATATTGCCACTGGCCCCGGGTGCATAAGGGCAACCGCCCAGGCCGCCGAGCGAGCCATCAAAACGTGTGATGCCGCCTTGCGCCGCTGCCAGCACATTGGCCAAGCCCATGCCACGCGTGTTGTGAAAGTGCAGCGTGAGCTGGGTGTGTGGCAGCTGTTGTTGCAAGGCCTCTACCATGCGGCTGACTTGTGCGGGGTGTGCCATGCCGGTGGTGTCGCAAATGGTGAGACCGCGTACGCCCAGATCGGCAAAACGCTGGGCAAACTGCTGCACCACGGCCAAGGGCACATCGCCTTCCATGGGGCAGCCAAAGCAGGTAGACAGCGACACATTGATCGGCGTGCGGCCCGCCACATGACGCACCACCTCGGCCAGTGCTGCAAAGCTCTGCTCGCGGGTCATGCGCAAATTGGCCAGGTTGTGTGTTTCGGACGTGGACATGACCAAGTTGAGTTCATCGGCGCGCGATTCCAACGCGCGCTCCGCACCCCGCAAATTGGGCACCAAGACGGTGTACTCCACGCCGGGGACGCGGGTGATGCGGCCCATCACCTCTTCGGCGTCGCGCAACATCGGGATGGCTTTGGGCGAGGTGAAAGAGGTGGCCTCGATCTTGGCGTAGCCACATTGGCTCAGTGCGTCGATGAGGGCAATCTTGTCATCGGTCGCGATGAAATCGGGTTCGATTTGAAAGCCGTCACGGGTGACAACTTCGTTGAAATAAATGCGGGTCATGCGACGATGCCTTTCTCTTTGAGGGCTTGAATTTGGGCCGGTGTCAAACCAATCTCATGCAACACGGCATCGGTGTCCTGGCCAATGGTGGGTGCGTTGCGGCGGTGGCTGCCCGGTGTGCGCGAGAGTTTGGGGATGATGCCGGGCACGGAGAGCGAGGTGCCGTCGTCCATCTGCACCTGCTGGATCATGCCGCGCGCTTGGTAATGTGGGTCAGCCGCAATATCGGCCACGGTGTAGATGCGCCCGGCGGGTACGGCCGCTTTGTCCAGCTCGGCCAACACATGGTCGACACTGTGCTGGGCCGTCCAAGCACCGATGACCGCGTCAATTTCTTCTACCCGTTTGACCCGGCCTGCGTTGTCCGTGAGCGCAGGGTCGTTACCCAAATCGTCACGACCCAGGGTGTGCATGAGGCGTTTGAAAATGCTGTCACCGTTACCGGCGATCAACACATAGCCTTCGTCTTTGCAGCGGTAGGCATTGCTGGGCGCAATGCCGGGCAACGCACTGCCCGCCGCTTCGCGCACGGCACCGAACGCGCTGTACTCGGGCAACAGGCTTTCCATGCAGTTAAACACCGCCTCGTACAAGGCCACATCAATCACCTGCCCTTGGCCGCTGCGTTGACGCTCTTGCAAGGCCATCAAAATGCCAATCACCCCATGCAGCGAGGCCAGGGTGTCGCCAATGCTCACCCCCACGCGCACGGGCACGCGGCCTGGTTCTGCTGTGAGGTGGCGCAAACCACTCATGGCCTCGGCCACCACACCAAAACCAGGCTTGTCGCGGTAGGGACCAGTTTGCCCATAGCCACTGATGCGCAGCATGATCAGGCGCGGGTTAATGGCCAGCAACTCGTCAGGCCCCAAGCCCCAGCCTTCCATGGCGCCGGGACGGAAGTTTTCAATCAGCACATCGGCGTCTTTGACGAGTTGGCGCACGATGTCTTGTGCGTCTTTTTCCTTCAGGTCCAGCGCCACCGAGCGTTTGTTGCGCGACTGCACCTGCCACCACACCGAGGTACCGTCTTTGAGCAAGCGCCATTTGCGCAGCGGGTCACCCGTCTTGGGGGTTTCGATCTTCACCACATCGGCGCCGAAGTCAGCCAGTGTTTTGGCGGCAAAGGGGCCAGCGATGAGCTGGCCGAGTTCGATCACTTGGAGTCCGGTCAATGCGCTCATGGTTGTACGAGGGATAAATTCAACATAGGCGGGACTATAAAAACAAAGCCCGTGGCTGGGAATTGCTATTCCTTAGAATTTCCTTCGCGTTTCGCGAAGGATGGAGGTCCCCATGAAGAAAAATTTCAACCTGAGCCGGTTTGACTTTGTCACCCTGCGGCTGTTCTGTGCCGTGGCACACAGCGGCAGCATCACCCAAGGTGCACAGACCTGCCATCTGGCACTGTCGGCGGCCAGCCGACGTCTGTCCGAGTTCGAAGCTGCGACGGGCACACCGTTGCTGGAACGCAGCAAAAAAGGCGTGTTGCTCACCCCCGCCGGGCATTTGACGCTGCAACACTGCTTGCGCTTGTTTCAGGGCTTGGAGCAGTTCCACAGTGCCTTGAGCGATTACGCCCAAGGCCTGCGCGGCCATGTGCGTCTGTGGGCCAATATGTCGTCGCTGACCGAATACCTGCCCCGCATCCTGCATGACTTTTTGTCTGACCACTCAGACATCGTGGTCGAACTGGAAGAACAGCTCAGCGGCGACATTGCCCGTGCCTTGATTGACGGCATTGCCGACATCGGTGTGCTGGCCGATGAGACGCCCATGGATGGACTGACCGTCCTGCCTTTTCAGACCAACGAGCTGGTGCTGCTGTGCCATGCCAGCCACCCTTTGGCCAAGCTGAAAAAAGTGGATTTCAAAACCTGTTTGCAGTACGACTTTGTGGGCTTGAACCGCGGCAGCTCGCTGCTGGAGTTGACCTCACGTGCGGCGGAGCGAGAAGGCGTGCACATGCATTTGCGGGTGCAGGTGAGAAGTTTTGATGCCATGTGCCACATGATTGCGGCCGGTTTGGGCGTGGGTGTGTTGCCCTTGGGCGCTTGCGTCAGCCAAGTGCAAGCGCTCAAGCTCAAAACAGTGAAGGTCAAAAACACCTGGGCCCAACGCAAGCTGGTGCTGGCTTTCAACCCTCAGCGGGCCTTGTCGCCTGCAGCTCAGCTGCTGATGGACAAACTGACCACCACATCGACAGGCGCCATCGCGCAGGCATAAAATCGCTGGCTGCATCTAAGGAAGACTCATGGGACGCACCCTTTACGACAAGATTTGGGACGAGCACGTCGTCCACACCGAAGAAGACGGCACCGCCATCCTCTACATCGACCGCCATTTGGTGCACGAAGTCACCAGCCCACAAGCGTTTGAGGGCATTCGCCAAGCAGGCCGCAAAGTCTGGCGCGTCAGCTCCATCGTGGCCACGGCCGACCACAACACGCCCACCACGGGGTGGGAGCTGGGCTACGACGGCATCACCGACCCCATCAGCAAAGAACAAGTCACCACGCTGGACAGCAACATCCAAGAGTTCGGCGCGGCCGCGTTCTTTCCCTTCTTGTCCAAGCGCCAAGGCATCGTGCACGTGATTGGCCCTGAAAACGGCGCCACCCTGCCCGGCATGACCGTGGTGTGTGGCGACAGCCACACCTCCACCCATGGCGCGTTTGGCGCCTTGGCCCATGGCATCGGCACCTCAGAAGTCGAGCACGTCATGGCCACGCAAACCTTGTTGGCCAAAAAAGCCAAGAACATGCTCATCAAGGTCGAAGGCACCTTGGCCAAAGGCGTGACGGGCAAAGACGTGGTGCTGGCCATCATTGGCAAGATCGGCACGGCGGGTGGCACGGGCTACACCATTGAGTTTGCAGGCTCGGCCATTCGTGGTTTGAGCATGGAAGGTCGCATGACCTTGTGCAATATGGCCATCGAAGGCGGCGCACGCGCGGGTTTGGTGGCGGTGGACGACAAAACCATCGAGTACGTCAAAGGCCGTCCGCTCTCGCCCACGGGTGTGGAATGGGACCAAGCCGTGGCGTATTGGAAAACCTTGCACTCTGATGCAGACGCCAAGTTTGACGCGGTGGTGGAGCTCAAGGCCGAAGACATCTTGCCGCAAGTCACTTGGGGCACCTCGCCCGAAATGGTGCTAGATATCAACGGTGTGGTGCCCGACCCCGACAAAGAAAAAGACGCCAACAAGCGCAGCGCGATTGAACGTGCACTCACGTACATGGACTTGCAGCCTGGCAAAGCCCTGAACGATTTGTTTGTGGACAAAGTGTTCATTGGCTCGTGCACCAACAGCCGCATCGAAGACATGCGTGAAGCTGCTGCTGTGGTGAAAAAACTCGGCCAGAAAGTGGCCAAGAACATCAAGCTGGCCATGGTCGTGCCCGGTTCTGGCCTGGTCAAAGAGCAAGCCGAACGCGAAGGTCTGCACGAGATTTTCAAAGCTGCTGGCTTTGAGTGGCGTGAGCCCGGTTGTTCCATGTGTTTGGCGATGAACGCCGACCGCTTGGAGCCAGGCGAACGCTGTGCCTCCACCAGCAACCGCAACTTCGAAGGCCGTCAAGGCAATGGTGGCCGCACCCATTTGGTCAGCCCCGCCATGGCAGCAGCAGCAGCCATTCATGGCCACTTTGTGGACGTGCGCAAGTTCGCGTAACTAAGGAGCACCGCTATGAAAAAACTTCTGTTGATCGCTTTAGGCCTTGTGGCTGTGATGAGCCTGAGTGCTTGCAACACCATGCGTGGCATTGGTCAAGATGTGCAAAAGGCCGGTACGGCCATTGAAGACGCAGCGAAGAAAAAATAATGCAGAAATTCACCTTACACAAAGGCATCGTGGCCCCCATAGACCGCGAGAACGTCGACACCGACGCCATCATCCCCAAGCAGTTTCTGAAGTCCATCCGCAAGACCGGCTTTGGCCCCAACTTGTTTGACGAATGGCGCTACTTGGACCACGGCGAGCCCGGCCAAGACCCAGCCAGCCGCAAACCCAACCCTGACTTCGTGCTCAATCAACCACGCTACAAAGGCGCATCAGTGTTGTTGGCGCGCAAGAACTTTGGCTGTGGCTCGTCACGCGAACACGCGCCCTGGGCGATTGACCAATACGGTTTTCGCGCCGTGATTGCGCCGAGCTTTGCCGACATCTTCTTCAACAACTGTTTCAAGAACGGCTTGCTGCCCATCGTGCTGCCCGAAGCCACGATTGACCTGTTGTTCAATGAAGTCAACGCCTTCCCCGGCTATGAGTTGACGATTGACTTGGAGAACCAAGTCATCGTGCGTCCCCAAGGCGAGACCATTCCCTTTGAAGTACAAGCCTTCCGCAAATACTGCTTGCTCAACGGCTTCGACGACATTGGCCTGACCCTGCGCCAGTCCGACAAAATCAAAGCCTTTGAAGCCCAGCGTTTGGCCACCAAGCCTTGGTTGGCACACACGATGTAACGCACGTTCAAGATCAAAGAAAGCACACATGAAAATCGCAGTTCTTCCCGGTGATGGCATCGGCACCGAAATCGTCGCAGAAGCCGTCAAGGTCTTGAATGTCTTGGACTTGAAGTTCGAGATGGAAACCGCCTTGGTCGGCGGTGCCGCTTTTGATGCCCACGGCCACCCCCTGCCTGAATCCACCCTGAAGCTGGCCATGGCCTCAGACGCCGTGTTGTTCGGCGCCGTGGGCGACTGGAAATACGACACCCTGGACCGCCCCCTGCGCCCCGAGCAAGCCATTTTGGGTTTGCGCAAAAACATGGGGTTGTTCGCCAACTTCCGTCCTGCCATTTGCTACGAGCAATTGGTGGGCGCCTCGAGCTTGAAGCCTGAGTTGATTGCTGGCCTGGACATCCTCATCATCCGCGAACTGACAGGCGACATTTACTTTGGCCAACCTCGTGGTCGCCGTGTGGCCACTGATGGTCACTTCCCCGGTGCCGAAGAAGCGTTTGACACCATGCGCTATTCCAAGCCCGAGATCGAGCGCATTGCCCACGTGGCGTTCCAAGCCGCCCGCAAGCGTAAAGCCGCAGGCAAAGAGGGCCGCGTGACCAGCGTGGACAAAGCCAACGTGCTGGAGACCTTCCAGTTCTGGAAAGATGTGGTGAGCGAAGTGGGCAAAGAGTACCCAGACATTGCCTTGGACCACATGTATGTCGACAACGCCGCCATGCAGCTGGTGAAAGAGCCCAAGCGCTTTGACGTGGTGGTGACCGGCAATATGTTTGGCGACATCTTGAGCGACGAAGCCTCCATGCTCACCGGCTCGATCGGTATGCTGCCCTCGGCCTCGCTGAACAGCAAAAACCAAGGCTTGTACGAACCCAGCCACGGCAGCGCCCCTGACATCGCGGGCAAAGGCGTGGCCAACCCCTTGGCCACTATTCTGAGCGCCGCCATGATGCTGCGCTTTAGCTTGAACCAAGCGCAAGCCGCCGACCGCATTGAAACTGCGGTGAAAGCCGTGCTGGCCCAAGGCCTGCGTACCCCCGACATCTACAGCGAAGGCACCACCAAGGTGGGCACCTCGCAAATGGGCGATGCGGTGGTGAAGGCTTTGCGCTGATTGCGCCTGCGCCTGTGGAACAAAAACGCGCCTTCGGGTGCGTTTTTTGTTTGGACAAACACGCTAGAGGCCCATGTCAGCTTAAAGAAACTCCCCATCCGATACAATCTTGGCCATGTTTCACGCCCGCACGTTCTCTCTGAATTTGACAACCATCGCTCTTGCGACGGCCCGCGCGCGTGCAATCACGATCAAAACCACGACCTTGAAGGGCTAATTCGCTCCGGTTCGTCGTGCGCCCCCCGGCCAGACGAGCCGGGCAAACAGCCAGGTCTGGCACTGTTTTCTACATTTGAAAAGGCGTTGAAAAATGAGCAAGTTAGTAGGTTTAGTGGGTTGGCGCGGCATGGTTGGCTCGGTGCTGATCGATCGCATGGTGCAAGAAAAAGACTTCGATCTGATCGAACCCGTGTTTTTCTCCACCTCCAATGCCGGTGGCAAAGCGCCAGCACAAGCCAAAAACGAAACCACGCTCAAAGACGCCAACGACATTGAAGCGCTCAAAAAGTGCGACATCGTGCTGACCTGCCAAGGCGGCGACTACACCAAAGAGGTGTACCCCAAGCTGCGCGCTGCCGGCTGGAACGGCCACTGGATCGACGCCGCGTCGAGCCTGCGCATGGCCGACGACGCTGTGATCATCTTGGACCCCGTCAACCGCAACGTCATCGACAGCGCTTTGAGCCAAGGTGGCAAAAACTGGATCGGCGGCAACTGCACCGTGAGCTTGATGCTGATGGGCTTGGGCGGCTTGTTCCAACACAACCTGGTCGAGTGGGTCAGCGCCATGACCTACCAAGCGGCTTCGGGCGCGGGTGCCCAAAACATGCGTGAATTACTGAGCCAAATGGGCGCTTTGCACGACGCCGTCAAAGACGACTTGGCCAACCCCTCGTCTGCCATCTTGGACATCGACCGCAAAGTGTCGGCCACCATGCGCAGCGCTGAGTTCCCCACCAAAAACTTCCGCAACACCGCCTTGGCGGGCAGCTTGATCCCTTGGATCGACGTGCCCGTGGAACACGGTCAAAGCAAGGAAGAGTGGAAAGGTGGCGCCGAGTGCAACAAGATCTTGGGCAACCCCACCTTCCGTACCCCCGGCTCGATCCCCATCGACGGTTTGTGCGTGCGCATTGGCGCCATGCGCTGCCACTCACAAGGCTTGACCATCAAGCTGAAAAAAGATGTGCCGATGGATGAGATCGAAAGTATTTTGGCCAGTGCCAACGACTGGGTCAAAGTGGTGCCCAATGTGCGCGAGATCAGCGAACGTGACCTGACACCTGCCGCCGTGACCGGCACCTTGACCGTGCCTGTGGGTCGCCTGCACAAAATGGCCATGGGCAACGACTACTTGGGCGCCTTCACTGTGGGTGACCAGCTCTTGTGGGGCGCAGCGGAACCGCTGCGTCGCATGTTGCGCATCTTGCTCGAACACTAAACACTCAACGACCGTCGATCATGACCCAAGTCCACCGCCCCGCATCTAACTTGTTCCAGCGATCCGCGTTGTGGGCTGCTTTGTCTTTGTCCTTACTCGGCAATGCACAAGCGCTCACCTTGAGCAAGCCTGTTGTCAAGTCCAGTGAAGGCGAGGCGTTGCAGGTTGAAATTGATATCAGTAATCTGTCAGAGACAGAAGAAGCCAACTTCCAGGCCAGCTTGGCCAGCCAAGAGGCTTACCAAGCCGCCAAGATAGAGGCCCCTGGCTCCAATGGCGTGCCAGCAGACATTCAGGTCGAATTGCTGCGCCGCCCCAAAGGGGGTTATTACTTGAAGGTGAGTAGCAAGCAAGGGGTCAATACCAACTTTGTCGACTTGTTGATTGACTTCCGTTGGGCAACCGGCCGCTTGCTGCGCGACATCAGCGTGTCGCTGGATGCAGGTGGCAGCAAGAACGCCAGCAAATTCAATGGGCTGGCCAGCATGGCCAATTCTGACAAGGTCCGCGTACAGCGTGGCGAGACGGCCAGCGAGATCGCCGTGCGCAACATGCCAAATGGCGTATCGTTGGATCAAATGTTGCTCGCCATGCTGCGCAGCAACCCCGAAGCGTTTGTCGACTCGAATGTCAACCGTTTGAAGTCGGGTTCCTTGTTGACTGTGCCCACAGCGCAGCAAGCCAAGTCCGTGTCGCGCGAAGAAGCTCGCAAAGAAATTCAAATTCAAACCAAGGACTTCCACGCGTATCGCGCCGAATTGGCCGCACGAGCCCCAGGCGGTGTCGCGCCCAAGGCCACACGCGACAGCACGGGCAAACTGCAAGCGCAGGTTGACAACAAAAAATCCAAGGCAGCACAAGACAAACTGACCTTGACCAAACCCAACAAGGACAACGCCGAAGACAAGATTGCGCAGCAACGCGAAGCCCAAGACGTGGCCAAACGTGCCGAAGAAATGAGCCGCAATTTGGCCGAACTGGGAAAAATCGCAGCGGCCACAGCCACTGAAGGCGCCGCCTCGGGTGGCGTGTTGCCTGCGAATGCGCCCGCCAGCGCGGCCTCATCCAGCGCTTGGTTGGATGACTTGAGCAACGACCCCTTGACCCCTGTGGGCACGGGTGGATTGATTGGCCTGATGGTATTGATCGGCTTGTGGAGCCGTCATCAACGCAAAGCAGCTGAACTGCGTGGGGACAACATCCAAGGTTTGCCGCCTTTGAATGTGAAATTCGATTTGGATTTGCCGCATCTGGATGACATTGGCCGCCACGACAACAGCCCGATGCCCTTTGCGCCCATGGAGCCATCTGCATCATCTGCTCACGACGCGTCACATGCCGACGACGCGCACGATGAAGATCACATTGCTGAAGAGACGGCTCAACCCGTACCGGCTCCGGCACCCGTGCAGCCAGCGCGTCCCACCCTGGCCATCCCTGACGTGTCCTTGGAACTCGACGACACACAGGCCCACCCCTTGCAAGTGCGCATGGACTTGGCGCAAGAGTTGTGGGACCTGGGCCAGCTGCACACCAGCCGCGCCTTGATGGAAGAGGTACTGCACGAAGCCAGCGGCGACATGCAGGCCAAAGCCAAGCAGTGGCTGGCTGACCGAGGTTAACCCCATGCGCATCGCCATGGGTCTGAGCTACAACGGCCAGGCCTACGAAGGTTGGCAAAGCCAGTTATCGGGCAAAACCGTGCAAGATCGGCTGGAAGCCGCCTTACAAAAATTCACCACACAGCGCATCTCGACCCTGTGCGCGGGTCGCACCGACTCGGGTGTGCATGGCTTGATGCAAGTGATCCACTTTGACACCGCGCTCGACCGCGATGTCTACTCTTGGGTCCGTGGCACCAACACCTTCTTACCCGCCGACATTGCCGTGCAATGGGCACAGGTGGTGCCTGACGACTTTCATTGCCGTGGCAGCGCCATCGCGCGCCGCTATGTGTATGTGTTGTTGGAGTCCGCCGTGCGCCCCAGCGTGGACGCCGGTCGTGTGGGCTGGATTTACCGCCCATTGAAGCTCGAAGCCATGCAAGAGGCGGCTGAGCATTTGCTAGGCGAGCATGATTTTTCTTCCTTTCGCGCCTCCAGCTGCCAAGCGCTGAGCCCGGTCAAAACCATGACACGGATTGCGATCAGCCGCAAAAGCAGCACCGCGCATTCAGCCTATTGGCGGTTTGAATTTGAAGCCAATGCTTTTTTGCACCACATGATCCGCAACCTCATGGGCTGCTTCGTGCAAATCGGCCAAGGCTTTCAGTCGCCCGACTGGATGGCACAAGTGCTACAAGCGCGCAACCGCGATGCGGCCGCCCCCACCTTCAGCCCGGATGGTCTGTACTTTGCAGGCCCCGTCTACGAGCCACACTGGGGTTTGCCTGAACGTACCGCTACGTATGATGGACTGCCATGACCCAACGCACCCGCATCAAAATTTGTGGCCTCACGCGCGAACAAGACGTGGACGCAGCAGTTCAAGCCGGTGTGGACGCGATCGGCTTTGTGCTCTATGCACCCAGCCCACGCGCTGTGACCGCAGAACGCGCGGCTGAGTTGGCCACTCGCTTGCCGGCGTTTGTGACGCCCGTGCTGCTGTTTGTCAACGAAACCGCCGAAACCATCGCACACGCCTGCATGCATGTGCCGGGTGCGTGGCTGCAATTCCACGGCGATGAAACGCCCGATCATTGCCGCAAAATTGCACGCACCCTAGGGCGTCGCTGGATGCGTGCGGCGCGTATTCCGTCAGAAACCCCTGTGGGCGAAGCGTCCTTTGACCTCTTAAAATACGCGCAAGATTACTCAGACGCCCAAGCGGTGCTGCTCGACGCCCATGTCGACGGTTACGGCGGTGGCGGCAAAACATTCAATTGGTCACAGCTTCCTCCAAACGTCAACGCTCACCTCGTCTTGTCTGGTGGACTCAACGCTGCCAACGTGACCGAGGGCATTCGCGCGCTGCGTGACCGTGGCTTGTCGCTCGCGGTCGACGTGAGCTCTGGCGTGGAATCGGCCAAAGGCATCAAGGATGCGGTCAAGATTCACGAGTTTGTCAGAGCCGTACGCACAGCAGACGCAGAGCACCCGCTCTAAGCACTCTTCCCTTTTTGTTTGAAGCACTTGAGGCTGAAGCCTCAAGACAACTTTGTAGGCCCAGTATGTCTCACTCTTTGTCGAACTACCAACAACCCGACGCCAAAGGCCACTTTGGCATTTACGGCGGCAGCTTCATCAGCGAAACGCTGACCCACGCGATTGAAGAACTCAAAGACGCGTACGCCAAATACCAACATGACCCCGCGTTCATCGCCGAGTTCAAAAACGAATTGGCGCACTTTGTCGGCCGCCCCTCGCCCGTGTACCACGCCGCCCGCATGAGCCGCGAAATGGGTGGGGCACAAATCTTCTTGAAGCGTGAAGACTTGAACCACACCGGCGCCCACAAGATCAACAACACCATCGGCCAAGCCATGCTCGCCAAGCGCATGGGCAAGCCCCGCGTGATTGCCGAAACAGGCGCTGGTCAACACGGCGTGGCCACCGCCACCATTTGTGCCCGCTACGGCCTGGAATGCGTGGTCTACATGGGCGCGGAAGATGTGAAACGCCAAAGCCCCAACGTCTACCGCATGAAGCTCTTGGGCGCCACCGTGGTGCCAGTCGAGAGTGGCAGCCGCACCCTCAAAGACGCGCTGAACGAAGCCATGCGCGACTGGGTGGCCAACGTGGACAACACCTTCTACATCATCGGCACAGTGGCGGGGCCTCACCCCTATCCGATGATGGTGCGTGATTTCCAAAGCGTGATTGGCGAAGAGTGCCTCACGCAAATGCCTGAGATGTTCAAAAGCCTGAAGATGGCCGAACAACAACCAGATGCGGTGATTGCCTGCGTGGGTGGCGGCAGCAATGCCATGGGTATCTTCTACCCTTACATCGACCACGCCAACACGCGCCTGATTGGTGTGGAAGCCGCGGGCGAAGGCATGGACACCGACCGTCATTCGTGCTCATTGCAGTTGGGCGCGCCCGGCGTGTTGCACGGCAACCGCACCTACATCTTGCAAGATGAGAACGGGCAGATTACCGAGACGCACAGCGTGAGTGCGGGCCTCGACTACCCAGGCGTCGGCCCCGAGCACGCCTTCCTCAAAGACATCGGCCGCGCCGAGTACGTGGGCATCACCGACAAAGAAGCGCTGGACGCCTTCCACTACCTGTGTCGCACCGAGGGCATCATCCCTGCGCTGGAATCCAGCCATGCGGTGGCCTATGCCATGAAGCTGGCCAAAACCATGACGCCCGAGCAATCCATCTTGGTCAACCTCTCGGGCCGTGGCGACAAAGACATTGGCACCGTGGCTGACCTGAGCAATGCTGACTTCTTCTGCCGCCCCAGCTGCCAAGGCCAATCGGTCAAAGGTGGCCCGACAGAGCAAACCGTAAAGATTGTGAAGTGAGCCACACCATGAGCCGTATTGACGCCACCCTTCAAAACCTCAAGGCCCAAGGCCGCAAAGCCCTCATCCCCTATGTGATGGCCGGCTTTCCACAAGCCCACATCACGCCCGCGCTCATGCACGGCATGGTGGATGCAGGCGCTGACATCATCGAACTCGGGGTTCCTTTCAGCGACCCGATGGCCGATGGCGCCGTGATTCAAAAAGCTGGCGAAGCTGCGCTGCGCTTTGGCATCGGCACCACCCAAGTGCTGGACATGGTGCGCGAATTCCGCAAGACCGACCACACCACCCCCGTGGTGCTGATGGGCTACGCCAACCCCGTGGAGTGCTACAACCTCAAGCACGGCCCACATTCGTTCGTGAAAGACGCAGCAGCGGCTGGCGTGGACGGCGTGCTCATCGTCGACTACCCTCCCGAAGAGTGCGAAGAGTTTGCGGCTACGCTGCGCGCCCACAACATGGACCTGATCTTCTTGTTGGCACCCACCAGCACCGACCAGCGGATGGAACAAGTGGCCCGCATCGCCAGCGGCTATGTGTATTACGTCTCGCTCAAGGGCGTGACAGGTGCGGGCAACCTCGACACCGACGCAGTGGAAGCCATGCTGCCGCGCATTCGCCAGCATGTGCACATCCCAGTCGGCGTGGGCTTTGGCATTCGCGATGCCGCCACCGCCACTGCCGTGGGCCGAGTGGCTGATGCCGTGGTGATTGGCAGCCGCATCATTCAGCTGCTTGAAGCCGCGCCAGCCGGCCAAGAAGTGGCGGCAGCGCACACGTTTTTGACCGGTATTCGTCAGGCCTTGGACGCTTAAAGCCTGCATGCCTCAGCCGTTAAAATGCCTTTAATTCAAGAACTGACGAAGGACTGACCATGAGTTGGCTCGAAAAACTGCTTCCCCCCAAAATTCAACACACCGAACCTTCCGAGCGCCGCAGCGTGCCCGAAGGCGTGTGGGTCAAGTGCCCCAGCTGCGAGACCGTGCTCTACAAGAGCGACTTGCAAGCCAACCAAAACGTCTGCCCCACCTGCAGCCACCACCACCGCATGAGTGCGCGTGACCGCTTGGACATGTTCTTGGATGCGGAAGGTCGCTACGAGATTGGTCAAGAAGTGCTGCCGGTGGACGCCTTGAAGTTCAAAGACAGCCGCAAATACCCCGAGCGCCTCAAAGAAGCCATGAACAACACCGGTGAAACCGATGCCTTGGTGGTCATGGGTGGCGCGGTGCACAACATCAATGTGGTCGTCGCCTGTTTTGAATTCGACTTCATGGGCGGCTCTATGGGCTCGGTGGTCGGCGAGCGCTTTGTGCGCGGTGTGCACACGGCCATTGAACAAAAAGTCCCCTTCATTTGCTTCACCGCCACCGGTGGCGCGCGCATGCAAGAAGGCTTGCTCTCGCTCATGCAAATGGCCAAGACCAACGCCTCGCTCACCCGTTTGGCCAAAAAAGGCCTGCCCTACATCAGCGTATTGACCGACCCCACCATGGGTGGTGTGTCTGCGGGCTTTGCGTTTGTGGGCGATGTGGTGATTGCCGAACCCAATGCCTTGATTGGCTTTGCAGGCCCCCGCGTGATTGAAAGCACTGTGCGCGTCACCTTGCCTGAAGGCTTCCAACGTGCCGAGTTCTTGCAGCAAAAAGGCGCCATCGACATGATTTGCGACCGTCGTGAGCTGCGCAAAACCGTGGCCAACACCTTGGCCATGTTGCAGCGCCAGCCTGCTGATGCTGTGGCGTGATCTGGCCCCAGATTGACCCGTATCTGATCTTGGCCTGCTTGGCCGCGTGGCTGGTGGGCTTGTCCAAGGGGGGGCTGCCATCGATTGGCATGCTGGCCGTGCCCATCCTGTCTTTGGTCATGTCGCCCGTGAAGGCAGCCGTGATGTTGCTGCCCATCTATGTCATTTCGGACATGGCAGGCATTTGGCTCTACCGCAAAGAATTCAGCCTGATCAACCTGAAGATTTTGATTCCAGCAGGCATCTTCGGTGTCGTCGTGGGTTGGCTCACCGCATCGTTCATTTCAGACATTGCGATCAAATTGCTGATGGGGCTGATTGGGGTGAGCTTTTGCCTCAACAGCTGGTTGCGCAAGAACACCCACAGCCCTACCCAGGCAGCGAATGTGCCCAAGGGCGTGTTCTGGGGGACGTTGGCTGGATTCACCAGCTTTATTTCCCACGCCGGGGCGCCTCCTTTTCAGGTCTATGTGCTGCCGCAACGACTGCCCAAAACGCAATTTGCAGGCACGTCGACCATCGTCTTTGCTGTCATCAATGCCGCCAAGATTTGGCCCTACCAACAATTGCGCCCCTACAGCACCGACGACTTGCTGAGTGCCGCTGTATTGATTCCTGCCGCCCTGATCGGCACCGTGATGGGCGCCTACCTGACGCGCAAAATGACCGATGTTTGGTTCTTTCGCATCATCCAGGCAGGCTTGCTGCTGGTGTCGCTCAAGCTGATCGCCGATGCCTTGACCTCCTTGCTTTCTTAGCGCCCGAGAAAGGGCCAGACCCTTCCTCTTAAAATGTCGTATTCGCTGCCTGGTGCAGCCTCTTGCAGCCTCTCTACTTCAGTCTCTTTAGATGTCTCACAACAACACCCCCGCCACGCCAGAAGCCGCTCCCGTCGACGAAAACCAATTGATTGCCGAGCGCCGCGAGAAGCTCAAGGTCATGCGCGAGCGTCAGGCCCAGGGCCAAGGCGTGGCCTTCCCCAATGATTTCAAGCCTGCTCACCATGCCACCAACCTGCACGAGCTGCATGGCGACAAGACTGCCGAGGTGTTGACCGAAGAAGGCCAGTTCGCCAAAGTGGCCGGCCGCATGATGCTCAAGCGTGTGATGGGCAAAGCCAGCTTTGCCACGCTGCAAGACAGCACCGGCCGCATCCAGATTTACGTGACACGCGATGACGTGAGCGAAGACCTGTACGCCGATTTCAAACACTGGGACCTGGGCGACATCGTCGCATGCGAAGGCAAGTTGTTCAAAACCCGCACCGGCGAGTTGTCCATCCATGCCACCAGCATCCGCATGCTCACCAAGAGCCTGCGCCCCATGCCCGACAAATTCCACGGCGTGGCAGATCAAGAAATCAAATACCGCCAACGCTATGTGGACTTGATGACGGACGAAACCGCCCGCAAGCGCTTCATGGCGCGCAGCAAAGCAGTCAGCGGCATTCGCGAGTTCATGGTGCAACACAACTTCCTCGAAGTTGAAACGCCCATGCTGCACCCCATCCCCGGCGGTGCCAATGCCAAGCCCTTCACCACGCACCACAACGCGCTGGACCAAGAAATGTTCTTGCGCATCGCGCCTGAGCTGTACTTGAAGCGCCTGATCGTGGGTGGCTTTGAGCGTGTGTTCGAGATCAACCGCAACTTCCGCAACGAAGGTATCTCGGTGCGTCACAACCCCGAGTTCACCATGATGGAGTTCTATGCCGCGTATTGGAACTACCAAGACCTGATGCACTTCACTGAAGAGCTGGTGCGCGACGCCGCCATGAAGGCCGCTGGCACCACACTGCTCACCTACGGCGGCAAGCCGGTGGACCTGAGCCAACCGTTTGAGCGCTTGACCATCCGTGAAGCCATCCTCAAACACACCGAAGCGGGCGAAGCATGTGAAACCGGCCCAGGGGTCCGGGTGGACAACAGCGAATGGTTAATCAACGCTTTGCAAAAACTCGGTTTCAAAGAAGAAAAAGACAAACTCAGCACACGCAGCTTGGCCAGCCTGCAAGTCATGTACTTTGAAGAGACCGTGGAAGAAAAGCTGTGGCAGCCCACTTTCATCTGCGAGCACCCCGTCGAGATTTCACCTTTGGCCCGTGCCAGCGACAGCAAGCCCGATGTGACCGAGCGCTTTGAGCTCTACATCACCGGCCGCGAGTTCGGCAATGGCTTCAGCGAGTTGAACGATGCCGAAGACCAAGCGGCACGCTTTCATGCCCAAGTCGAAGCCAAAGACAGCGGTGACGACGAAGCCATGTTCTACGACCACGACTTTGTGCGCGCCCTCGAATACGGTATGCCCCCCACGGGCGGCTGCGGCATTGGCATTGACCGCTTGATGATGTTGCTGACCGACAGCCCCAGCATCCGCGACGTCATTTTGTTCCCCGCGTTGCGCCGCGAAGCGTAAACACCGGACACACAAGCAAAACGCCTCCCTAGGGAGGCGTTTTTGTTGGTGCCTGTCAAGGCGCTACCCAGGCCTAGAAAAATCGGCTGTACGCCAAGGCCGCCAAACCCACAAAGGCCAGCACCAAAGCCAGCGCCGTCAGGCGAAGGTTTCGGCGCAAGGTGCTCACCGCCGCCACCAAGGCTGCGTTTTGTTCGGCCAACTCAGCCACGGTTTGGGCCAGCTGCGTGTGGCGTTGCTGCAGTTGGTCGAGTTGCTGATGCGCCGTCATCAGACGATTTTTCAGCTCGCCCAAGCTGGGAATGTCCTCTGACGAGGTGTCGTTGGGCGTGGCCATGGGTTGAGGCGCTGTTTTACGCTCCATCAAGTCACGCGCTTTTTCCAGCACCGTGGGCGCATGCGCGATCACGTCCCCCCAGGGAATGACTTTCAACGCCGAGAGCCAAGGAATTGCCATGGTTTATTGGGGCTGAAAGCCGCTGGCCTTGATCATCTTGGTCCACACCTGGGTGTAGGCGCGCTCGCGTTGGGCCAGTTGCTGTGCGTTCATGTAGCCGACGGTCAAGCCCATTTTGGTGAGGTGCTCATGCACATCGGGCATGGCCAACACTTTGTTCAAGGCTTGGCCAAACTGGTCGATGGTGGCTTTGGGTGTGCCAGCGGGCGCGAAGATGCCGTAATAAGGCGTGTCTTCCAAACCGCCCAAACCGAGTTCAGTGAAGGTCGGCACGTCAGGCAACGCGGCTTGACGCTTGCCGCCCAGCACGGCCACCACCCGGACTTTGCCGGCTTTGTGGTTTTCAATGAAATCAGGCACCGAACCCACACCGGCGGCAATTTGGTTGCCCAGCATGTCAGCCATCATGGGCGCGCTGCCACGGTAAGGCGCAGCCACCAAGTCGAGTTTGAATTTCTCGCCCACCACTTTGACCAAAAATTCCGGCGTGGAAGCCGGGGCTGGAATGCCCACTGCGCCTTTGCCGGCGCCTTGGGCTTTCACCCAAGCCACATATTCGGCAAACGTTTTGGCCGGTGTGCCGCCAGAGACTGCCAAGGCGTTGACGAAGGTGGCAAAACCCGCCACAGGCACAAAGTCGGTGGCCGAGTCATAGCCTGGGTTTTTGACCGCCAAGGGCAAGATAGAAATGGTGTGGTCGTGCGAGAGAAACAGCACCGTGCCATCAGCAGGCGAGGCCTTCAAGGCTTGGGCTGCCAATTGACCACCGGCGCCAGGTTTGTTCTCCACCACCACAGGCGTGCCGAGCTCGTCTTTGAGCTTGTCGGCCAAGGCGCGGGCCACGGCATCGGTGCCGCCGCCAGGTGGAAAACCGACCAACAGTTTGATGGGCTTGACGCTTTGGGCGGCAGCCAAGCCGCAGCTCAAAGCCAAAGCCAGAACAGCAAGGTGACGACGGGAAGGAAACATGGCGGAACTCCTTTTTAAAAACAAATGATGAAACGGGTATCAGACCTGGTCTGGGTTGTCAGAGGGCAGCACACCGTCAGGGTTTTGGGTGTGGTCAGGACCCATCTCTGGGTTTTGACCAAACTCGCCTTCGGGTGAGTTTTTACGCGCTTCGCGTTCTTTGAGTTTTTCCTCTTTTTTCTTTTTCTTGGCTAACTCGCGTTGGCGTTTTTCGTAGTTGTAATTGGGGGTAGCCATTTTTATTTTTTCTCAACAGGTGGTTTGCAATCAAAACAGAAAAAAGCCAATGCGCCTGCAAAACGGCGCTGGCTGCCCAAGCGGCGAGGCTTGTGAAGTCCACACTTCATACAAGACATGGTCTCACCCACTTTGCCCATGCCCATGAAGGGCGAGCCGTTTTCACGGCTGGTGAAGCGCAACCCACTGTCGCTGACTTCGTTTTTTCCATTTTTCGTCGCCATCTGAGCTTTCAAAAAGAGAGGCGAACTTGGGTGCGGTTCAAGGCAACAAGTCCAAGGCCCGCACATAGGCGGGGTGAGTCATCAACGCATCCCAAGCGAGCGACGAGGTTTGGGGCAACAGCGCGCGGCGACGTTGTTCGCTTGCCTCGCTGGCAGACCACTGGTTTTTGATCAACTGTTCGGTCAAACCAGCCAGCATCTCGTCGACCGCATGGCCATCGCCCAAGCTTTGATTACACAACAGAACCAGGTCGCAACCGGCATTGAGAGCCGCAACACCCGCCTCGGCAAAACTCACAGCACGACCTTCGATGCGGCGCGCGCCTTCCATCGACAAATCGTCACTGAAGATGGCGCCGTTGAAATGCAGCTGGCCGCGCAAAATATCTTGCAACCAACGCGGTGAAAAACCGGCGGGCAAGGCATCGACCTTGGGATAAATCACATGCGCAGGCATCACGCTGGTGAGTGTGGTGCTCAGCCAGGGGTAGGGCAAGGCACAGTCGTTCAAAATGGCTTTGAGACTGCGCTTGTCCACGGGAATATCCACATGCGAATCGGCTGTGACAAAGCCATGGCCTGGAAAGTGTTTGCCGCAGTTGGCCATGCCGGCCAGCAACAAGCCGTGCATCACGCTCTTGGCCAAGGCACTGACCACCCGTGGATCGCGGTGGAAAGAACGGTCGCCAATCACACCACTCTCACCATGGTCGAGGTCGAGCACCGGGGTGAAGCTGAAGTCCACCCCACAGGCGCGCAGTTCGCTGGCCAGCACATAACCGCTGGCCGTGGCGGCATCCATGGCGGCCATGGCGCCGCTGCCGGTTTTGAATTCACCGCTCACACTGTGGCTGTCTTTCATCCACAACTCACCCAAGGCGCGCATGGGCGGGATGTGGGTGAAGCCATCGGTGCGAAAGCGTTGCACGCGCCCGCCTTCGTGGTCCACGCAAATCAGCAAATCTTGGCGCACGGCCTTGATGTCGGCACACAGCTGGGTGAGTTGCTGGCGGTTGACCCAGTTGCGACCAAACAAAATCACACCGCCGGTGAGCGGATGCTGCAAGCGCTTGCGGTCCGCTACCGAGAGCGCGGTTCCCGCAATGTCAAGAATGAGGGGGGCGTGGTGAGACATAACTTAGTTGTTCTTTTCGACAATCACATAACTGGTCGCGTAATCGGACTCATCGCTGACGCTGACGTGCGCGGTGAGGCCTTGGGCTTCAAACCATGCTTTGAGCACGCCATGCAAGACGATCGTAGGTTGACCGCTGGGCAATTTGGCCACTTCACACAAGCGCCAGGTCATGGGCATGCGCATGCCCATCCCAATGGCTTTGCTGAAGGCTTCTTTGGCCGAAAAACGGGTGGCCACAAAACGCACACCACGCTCGGGCCAGCGCTCGCTGCGGGCGCGGTAGGTGTTCATTTCGTTGTCGCTCAACACCTTTTGTGCAAAGCGCTCGCCGTGCTTTTCCAGCGACGCACGGATGCGCCGAATGTCACAAATGTCGGTGCCGATGCCGTAAATCATGTGGGCATGCAAGCGCGGTAAGCGCGCACGGTGTCGGTGTAGCCCAGCTCCAGCGCATCGGCAATCAGGGCGTGGCCGATGGACACTTCTTGCACGCCAGGCACGGTGGTGAGGAAGGTGTGCAGGTTGTCACGGTTCAAGTCGTGGCCCGCATTGATGCCCAGCCCCACCGCCAAAGCGGCTTCGGCGGTGGCTTTGAACGCGGCCAGCACCTCGGCTTGGTGGGCCGTGCCATAGGCCGAGGCATAGGTTTCGGTGTAGAGCTCGACGCGGTCAGCACCCACCGCTTTGGCCGCGGCCATCGCCTCGGGCACGGGGTCCATGAACAAGCTCACGCGCACGCCCAAGGCTTTGGCTTCGGCGATCAGGGGCTTCAAGCGCTCGGCGTCTTGCGGGAAAGTCCAACCGTGGTCGCTGGTGAACTGACCTTCGCTGTCGGGCACAAAAGTCACTTGGTGCGGACGCACCTCGCGCACAAAGTCCATCAGGTTGTGAAATGGATTGCCTTCGATGTTGAACTCGCGGTCAGGCCAGGCCTTGAGCAAGGCGGCCAAGTCGTACACATCTTGTGTGCGGATGTGCCTTGCGTCGGGACGTGGGTGTACCGTGATGCCCGCCGCACCCGCCTCTAAGCACAAGGTGGCGGCACGGGTGACGCTGGGAATGCCCAAATGGCGCGTGTTGCGCACCAAGGCCACTTTGTTGAGGTTGACCGACAGCGCGGTGGAGGTGGGAGCGTGAGACATGGAGTGAAGGGGGTTCATCAAAGCGATTGCAGGTCAATCATCATCTGCCGTGTGCGCAGCGTCTGGACCCCACAATGGTAGTGCAGCAAGGCGCGCAGCTGGCCTTGCAAGGCATTGCGTTGCTCGGGCGGCATCTCGGCACACAGCCGCAGCGTGGCGGTGAATGGCGCCTCTGTGGCGAGGCTGGCATGCAGTTGTAACCACACGCTGCCAGCAAGCCCTGCGCGGTCTTGCGCGTTGTGGGCTCGCAGGCCACCTTCGGCCACCAGCACATACAAGGCTTCAGGCTCCAGCGTTGCCAGCGTGAGGGTCTGGACGTTGAGTTCGGGCAAGAAGCCAATGTCGCGCAACAGCAGCAGTTCAAACGCACGCAGCGCGGGAGCGATGGTGCCCTCGTGACCCGAGGCCAACACCTGCACCACTTGGCGGTAGAGGTCAAACAGAGAAGGATGCGGGTCGTCGCGTGCCAGCAAGCGCAGCAGCAACTCGTTGATGTAATAGCCCGACAGCAAGGCCTCGCCGGTGGGCATGATGTGACCACCCACCCATTCAGCGCCTTTCAAGGTGCGAATCTCGGCATCGCCCGAATAGCTGACGTACAGCGGCTGCAAAGGTAGCAGCACCGGGCGAAAGTTAGAGCTGGGTTTTTTAGCACCCTTGGCAACCAAGGCCACCCGGCCAAAGTGGCGGGTGAAGGTTTCCAAAATCAGGCTGGATTCGCTCCAGTCGTAGCGGTGCACCACGAACGCAGGCTCGTCCTGGATGCGGGGAATGCCCCGCGACATCGTGAACGTGCTGGACTTACTCGTAGCCAAAGCTACGCACCCGCGCTGCGTCGTCGGCCCAACCCGAGCGCACTTTGACCCACAGCTCCAAGAACACTTTGGCGTCAAAGAGTTTTTCCAACTCGGTGCGAGCTTCCATGCCCATGCGCTTCAAGCGTTCGCCTTTGTCGCCAATGACCATGGCTTTGTGGCCATCGCGTTCGACCACGATGGTGGCGGCAATGCGCACCATGCGTTTGACGCCTTTGGACTTGCCCGCCTCTTCTTCGAATTTGTCGATGACGACGGTCGAGGTGTAGGGCAATTCATCGCCCGTCAAACGGAACAGTTTTTCACGCACCATTTCGGCGGCCATGAATTTTTCACTGCGGTCGGTCAACTCGTCGGCCGCATACATCCACGCTTGTTGGGGCAGGTATTTTTCGGCAATGCCCAAGAGGCGTTGCACGTCTTTGTCGTTCTTGGCCGACATGGGCACGATTTCGGCAAAGGGGTGGCGCTCTTGCATGGACTGCAGCCACTGCATGATCTCGGTGCGGTTTTTCATCGAGTCGAGTTTGTTCGCCACCAAGATGGTGGGAATGCCAGGGGCCAAGAGCGACAACACTTTGTCGTCGGCGGAGGTGAAGCTGCCTGCCTCGACCACCAAGAACACCACATCCACATCGCCCACCGCGCCTTGGACGGCTTTGTTGAGCGATTTATTCAGCGCGTTGCCATGGATGGTTTGAAAACCCGGTGTGTCCACAAACACATACTGCGCCGCGCCTTGGGTGTGCATGCCCGTGATGCGATGGCGTGTGGTTTGTGCTTTACGCGAGGTGATACTGATTTTTTGCCCGACCAAGGCATTGAGCAAGGTGGACTTGCCCACGTTGGGCTTGCCCACGATGGCAATCAGGCCGCAGCGTTGATCAGCGGGGGCCACCACGGCTTGGCTGGCGACGACGCGGTTGCCTTTGCTGGCCGCCAACATGGCGTCAATGTCTTGCAGGCTTTGGGCGTCGTTGGGTGAGGTGGAAGTCATGCCGACTCCTTTAAAACTTGGAGCATGGCTGCTGCGGCGGCCTGCTCTCCTGCGCGGCGCGACGCGCCGATGCCACGCTCGCAGCGGGCCAGTTCTGGAACTTCACATTCCACATCAAAGGTTTGGCGGTGTGCCGCCCCCAAGGTGCCGACCACACGGTAAATCGGCAGTTGGAGTTTGCGCGCTTGCAGCCATTCTTGCAATTCGGTTTTAGGGTCTTTGCCCACGGCTTGCATGTCGGGGTTAATTTCAACCGCCGAGAAAATGCGCTGCACCAAAGCGTCTGCGACTTGGTAGCCTGCATCCAGATAGACCGCGCCAAGCACGGCCTCTAGGGCATCAGCCAAGATCGAGGGGCGCTTTTGGCCGCCTGAGCGCATCTCGCCCTCGCCCAAGCGCAACACGCCCGACAAGCCCAGCTCAACCGCCAAATGGTGCAAGGTGTCTTGTTTGACCAAGTTGGCGCGCACACGCGAGAGGTCACCCTCAGGCAAGGTGTTCAGGCGCTGGTACAGCAAATTGGCAATGGCCAGGTTGAGCACCGAATCGCCCAAAAATTCCAAACGCTCGTTGTGGTCAGAGCTGAAGCTGCGGTGCGTCAGGGCCTGCGCGAGCAGCGCCGGGTTTTGAAACGTGTACTGCAGGCGCTGCTGCAGGGTTTCAAGGATTTGTTGTTGCGTCAACGAGGGTTTGGCCATGCGGTCGCGTGCGGTCATTCAAAAGCGCCAATGCGCTGGATATTGCCAAAGTTCATCCACACAAAGAAGGCTTTGCCGACAATGTTTTTCTCTGGCACAAAGCCCCAGTAGCGGGAGTCGAGCGAGTTGTCGCGGTTATCACCCATCATGAAGTAGTGGCCTTCGGGCACTTTGCAGGTCACACCTTCAACGGTGTAGCGGCAGTTCTCTTTGAACACAAAGTCATCGGCCCCTGGCACAAAGGCAGGACGATCGGTGTCGTTGAGCAAACGATGGGTGCGAACACCCTTCATCTCGCTGGGCTTCATACCCAATGGGATGTTTTCTTCAAACTGCTTGATGTAACGCAGGCTGTCTTCTTCAAAGAAATCGGGCAACGCGGTTTTGGACACAGCTTGACCGTTGATGGTGAGTTGTTTGTTCAGGTACGCCACTTCGTCACCCGGCACACCGACCACACGTTTGATGTAGTCCAAGCTGGGCTTGGGGGGGTAACGAAACACCATCACATCGCCGCGCTGGACGGGGTTGCCATCGGTGATTTTGAGGTTGATGACGGGCAAGCGCACGCCGTAGTGGAACTTGTTGACCAAGATCAGATCACCGACCCAGAGGGTGGGAATCATGGAGCCGGATGGAATTTTGAAGGGCTCGAACAAAAACGAACGCAGCACAAACACGATGGCGATCACGGGGAACAGGCCCGCAGTCCAATCCAGCCACCAAGGCTGCATGATCAGGCGCTCTTTGGCTTCGCTCACATTGACGTCGTTTTGGGCAATGCCCAACTTGGTCAATTCGTCGCGGCGTTTGGCGGCTTCTTGTTCTAATTTTTCAGCGGCCGCTTGGCGCTGTGGCAAAAAGTAAAACCGCTCAGCCAGCCAGTAAATGCCGGTGACCACGGTGGCCAAAAACATCAGCAAGGCGAAGTTGCCTTCAATCATGCCCAGGTACCAAGACCCGGCATAGGCCACAAATGCAGCTAAGACGAATGCGGTCAAGGTAGGCATCAATCCTCCACTTGCAGAATGGCCAAGAAGGCCTCCTGCGGCACTTCGACCGAACCGATTTGTTTCATGCGTTTCTTACCTGCTTTTTGTTTCTCAAGGAGCTTACGTTTGCGGCTGATGTCGCCGCCGTAGCATTTTGCCAGCACGTTCTTGCGCAAGGCTTTGATGGTTTCACGCGCGATGATGTTGGCGCCAATGGCGGCTTGAATCGCCACATCAAACATTTGACGGCTGATGATTTCGCGCATCTTCGCCACCACGGCTCGACCACGGTACTGAGCTTGGGTGCGGTGCACGATGATAGACAAGGCATCGACCTTCTCACCGTTGAGCAAGATGTCGACTTTGACCACGTCTGACGGGCGAAACTCTTTGAACTCGTAGTCCATGGAGGCGTAGCCGCGTGAGACCGATTTGAGCTTGTCAAAGAAGTCGAGCACGATTTCGCCCAGCGGCATGTCGTAGGTGAGCATGACTTGGCGGCCGTGATACGCCATGTTCAATTGAACACCGCGTTTTTGATTCGCCAAGGTCATCACCGCGCCCACATAGTCTTGCGGCATGTACAGATGCACGGTGACGATGGGTTCGCGGATTTCTTGCATCTTCCCTTGATCGGGCATCTTGGCGGGGTTTTCCACCATCATCACTTCGCCATCGGGCTTGACCACTTCATAAACCACGCTGGGCGCGGTGGTGATCAGGTCTTGGTCGAACTCGCGCTCCAAACGCTCTTGCACGATCTCCATGTGCAACAGGCCCAAGAAGCCGCAGCGAAAGCCAAAGCCCAAGGCTTGTGAGACTTCGGGCTCGTAATGCAAGGAAGCATCGTTGAGCTTGAGTTTTTCCAGTGCATCGCGCAGGCCATCGTATTGATTCGCCTCCGTGGGATACAGACCCGCAAACACCTGAGGCTGAATTTCTTTGAAACCCGGCAAGGCTTCTTCTGCTGGGCCTAAATTGTTGGGCAGCTTCTTTTCCAGCGTGATGGTGTCGCCCACTTTGGCGGCTTGCAATTCTTTGATGCCGGCAATGATGTAGCCCACTTGGCCTGCTTCGAGGGAATTGCGTGGCTCGTTGGCGGGTGTGAACACGCCTAAGTTGTCAGCGTTGTAGATGGCGTTGGTGGCCATCATCTTGAAGCGCTCGCCTTTGCCCAAACGGCCATCGACCACACGCACCAGCATCACCACGCCCACATAGCTGTCAAACCAGCTGTCGATGATCATGGCGCGCAACGGCGCGTTGGGATTGCCTTTGGGGGGCGGCACCTGGGCCACCACCGCTTCTAAAATTTCGTCGATGCCCATGCCTGTTTTGGCTGAGCAAGGAATGGCGTCGGTGGCATCAATGCCGATCACGTCTTCGATTTCGGCTTTGGCATTGTCTGGATCGGCGTTAGGCAAATCCATTTTGTTGAGCACAGGCACCACTTCCACACCGAGGTCGAGTGCGGTGTAGCAGTTGGCCACGGTTTGTGCTTCGACACCTTGGCTGGCGTCAACAACCAGTAAGGCACCTTCACACGCAGACAGCGAACGCGAGACTTCGTACGAGAAGTCCACATGGCCCGGTGTGTCGATCAAATTCAGGTTGTAGACCTGACCATCTTTGGCTTTGTATTGCAGCGCAGCGGTCTGCGCCTTGATGGTTATCCCACGCTCTTTCTCAATATCCATCGAGTCAAGAACCTGCGCTTGCATGTCGCGTTCTTCAAGTCCTCCACAACGCTGAATCAGTCGGTCTGCCAGCGTGGATTTGCCATGATCAATGTGGGCGATGATTGAAAAGTTTCTGATGTGGTTCATCAACGGGAGCACTTAAGTGATTGAATTCAAAGGGATGCGCGCATGAAAAAAGGGCGCGTCAAATGCTGACGCGCCCAGAACCAACAAGCAATGGCAACTGCGATAGTTGGGACTTCATTGTAGGCAAAAACCCCGAAACGCACAGCGACCTGATGGCCACTGAGCACTCGTTGCGGGCTAGCAACACGAATTTATCCACAACTTATCAACATTTCACCAAAGGGGTTAAGGGGACAACTTGTGGGTGATCTGTGGACCACCTGTGGAGTCTGTCTACCGATCCCATATCGTGGAGTTTGGCACGCGCGATATATCGCAAAAGCGCATTCAGCCCCTCAATTCTATACAAAATAAGCTTGAAATCCCTTTTAAGTTAGCAAGCGCCAACATAACAAGGGTTTTCAAAAATTTCTAAAAATATTTTTTCCGGGACCTCGATTCCGGAAAACAGCCCCAATCCCGACTGTGGTTTGGGGATTTAGCGGTTGGGACGAATGACGGTGTACTGCGCCCATTCGCCACGTCGAATCAAGAGGCTGACGGGTTTGCTGCGATCGAGCTTGGAAACCAAGGTTTCCAACACCTGCACCGTGGGGGTTTCGGTGTTGGCGAGGGCCAAAATCACATCGCCTTCTTGAATACCGGCACGGGCGCCCGCCTCTGCCGCCGCATCCACGCGCACACCGCCGCGCAATTTCAGTTCTTTTTTCTGGGCGTCGGTGAGCTCGCTCACCATCAAGCCCAACACCTTGCTCACAGCGGAGGCTTGTGGTTTTTCCGCAGGCGCAGCCGCCTTCTTCACAGGTTTGTCCGCTTCGAATTCGCCGACAGTGATTTGCATGTCACGCAAGCCGCCACGTCGCCAGACCTGAATCGCGCTGCGTGTGCCGGGCTTGGTGTTACCCACCAAGCGCGGCAAATCAGAGGATTTGTCGATGGTCTTGCCATCAAACTTCAAGATGATGTCGCCGGGCTCTAAGCCCGCCTTCTCTGCGGGCGAACCCTGCTCCACACCGCGCACCAAAGCGCCTTGGGCTTTGCTCAAACCCAGAGATTCAGCCACGTCTTTGCTGACTTGATCAATTTGAACACCCAGGCGACCGCGCTGAACTTTACCCGTGGCACGCAGTTGCTCACTCACGCGCATGGCCTCGTCAATCGGGATCGAGAACGAGATGCCCATGAAACCACCCGAGCGCGAATAGATTTGGCTGTTGATGCCCACCACCTCACCGCGCATATTGATCAGCGGACCACCGGAGTTCCCTGGGTTGATCGCCACGTCGGTCTGGATGAAAGGCAGGTAGTCGCCGGTGTCGCGCTGCTTGGCACTCACAATGCCGGCGGTGACCGAGTTATCGAGACCAAAAGGTGAACCAATGGCCATCACCCACTCGCCAACTTTGAGACGGTTCACATCGCCAATTTTCACGGCTGGCAAGCCTGTGGCCTCAATCTTGACTACAGCCACGTCGCTGCGTTTGTCGGAACCCACAATGCGGGCTTTGAATTCGCGCTTGTCAGGCAAGGTCACGACCACTTGGTCTGCACCTTCCACCACATGGGCGTTGGTCATGACAAAGCCATCAGACGACAAAATAAATCCGGAACCAACGCCACGGGGTTGCTCTTCCTCGGGTTGCTGCGGACGATTGGGACGTTGTTGACGCGGCCCATTGGGGCTGGGCATGGGCACACCAAAGAAGCGACGAAAGAACTCTTGCATTTCTTCATCGGCGGGGTTGTTCTGCACTTCGCGGGCAGAAGTTTTTTCCAACGTTCGAATGTTCACCACCGAGGGGCCGACCTGCTCCACCAAGTCGGTGAAGTCTGGCAAGGCCCTGACCTGCGCGGCAGCGGGCATGGGCACCACAGCCGCCAGCCCACCTACCAGCAAACTGCCACACAAAAGACTCAGAGAGATTGTTTGTTTGAACGTCATCTTGAAGGTCATAAATAATTCTTTCACTGTCTGCGGGCACGCGCGTAAACCGCGCGACGCACCTCTTGCCAATGCGCGGGTGAGGTGTCATGCCCCAACCACAACCACTGTCTTGCAATACCCAGTTTGTCAGATGAGGGCTGCCATTTCAAAAGCAAGGCTTTTTGAACATCCCAACACACATGGACAGCGCCCCATTGATCCACCAAAGGATTCGACGCCTGGTGCAAGCACCAAGCTTGGCCATCCCAAATCAAGGTCATGTCATTCAGACGCAATGCGCGCCAGCCGCCAACAACCGCCGCCACCAAACTGCATGCGCCAAACCACAGCTCAGCACTCATACCTTGTGACAACGCCCAAGCAAACCATACCGCTGACGCCACACAGGTGAAGAAGGCGTAAAGCTGCCGCTGAAAAGCACAACGCCCCACCGGATAAGCAACCGATGGGGCGTTATGCATGGGGAAACCTTAAACGCGTTTGAAAACCAAAGCGCCGTTGGTGCCGCCAAATCCGAAGTTGTTTTTGAGCGCCACGTCGATCTTCATGTCGCGTGCGGTGTTGGCACAGTAGTCCAAGTCACACTCGGGGTCTTGGTTGAAGATGTTGATGGTGGGAGGGCTCTTTTGGTGGTACACAGCCAGCGCCGTGAACACACTCTCAATACCGCCGGCACCGCCCAACAAATGGCCAGTCATGGACTTGGTCGAGTTGACGACCGTCTTTTTGGCGTGATCGCCCAACGCTGCTTTGATCGCGTTGGTTTCGTTCACATCACCCAAGGGTGTCGATGTGCCGTGCGCGTTCAAGTAATCCACTTGGTCAGCGTTGAGGCCTGCATTACGCAAGGCGCTGAGCATGGCGCGGCGTGGGCCGTCCATGTTGGGGGCTGTCATATGGCCGGCATCGGCACTCAGGCCGTAACCGCCGAGCTCGGCGTAAATTTTGGCGCCGCGTTTTTTGGCGTGTTCGTATTCTTCGAGCACCAATACGCCAGAGCCTTCGCCCAGCACAAAACCGTCACGGTCTTTGTCCCAGGGTCGTGAAGCCGTGGTGGGATCGTCGTTGCGGGTCGACAAGGCACGCATGGCCGCAAAGCCACCCACACCCAAAGGCGACATGCAGCACTCAGAACCACCCGCAATCATCACGTCGGCATCGCCGTACTCAATGTGACGACCGGCTTCGCCGATGCTGTGCAAGCCTGTGGTGCAGGCTGTGACCACGGCCAAGTTAGGGCCCTTGAAGCCGTAACGCATGGACACGTGACCAGAAATCATGTTGATGATGGACGCTGGCACGAAGAATGGGGAAATGCGACGCGCACCTTTGTTCAGGTATTCGCTGTGCATGTCTTCAATCAGCGGCAAGCCGCCAATGCCAGAGCCGATCACGACGCCAATGCGCGTCGCTTCTTCTTCGCTCAGGGCTTCGCCTGTGGCGAGACCTGAGTCTTGAACCGCTTGCACCGCCGCAGCAATGCCGTAATGAATGAACTTGTCCATGGCACGCGCTTCTTTGGGCGCGATGTATTGGTCAAGGTCTAAATCTTTGACTTCACCAGCGAAGTGGCAATTGATTGCGGACGCATCAAAACGGGTGATGTTCGCAATGCCAGACTTACCAGCTAAAAGATTGGCCCAAGCGTCAGCCACCGTGTTACCCACGGGGCTGATACAACCCAGGCCGGTCACGACGACGCGACGACGGCTCATGAGGTGTTCCTAGTAGTTAGGCTTTTTTGTGGGCCAACGCGTAGTCAATCGCGTTTTGCACGGTGTTGATTTTCTCGGCATCTTCGTCTGGGATTTCAATACCAAACTCGTCTTCCAATGCCATCACCAATTCCAC
>CANGIQ010000012.1 GCA_947453965.1 Comamonadaceae bacterium
GCGCACAGCGTTTGCATCATGCGCACGACTTCCGACCCCTTTTCGTAAATCGTGACGGTGTAGAAGTTGTTAATTTCCACATAGCTGTCAGGCCGCACAGGGTGAGCCATGGGGCCTGCGTCTTCGGTGAACTGTGCGGTGCGCAGCAAACGCACGTCTTCGATGCGTTTGACGGCTTTGGCCGAGGCCGCAGCAGCATGGCCTTGCGCGGGGTCTGCCGCGTGTTGCATCAGCGCTTGGGCGGCCAAATCTTGGCTGAACTCTTGGTCGCGGAAAACCGTCAGACCTTCTTTGAGCGAGAGCTGGAACCAGTCGCGGCAGGTGATGCGGTTGCCGGTCCAGTTGTGGAAATACTCGTGGCCCACCACGCTCTCAATGTTGGCGTAATCGGTGTCGGTGGCGGTGGCGGAGTTGGCCAGCACAAACTTGGTGTTGAAGATGTTCAGACCCTTGTTCTCCATGGCGCCCATGTTGAAGTCGCTGGTGGCAACGATCATGAAGCGCTCCAAGTCGAGGCTCAAACCAAAGCGCTGCTCGTCCCACTGGATGCTGGCCATGAGTGAGTTCATGGCGTGTTCGGTTTTGTCCAAATCGCCAGAACGCACAAACACTTGCAGCAAGTGGTCTTGGCCTGAGCGGGTTTTGACGCGCTGTTCGCGGCACACAAACTGGCCGGCCACCAAGGCAAACAGGTAGCAGGGTTTTTTGTGGGGATCGACCCATTTGGCAAAGTGACGGCCATCTTCCAACGTACCTTCTTCCACCAGGTTGCCGTTGCTCAGCAACACGGGGAAGGCCTTTTTGTCGGCCCGCAGCGTGACGCTGTAGAGCGACATCACGTCTGGGCGATCCAGGAAATAGGTGATGCGGCGAAAGCCCTCGGCCTCGCATTGCGTGAAGAACGAGTCGTTGCTGACGTACAAGCCCATGAGCTTGGTGTTCTTGGCCGGGTTACACGTGGTGAAAATTTCCAGCTCAAAGGCATCAGTGCCTTCGGGCAGATTTTCCAGCACCAACTGGCTGCCGTCCATCTTGAACGAGGTGCCTTGGCCGTTGACCAAGACGCGGGCCAAGTTGAGCTCGTCGCCGTCCAAGCGCAGGGGCTGTGCCGCCACGTCGGGGTTGCGGCGCACGCGCATTTTGTTGAGCACGCGGGTCTTGGCGGGGTCGAGGTCAAACGTCAGGTCGACGGTGTCGATCCAAAACGCAGGCGCTGTGTAGTCGGCGCGTTGAATCAGTTGGGCTGTGCCTTCACGGTACATGGTGTTCCTTAAATCCCTTGTTTGAGTGACGCTTCGATGAAGGCATCGAGGTCGCCATCCAACACTTTTTGTGTGGCCGAAATTTCAACGTTGGTGCGCAAGTCTTTGATGCGGCTGTTGTCCAGCACATAGCTGCGAATTTGATGGCCCCAGCCCACATCGGTCTTGGTGTCTTCGAGCTTTTGTTGCTCTTCCATCCGCTTGCGCATTTCGAAGTCGTACAAGCGTGAACGCAGCCGTTTCCAGGCCACATCACGGTTGCTGTGTTGGCTGCGACCGTCTTGGCACTGCACCACGATGCCGGTGGGGATGTGGGTCAATCGAACCGCCGAGTCGGTTTTGTTGATGTGCTGACCACCCGCGCCCGAGGCACGGTAGGTGTCGGTGCGCACGTCGGCGGGGTTGATGTCGATCTCGATCGAGTCATCAATCTCGGGGTACACAAAGACGGACGCAAACGAGGTGTGGCGCCCGCCCGAGCTGTCAAACGGCGACTTACGCACCAAGCGGTGCACACCGGTTTCGGTGCGCAACAAACCAAAGGCGTATTCGCCTTCGATCTTGATGGTGGCGCCCTTGATGCCGGCCACGTCGCCGGGCGATTCGTCTTCCACCGTGGTTTTGAAGCCTTTGCGTTCGGCGTACTTGAGGTACTGGCGCAGCAGCATGCTGGCCCAGTCGCAGGCCTCGGTGCCACCGGCACCAGCTTGGATGTCGAGGAAGCAATTGAGCGGATCCGCCTCGTTGCTGAACATGCGGCGGAATTCAAGCTCTTCGATGGTTTTGACCAAGCCTTGGGTGTCGGCTTCGATAGTCATCAGACCGTCTTCGTCGTTGTCGGCTTTGCTCATCTCGAACAACTCGGTGTTGTCGGCCAGTTCTTGGGTGAGGCGGCCAAGGGTCACCACCACGCCGTCGAGGGCTTTTTTCTCACGCCCCAGCTCTTGCGCTTTTTTGGGGTCGTTCCAGATGGTGGGGTCTTCTAGCGAGGCGTTGACGGTGCGCAGGCGTTCGGCTTTGGCATCGTAGTCAAAGATACCTCCGAAGATCGACCGTGCGAACGCTCAAGTCTGCGAGGGTGGTGCCAATGAGGTTGATGCGTTCTGCTTCCATGATGGGTCTTCTTTATGTGTCTGGGGGAAAACCTGCGATTTTCTCACGTTCAGACGACCTCAGAAGCTGTGGCCGTAGGCGAACAAGACCCCGGCCGATCCGAGCACCATGATTTGGGCCGAGTCATGGCGGTTAAAGCTGTAACCCAGTGAAGGAATGATGACGGGGGCGACGCCGTAATCGTTGAAGGGAATCTTGTCTTGGTACTTGCCTTTGTAGCCATAAATGAAGCCGGCTGAGATCTTGGCGAACAATTTGGGTTGACCTAAAAACGCATCCCAGCGTTGCCCCACATAGAAATAGGCCGAAGGTTGGCCAAACGAGTTACGAAACAAGGCCAAGCCGCAAAACCGTTCGCCCGCGACATGGCGGTCCATCGCACCTAAAAAGACGGGGCGATGCTCGGGGTTGTCATGCCAGTGGTAGGCGTAGGGTGAGAGTGTCAGGTCCCATTGCTTGTCGCTGTCAGGCTCTGGGGCGTCTTGGCTGCTTAAAAATTCTGGACAAGGGTTTGGGCTGACTTCTGCGGCGTGCGCGAGAGGATGTGCCGTGAGCAGGGCGGTTGCAAGCGCTAAAGAGGGCAGCGCTTGTTGCCAATGAAGTTTGATCATGTGAAAACAAAAGTGTAAAAAATAAATTTTACACAGTGCCTATAGGGCTAACCTGAAAGCACTTTGCAGAGCTGCACTGGCCCTTTGCAGCAAACTTCTGTGTGCGCTAAGTCGACAGAAATTTTTCCAGCAAACGGGCCAGCACATCGGGTTGGTCATGGTGCAACATGTGGCCAGCATCGTCAATCACCGCGTGTTGCAAGTTGGGCACGCTGGCAATGCGTTGCTTGAATTCAGCCAAGGTGTATTGATCTTTCCACCATTGCACCAAGCTGTCTGTGCTGGCCACCACACACAGCATGGGGGCCGTGATGCGTTCGTAAATGGCCACCACCTCGTCGACCTTGAATAACTGGGCGTTGGTGATCTTGTGCGCCGCGTGGCCCAAGATGCGCCACTCGCCTTGCTCGTTGGCGCGGGCCCAGTGCTGTGCCAACCAATGGGCTTTGTCGCTGCCCAGTCGGGGGTTGGTTTTCATCAGCCGCTGCGCCACGCCTTCCAGGCTGGGGTAGGACTTGAGGTCCAGCTCGCCACGGGCCAGGGTTTTGAGCTCGTCCATCCACTTGGCGTAGCGGCCGGGGGCTTGGGCAGGGCGGGTGGCGGCCATGCCAAAACCTTCAAGGTTGACGAGTTTGGCAATGCGCTCGGGGCGCACGCCCGCGTAGAGCGTGGCAATGTGCCCGCCCATGCTGTGGCCCACCAAGTGGATGGGTTGATCGCCCACATAGTGGTCGAGCAAAAAATCGAGGTCGGCCAAATAGTCGGGGAACCAATAGTTGTCGGTGTGAGGGGTGTCAGTCAGGCCAAAACCGCGCCAGTCTGGGGCAATCACCCAGCGGTCTTGGGTCATGGCATCGATCACGAATTGGAAGGAGGCCGACACATCCATCCAGCCATGCACCATGACCAAAGGTGGGACGTTGGGGCTGGGTGTGCCCCATTGGCGCACGTGGTAACGCAGGTGACGGATGGGGACAAACTCGCTGCGCGAGGCTTTTTGAATTGGGTACATTCTTTTCATCATAAGGATGCACCCCATGACACACGGTCAAACACATGACAGCACGCGCCGCGCGGCGCCTGATTTTTACGACGCCATGCAGCAAGGCTTCCATTGGTCAGTGCCCACGCACTTCAACATGGCCGAGGTGTGCAGCCGCCGTTGGGCTGCGCAAGCTGATGCCGCCAAGCGTGTGGCCCTGATCACGCATGACGCCAACGGGCCCGCACGCAGCCACAGCTATGCCCAATTGCAGCAGGCTGCCAACGCCTTGAGCCATGTGTTGCAAGGCTTAGGCGTGGCGCGTGGCGACCGGGTGGCCATTGTGTTGCCGCAGCGCTTTGAGACGGCGGTGGCTTACATGGCGGTGTTGCAAATGGGGGCGGTGGCGGTACCGCTGTCCTTGCTGTTTGGCCCCGAGGCCTTGGAATACCGCTTGCAAGACAGCGAGGCCGTGGTGGCCATCGTGGATGACGCCTCGGTCGGCAACCTGCTGGCCGTACGGGCACAGTGCCCAGCGCTGCGTGAGGTGATTGGGATTGATTTGTCCAATGCCAGCGACATGTTGCATGTGGATGTGGACTACAGCAGCGCCTTGGCTGCGCAGCAAGGCCACTTTGAGGCGGTGCACACCCAAGCCGAAGAAGGTGCGGTGTTGATCTACACCAGTGGCACCACCGGCCCACCCAAGGGCGCGCTGATTCCGCATCAGGCTTTGATCGGTAACTTGACGGGTTTTGTGTGCAGCCAGAATTGGTTTGGTTTTCCAACCCATCGTGAGGCCGCGCTGGCACCTCATGCCTTGCCCACGGGCAGCGACGCTGTGTTTTGGTCGCCCGCCGATTGGGCTTGGACGGGGGGCTTGATGGATGCCTTGTTGCCGTCTTTGTACTTTGGCCGCCCCATCGTGGCTTGGAACGGGCGTTTCAGCCCCGAGCTGGCCTTCACCCTGATGCAGCAACACCGTGTGACGCACACATTTTTGTTCCCCACTGCGCTCAAGGCAATGATGAAGGCCTACCCGCAGGCGGGGCGCGACTTCAAGCTGTGCTTGCAAGCCATCATGAGCGCAGGTGAAGCCGTGGGTGACGCGGTGTTTGGTTATTGCCAAGAGCAACTCGGTGTGACCGTGAATGAAATGTTCGGCCAAACTGAAATCAACTACATCGTCGGCAATTGCGCGATGGTATGGGCCACAGACCGCGCACAGGGCGTGACGCAGCACGGCATCCACGTGGGCTGGCCCGCCAAGCCGGGCAGCATGGGCAAGGGCTATCCTGGCCACCGGGTGGCGGTGATTGACGAAGACGGCCACGAATGCCCGGTGGGTGTGCCTGGCGATGTGGCGCTAAACCGCTTCAATGCACATGGCGAACCCGACCCGATTTTCTTTTTGGGCTACTGGAAAAACGACCGTGCCACCGAAGGCAAGTTCACCGGTGACTGGTGCCGCACGGGCGATTTGGCCACCCGCGATGCCGATGGCTACCTGTGGTACCAAGGCCGCGCCGACGATGTGTTCAAAGCAGCGGGGTATCGCATTGGCCCGAGTGAAATTGAGAACTGCTTGGTGAAACATGTGGCTGTGGCCAATGCGGCGGTGGTGCCCAAACCCGATGCCGAACGTGGTGCCTTGGTCAAAGCCTATGTGGTGTTGGCCCCAGGGTTTGCTGCCAGCGACGCGTTGGTGGCCGAGTTGCAACAGCATGTGCGCGGCAAATTGGCGCCTTATGAATACCCCAAAGAGATTGAGTTCATTGCCGAGTTGCCCATGACCACCACGGGCAAGGTGCAGCGCCGTGTGCTGCGCTTGCAAGAAGAGGCTCGGGCCAAGGCCCAAGCCTAGGCCTTAGACTTGCGCGTTTACAAAATACATGTTTTCAAAATAAATTGAGTCTTGGAGTTGTTATGAGTTTTCCTCTCGTCCCCTTGGGTACCAGCGATTTGCGTGTGACCCCGATTTGCTTGGGCACCATGACCTTTGGTGAGCAAGTCAACGAAGCAGATTCGCATGCCATTCTTGATCGCTCGCTCGATCGTGGGGTGAACTTCATCGACACTGCCGAGATGTACGCCGTGCCCGCCAAGGCCGAGACCTGCGGCGCCACAGAAACCATCATCGGTAATTGGTTTGCCAAGAACCCAGGCGCACGCCAGAAATTGGTGCTGGCCACCAAGGTGGCAGGCCCCTCACGCGGCATGCCCTGGATTCGTGAGGGCAGCGGCATGAGCACACAAGACATGGAGGCCTCTTGCGAAGGCAGTTTGCGCCGCTTGAAAACCGATGTGATCGACCTCTACCAAATTCACTGGCCCGAGCGTCATGTGCCGGCTTTTGGCATGGCCTATTACGACCCCACCAAAGAAAAGTCGCTCACACCCATTCGCGATCAGCTCGAGACCTTGGCCAAGATGGTCAAAGCGGGCAAGGTGCGCTATGTGGGCCTGTCCAACGAAACGCCTTACGGCGTGCACGAGTTTGTGCGCTTGGCCGAAGAGCATGGGCTGCCCCGCGTCGCCACGGTGCAAAACCCGTACTGCCTGATCAACCGTACCTACGAAAACGCTTTGGACGAAACCTGCCATCGCCTGAACGTGTCTTTGTTGGCCTATTCGCCATTGGGCTTTGGTTTGCTCACCGGCAAGTACGACGCGGGTGGCATTGACGGCCCGCAAGCACCACAGGGCGCCGCAGGCGGGCGCATGTCAAGCTACGAGTCCATGCGCAAACAGCGTTGGGGCCGGCCCGAGGCTTTGGCGGCTGCACGTCGCTACAACGCGCTGGCGCGTGAGCATGACCTCACGCCCACGCAAATGGCCCTGGCGTTTTGTTACACCAAGTGGCAAGTGGCCAGCACCATCATTGGTGTGACCTCGCTGGCGCAGTTGGATGCTGATTTGGACGCCTGGGGCACCACCCTGTCGCCCGAGTTGTTGGCCGCGATTGACGCGATTCGTTGGGACGTGCGCGACCCCGCGCTGTGAAAGGCATCATGATGCATTCCGATGATTCTGTGATCTTGCTGCTCGCCTTGGGCGCGTATTTGATCGGTTCCTTGTCGTTCGCGGTGATCGTCAGTCGCCTCATGGGCCTGGACGATCCACGCACCTATGGCAGTCAAAACCCCGGGGCCACCAATGTGCTGCGCTCGGGCAACAAGCAAGCGGCAATCGCCACCTTGTTGTTTGATGCCCTCAAAGGTTATGTCCCCGTGCTGTTGGTCAAGCTGTTTGGCCCGCAGTTTGGTTTGGATGACCGTGCCGTGGCGCTGGTGGCGCTGTCGGCTTTCATCGGCCATTTGTGGCCGGTGTTCTTTGGCTTCAAAGGCGGCAAGGGTGTGGCCACGGCGGCAGGTGTGTTGTTTGGGGTGGAGCCGGTGTTGGGCGCTGCCACCGTAGGCACTTGGCTGATCGTGGCGTTTTTCTTTCGCTACTCATCGCTCGCCGCCTTGGCCGCTTCGGTGTTTGCACCGGGCTACTACGTGTTTGGCGACAAGATCGCCTGGCAAACCAGCGAAGCCGAATTGCTGGCCGTGATGGTCATGAGCGCCTTGCTGTTGATGCGTCACAAAGACAACATCGCCCGCTTGGTGGCTGGGCAAGAGTCCAAGATTGGCGCGAAGAAAGAAGCGCCGCCGAGTGAGCCTGGGGCTCAGTAAGCACCTTGGGTGAATGAGGTGATGCAACACCAAGGGCCTCTGATGAGGCCCTTAGTGTTTTAAGGCTTGGCTTGTGAGTTGCTCTTTGCTTTCGACACATGACCTCAATCTAGTATGCGATTTGGATTTGCTGTGGGTCGTAAACAAATTGTTTATAATCAATCATGATTGAGAGTTTTGCCAACGCCGAAACTCAAAGTTTCTTTGCTACTGGCAAGTCGCGCCGACTACCGCCGGAGATTTTGCGAAGGGCTGCCATGCGTTTGATGCAATTGGATGCAGCAACAGATGTTGATGATTTAAGGCAACCCCCTTCGAACAGATTGGAGCGTCTGTCGGGTGATCGTTTCGGGCAATGGAGTATTCGCATCAATGATCGTTGGCGCATTTGCTTTCGATTTGAATCTGGAAACGCGCAAGATGTTGAAATCATTGACTACCACTGAGGATGAATGCCATGAAAAAACCTACAAACGGGCTTGCTGCGATTCACCCTGGTGAGTTTTTACGCGAAACGCTGGATGAGTTAGAGCTGACGCAAGCTGCCTTGGCTAAGGCTTTGGATGTGTCGCCCATGCGGGTGTCACACGTATTGCGAGGTGACCGTCCCGTGACCGCTGAGCTAGCTTTGCGTTTAGGCCGTGCGCTCGGCCAAACACCACAGTATTGGTTGAATTTACAAACCACCTACGATTTGAAAATCGCCCAAGCCGACATGAAAGACAGCTTGGCGAATGTACGCGAACTGGCCGTTTAATCGCGGAAATTGTTGAACGACAAAGGTAAATCTGTCATGTCTTTGCGAATCAAGGCCATGGCGGCTTGCAGGTCGTCGCGCTTGGCACCGCTGACGCGCACGGCGTCGCCTTGGATGGCGGCTTGCACTTTGATCTTGCTGTCTTTGAGCAAGCGCTGAATCTTTTTGGACACTTCGGTCTCAATGCCATTGCGGATTTTGATGACTTGCTTGACCTTGTCTCCGCCGACCTTTTGCACATCGCCCTTGTCCAAGAAACGAATGTCGACTTCGCGCTTGGCCAGTTTGTTGCGCAGTACGTCTTCGACTTGCACCAGCTGAAAGTCGGCGTCACCGAACATGGTGATCTCTTTGTCTTTGAGTTCCACGGCAGCAGAGGTGCCTTTGAAGTCGAAGCGGGTGGCGATTTCTTTGGCCGTGTTTTCGACGGCGTTTTTCACTTCGACCAGATTGGGTTCACACACAGTGTCAAAAGAGGGCATGGCAATCAGCTTTGAAAATCAGGATGAGACAATTGTCCTATGTTAGTTGAGCCCAATTACCCCCTTCAAGCGCACAACAGTTTTGGCATCTCGGCCAAGGCCTTGCAGCTGGTGCATGTGCGTTCAGAGGCCGATGTGCAAGCGGTGCTGGCCGATGCCACGCTGCGTGACCTGCCCAAATTTGTCTTGGGTGGCGGCAGCAACATTGTGTTGACGGGGGATGTGAAGCCTTTGGTTCTCAAGGTGGAGATGAAAGGCATGCGTTTGGTCGAGGAGACCGACAAGGCCTGGATCGTCGAAGCCGCGGCAGGCGAGTCTTGGCACGAATTGGTGCGCTGGACGCTGACGCAGGGCTGGCCAGGGCTGGAAAACATGGCGCTGATTCCCGGCAGCGTGGGCGCCTCGCCAGTGCAAAACATTGGGGCTTATGGCGTGGAGCTGCAAGACCGATTTGACTCGCTCGACGCCATCGACCTCAGCAGCGGGCGCAGCTTCAGCCTGGATGCTGCGCAATGTGCGTTTGGCTATCGCGATTCGATTTTCAAACACGAGAGCTCGGGTGCCAATGGCTTGGGCCTGGCAGGCAAAGCGCTGATCACCCGGGTGCGGTTTGTGTTGCGCAAAGATTGGAAGCCTGTGTTGGGTTACCTCGACCTGGAACGCAAAATGGCCGAGACTGGCATCACACAGCCCAGTGCCCAGCAAATTTTTGACTGGGTGTGCGCGATTCGCCGTGCCAAATTGCCCGACCCGGCGGTGATTGGCAATGCGGGCAGCTTCTTCAAAAACCCCACCGTGACCCAAGAGCAGTGCGACGACATCATTGCCCGCGATCCCAAGGTGGTGCACTACGTGCTCGACGATGGCCGCATCAAACTTGCTGCGGGTTGGTTGATTGATGCCTGCGGTTGGAAGGGCAAAACCATGGGCCATGCCGGCGTGTACGAGAAGCAAGCCTTGGTGCTGGTGAACAAAGGCGGGCGCGAGCATCCCTGCACCGGCGGCGAGGTGATGACCTTGGCCAAAGCCATTCAAACCAGCGTGTACGAACGGTTTGGCATTCGCTTAGAACCCGAGCCTGTGGTGGTATGAACGCGCCACGATTTACCAACCGCCGTGCTGCGTTTTGGGCCGGCATCCGCGATGCCGTGGGCGCGCCCGTGCTGGTTTTGTTTGCGGGCATGGTGGGTTTTGGCGCCATGGGCCGAACCCACGGTTTTGATGCGTGGATGACGGGGCTGACTAGCCTCTTGATGTTTGCGCTGCCCGGGCAGGTGGTGATGCTGGAGATGCTGATTTCGGGCTCTTCATTCTTGGCCATTGCGTTTGCGGTCAGCCTGACTTCGGCCCGCTTTGTCACCATGGTGGTGACCTTGTTTCCGCAGCTGCACCGGCGCGACCGCAACCGTGGGCTGTACCTGTGGGTGCATTTGCTGGCCATGACGGCGTGGTCGATGTCCATGCGCGAGTTTCCGCACATGGCGGCCAAGCACCGCTTGAGCTATTTCATTGGTTTGGGTTTGCCGTGCTGGCTGATTGCCATGCCGGGTACGGTGTTGGGCTATTTCGTGGCCGGTTGGGTGCCTGATGCGGTGACCTTGGCACTGGTGTTCATCAATCCCTTGTTCTTTTTGCTGACCTTCACCGATGTGAAGCCCTGGGCCAATCGCATCGCGATTGGTTTGGGCTGTGTGCTGGGGCCTTTGTTTTATGTTTGGGATGCCGACAGCAGTTTGTTGGTCACAGGCCTAGTGGCTGGCACCATCGGCTATGTGGCGGACCGTCGCTGGTTGCGTCCCGCACCGGTGGAGGTGCAGCCATGAATACCACGGTGCAAGGCTGGGGCGTGTGGTTGGCTTTGAGTGCTGCCTGTTTGGGCACGTATACGTGTCGTGCCCTGGGTGTGAAGCTGTCGGGTCACATCGACTCAGAGAGCGAGATTTTTCGCTGGGTGGCTGCCGTCACCTACGCCATGGTGGCCGCGCTGACCGTGCGCATGCTGCTAATGCCCTTGGGCTTGTTGGCCACCGTGCCCATGCTGTTGCGCATTTTGATGTGCGTGGTCAGCCTGGCCGTGATGGTGTCACGCCCCACGCGCCGCATGGGGCCGGCGCTGTTGATCGGCACCTTGCTCATGCTGGGCTATGGCGTGGTGCGCACGGCTTAAGCCTTCTTCACAAACTCCGTCTTGAGTTGCATGGGGCCAAAGCCCTCGATCTTGCAGTCGATGTCGTGGTCACCGTCAACCAAGCGGATGTTCTTGACCTTGGTGCCCACTTTGACGACCGAGGACGAGCCTTTGATCTTCAAGTCTTTGATGAGGGTGACCGTGTCACCGTCTTGCAGCACATGGCCGTGGGCGTCTTTCCAAACGCGCGCCGCAGGTTCTGTGGCAACGCTTTCTTCAACACTCCACTCGTGGGCGCAGACGGGGCAAATGAGCAAGCTGCCGTCTGGGTAGGTCAAGTCAGCGTTGCACAGGGGGCAGTTGGGTAGGGCGCTCACGTCTGGGCCTTACTTCTTGCTGCCGCCTTCGAGCTTGATCATGTCGGCGCCTTCGCCCAAGGACAGCAAGCCGGTGTGCGAGTAAATGCCCAGCTTGGCGCGGGTGTCCACGATGTCCAGGTTGCGCATGGTCAGTTGGCCAATGCGGTCCAGCGGTGTGAACGGTGCGTCCTCGACCTTTTCCATGCTCAAACGCTCAGGCGCGTAAGTCAGGTTGGGGCTTTCGGTGTTCAAGATGCTGTAGTCGTTGCCACGGCGCAGCTCAAGCGTTACGGTGCCGGTCACAGCACGGGCCACCCAGCGTTGGGCGGTTTCGCGCAACATGATGGACTGTGGGTCAAACCAACGGCCTTGGTACAACAAGCGGCCCAAGCGCAGACCATTGATGCGGTACTGCTCAATGGTGTCTTCGTTGTGAATGCCAGTGACCAAACGCTCGTAAGCGATGTGCAGCAGGGCCATGCCCGGGGCTTCGTAGATGCCACGGCTCTTGGCTTCGATGATGCGGTTTTCGATCTGGTCGCTCATGCCCAAACCGTGACGGCCACCAATTTCGTTGGCTTTCAAGAACAGTTCAACAGGGTCGGCGTATTCCACACCGTTCAAGGCCACAGGTTGGCCTTCTTCGAAACGGATGCTGATTTCTTCGGCTTTGACCACGCATTCGTCACGCCAGAACGGCACACCCATGATGGGGTTGACGATCTTCATGCCGCTGGCCAAGCTCTCGAGGTCTTTGGCCTCGTGGGTGGCGCCCAGCATGTTGCTGTCGGTGCTGTAGGCCTTTTCGGCGCTCATCTTGTAGCCAAAACCGTTGGCGGTCATGAAGGCGCTCATTTCAGCGCGACCACCGAGCTCGTCAATGAACAACTGGTCCAACCAAGGCTTATAGATTTTCAGGCTGGGGTTGGTCAACAAGCCGTAGCGGTAAAAGCGCTCGATGTCGTTGCCTTTGAAGGTGCTGCCATCGCCCCAGATGTTGACATCGTCTTCCTTCATCGCCGCCACCAGCATGGTGCCGGTCACGGCACGGCCCAACGGCGTGGTGTTGAAGTAGGTGATGCCACCGGTGCTGATGTGAAACGCGCCGCACTGGATGGCAGCAATGCCTTCATGCGCCAGTTGTTTGCGGCAGTCGATGAGGCGGGCTTTCTCGGCGCCGTACTCCATCGCTTTGCGCGGGATTTCGTTGTAGTCCGACTCGTCGGGCTGGCCCAGGTTGGCGGTGTAGGCGTAGGGCACAGCGCCCTTTTGCTTCATCCACAGCAGGGCGGCCGAGGTGTCCAGGCCGCCTGAAAAAGCGATGCCGACTTTTTGGCCCTTGGGCAGGTTTTGAAGAATGGTGCTCATGGTGTTGGATTTAGGCCGTGGATCAACCAAAGTGGCAGATGTAGTGGTAGGGCTCGGTCACGCGAATGTCGAACTTCGAGTTGCCAGGCACGCTGAATTTTTCGCCTGCGCTGGACTTGACCCAGTCGTTGCTGCCGTCGAGCTTGTATTCGCACGAGCCAGCCACGCATTCCATCACTTCGGGTGCTCCGGTGTTGAAGGTGAGGGTGGCGGGCAAGATGACGCCGACCGACAGCTTGGTGCCGTTGGCTGTGGTGATGGCATGGCTCACGCATTTGCCGTCAAAAAACACATTGGCTTTGGTGGCGATGCTGATGCTGTCGATTTTTTCTGTGGTCATGGTGCGACTCGCTAAGGAAATGCAAAACCGTTGATTTTAAAGGACCCCAAACGACAAAAGCCGCACAAGGCGGCTTTCGGTCTAGAGAGCGCTATTTCAGTAGCGTGGGGCTGAACCCGCGGGGGGCACGCCATAGCCTGTGCTGGCAGGTGGTGGCGCCACGGGGGTGATTTGCAAACGCACGGTAGGACCTGGGTCTTGCGGCATTTGCACGGTGTATTGCTTGCCTGCAAATTCGTACACCACGTTGTACGCCATGGTGCGGTTCTCGTAGAACATTTGCTGGCTGCAGTTTTGCACGTTGCGCACCTCAGGGGTGCCAGGGCCTTCGACTTTGTCACCCAAGATGGCGCCGCCGAACAAGCCCAACATGGTGGCGGCAGCACGGCCAGAGCCTTGGCCCATGCTGTTACCGATGGCACCACCAGCAATCGCGCCCATGGCTGCACCAGCGCCTGATTTTTGGCCTTGGGTCACCACTTGCTCGTTGTTACAGACCTGACGCGGCACCGCCACTTGTTGAATGATGGGCGTGCTCGAAATCACTTTGCCCACTTCTTGGGCTTGTGTAGAGAGGCTCAAACCCGCCAACACGGTCATCAAACCGGTCAGCAGCGCATTGTGAAGAGATGAATTTTTCATAAGAGAAGTGTAGTCCTTGGTGTTGTTCAAGTCTGTAAAGTGATTGTAAAACTTCACAATAAAACGTTTGTCCAGCCCTCTGGGTTGACGCCCACCATCACATCTTTACCTTTGACCACAACAGGTCGCTTGATCACGCTGGCGTGTTCCAGCATCAGCGCTTTGGCCGATGCCTTATCTTGCACGCGGCTTTGTACGGCGGCATCGAGCTTGCGCCAAGTCGTGCCTTTGCGGTTGACCAGCACCTCCCAGTCGACGGCGGCGAGCCATTGGTCGATGGCCTCGGCAGGGACACCTTGCTTTTTGAAGTCATGGAAGGTGTAGTCCACGCCATGGTCTGTCAGCCAAACGCGGGCTTTTTTCACGCTGTCGCAGTTGGGGATGCCGTAAACGGTGATGTGTGCTGTTGTCATGCCCGCAATGATGCACCAAAGCCCATGAACCTGAGTGACCGCGATCGGTGGGCGACAATTCAGGCATGAATTCATTGGACAGTTGGCTCGCACACTGCGAGCGTTTGCATCCCAAAAACATCGACATGGGCCTGGACCGCGTGCGCACCATGGTCGACCGCATGGGGCTGGCGTTTGCTTGCCCGGTCATCACCGTGGCCGGCACCAATGGCAAAGGGTCGACCTGCGCCATGCTGGAAGCGTGTTTGCTGGAGGCTGGTTACCGCCCTGGCGTGTACACCTCGCCGCACTTGGTGCATTTCCAAGAGCGCTGCCGGGTGCATGGCGAGACCGTGACCCCCGACGATTTATTGCCTCACTTTGAACGCGTAGAAGCCGCCCGCGTGCAAGGCGGTGAGGTGTCGCTCACTTACTTTGAGTTCACCACCTTGGCGATTCTGAGCCTGATGGCGGCATCGCGCCTGGATGTGGCGATTTTGGAAGTCGGCCTGGGAGGGCGTCTGGATGCGGTGAATGTGATTGACCCCACGTGCTCGGTGATCACCAGCGTCGACCTGGATCACATGGACTTTTTGGGCCCTGACCGCGAAACCATTGGCCGTGAGAAGGCCGGCATCATGCGCACCGGCCGTCCGGTGATCGTGAGCGATCCCATGCCGCCACAAAGCGTGTTGGACCATGCGCTAGAAATTGGCGCAGACCTGTGGCAGTTTGGCAAAGACTTCAACTTCACCGGCGATAAACAGCAGTGGGGTTGGGCCGGGCGCGGTCGTCGCTACAGCGGTTTGGCCTATCCCGCGCTGCGCGGGGCCAACCAATTGGTCAATGCCAGCGGTGTGTTGGCCGCGCTGGAGGCTTTGCGCAGCGAGATGCCTGTGACGGCCCAAGCCATTCGCAATGGGCTGGCCATGGTCGAACTGCCGGGGCGTTTTCAAATCATTCCGGGCCAGCCGGCCTTGGTGCTCGATGTGGCGCACAACCCGCATGCGGTGGCGGCCTTGACTGAAAACTTGGATGCCATGGGTTTTTATCCCACCACCCATGCGGTGTTTGGCGCCATGGCCGACAAAGACCTGGCGCCGATGCTGGCACGCGTGGGCGCCTTGGTGGACCGTTGGTATTTCTGCGATTTGCCCACCGACCGTGCGGCCACAGCAGCCCAGTTGCACGCCCAATGGCAAGCCGGTCACACACGCCAAGGCGTGCAAGCCAGCACCCATGCGGACCCGCAAGCGGCCTTGGCTGCGGCGGTCGCATCGGCAGACCCCGCTGATAGAATTGTGGTCTTCGGATCGTTCTTCACGGTCGGGGGGATTTTGGCGAATGGCATACCCCGTTTAGACGCCCCACATTTGAGCTCCTGAGACCCCATTCACATGGCTTTTTTCAAGTTTCGTTTGCCCGGTCAATCGACCAGCGAGCCCCAAGGCAATTTCAGCAACTCACCGGCTGAAAGTGTCGATGTCATGCGCCGCCGCGCCCGTCATCGCTTGATTGGGGCTTCGGTGTTGGTCATTGTGGGCGTGGTGGGTTTCCCGCTCTTGTTTGATACCCAGCCCCGTCCCGTCTCGGTGGACATTGCGGTCGACATTCCAGACCGTGCCAACAGCAAGCCTTTGGCGTCGGTTTCATCCGCCACCAAGCAAAAACCACTGTCCACCGGTGCGGGCTTGGACCCCAAAGAAGAAGTGGTGGCCAAGCCTGAACCCAAAGCCGAGTCTGCTGTGGCCTCCGTCGCCCCTGTGGCCAAAGCGGAAGCGGTGAAGCCCGAGCCAGCTAAGACCGAGGTCGCCAAAGCCGAAGCGCCAAAAACCGAAACCAAGCCCGCAGACGCTAAACCGGCAGAGGCCAAACCTGCTGCCTCAGACACCAAGGCCGATGCGCCGCGTTTTGTGGTGCAAGTGGGCGCCTTCTCGGATGAAGCGAAGGCGCGCGAAGTGCGTGCCAAGCTCGAAAAATCAGGCTACAAAACCTACACCCATGTGGCGGACACCAAAGAAGGTAAGCGCACCCGTGTGCGCGTGGGCCCCTTCACCAGCCGCGACGAAGCCGACAAAGCGGCTCACAAGATCAAGCAGTTGCAATTGCAGCCGCAGGTCTTGACGCTGTAATTTCGCCATGACGATGCTGACGGCCGTGGATTGGATTCTGCTGGCCGTGTTGGGCCTGTCTATGCTGCTGGGTCTGTGGCGTGGCTTGGTGCAAGAGGTGTTATCGCTGGCCGGCTGGGTGGCGGCTTTTTTTGTCGCCCAAATTTATGCCCCACAAGCTGCCGCTTGGTTGCCCATGGAGGGCAGCAGCCAAATGCTGCGTTATGCCGCAGGCTTTGTGGCCGTGTTCATTGCGGTGCTGATCGCCACGGTCTTGGTGAGTTTTGTGATCAAAAAATTAGTGTCGGCGGTAGGCCTGGGGCCTTTGGACCGATTGCTGGGCAGCCTGTTTGGTTTGCTGCGCGGCCTGGTGATTTTGTTGGCGGTGACCGTGGTGGTTGGCATGACACCCATGCGCGAGTCCGAAGCCTGGCAACACGCGCAAGGTGCGCAGTGGTTGCAACAGTTTTTGCATGTGTTGAAGCCGGTGCTACCGGCTGATTTTGGAAAGTACCTCCCCTAATGTGTGGCATCGTCGGCGTTGCAAGCAACGCACCTGTGAACCAGTTGATTTATGACGCCTTGCTGCTCTTGCAGCACCGGGGTCAAGATGCCGCGGGCATCGTCACCCAGCTGGACCGTAAATTCTTCATGCACAAAGCCAAAGGCATGGTGCGTGATGTGTTTCGCACGCGCAATATGCGCGCCTTGCCTGGCAACAACGGCTTAGGCCAAGTGCGTTACCCCACCGCCGGCAACGCGTTCAGCGAAGAAGAAGCCCAGCCTTTTTACGTCAACGCCCCGTTTGGTTTGGTGTTGGTTCACAACGGCAACTTGACCAATGCGCAAGCGCTCAAGAGCGAGCTGTTCACCGAGGACCACCGCCACATCAACACCGAGAGCGACTCCGAAGTCTTGCTCAATGTGCTGGCGCACGAGATCGATAAAACCACCCGGGGTGTGCACCTCACGCCCGCCGATGTGTTTGAAGCGGTGCGTCGTGTGCACCGCCGCATCAAGGGCTCGTATGCGGTGATCGCGATGATTGCAGGCCACGGCCTGTTGGCGTTTCGTGACCCGTTCGGCATTCGCCCCTTGTGCATTGGCCGCGGCAAAGATGGCACCTACATGGTGGCCAGCGAGTCAGTGGCTCTGGAAGGCACAGGCCATGTGTTTGAGCGCGACATTGCGCCTGGCGAAGCAGTGTTCATCGATCTCGAGGGTAAAGCCAGCTTCATGCAATGCGCCGACGCGCCGCAACTGAAGCCGTGTATTTTTGAATACGTGTACCTGGCACGCCCCGACTCCACCATGGACGGTATTTCCGTCTACCAAGCGCGTTTGAACTTGGGTGAAACTTTGGCCAAGCGTGTGATCTCGATGGTGCCGCCCACCGACATCGATGTGATCATCCCCATTCCCGAGTCCAGCCGTCCCAGCGCCACGCAACTGGCGCATTTGCTGGGCATACCTTACCGCGAAGGGTTTGTTAAAAACCGTTACGTGGGTCGCACCTTCATCATGCCCGGTCAGGGCGTGCGCAAAAAATCGGTGCGTCAAAAACTCAACGTGATTGCCAGCGAATTCAAAGGTCGCAATGTGCTGTTGGTGGATGACTCCATCGTGCGCGGCACCACCAGCCGCGAGATCGTGCAAATGGCGCGCGATGCCGGTGCACGCAAGGTCTACATGGCCAGCGCCGCGCCGCCAGTGCGCTTTCCCAATGTGTATGGCATCGACATGCCCACGCCCGAAGAGTTGGTGGCGCACAACCGCACCATTGATGAAGTGCGTGAATTGATTGGCTGCGATGCCCTGATTTACCAAGACGTCGATGCCATGAAGCAAGCCGTTCGCAGCGCAGTCGCCTCAAGTGCTGCCCACCTCGATGGCTTTGATGCCTCGTGCTTTGACGGTGTGTATGTGACAGGCGATGTGTCGGCACAAGATATCGTGCGTTTGAATGAGAAACGCGTGGGGAGCGAAGAGGGCGCAGAAGACAACTCGCGCCTGGCTTTGCCCAACGCGTCTGAGTAATTGTTGGAGCCATGACCATGAGTCAACATCCCTTACCGAACGATTTGCATCTTGCAACCTTGGCCGTGCGTTTGGCCGCTGATCGCAGCCAGTACGGCGAAAACTCTGAAGCCCTGTACTTGACCAGCGGCTATGTGCAGCCTTCGGCCGAAGCTTCGGCACGCCGCTTTGCCGGCGAAGAAGAGGGCTACACCTATGGCCGCTCGGGCAACCCCACGGTGAGCAGTTTTGAAATGCGCTTGGCCGCCTTGGAAGGCAGCGAAGCCTGCTTGGCCACGTCTTCTGGCATGTCGGCGGTGATGCTGATGTTGTTCAGCTTGCTCAAGGCGGGCGACCATGTGGTGTATTCGCAGTCCATGTTTGGCTCGACCTTGAAGCTCATTGGTTCAGAGTTTGCGCGCTTTGGCGTGGAGTCGACCGTGGTGCCACAAACCGATGTGGCTGCTTGGAAAGCGGCCATTCGCCCCAACACCAAAATTTTGTTTGCCGAAACGCCTACCAATCCTTTGACTGAGGTGTGCGACATTGCCGCCTTGGCCGACATGGCGCACAATGCAGGCGCCTTGCTGGCGGTCGACAACTGTTTTGCCACGCCCGTGTTGCAGCGCCCCATGGCCATGGGGGCAGACATCGTCATGCACTCAGGCACCAAGTATTTGGATGGCCAAGGCCGTGTCATGGCAGGCGCTTTGTGTGCCAGCGAAAAGCTCATCAAAGAAAAATGTTTGCCTGTGATGAAAAACAGCGGCATGGTGTTGTCGCCGTTCAACGCCTGGGTGGTGCTCAAAGGTTTGGAGACTTTGGACATTCGCATGCGCGCGCAAAGCGAACGCGCACATGCGCTGGCTCTGTGGCTTGAACAACACCCTGCGGTGTCACGCGTGTATTACCCAGGTTTGACCAGCCATCCCCAACATGCGCTGTCGATGAAGCAAATGTCGAACATGGGTGGCGCGGTGTTGTCGTTTGATGTGAAAGCCGCTGACCCTCAAACCGGACGCACCCGTGCGTTCCATGTGCTTGACAGCTTGCGCACGCTCTCGCTGTGTACCAACTTGGGCGACACCAAAACCTTGCTCACCCATCCGGCCAGCACCTCGCATGGCAAGCTCTCCGAAGACCAGCGCCAAGCCGCTGGCATTGGCCAAGGTTTGATCCGCGTGGCGGTGGGCTTGGAGCATTTAGACGACATGAAGGCCGACTTGTTGCGCGGCCTTGAGACCCTTTGATTTTTATTTCTGCATGACCAAAATTCGCACCCGTTTCGCGCCGTCACCGACTGGCTTTATCCATTTAGGCAACATCCGTTCGGCCTTGTACCCCTGGGCGTTTGCGCGCGCCACGGGCGGCGACTTCATCTTGCGCATTGAAGACACCGACTTGGAGCGTTCCACCCAAGCGTCGGTGGATGTGATCATCGAAGGCATGAAGTGGTTGGGCCTCGACCACGACGAAGGCCCGTTCTACCAAATGCAGCGCATGGACCGCTACAAAGCGGTACTGGAAGACTTGAAGGCCACGGGCCATGTCTACCCTTGCTACATGAGCATGCAAGAGCTCGACGCCCTGCGCGACCAGCAAATGGCGAACAAAGAAAAGCCTCGCTACGACGGCACATGGCGGCCTGAACCAGGCAAAACCTTGCCCCCTATCCCCGAAGGCGTCAAGCCCGTGCTGCGCTTTAAAAACCCGCAAGGCGGCTCGGTGGTGTGGGAAGACAAAGTCAAAGGCCGCATTGAAATCAGCAACGACGAGTTGGACGACTTGGTCATTGCGCGGCCTGACGGCACACCCACCTACAACTTCTGCGTGGTGGTGGACGACATCGACATGGCCATCACCCACGTCATCCGTGGCGACGACCATGTCAACAACACGCCGCGCCAAATCAACATCTTCAAAGCCCTGGGCAAAGAGCCACCGGTGTATGCCCACTTGCCCACCGTGCTCAACGAGCAAGGCGAGAAGATGAGCAAGCGCAACGGTGCCAAAGCCGTCACGCAATACCGCGACGAGGGCTACTTGCCCGATGCGATGGTGAATTACCTGGCCCGTTTGGGCTGGAGCCATGGCGATGACGAAATTTTCAGCCGTGCGCAATTTTTGGAATGGTTCAACCTCGACCACTTGGGCCGCAGCGCGGCGCAATTTGACGAAGCCAAATTGCGTTGGGTCAACGCCCAGCACTTGAAAGCCATGGCCGATGACGCCCTGGCGCCGCTGATCAGCGCCGAACTGGCCAAGCGTGGTATCACTGCGGATGAGCGTTTGCCTGCCATTTGCGGCTTGTTCAAAGACCGCTGTGACACCTTGTTGGTGTTGGCCGATTGGGCCACTGCGTTTTACCGCGATGTCACGCCGCAAGCCGAAGATGTGGCCAAACACATCACGCCAGCGGTCGCGCCTGCATTGGTGGCGTTGGCTGAGAAGTTCAAGGCCGTGACGGACTGGAATGTCGCCAACGTGAGCGCAGCCTTCAAAGAAGTGTTGGCAGAGCAGGGACTGAAAATGCCCCAACTGGCTATGCCGGTGCGCGTGTTGGTGATGGGCACGCCGCAAACGCCTTCTGTGGACGCGGTGCTGTGGCTGTGCGGGAAAGAAAAAGTTTTGCAGCGTTTGACCAAACACTGAAAATTTGGCTATACTATTGCTCTCGACACCCAATGGGGGTATAGCTCAGCTGGGAGAGCGCTTGCATGGCATGCAAGAGGTCAGCGGTTCGATCCCGCTTACCTCCACCAAACTGAGTGTCGAAAAGGTTCGCAAGAACCAGTCCAGGTTATGACCCTATCGTCTAGAGGCCTAGGACATCACCCTTTCACGGTGAGTACCGGGGTTCGAATCCCCGTAGGGTCGCCAAGTTTTGTAGCACTTGGTCAGTTTGCAACAGCAGTCTGACAAAAGTTACAGCTACCAGGAGTGGTAGTTCAGTTGGTTAGAATACCGGCCTGTCACGCCGGGGGTCGCGGGTTCGAGTCCCGTCCACTCCGCCATTATGTATAAACCCTTGTAAGTCTTTGATTTACAAGGGTTTTTGCTTTTTACCTTTTCTCTTTTACCACATGTATTTGCTACATGAACGGTCACCCTATACGATGTACCTTTTAAGGTTACATGTTTAATTTTAAACCTATGTCAAAATGAATGTAGAGGTAATTCATCGCTTGGTGCTCTAAAAATTTTATAAATTTCCTAGAAAAACTTAACTCATAGGTTAATATTGAAAGTCAAAGTTCTTTTCGAAGACAAGTACCAAGTCGTAGGTGTGATGACTGGGGATGAGTGTCCGTCTGAGGATTTCATTTGTAGCAATGAAGCCAACACATTAGCACTGCGGCAAGGCTTAATGGAGATGCTTAGATTTGTGGCATCGAATGGTCTGTCAACGATGCCACACGGATGGTCTCACGAGGCAAGTAAGGCAGATGGAATCTATGAGTTTCGTAAGGGCACGTTGCGGCTGTTCTATTTCAAGGGGGTTGGTAATCAAATTGCTGTTTGTACCGCTGGTGCTGTAAAAAAAGGGCGTAAAGCCGATAAGAAAACAGTTGCGAAAGCTGCGACTTCTAGAAGTGCATATTTCTCTGCAATAGAGACTAAAACATGTGAGGTGATAAGCGATGAAGATGAGTAAAAAACTTGGGGCCTTCTTTGAACAGTCAAAGAATACAGATTCGTATTGGGTTGAAGAAGCAAAATTACATTTCTCAACTTCGTTAGAAGCTCAACGCAGAGCTTCAAATATGACCTATAAGGCCATCGCTCAGAAAATTGGTACAAGTGCCGCATACATCACCAAAATTTTCCGTGGTGACTCTAATCTGACAATTGAAACTATGGTCAAACTTGCTCGTTCAACAGGGGGAAGGTTGGAAGTGCACGTAGTAGACGCATCGTCAAAATCTGTTGACTGGTCGCTCGCCTCATTGAAGTTTGAACCAATGGTTAGACCTAGTTTGACTCAAACGAGTGTTACTGACTTTTACACAAAGTCGGCAAATAATGAGCAGTATGCATGGAGTCAGGGGGCGTGATGGAGCAAAAACCTCATCCAATTACGCTCGAACAAGTAGTGTTTGTTCGAAGTATTGTTGTGGCGATTCAAGGCCATGAACCTACTAGTAATGAAGTTAAGACAGGGCCTGAAAATAATCTAGTAGTTAACAAAATAGAGGGAACAGCTAGGCGTTATCAAGCAAATATGCAAACTTTGTTTAATCAAAGTCACGACAAAGCTTGCCCATACAGTATCGATATGGAGTGTGTTGGATTCTTTGGTGTTGACGATACGTTAACCGAAGAAGAAGCAGTTAGAGGAGTAACGATAACTGCTCATAATGTTCTCTATGGTGCAATTCGAGAGGCAATTGCTTGGATTACAGGGCGACAACCGTACGGCCCACTCGTGTTTGGCTTGTCCATTTTGCGACCCTCAGCGCAGCCGACAGCAGTAACTAACGAAAAGTAAATTTATCGTTCGTTGTCCAGTCCTGTAACTAATTTATAAATTGTCATAGAGTCATTGTTTTGATGTGTTTGTTGTAAAGTCAGTTGGCACGTCTATTGAACTTTGCTGCAGATATGCGGATGAAAAAATGAACGAACTCATAGCCAAAGTTAAACAATTCATTAATGCGATAGGCCGTCTTGCAGGAGCCTTATTTTTCGCAGCACTAGGACTCCTGATAGTTGTCTATGCGTACAACGGAGTTTCAGACTTCTATCAAAAGAAAAAGAATGAAAAGTATGAAAGTATTGCCGACTGGTCAGCTGATTTAAAAGTTATTGGACTCAATGCCAAGGCGAAAACTAAGCTTGTGGATAGCTACTTGCACGTGCAACTTGAACTTGAAGGTTACCCAACGTATCTAACTCACCCATCTTCAGCACAAAAAAACCAAAATGCAGAATTCGTTATAAAGTTTGTTGATGACGATAAATTTGAGCTCTTTGAACGACGCGTAAAAGTTTCCCAATTCACAATAAGAGTTGATAACCAAGGAAAGCCAGCCGGTTTAGATTATCAATTTTCAAATCATCTAAATGTGTCCACTTATGCAAAGTTTCGATCATTAAATGTGAGTTGGACTTTAGTGACTTCCACGCCAGAAGCTAAACAGAGTTCAAACCGAGCAGACTCGGTTGATCATTGTGCACCTGGCATTAGCCAAAGTGAGAGATTTAGACGGCTTGCTCTTCACGGAGCAATAATTAAAGACACAGCAGCAAACTCTTATTCAGTTGGTAATAGGGCCCTGTCTTTTTCCTACGATTGGTCAGTTTCGCACTGCCGCTGAGAATTAAAAAACTAAGAACGCCGCAAAGTCACCAGTCCCGAGGCCAGCGCAGTCCCCACCACAATCACCACGCCGCAGCCCAACATCCAGGGCGTGACCACCTCATCAAGCAATACCACCCCAATCACATTGGCAAAGACGGGAATCAGGTAGGTCACCGTCATCGCGCGTGCGGGGCCAGTGCTGGCCATCAGCCGAAAGTACAGCACATAGGCCAAGGCCGTGCACAGCAAACCCGCCACACCCAGCGAGGCCCAAGCGTGCAGCGGTGGCATCTCGGTGGGCAACGTCAGCAAGGCCGGAATGCACAGGCCCAAACTGGCACCCCACAAGCTGCCACTGGTGGTCACCATCGAGGGCACACCTTGCAAATATTTTTTGGTGAAGCTGCCTGCCAAGCCGTAACACAACGTGGCCACCAAGCAGGCCACCACGGCCAGCCCAGAACCCCCGGGTTTGAACGACACACCACCGGGCACATCGCTGGCCAAGAACACCACACCTGTGAAGCCCAACGCTAACCCGAGCGTACGTGAGGCGTTGAGTTTGTCGCCCAACCAATACCAAGCAATCACAGCGCCAAACAGCGGTGTGGTGGCATTCAAGATGGATGACAGCCCTGTGCTGATCGACATCAATGCATAGGCGTAGCACGCGAACGGAATGCCCGAGTTCAACAACCCTGAGGTGAAGGTGCGGCGCCAGTGGGCACGCAACACGGGCACCTCACCACGCCAAATCAAAATCGGCAGCAGCATGAGTGCGGCCGATGTCACGCGCACCCACGCGGTGGGAAACGTGCCAAACGCATGCGCACCTTCGCGCATGAACAAAAACGAGGAGCCCCACAACAAGGCCAGCAACACAAACTCAGGCACCCACGCGCGCCAATGCAGCGAGACCTCGTTCATGTGTGTGCGGCTTCGAGATGCAGCAAGGCTTTTTTGCGGTCTAAACCGCCAGCGTATCCCGTCAAGGAGCCATTGGCTCCCACCACCCGGTGGCAGGGCACGATCACACTCCAAGGGTTGCGTCCAATGGCCGCGCCCACGGCACGCACCGCCTTGAGATTGCCCATTTTTCGGGCGACATCACCGTAGGTAACGGTGTGGCCGAAGCCGACGGTTTGCAGCGCTTGCCAAACAGCACGTTGAAAGGGGGTGCCCCAGGCTGGCGACAACGGCACGTCAAACACGGTGCGTTGACCGCCAAAGTACTCGTGCAATTGCTGTGCAGCCTTCTGTAAGGTGGGGTGCTGCGGTGCGTTCAGCCAGCCCGAGGTGTTGGGCCAATGTTGTTGTCCGATGAACCAAATGCCTGCCAAACCTTGAGTGTTGGCGGCCAGCAAAACATCGCCGAGTTCTGTCTGAACTTGATGCTGCATGAGGGGCGTTTGCAAAGGCTTCATGGGGGCTTTCGGGCTTTTTCTGCATCATAGTGTGCAGCGGCTACGGCAACCCTGGCTCTTTACAATGAAGCCCATGCAAGTCAATTCCTCTATTTTCAAAGCCTACGACATCCGTGGTGTCGTTCCCTCTACCCTCAATGTCGAAGTGGCCGAAGCCTTAGGCCGCGCCTTTGGCTCACATGCTGCCGCGTCTGGTGAAACCACTGTTGCGGTGGGCCGTGACGGTCGCTTGAGCGGGCCTTCTTTGGTCGACGCACTCATTCGTGGCTTGGTCGCCTCAGGTGTGCGGGTGATGGATGTGGGCGCTGTCACCACGCCCATGCTTTACTTTGCAGCCAGCACGCTGTGCAAGAGCGGCATTCAAGTGACGGGCAGCCACAACCCCAAGGACTACAACGGTTTCAAAATGGTCTTGGGTGGCCGCGCCATTTATGGCGACGAAATTCAAGGCTTGCGCGAGATCATGCAAGCCGAGAGCTGGATGCTCAAAGCGGGCGGCAGCGTCAAGAAGGTGGATGTGACGGCCGACTACGTGGCCCGCATCGTGGGCGATGTGCGCTTGAGCCGCCCCATGAAAGTGGTGGTCGATTGCGGCAACGGCATTGCCGGTGCCACAGCGCCCGGCATCTTCCGTGCCTTGGGTTGTGAGGTGATTGAGCTGTTCAGCGAGGTGGATGGCAATTTCCCCAACCACCATCCCGACCCCAGCAAGCCTGAAAACTTGAAAGACGTCATTGCGTCGTTGAAGACCACAGGCGCCGAATTGGGCTTGGCATTTGATGGCGATGGCGACCGCTTAGGCATCGTCACGAAAGACGGTGAAACGATTTACCCTGACCGTCAAATGACCTTGTTTGCGCAAGATGTGTTGTCACGCGTGCCCGGTGGCGCGATTGTGTTTGACGTCAAGTGCTCGCAGCGTTTGGCGCCCGCCATTCGCGCAGCAGGCGGTCAAGCCTTGATGTTCAAAACAGGTCACTCGCTCATCAAAGCCAAGATGAAAGAAGTCGATTCACCTTTGGGTGGTGAGATGAGTGGCCACATCTTCTTCAAAGAGCGGTGGTATGGGTTTGACGACGGCACCTACGCCGGTTGCCGCTTGCTCGAAATCGTCAGCCGCAGCCCCGATGCCAATGCGGTGCTCAACGCTTTGCCCACCAGCTTCTCCACGCCTGAGTTGAACGTGGGTTGCGCCGAAGGCGAACCACACCGTTTGAGCGCCGAGTTGCAACAGCTGGTGTCGTCCGGTGAATTGCCTTCACCCGAGTTCAAGCCCGAGGCGTGCGTGATTGATGGCCTGCGCATTGACTGGGCCGATGGCTTTGGCTTGATTCGCGCGTCCAACACCACGCCTGTGTTGGTGCTGCGTTTTGAAGGCCAAACCCAAGCAGCGCTGGACCGCATTGAGCACGACATGTTGGCGCTGCTGCGCCGCGTCAAACCCGATGCCAAGTTTCAAGAGGCAGCGCATTGAACATGACTGGGACATGGCATGACCGGCAAGCACCTTTGAAGGTGCTGATCGTCAAGCTCTCGTCCTTGGGCGATGTGGTGCATGCCATGCCCGCGGTGATGGACATTCACGCCGCGTTTCCCAATGCCCAAATTGATTGGGTGGTAGAGCGTGGCTTCGCACCCTTGGCGACGCGTTGTGCGGCCGTGCACCGCGTGATTCCGTGTGACCTGCGCCGCTGGCGCAAAGCATTTTTCAAAGCCGACACCCGTGCCCAAACACGTGCTGAGTGGCAAGCTTTCAAAGCCGATTTGCAGCAAGAGGCCTATGACGTCATCGTCGATCTGCAAGGCCTGACCAAGTCGGCACTGGTGGCGTGGCTGGCGCGCACAGCCAAGGGTGGCAAGCGCTACGCCTTGGCCAACCGTACGGACGGCTCCGGCTACGAACGCCCCACACGCTGGGTGGCCGATGTGGCGGTGCCCATCACCCCGCACGTTCACGCCGTGGCGCGTGGCCGCATGCTCTGCGCCCAAGCCTTGGGCTATGACGTGCCTGCGCACTTGACGTATGGTTTGGGTCACGCGGCGGCGCAACGCAAACCCATCGTCGCGTTGGTACACGGCACCTCGCGGGCTGACAAAGAATGGCCCTTGTCGCATTGGCATGACATGGGGCTGCGTTTGAAGCAACAAGGTTTTGACGTGGTGCTGCCGCATGGCAATGAGGCTGAGCGCATTCGCAGCGTGGCCATGGCCGAGATGCTGCCCGGCGCCCAGGTGTGGCCCCGTTTGTCTTTGGATGACTTGACCACGGAGATGGCCCAATGCACAGGCGTGATTGGCGTCGACAGTGGCTTGAGCCACATTGCTGTCGCACTCGATTTGCCGCATGTTCAGATTTACAACTTTGACACGGCCTGGCGCACAGGCCCCGAAGGCCTGCCGCACCAAAGCAGCGTGACCGATTGCCCCACCCCCAGCGTGGACGCGGTGTGGCAAGCCTGGACGCATTGCCTGGAAGCCAACCAAACACACCAAGGAGCAGCGTTGTGATGCGCATGCTGTACACCTGCGCCATGTGGGCCTTGCAGCCACTGTTGCGTCGCAAGTTGCAGCGCCGTGGGCGTGATGAACCTGGCTATTTAGAGGCCATCCCTGAACGTTTTGGGCACTACACCCAAGCCCCTGCGCAAGTGGGCGAGCCGCGCTATGTGTGGGTGCATGCCGTGTCTTTGGGTGAAACCCGTGCAGCCGCTGTGTTGCTGCAAGCGTTGCGCGAGGCCCAGCCTGGTGTGCGCATCTTGCTGACCCACGGCACGGCCACCGGGCGAGCACAGGGCCGCAGCCTGTTGCAGCCTGGCGATGTGCAGGTGTGGCAGCCTTGGGACACGCCTGCCATCGTGCAACGGTTCTTGAGTCATTTCAAGCCGAGCTTGGCCGTGGTGCTCGAAACAGAAATCTGGCCCAACTGGGTGGCGCAATGCCGCCAAGCGGATGTGCCCATGGTGTTGGTCAATGCCCGGCTGAGCGAAAAAAGCTTGCAGCAAGCCCTGCGCCTGTCGTGGCTGGCACGCCCTGCCTACGCAGGTCTGCATGCGGTGTGGGCCCAAACCGAAGACGATGCCACCCGTCTGCATGCGCTCGGTGCCAAGGTGCAAGGTGTGCTGGGCAACCTCAAGTTCGACGCCAAACCCGATGGCCAGCAGTTGGCGCAAGCGCTGGTGTGGAAGCAAAAGCTCCAACGCCCCGTGGTCTTGCTCGCCAGCTCGCGCGAAGGCGAAGAGGCCCTGTGGCTCGATGCCTTGCAAGCCCTCAAAGACGACCCATTGGATGCACAAGACCATGTCAACGCCGTGCATTGGCTGGTGGTGCCGCGTCACCCGCAGCGCTTTGACGAGGTGGCCCAAGCCATTGCGCAACGTGGTTGGACTGTGTCACGGCGCAGCCGCTGGACTAATGGCCCAGACCTGGCACAACAAGAGGATGTGAACACGGTGTGGCTGGGCGACTCGCTGGGCGAGATGGCCCTGTATTACGGCTTGGCCGACGCAGCATTGTTGGGCGGCAGCTTTGAGCCTTTGGGTGGCCAAAACTTGATTGAAGCCACCGCCTGTGGCTGCCCTGTGCTGATGGGGCCACACACCTTCAACTTTGCAGAGGCGGCTGAATTGGCGCTGGAAGCCGGTGCCGCCTTGCGGGTGGACGATATGGCGCACGCCGTGACCACGGCCTTGCAAATGGTGCGCTTTGGCCCGGACGAAAACGCCCATGTGGCGGCGTGCTTGGTCTTTACCCAGCAGCACCGTGGTGCTGCGCAGCGCACGGCACAGGCGCTGCTGCCTTACCTCAACCCCGCGAAGGCTTAAGGCGCCAACAAGCTGTTGATGGACTGCAAGTCCTCAGAGGTTAAGGTCCCAGAGGCTTGTCGTAACTTCAATGTGTTGATCAAAACATCGTAGCGTGCTTTGGCTAAATCACGTTTGGTTTGGTAGAGCTGGCTTTGTGCGTTCAGCACATCAATGTTGATGTTCACACCCACGGAGTAACCCAGTTTGTTGGCATCCAAAGAGCTTTGGCTAGAAGCTTCAGCCGCCTCGTAGGCCATGACCTGACTCAGCCCTGCTACCAAGCCAAAGTAGGCGGTACGCGTGGCTTGTGCTGTGCTTCGTTTGGTATTTTCAAAATCAGCACGCGCTTTGTCTTCCAATGACACGGTCTCTTTGACGCGGTAATGGGTGGCAAAACCAGCAAAGAGTGGCACGTTCAGCACCAAGGACGCAGAGGGTGTGAAGATGTGTGTGTCGGTAATTGCTGTGCTGGTCGTTGTGTTCGCTGTACCACCGGTATTGCGTGTGCCGGCGTAACTGATTTGCGCATTCAGCGTGGGCTTGTGTGCAGCCATGGCACGGTCGATTTCCAAAGTGGCGACTTCAAGTGCAAGTTGCGCTTGGCGTACGTTTGGATTTGCAACCTCAGATTGCGATACCCAAGTCTCTACGCCGTCTTTTGGGGCCGCGACTAACTGATTTTCATTGGCCAAGCGTTTGGGTTTGACATTGCTCATGCCCACCATCATGTCCAGTGCCAAACGCTTGATACGCAGGTCGTTTTCCGCGGCAATTTCTTGCGCATGGGTTAGATCGAAACGCGCTTGTGCATCGCGGACGCCGGTGATGGTGGTTGTACCCACTTCGAAGTTGCGTTTGGCTGATGCGAGCTGCTCACTCACTGCTTTTTTCTGGGCTTGCACAAGGGTGAGGCTATCTTCACTGGACAGCACGTCGAAATAAGCTTGTGAGACACGCACCAACAAGTCTTGTTCAGAGGCTTGAAATTTGGCTGCGGATTGCTCCAGCAATCGTCCCCCCTGTTTGTAGACGACCCAAGACGCAGGTTGGTAAATAGGTTGCGTCAGGGTGACGGCTCCCGAGTAGGTGCCGTAAAAGCGCGATGGCACAAAACCAGCGGGCGCCACACTGGGATTGTCGTAACGCATATCAACAAATGTGCGCGTCGCACTTGACGTCAAGGCAATGTTGGGCAAGATGCCCCCCAAGGCTTGATTGGCCTTGGATAAATCAGCTTCAAACTGCGCCTTGGCCGAGATGAAGCCGGCGTCGTAACCACGGGCTGCTTCATACATTTCGACCAAGCTTTGGGCTTGAACGTTGGATGTAAAAGCCAAAGCAAGCGCTGCCGTCAAAGGCAGGGTACGAAACGAGACGCGAGATAGCAACATGTGTTTCTTTCAAAAATCAATACGTTGGCACGGTGTGGTCAAGCTGTGACGACCAGGCATGAATGCCACCCGCAATATTGGCCACATGGGCAAAGCCCTGTTGTGCCAAAAACGCGGCCACTTGCATGCTGCGGCCACCGTGGTGGCACAAACAGGCAATCGGTTGGTCACGGTTCAAGTCTTGCAGCCGCATGGGGACGGTGTTCATGGGGATGGCAAGCAACTCAAACCCTTGCGCACTCACGCATGCGGTTTGAACTTCCCACGGTTCACGCACATCCAGCACCACGGTGGTGCCGTGTGCTGAGTGCGCCGCGATCCAGTCTTGCAGCTGCGCCGGTTGAATTTGGTCGATCATGCCGAACTTTTAGAAGTGAAAGCGGCTGGGCTCTGTAAAGCCTTGTAAACGTGGGGCGGAGGTGTCCCACAAGGCTTTGCTGCTCCAGGCCGCGTCGGAGGTGCGGGTGTAGAGGGTGGCGACCATGACGGGGTCTTGGCCCACGATGGCGATCAAATGGCCACCGACTTTGAGCTGTTGCAGCAAGGCTTGTGGCACTTCTGACACCGAACCGCCCAGGGCGATGGCATCAAACGGGGCGTCGCCCGCTGCGCCTGCGCTGCCATCGGCGACGCGAACATCGACATTGGTGATGCCTGCGCGTTGCAAATTTCCGCGTGCCGTGGCAGCAAGTTCGGGGTTGACTTCAAGGCTCAGCACACGCTGGGCGCGGCTGGCCAGCAAGGCGGTCAAGTAGCCGCTGCCGGTGCCAATCTCCAGCACCTTTTCGTTGCCAGTGAGGTGCAAGTCGTGCATCAAACGGGCATCCACACGGGGCGGCACCATGCTTTGGCCGTGGCCCAAGGGAATGTCGGTGTCGGTGTAGGTCAGGGCTTGGTAAGCCGGTGGCACGAACAACTCGCGTGGCATCTGTGACAACACGTTCAGCACCGCTTTGTCCAGCACTTGCCAAGGGCGAATTTGCTGTTCGACCATGTTGAAACGGGCTTGTTCTTGGGTATTCATCTCAAAACTCCAGAGGCAATAAGTGATTTAGCTGGGAAAATTTTAACGGGCCACGCTGTCAGCGCCTGACGTCCATTTGCGCTTGAGCCATTCGGCGAAATCGTCCAGGTAGCAATACACCACCGGCACGACCACCAAAGTTAACAAAGACGAGGTAATGACCCCGCCGATCACGGCCTGGCCCATGGGCGCACGCTGCTCCGAACCTTCCGATAAGGCAAAGGCCAGCGGCACCATGCCAAAAATCATCGCCAAGGTGGTCATCAAAATCGGGCGCAAACGCACTTCGGCGGCCAACAGCAACGCGTCGTTGCGGGCCAGGCCGGGGCGCACAGAACCATCGGGTTGCACCTGGTCTTCGCGCGCGCGAATGGCGAAGTCGACCAGCAAAATCGCATTTTTGGTCACCAAGCCCATCAGCATGACCACACCAATCACCGAGAACATCGACAAGGCCGAGCCAAACATCAGCAAGGCCAAGACCACGCCAATCAGCGTCAGGGGCAGGGCGGTCATCAAGGCCATGGGCTGCAAGAAGCTCTTGAACTGGCTGGCCAAGATCATGTAGATGAACACAATCGCCAACACCAAGGCCGAGATGGCGTAGCCAAACGACTCTTGCATGTTCTTGGTTGAGCCACTGAACTGGAAGCGATAGCCGGGCGGCAGTTGCACGGTTTCCATCACCTTGCGAATGTCGGCTGACACTTCGCCTGCGGCACGGTTGTACACGTTGGCGTTGATGGCCACCTCGCGCATCAAATCGCGGCGGTTGATTTGGTTGGAGCCCGTGCCCTCCACCACCTGGGCAAATTGGTTCAGGCGTGCAATACGGGGGCTGCCATCGGCGGCCGTGCCCACCGTGAAGGGTAAGCGTTCCAGGTCTTGTACCGCATTGCGCGCGCTCGGGGCCAAACGCACATTGACGTCGTAGGTTTGGTCATCCGCAGCACGCCAGTTGGTCACTGTTTGGCCCGCCACCAAGGTGCGCAATTGGTTGCCCACATTGCCCAAGGACAGCCCGAGATCGTTGGCCGCTTCGCGTTGGATCTGGATGTCAATCGTGGGTTTGTCGGGTTTGATGCTGGAGTCCAAATCCACCAGGCCGGGGATGTGGCGTACCTTGTCCATCACCTCGCGGGTCAGTCGTTCGAGCTCACGCAAGTCGCTGCCCTGGAGCGAAAACTCGACCTGTTTGTTGCCGCCCACGCTGTCGAGCAAACCCGCGTGGGTCACGGTGATGCCAGGCACTTGACGCAAGCGCTCGCGCAGCACCGCCGACATTTGGTCCACATTGCGTTGACGGTCTTTGCGATCGAGCAAACGCACATACACGTTGGCGTAGATTTTTCCGTTGGCGATGCCGGTGTTGATGGTGGAGAGCGTGTAGCGCACCTCTGGAAATTCACGAATGATGGCCTCAACTTGCTGAGCCTTGGCCTCTGTGACCTCCAGCGAGGAGCCTACGGGTGTGTAGAAGCTGACCGAGGTTTCCGAGAAATCAGCCTTGGGCACAAACTCGGTGCCCAACAGCGGAACCATGAAGATGCTGACCACAAACGTTGCCACTGCCATGGCCACGGTAGCGCGTTTGTGACCCAGGGCCCATTTCAAGATGCGTTGGTAAACCGCCACCAAGCGGTCGGTGGTGGTTTCAAACCATGCGGTGATGGGGCCAATGGTGCGGTCATAAAACGCGTTGGAATTGCCGTGCTCGCCATGTGCATGGATGGTCGGGTCGTGCCAGACGGACGACAACATGGGGTCGAGCGTGAAGCTGACGAACATCGAAATCAACACCGCCGCGACGATGGTCAAGCCAAACTCGTGGAAGAACTTGCCAATGATGCCGCCCATGAAGCCGATGGGTAAAAACACCGCCACGATGGACAGGGTGGTGGCCAACACCGCCAGGCCAATTTCTTGCGTGCCGTCCATGGCGGCGTCGTAAGGCGCTTTGCCCATTTGCACATGGCGCACGATGTTCTCGCGCACCACGATGGCGTCGTCAATCAACAAGCCCACGCACAGCGACAAAGCCATGAGTGTGATCATGTTGATGGTGAAACCAAACATGTACATGAACAAAAACGTGCCGATGATGGCAATCGGCAGCGTGAGTCCGGTGATCACCGTCGAGCGCCAGGAGTTCAAGAACAAGAACACGATCAGCACAGTGAGCAAGGCGCCTTCAATCAGGGTTTGGCGCACATTGGCCACGCCTACGCGGATGGGGCGTGAGCCGTCTTGCACCGATTCCAGCCGCACGCCTTGGGGCAATTGGGTTTTCATCTCGGCCACGGTTTTGTTCAGGCCGTCGATCACTTCGATGGTGTTTTCGTCTTGTGCTTTTTGCACCGTCATCAACAAGGTGCGTTGGCCGTTGTAGAGCGCCAGGCTTTCCACTTCTTGGCCGCCGTCGCTGACTTTGGCCACCTGGCCCAAGCGAATGGGGGTGGTGCCTTTGCGCGCCACGATGATGTTGGCAAACTGTTCAGGCCGCAACATGCGCCCCTGCACTTGAATCACACGGTCTTGTTGCAGTGAGCGCAAGCTGCCCACGGGCAAATCTTGGGTTTCGGTTTTGACGGCATTCACCACCTGGTCAGCGCTGATGCCCAGCGATTCCATGGCCTGCGGATTCAGATACACATTGATTTCGCGCTTGGTGCCGCCCACCACCGTGACCGAGCCCACACCTCGCACGTTTTCCAAGCGCTTTTTCAGCACCTGGTCGGCCCAGTTGGTCAGCTCCACGGCTGAAGGTGCAGCGCCCGCTTGGCCTTGTGCAGGTGTTTCAGGCACCACCGCCAGCGACCAAATGGCACGGCTAGAAGGGTCAAAGCGCAAGACCTTAGGTTCTTTCACGTCGGTGCGCAGGGTGGGGCGAATGCTGGCCACTTTTTCGCGCACATCGTCCGCGCCCTTGCGACCGTCGATGTAGAGCTGAAACTCCACCACCACCACCGACATGCCTTCGTAGCTGCGAGAGGTCAGGGTGTTGATGCCCGCAATTGAATTGACGCCTTCTTCAATTTTTTTGCTGACTTCGCTCTCCACAATCTCGGGCGACGCGCCTGGGTATTCGGTGGTGATCACCACCACGGGAAAGTCAATGTTGGGGAATTGGTCGATCTTTAAGCGCTGGTACGAGAACAAGCCCAGCACCACAAAGGCGAGCATCACCATGGTGGCGAAGACCGGATTTTTTAAACTGACTTTGGTGAACCACATGGCGTTCTATCAGACGGGTTCAAGGTGCGCTGGCGGCAGATGCTGCGGGTTGCGAGGCGGCTGCGGTGTACGTCACCCGCAGCCCTTCGCGCAAAGCGCCCACTTGGCCTTTGAGCACGATGCTGCCTGCCTCCAAACCCGTCACGCCGACCAAAGGTTCGCCGTCAGCTTGTGTCAAGTCCATGCCGCGCACGCCCATCTCGACGGTTTTGTGGGCCACTTGAAAGTTGTCACCTACTTTTTCAACCACTTGCACATAAGGCTTGGCACGGTCAGTGCGAACGGCAGACACGGGCACGGCCAGCACTTGGCTGCGACCTAAACCCAGCAGGCCTTTGGCGAACAAACCGTGGCGCAAACCTTCGGGTTTGTCCAAGCCCAAATACACCAACACGCTGCGGCTGCCCGCTTGCGCGCTGGGGCTGATGCGCTTGACCTTGGCGCTGATTTTTTGCGCCCGATCTTCCACTTGCAGAGACGCCACTTGGCCCACGCGCACGTCCACCGAATCGCTGGGACTCAACGGCACTTCCACTTCGAGCTGGCTCAAATCGACCAGCTCCAGCACTTTGGCGTCAATCGCCACGCGCTCACCCAACTGCGCACTGCGTACCGCGATCACACCTGCAAACGGGGCGCGCAGCACCGAATCGTCCAGCGATTTACGCGCCACTTCGGCGCCCGCAATGGCTGCTTTGTGGCTGGCGATGGCGCCTTGGTAAGAGGCCAAGGAGTTGTCCATGGCCGTCTTTGAAATGAACCCTTGGTTCACCAAGGCTTGGTTGGTGTCAGCTTGTCGCTGCGCAATTTCCATCTGCGATTTGGCCGCTTGCGCTTGCTCTTGAGCTTGTTCAAAGCGGCGTTGGTATTCGGTGGGGTCGATGCGGGCCAACACCTGACCTGCCTTGACGTTGTCGCCTTCACGCACGGTGATTTCTTTCAACTCGCCTGCCACGCGGGCTTTGATGAGGGCGTAGTTCAAAGCCTTCACGGTGCCTGAGACATCGAGCCCTTGTGTGATGTCGCGCTGGCTCGCGGTGATCACATCCGAGCTGGCGAGTTCGATTTGGGTTTGCACACTGGGCGGTGCAGCCGCCGCTTCTTGCTGCGCACGCTTGGCTGAGAGTGCGCGCAAGATGCCGCCGCCTAAAGCCAAGACAACAACGCCGATCACGAGCCAACTGGTTTTGATTTTCATGGGGTGGTGGGGGTGTGAGTGGAGGCGGTCATGCCGTGCAACAGCACGTCAACTTGCATGTGGATGAAACGTTCGGGGTCGACAATTTCTGCCGATGCCGCGCAGGCACCCATGGAGTGTTTCCACATCATCAAAAAAATCATTGGCGCGACCACGGTGTAGACGGCTTGGTCTAAATCAAGGGGGCGAAACTCGCCACGATCGACGCCACGCGCCAAGATTTGGCGAATCAGTGCATTGCCAGGGCGAATCACCTCGCTTTGGTAATAGGCTGCAATGTCGGGGAAGTTTTGTGCTTCGCTCATCACCAGCTTGGCAATGCCGCTGGCGCTGGTGTTGCCCATGCGTTCCCACCAGGTTTGCATGGCGTAGCGCAGCATGTCGGCGCTGCTGCCTTGAAAACTGTTGAACTCTTCGTTCCAGGTGGGAAACAAAGACGCAATGTTTTCACGGATCACGGCCTTGAACAGGTCTTCTTTGCTTTGGAAATACAAAAACAGCGTGCCTTTGGACACGCCGGCACGTGCCGCCACTTCTTCAACCCGGGTGGCTGCAAAGCCCTTGTCCACAAACAAGGCCAGCGCCGCATCGAGCAGTTCTCCTGGACGCGCCTCTTTGCGTCGCTCCCGCTTAGGGGGCGACTCTGGCGAGATGAGGAGGCTTTCGATGGACATGCTGTTAATGACTGGTGGGTTAGTAATGTAGCCGATTCACCAGCACCCGTGAATCAGGTGGTCAACAGCAGCCCCAGCCATTCGCGCAGCACCCAAGCGCTTTCACGCAGCCCAGTGCCACTGGGCAACCATTGCAACAGCGGCCGCATGTCGCTGCGCACATAACCCATGGGAGCTGGGATGACGACCAAGCCGGCTGCTTCAAACTGCTTGATGCTGCGTGGCATGTGCCAAGCATGGGTGACCAAGGCGATGCGGGTCACGCCATCGGCCTTCAGGAGTTGGGCGGTGAAAAGGGCGTTTTCGCGCGTGTCGCGGGATTGGTTTTCTTGCCAGCGCAGGCGAGGGCCACCGATGTAGCCCAGCGCCACGGCGGCGACCTGGGCTTCGGACATTTGCTCGGGGTGGCCTGCCCATCCGATGCCGCCGCTGTAGGCCATGGGCAGCTTGGACGCTTGGGCCAGATACACGCCGTACAGCAGACGCGACATGGCATCGGGCGACAGCACGGGGCCACTGTATTCCGCCGCATGTTGTTCCACGCCACCGCCCAGCACCACAATGGCTTGCACGTTGTGACGTTTCAGATCCTCCAACTGAAGCGGTGCGACCTGAGGCAGCAGATGGAGAGACAGCCAAATGGCCACCGCCTGACAGCTCAGCAGCCACAGACCCACGCAACTCAACCCTGCCAAACTCAGAGGCAAGCGCGCCTTGACGGTGTGACGCGACGCAGACACACGCCGCCATGCCCACAGCAACATGGCCATGACACACAGCAGACCGCTGGCAGCAGGCAGCGCCAGGGTGGTCAAGATGGGTTTGAGTGCGAGCATAGAGTCCAAGAGAGGCCTTGTCACGAAAGGGGGCAGCCCCTTGCTGCCAAATGATGAATCATAGAATCGAACCCTCTATGACCAATACCGCATTCACTCCCCATATTACTGGCGCTCACAAGGTCATCACCTTGGGCGGCGGCTGCTTTTGGTGCACCGAAGCCGTGTTTGTTCGTGTCCAAGGTGTGCTGGATGTCGAGTCCGGCTACTGCAACGGCCATGTGCTCAACCCCAGCTATGCCCAAGTGTGCGAGGGCACCACGGGCCACGTGGAGGTCGTGCGTCTGGTGTACGACCCGCAGGTGGTGCGTTTGCGGGACTTGCTGGAAATCTTTTTTGTCATCCACGACCCTACCACCTTGAACCGTCAAGGCCATGATGTGGGCACCCAATACCGCAGTGGCATTTACCTCAGCGACGAAGCCGACCGTGCCGAGGTCCAAGCCGTGCTGGATGAGGTGAACCGTCACGTCCATGGTGCGGTGGTGACCGAGTTGCAAACCTTGAATAACTATTCGAGTGCCGAGGCCTACCACCAAGATTATTTTGAACACCACCCCGAGCAGGGCTATTGCGCCCATGTGGTGGCACCCAAAGTGCAGAAGTTTTTGCAGACCTTTGCGGATCGTGTCAAACATGGGTGACTGCGTTCGCCAGTTTGCCGTGATGTCGGCTTTGGCTGTGGGCTTGGGTACTCAAATGGTTGGGGCCCAAACCCACGATGACACCACACATGCGCCGTTGGCCGAGGTGACCATCACCGCACGTCCTGATCAAGCGAGTCCCTTGTTCGCGCCGGCTTTGCAACTGTCTGGCGCGGCCTTGACCCAAAAACAAGGCAGTACCTTGGGCGAGACTTTGGACAACCTGCCCGGCGTGGCCAACAGCTCGTTTGGTCCCAATGTGGGACGCCCTGTGGTGCGAGGTTTGGAAGGGGACCGCGTACGCATTTTGCAAAACGGTGGCAGCAACATGGATGTGTCGGGCCTGAGTTTTGACCATGCGGTGCCGATCGACCCGTTGACCACCGAGCGCATCGAGGTGCTCTATGGCCCTGCCACCTTGCTGTATGGCAGCAGTGCGGTGGGTGGTGTGGTGAACGTGATCGACAACCGCATTGCCCGCGAACGTGCGTTCGACTCCCAGGGCGGCGTGATGGGCAAAGCCGAAGTGCGCGCCGGTGGTGCTGCGCGTGAGCGCAGCACGGCTGCCATGCTCGAGACGGGCAATGACCGCTTGGCGCTGCATGTGGACGCCTTCGATCGCAACACCGCCAACCTGTATGTGCCCAAACCGATGGACTGCACCTTGAACGGGGTGACCACCACGCAACGCCGTGTGTGCAACTCTGCCAGCAACACCCGGGGCGCAGGGGTGGGTGGCACGCTGTTGCTCGACCATGGTTATTTGGGCCTGTCCACCAGCGAATACCGCAGCAGCTACGGCACCGTGGCCGAGCCCGATGTGACGATTGGCATGCTGCGCCGCCATACCGTCATGGAGGGTGAGTGGCGTGACATGGGGCCGAATGTTGACGCGTTGAAGTTTCAATGGGGCCAAACCAACTACACCCACACCGAATATCCAGGTGCGCAAGTCGGCACGCGCTTTGACAACGCGGGCAACGCCTTGCGTGTCGAGGCTCGCCAACACAGCCAGCCCCTGGGGCAGGGCTTGGTGCTCGATGGCGTGGTGGGACTGCAGCGTGACAGCAACCGTTTGTCGGCCCAAGGCAGCGAAGCCTTTGTGCCGTCGAGCCGCACCGACAGCGCCGCTTGGTTTGCCTACCAGGCTTTGAAAACCTCTTGGGGTCAAATCAGTGCGGCCCTTCGCACCGAAAGCGTGACCGTGGCCTCGTTGGATAACGCCGACCCCACGCGGTTTCCAGTGGAAGAAAAACGCTTCAACCCGCACAGCCTGGCCTTGGGCGTGATGCGTGATTTCCGTCAAGGCGAGGCTTCAAACGGCTGGCAACTCAGCAGCAATTTAAGCTGGAACCAGCGCGCCCCTAAAGATTACGAACTGTTTGCCCATGGCCCCCATGCTGCCACCGGGACGTACGAGCAAGGCGATCGCCGCAGTGCGATGGAAAAAGCCACCCAGTGGGACCTTGGCGGCGCTTGGAAAGACGGTGCCCACAGCGCCAAGCTGACAGGCTTTGTGACGCACTTTGATAACTACTTGTCCCTGCAGCCCACGGGCGAGTTCAAGGACAGCAGCGGTGCCATCGTGGCATCTTCTGCACTTGGGGCCCCGGTGTACCAGTACGAGGGGGTGCGCGCCCGCTTGGTGGGTGTGGAGTCCAGCGTCAAATTACGCATGGTGGGCGGCTCGCAAGCGCTGTGGACATCCAACGCCACCCATGGTGCGATGGATTTAGAACTGCGTGCCGATCAGGTGCGCGCGGACGACTTGACCTACAACCGGCCCTTGCCGCGCATTGCACCCACCCGTTTAGGCGCCGATTGGGTTTGGAGCCGGGCCGCGTGGGGCGCGCGTTTGGGCGTGTTGCATGCCGGGGCGCAACAGCGTGTGCCCCATCCGGGCGATGTCACCACCGCTGGCTATACCTTGCTCAACGCCAGTGTGAATTACCACACCCACACCGGTGCGACGCACTGGATGATGTTTGCCAAGCTCGACAACCTCACCAACCAGCTGGCCTATTCATCGACCTCGGTGCTCACCCAAACCATGGGCAGCAATGCACCGCCGTTGGCGGGGCGCAGCTTGAAGCTGGGCTTGCAAGCCAGCTTTTAAAGCGCAGCGCATTCGCAAGCTGCGGCTTGTTCGGCACTGACGCGTTCAGGGTGCCAAGCGTTCACGCATCCAGCGCTGTTCTGTGGCAGCGCTGTCTGAACTGCGGTAGCGCAAACGGTCATGCAAGCGGCTCTTGCGGCCTTGCCAAAACTCCCATTGCTCAGGCACCAACCGGTAGCCACCCCAGTGTGGGGGACGCGGCGGTTGCAACAAAAACTGCGCGCCGTATTTGGCGGCATTCGCGACCAAGGTGGCACGGCCTTCAATCACCTGGCTTTGGGGGCTGGCCCAGGCACCAATGCGCGAATCCAGCGGGCGGCTGTGGAAGTAAACATCGCTCTCAGCGTCGCTGACTTTTTCCACCCGACCTTCAATGCGCACCACGCGTTCGAGTTCGACCCAGTGGAATTGCAACGCGGCAAATGGGTTGCCCGCCAGTTGTTCACCTTTGCGGCTTTGGTAGTTGGTGTACCAAACAATGCCACGTTCGTCATAGCCTTTGATCAACACAATCCGTGTGCTCGGGCGCAAGTCGCTGCCCACGGTGGCCAGGGTCATGGCGTTGGGCTCGGGCACCTCGGCAGCAATGGCTTCTTGCAGCCATTGCTCAAACTGTTGCATCGGATCTGCAGCCGAGGCGGACTCGTTGAGCTCGGCGCGTTCGTAGCTTTTGCGAAGGTTGGCAATGTGGTTCATGGATGACAAGCCTGCAGGCTGGGGGTGAATTGGGGAGAATCTGCGCTTTCGGAGACTGCGATCAGAGGATTCCTTATTTTGGATCCATCTTTGCGCTTTATGCTCTGCCTTCTTGTGAAATCTTATTTTGAGAAAAGCACACCATGGAAAGCTTGGACTTGCGCGTACTTGGGGATGTGTTGGCTTGGCGTCAAGCCGGTCGGCGCGTGACCTTGGTCACGGTGGTGGAGACCTGGGGCAGCGCCCCGCGTCCGCCGGGGGCCTTGCTGGCCGTGCGTGACGATGGGGTGGTCAGTGGCTCGGTGTCGGGCGGCTGCGTTGAGGACGATTTGATCGCCCGCATCAAGGCCGGTGAATACGACAGCTTGTCGCATCCGTCCATGGTGGCTTACGGCGTCAGCAAAGAAGAGGCAGCCCGCTTTGGTTTGCCCTGCGGCGGCACCTTGCGCTTGGTGCAAGAGCCCGTCAGCGATGTGGGTTGGATTCAAGAGGTGCTGCAACGCACGGCGTCGCACCAGTTGGTGGCACGCACCTTGACCCTTGCCACTGGCCAAGTGGCTTTGCATGATGCCTCGCGCAGCGACGCCATGCAGTTTGACGGCAGCACCCTCACCACCTTGTTTGGCCCACGCTGGCGCTTGCTGCTGATCGGCGCCGGTCAGCTCAGCCAAGCGGTGGCGCACATGGCGGCTTTGTTGGATTTTGAGGTGTTGGTCTGCGATCCGCGCGAGGAATACGCCGCCACCTTGGGTCTGGACGGCGTGACCCGCGTCTTGGGCATGCCCGATGATGTGGTGAAAGAGCTTGTCCCAGACGCCCACACCGCCATCGTGGCTCTGACGCACGACCCCAAGCTCGATGACATGGCCTTGATGGAGGCGCTCAATTCGCAGGCGTTTTATGTGGGTGCGCTGGGCTCCCAACGCAACCAAGACACGCGCAAAAAGCGCTTGATGGAGCATTTCGACTTGAGCGCCGAGGCTGTGGCCCGTTTGCACGGCCCTGTAGGCCTGCGCATTGGTGCCAAAACACCGGCTGAAATTGCGGTGTCCATCGTGGCCGAAATTGTGCAAATCAAAAACGCCACGCCTACACAGGCGGCTGCGCCTGCTGCCAGCACTTCTTCTTGCGACTTGTCGTGACCCCTGCGTCAGACGCTCCTACGCAAGGACCCACCGTCATCGTCTTGGCCGCAGGCCAGGGCCAACGGTTCAAAGCCTCAGGCGGCACTCAAGACAAATTGGAAGCTGACCTGAGCGGCCAGCGGGTGCGCGACCATGTGTTGGCCAGCGTGCGCGCCAGTGGCTTGCCCTGGCATGTGGTGGAGCGCTCGGATACTGCGCACCTGAACCATCCCGGCATGGGCGACAGCATTGCCTGCGGTGTGGCCGCCACACCCAAGGCCCAAGGTTGGCTGATCTTGCCTGCCGATTTGCCATTGATTCAAGCAGTGACCTTGGTGCGTGTTGCTCAGGCCTTGCAGCATCACGCCGTGGTTGTGCCTTTTTACCAAGACCAAAAAGGCCACCCAGTGGGATTTGCCTCAGCGTGCCGTGAGGCCTTGATGGGTTTGAGGGGCGACGAAGGCGCCCGCAGCGTGGTGGCGCAGCAAGGCTTTTTTCGTTTGGATCTGCAAGACCCGGGTTGCGTGCTAGACGTGGACACGGTGGATGCCTTGGCGCAGGCCCGCGCCGTGTTGGCGCAAGGCAGTTTTTCGGGTCATTGACCTCTATCAAGCCAAGGCTGCGATTCCATCGCTAAGATGCATGCTTACCAGCATCCTCTGGTACTTTTATTCTTAGAACGTCATGAACCACACACCTACCAACCGTCGCGTTTTCATCTTGCAATCTGTTGCTGTCGCGGGTGCGGCTGCTTTTGTGAGCACCGCTGCGCAAGCCGCGATGGTGGATGAAAAAGACCCCCAAGCCGCAGGCTTGGGCTACAAGGCCGATGCCACCAAAGTCGACAAAGCCAAGCAACCTAAATATGCCGCCGGTCAACAGTGCAGCAACTGTGCCTTGTTCCAGGGTAAAGCCAGCGATGCCGCTGGCGGTTGTCCCCTGTTTGCCGGCAAGCAAGTGGCAGGCAAGGGCTGGTGCTCGGCCTACGCCAAGAAGGCCTAAGCACGGCCGCGCTTTGCGCTTTACAGCGCAGGGCGCTCGATCAGCTCGATCTTGTAGCCATCGGGGTCTTGCACAAAGGCAATCACCGTGTTGCCGCCTTTGACCGGGCCTGGCGCACGCGTGATGGTGCCACCCGCTTGTTCAATTTGCGCGCAGGTGCCCGCCACATCGGGCACACCGATGGCGATGTGACCGTAGGCTGAGCCTAGGTCGTACGAAGTCACGCCGTAGTTGTAGGTCAACTCGATCTCAGCATGCTCAGGGTTGGTGCCATAGCCGACAAACGCCAAGTCGTAGTTTTGCTCGGGGCGCTTGGTCACACGCAACAGTTGCATGCCCATGGCTTGGGTGTAGAAGTGGATGGACTTTTGCAAGTCGCCCACGCGCAGCATGGTGTGTAGAAGTCTCATGATTTAGCTTGTCCTGGAATGTCAAATACCAAACAGGTGGTGGTGGCGTGGGCGTACAGCGTGCCATCCGGGCCGACTAGGCGGCCATGTGCCACAGCCAGTTGTCGTCCGGTGTGAACCACTTCGCCAATGGCACGCAGGCGTTGCACTTTGGGGGTGATGGCTTTGATCATTTGAACGCTGAGCTCTGTGGTGGTGTACGCACGACCAGCGGGCATTTTGGTGTGGACGGCGCAGCCCAGAGCCGAGTCGAGCAAGGTGGCAAACCAGCCGCCGTGTACTGTGCCCATGGGGTTGAGGTGCGCCTCGCTGGGCGTGCCTTGAAATACCGCTTTGCCATCGCCGACCTCGACCAAGAGGAAATCCATGGTGCGGCCAATGGAGGCTGGAGGCAGCTTGCCTGCGAACATGTCTTGCATGAACTGCAAGCCGGTGCGTGACAGCACCTCACTCATGGGGGTGATGCCCACGGGCAGCAGGCGTGCACGCACGGCTTCCTCTTCAGCGATCCAGGTGGCGAGGGTGTCTTGCGCTGTGCTCATGTGTCTCTTTCTTTGTGCGCCGTGTCAGCGGCCTGTGAATCGTGGTGTACGTCGCTCGGCAAATGCAGCGCGCCCTTCGGCAAAGTCTGCGCTGTGTACTGACTGGCGCGAACGTTCTTTCAGCACTGGCTCGCAATATAGACCGGCCCCGATCTCGTTCAGGCTTTTTTTTGTGGCTTGCAGTGCCAAAGGTGACATGGCGAGCAGCGTGTCAGTCAAGGAGGCGAGGGCGGCTTCAAATGCTTCGGCCGTGACCAGGGCTTCAAACAGGTCGAGCTTGGCCAGCTCGTCAAAGCTCAGCGATTGGCCTAACAAAAACGCGCGTTTGCTGGCGTTGAGCCCAAAGCGGCTCACATAGCGGCGCAGGCCGCTGGGGTAGTAATGCAGACCCAAGGCACATGCTGGCATGCGCCAGTGCAGGCCTTGCTGGGCCACCCGAAAGTCACAGGCCAGCACCAGGTCGGTGGCGCCGCCATACACGCTGCCGTTCAAGGCACAGACGGTGACGGAGCGCAGGCGTTCCAGTGCGTCCGGGATTTTTTCAAAAAACAACGGCGCCATCGGGTCGTTGTCAAAGCCGCCCACGTGGTAGCCCGCGCTGAACACCGGGCTTTTTTGGCCTTGGGTGTCGGCACGCAAGACCACCACATGCACGGCGGGGTTGGCGTTGATGGCGTCAAAGTGCGCCAGCAAGGTGTTCAAGTCGTCGTCATTGAGGCTGTTGCGCAAGGCAGGGCGGCGCAGGGTCAGCGTGGCCAAGTGACCGCTGAGGTCGAGTGTGGGGGATCCATCCATCATGGGCTTGATGTTAGCGAATGAAGGGGTAGAGTCACGGTATAACGAAATTGAGCTGGAGGAACTGCAATGACCCAACACATCATGAAAGTGTCGAACTTGCCGTCATTTTTGACGGACGCCTTGTTGCAAGAGGACTACACCGTGCACGACCATGCCCACATCGTGGATCCGCACGCCTTGAGCAAGGTTACGGCCTTGGTGGGTACGGGCAGCGAGTCCAAGGTGGACAAAAAACTGCTCACCATGCTGCCCAATGTGAAGCTGATCGCCCTGTGTGGCGTGGGCTATGACGGCATTGAGCTCGATGCCGTCAAAGAGCGTGGCATTGTGGTGACCCACACCCCCGGCACCATGACCGCCGATGTGGCCGATTTGGCCCTGGGCTTGATGTTGTCGGCCGGGCGTCGTATCCCGCAAGCCGACAAATTTTTGCGCAACGGCGATTGGGTGATGGAGTCGTTCGCCATGACACGTCGTGTGTCTGGCGCGCGTGTGGGCATTTTGGGTTTGGGCCGTATTGGGCGGGCCATTGCCAAGCGGGCCGAAGCGTTTGACATGCAGGTGTCGTACTGCAGCCGCGCGCCCAAAGCCGATGTGTCGTACACCTTTTACGACAAGGTCGAGGCCATGGCCTCGGCGGTTGATTTTTTGGTGGTGGCCGTGCCGGGCGGCGCTGCAACCCAAAATTTGGTCAACGCCACCGTGTTGAACAAGCTGGGACCCAAGGGCTACCTGATCAACATTGCCCGTGGTGCGGTCGTTGACCAAACGGCGTTGCTGCAAGCCTTGAAAGACAAAACCATTGCCGGCGCAGGTTTGGATGTGTTTTGGGATGAGCCCCGTGTGCCTGCTGAATTCCGCACCTTGAGCAATGTGGTGCTCACACCGCACATTGGCAGCCACACCGAAGAAACCCGCCGCGCCATGGCCGATTTGACGATGGCCAACTTGCGCGCCTTCTACGCCAAACAACCTGTGCCGACGCCAGTGCCCGAATGTCAAGCCTCTGCGCTGACGTGATGTGACGTGACCTGAGATTCGCCAAACAAAAAAACCGCCTCGGCGGTTTTTTTGTGGGTGTTGCCGGTGAGGGCGAGTGGGTGCGTTTGAGCGCTTAGCGGGAATACCCGCCGCCACCAAAACCACCACCACCGCTGCGGCCACCGCCTGAGCGACCACCGCCACCACCGCCGTTGCGACGGCCAAAGCCACCGCCACCGCCGCGCTTGCGCTCGGTCATCATGTCCACGCTGGTGCGTGTGGGATCGGGTTGACGCTGACCACCGCCCTGGGTTTTGTGACCAAAGGCGTTGACACCGCTTTGCGTGCCCAGGTGTGCGTTGGCACGTGGCTGGAAGTCGTCATCGTCGCGACGCGGTGCGCGAGGCGCATCAAAGTCGCGGGGTGGACGTGGCGCATCGTTGCGCGGCCTACGGTTGTCGAACTGACGTTGGCCTTGATTTGGCTGGCGGTTGCCGTCGCGGGGTGGACGGTCACCACGGGGTGGACGGTCGCCAAATTGTTCTGGACGATCGCCATCGCGCAGGGCACGTTCACCATGGCGCTCGCTGTTGCGGTCACGGCTCACATGGCCGCTGGGGCGGGGTGCACGGCCTTCGGCGTTGCGTCCACCACCGCTGCGACCGCCACCGTTGTCACCCTTGGTGTCACGGATGCGTTGCATCATTTCGCTGCGTGCGGCTTTGGCCGCTGCTGCCATCACGTCACGGCCTGGGGGTTTGCCCAAGCCACCCCACAGGGTTTGACGGCCCATGGCAATCGGTTCGGCTTTCTCGTCGGGTTCTGGGCCAAAGCCCTCGACCACCACCACCGGCACTTGCTGCTTGGTGAAGATTTCAATGTCGCGCATGAAGCCTTGTTCGTCCAAAGACACCAAGCTCACGGCTTCGCCCGTGGCACCGGCACGACCAGTGCGGCCAATGCGGTGCACATAGTCTTCGCTGATGTTGGGAATTTCGTAGTTCACCACGTGTGGCAACTCGTCAATGTCAATGCCGCGTGCGGCAATGTCGGTGGCCACCAAGGCGCGGATCTCGCCGCTCTTGAAGCCCGCCAGCGCTTGGGTGCGGGCGGTTTGGCTCTTGTTGCCGTGCAGCGCCATGGCGCTGATGCCGTTCTTGGTCAAGAACTCGGCCACGTTGTTGGCGCCAAACTTGGTGCGGGTGAACACCAGCACCTGGCTCCAGTTGTGCTCGTTGATGATGTGTGCCAGCAAGGCTTTTTTCTTGCCGCGACCCACAGGGTGCACCACTTGCGTGATGCGTTGCACCGTGGTGTTGCTGGGCGTGACTTGGATGCTTTGGGGGTTCTTGAGCAGGTTGTTGGCCAGCTCGCGAATTTCGTCGCTGAAGGTGGCCGAGAACAACAGGCTTTGTTTTTCTTTGGGCACCAAGGCCAAGATTTTCTTGACGTCGTGGATGAAGCCCATGTCCAACATGCGGTCGGCTTCGTCGAGCACCAAGATCTCCACCGTGGACAAATCGAGCAGGCCTTGCTGTTGCAAGTCAAGCAAGCGGCCCGGGGTGGCGACCAAAATGTCCACGCCTTTTTTGATGCGGGCGACCTGTGGGTTCATACCCACGCCGCCAAAGATGACGGTGGAGGTGAGTTGCAGGTACTTGCCGTAGTTGCGCACCGACTCTTCCACTTGGGCCGCGAGTTCGCGGGTGGGGGTCAGCACCAGGGCGCGCACGCCGTACACGCCAAATTTGTTTTCTTTGCTTCGGCTCATGGTGAGCTTGTGCAACAAGGGCAGGGTGAAGGCCGCTGTTTTGCCGGTGCCGGTTTGGGCGCCCGCCAGCAAGTCGTGGCCCGCGAGAACCGCTGGAATGGCTTGCGCTTGGATGGGAGTGGGGGTTTCGTAGCCCTGTTCGGCCACTGCTTTTTGGATGGCCGGAGCCAAATTCAATTCTTCAAATTTCATGATGGAGCGCTTATGTCAGCGCATGACACCAACCCGCTTGGCCCGAAGGCCACCCAGTCAAAGGTCGGCAATATTTACAGGTGAGCTCAAGAAATCACAAACAGAAGTGTTTGGAAACGGCTCCAGCAGAAGTGCTGATGTTGCGGCAACTGGCGGCGGCAACGAAGCGTATTGTGGCACGGATCGCCGAAGCTGGGATAATCCTGTCTTTATTGCAAATTGCTCCCCGAAAGTAGAACCCATGGCTCAGTACGTTTTCAGCATGAACCGCGTTGGCAAGATCGTGCCGCCCAAGCGTCATATTCTGAAAGACATTTCCCTCTCCTTTTTTCCTGGTGCCAAGATTGGTGTGCTGGGTTTGAACGGCTCGGGCAAGTCCACCTTGCTCAAGATCATGGCCGGCATCGACAAAGAGATCGAGGGCGAAGCCATTCCCATGGCGGGCTTGAAGATCGGGTATTTGCCCCAGGAACCCCAACTCGATCCTGAGCACACCGTGCGCCAGTCGGTCGAAAGCGGCATGGGCGAAGTCGCTTCTGCCAAGCAGCGCCTCGAAGAGGTGTACGCCGCCTACGCCGAGGAAGACGCTGACTTTGATGCCTTGGCTGCCGAGCAGGCCAAACTTGAAGCCATCATCTCCGCCGCAGGTGCAGAGGGCGACTCAGAGCACTTGCTGGAAATTGCCGCCGACGCCCTGCGTTTGCCCCCTTGGGACGCCGTCATTGGCAAGCTCTCGGGCGGCGAAAAGCGCCGTGTGGCCCTGTGCCGCTTGTTGCTCTCCAAGCCCGACATGTTGCTGCTCGACGAACCCACCAACCACTTGGACGCCGAATCGGTGGACTGGCTGGAACAGTTCTTGGCCCGCTTCTCTGGCACCGTGGTGGCCATCACCCACGATCGCTACTTCTTGGACAACGCGGCCGAGTGGATTTTGGAACTCGACCGTGGCCACGGCATTCCCTACAAGGGCAATTACTCCAACTGGTTGGAGCAAAAAGAAGCCCGTTTGGAGCAAGAGCAGCGCACCGAAGACGCACGCGCCAAGGCCATGAAAAAGGAATTGGAATGGGCGCGCCAAAACCCCAAAGGCCGCCAAGCCAAGAGCAAGGCCCGTTTGGCCCGCTTTGAAGAACTGTCAGATTACGAATACCAAAAGCGCAACGAAACTCAGGAAATCTTCATTCCTGTGGCCGAGCGTTTGGGCCACGAAGTGTTTGAGTTCAAGAACGTCAGCAAGTCTTTTGGCGACCGTTTGTTGATCGACAACCTGAGCTTTACGGTGCCTGCGGGCGCCATCGTTGGCATCATCGGCCCCAACGGCGCGGGTAAATCCACGCTGTTCAAGTTGTTGGCGGGCAAGGAGCAACCCGACAGCGGCGAGGTGAAGATTGGTCAAACCGTGAAGATGGCCTTCGTGGATCAAAACCGCGACGATTTGGCCGACGATAAAACCGTGTGGGAAGACATCTCGGGTGGTTTGGACATCATCAACGTGGGTAAGTTCCAAATGCCCAGCCGCGCCTACTGCGGTCGCTTCAACTTCAACGGCGGCGACCAGCAAAAGAAAGTCGGCATGTTGTCGGGCGGTGAGCGTGGCCGCTTGCACCTGGCCAAGACCTTGATCGAAGGCGGCAACGTGTTGCTGCTGGACGAACCCTCGAACGACTTGGACGTGGAAACCTTGCGTGCCTTGGAAGACGCTTTGCTCGAGTTCGCAGGCTCGGTGATGGTGATCAGCCATGACCGTTGGTTCCTTGACCGCATTGCCACCCACATCCTGGCCGCTGAAGGCGACAGCCAATGGGTGTTCTTCGACGGCAACTACCAAGAGTACGAAGCCGACAAGAAGAAGCGTTTGGGCGAAGAGGGCGCCAAGCCCAAGCGCGTGCGCTTCAAGGCTTTGAAGTAATTTTCAAGTCTTGGTGCCAAAGGCTCAGTTCGTCAGAACTGGGCCTTTTTTCATGGATCAGCTTATGGGCCAGTTGATGGGCCTGCGTGTGTCATGGCCGGCCACCAGTTCTCGCCCAGCCGCAGGTCCTGAGCGGCTTGAACCGCATTCACCACGGCCATGGCTGTGACCTCGGCGGCCAGGGTGCTCAAGAGCATCATGTCCGCCGCTTGGCCGCTGGTGCCGGTGCCCAGTGCAAACAAGGTGTCGCCATCCATGGGCGTGTGCACGGGGCGAATGCTGCGGGCTAGGCCATCGTGTGCCACTTGGGCCAAGCGTTGGGCTTGGGGTTTGGTCAACACGGCGTCGGTGGCGATGACGCCGATGGTGGTGTTGCTGCCGGTTTGCAAGGCGGGTGTGGTGTGACCCTGCAATTGCGCTTGGCGCATGTCGCGTAATGCGCGGCTATCTGGGGCTTGGCGCGCGCCCGCGAGTAGCTCGCCGGTGAGTGGGTTCACCACATCGCCCACCGCATTGCACACTACCAAGGCGGCCACCGTGATGCCGTTGACGCACAAAGCGGCACTGCCGATGCCGCCTTTCATGGCGCATTGCGGTCCGTTCATTTTGCCCACCGTAGCGCCTGCGCCTGCACCTACATTGCCTTGCGCCACGGCTGCGTTGCTGGCATTCACGCAGGCCTGGTAGCCCGCTTGCGCATCGGGCCGGATGCGTGGCGTGTGGGTGGGGTCTGCAAAGTCGTCCACCCACAAATCAAAAATCACGGCTGCGGGCACGATGGGCACGCGGGCCGGGCCCACAGGCAGGCCATGGCCGTGTTCTTCCAGCCAGCGCATAACGCCTGAGGCTGCGTCCAGCCCATAGGCGCTGCCACCGCTGAGCAAGAGGGCGTGAACCTGCTGCACCGTGTTCGATGGATTCAACAAGTCGGTTTCGCGGGTGCCGGGTGCTGCTCCGCGCACATCCACACCGGCCACCGCTCCCTGAGGTGTGAGCACTACGGTGCAGCCTGTGGGGCGGCGGGCATCGGTGAAATGACCAACCTCTAAACCGGCAACGGCCGTGAGCGTGTTGTTTTTCATGGAAATTAAAAATGTAGTTATTAGGTTTTAATTAAAGTTAGAATAATAAAAAAATGGTTACATCTATTGAAATTATCAATTTTTGGGTTCAACCCAGTTCAAGGAGCATTTCATGACTTTGTCCTCAGTCAAAGAGTCTTATGACGGTTATTGCGGTACCAGTTACGCGGCCAAGATGCTCGGTATTTCAGTCGGCACCGTGCAAGGTTTGGTTGAAAAAAATGAGTTGAAGGCTTGGAAGACCCAAGGCGGCCATCGTCGCATTTCTTTGCAGTCGGTTCAAGATTACCAGCGTCGGCACAACCTGACGCCAGCATCGCTGATCCAAGGCCAAGACCATCTGCGTGTGGTGGTGGTGGAAGACGACGATGCCACCCGCTTGATGTTGCAGGCCAACTTTGAGCAATGGGGTTTGCCACTCGATGCTGTGATGTATGCCTCGGCCATGGAGGCTTTGTTGGACATGCCCAGCTTGCACCCCGATGTATTGATCACTGACTTGCGCATGCCCAAGGTCGATGGCTTTGAATTTTTGCGGACGCTGACCGAGCACAACCTGTTTGCCAATCTGGCCGTGGTGGTGGTGAGTGGCATGAGCATGGACGAGATCAAGGCCCAAGGCGGTTTGCCCGATGGCGTGCAGTTTTTGCAAAAGCCGATTGACTTGGATTGGCTGCGGGGTTTCTTTGACGCCCTGATGTCGGTGCGCCAAATCAACCGCCGTTCGCGCACCTCGACCGCAGCGGCTTGAGCCACATCCGATGCGTTGACGCAGAGGTGACGAATCCACCTGCTGCTAGGGCCAACACGGATGGGCATGCGCCCAGGCAAGCGCTACCCTAGCGCGCATGAAAACACACCACCGTTTTTGGCCTGCGCGCCTGCCCCATGCCATCTCGACGCCCAACACCTCGCTGTGGGACAACCTGGACACCAGCGCCAGAAGATTTCCCAACAAAACCGCCTTGATTTTTTTAGGCACTTCGCTGAGCTATGCCGATTTGAAATCGCAGGTCGACACCTTGGCAGCACATTTGCAAAGCTTGGGTGTGCAGCAAGGGGACCGTGTGGTCCTGAACATGCAAAACTGCCCGCAGTTGGTGATTGCCCATTTCGCAATTTTGCGTGCCAATGCCGTGGTGGTGCCGGTCAACCCGATGAACCGCGCCGAAGAGCTCAAGCACTACATCACCGACCCCGACGCTCGGGTGGCACTGACCACCGCTGACTTGGCGGCTGACTTGGCCAGTGCCAGCAACCAACTGCCGGCAGGGCAGGGTTTGACACATATGGTGGTCACCCATTTCACCGATGCGTTTGACCCCAAGGTCACAGGCGACGATGCACCGCCACCCGCTTGGCACGATTGGTTGTTCACCCGTCATGCGCTACCCACGCTCAACGGCGGCGAGGCCCACAGCTGGCAAGATGCCCTGGCGTGCACGGCCACACCCGGTCCGGTGTTGGTGGGGCCTGAAGATTTGGCCGTGTTGCCCTACACCAGTGGCACCACCGGTTTGCCCAAGGGCTGCATGCATCCGCACCGCAGCATCATGCACAACGCGATCGCCTCAGCGCTGTGGGGGAACGGGACGCACGAAAACGTCGGCCTGTTGGTGGTGCCCATGTTCCACATCACCGGCATGACCAGCGTGATGCACTCAGGCATTTATTTGGGCGCCACCTTGGTGCTCATGCCACGCTGGGAGCGTGAGCTGGCCGGGCGTTTGATTTCCAAATGGCAGGTCACGCACTGGACCAATATTCCGACCATGGTGATCGATTTGTTGGCCAGCCCCAACTTTGACAAGTTCAACCTCAAGAGCTTGGTCAGCATTGCGGGCGGTGGCGCGGCCATGCCACAGGCTGTGGCGCAGCGTTTGTTCGAGTTGTACGGTTTGCGCTATGCCGAAGGCTATGGTTTGACCGAAACCGCCGCACCGTCGCACAACAACCCGCCTGACAACACCAAACAACAGTGCTTGGGCATTCCCTTCATGAGCACCGATGCGCGGGTGGTCGATCCCGAAACCCTGAAAGAGTTGCCAGTGGGCGAGTCGGGTGAAATCGTCATTCATGGCCCCGAAGTGTTCAATGGTTACTGGAAGCGGCCGGATGCCACCGCCTCGGCCTTCTTCGAGCTCGATGGCAAACGCTTTTTCCGCTCGGGCGATTTGGGCCGGGTGGACGAAGACGGCTACTTCTTCATGACCGACCGCTTGAAGCGCATGATCAATGCCTCAGGCTTCAAGGTCTGGCCAGCCGAGGTCGAAGCGCTGATGTTCAAACACCCTGCGATTCAAGAGGCTTGCATCATTTCGACCCGTGACAGCTACCGTGGCGAAACCGTCAAAGCCGTCGTGGTGCTGCGCGAGGCGCACAAAGGCCAGGTGAGCGAGCAAGACATCATTGCCTGGTGCCGCGACAACATGGCGGTGTACAAAGCCCCCACCCAAGTCCAGTTTGTTGATGTGTTGCCCAAGAGCGGCAGCGGCAAAGTCATGTGGCGCGCCTTGCAAGAGGCGGAGGGCGAAAAAGCGGAAAACCAAAAGACCTCTAAGGCCTAAGCCCGCGCGACAGCGATGTTTTGCGCCAACGGGTAAGCTCTGCGCGTGCTCACACTTTCTGTACTCGATCAATCCGTCGCTGCGTCTGGCCGAAGCCAAGACACAGCGCTTCGTCAATCGCTGGCCTTGGCGCAACAGTGCGAGGCCTGGGGTTACCACCGCTATTGGGTGAGCGAACACCACAGCCACCCCAGCATTGTGGGCACCGCGCCCGAGGTGTTGATGGCGGCCATCGCCGCGCGCACCCAACGCATTCGCCTGGGCAGTGCAGGCGTCATGCTGCCGCACTACGCGCCGCTCAAGGTGGCCGAGCAGTTTCGTGTGCTCGATGCCTTGGCACCGGGTCGTATCGACCTCGGCGTGGGCCGCGCACCCGGCAGCGATGGCCGCACGGCGCAGTTGCTCAACCCTGACCGCCATGCGTCCGAAAACTTTCCGCAACAAGTGATGGAATTGCAAGCCTGGGTGACGGGCGAGCCGATTCCGGCTGGGCACCCCGGTCATGGCGTGTTTGCCTACCCCAGCGGCCCCACCTCGCCTGATGTGTGGATGCTGGGCAGCTCTGATTACGGCGCGCAATTGGCCGCCCATTTGGGCTTGCCCTACGCATTTGCCTACTTCATCACCGACGGCCAGGGCGCCGGCAACGCCCTCAGCCTCTACCGCGCCAACTACCGTCCCAGCGAAGCCAATCCCAAGCCACGTGCCACGGTGTGCGTGTGGGCTTTGGCGGCTGACACCGAAGACGAAGCTTGGCGTTTATTCCAAAGCCGCGCGCGCTGGCGCATGGACCGCAACCTGGGCCGCATTGGTCCCTTGTTACCGCCCGAGCAAGCGGTGCGTGACTACACCGCGTCTGAGCAAGTCGCGCTGGCTGAATTGCGCGCCAACGCCTTGGTGGGTAGCGCGCCCCAAGTGGCCGACAAACTGCGCCAACTTGCCGAACGCCTGAGCGTGGACGAGTTGGTGGTGATCACCTGGACACACGGGCCTGCGGCACAAGCGCGCTCGTATGAGTTGCTGGCGCGTGAGTTTGCGTTGGCCTGAGCATCGCGCATGGTGAGTCATCTGAGTTTCAATTTTTCAACCTCTTCACTGGAGCCCCTCTATGTTTTCAACCGCCATCGCCGGTAGCCTGCCCAAACCCGAATGGTTGGCCGAGACCAACAAACTCTGGCCCAAGTGGCAGGCCGAGGGCGACGCGCTGTTGCACGCCAAGGCCGATGCCACGCTTCTGTGGATCAAAGCCCAAGAAGACGCGGGCCTGGATGTGATTGGCGACGGCGAGCAATCGCGCCAACACTTTGTGCATGGCTTTTTGGAGCAGGTCGAAGGAATCGACTTTGAAAACAAAGTCACCATGGGCATTCGCAACAACCGCTACGACGCCCAAGTGCCGCAAGTCATCGCGCCCTTGAAGCTCAAAGGCCGTGTGCATGCGTTTGAAGCGCAGCTCGCCCGAGCCCACACCAAAAAGAAACTCAAGTTCACCTTGCCCGGCCCCATGACCATCGTCGACACCGTTGCTGACCGCTTCTACGGCAAGGGTAAAGACGCTGTGCAAGGCCGCATCGATATGGCGTTTGCGTTCGCCGAGTTGCTCAACCAAGAAGCCTTGGCGCTGCAAGCCGATGGCGTGGACATCATCCAGTTTGACGAGCCCGCGTTCAACGTCTACCTCGACGAAGCCGCTGACTGGGGTGTCAAAGCGCTGGAGCGCGCCGCGCAAGGCTTGACCTGCACCACCGCCGTTCACATTTGCTATGGCTACGGCATTGAAGCCAACAACAACTGGAAGAAGACCTTGGGCGATGAGTGGCGTCAATACGAAAAAGTGTTGCCCGCCTTGGCCAAGAGCAGCATCCAGCAAGTGAGCTTGGAGTGCTACCACTCGCATGTACCGCCTGAGATGATGGCGTTGCTTGAAGGCAAAGACGTGATGGTGGGCGTGATTGATGTGGCCAGCGATGTGATTGAAACGCCAGAGCAAATTGCCGACACGATTGGCATGGCGTTGAAGTATGTGCCTAAGAACCGTTTGATTGCGTGCACCAACTGCGGTTTGGCGCCGATGAGTCGTGAGGTGGCTGTGAAGAAGCTGGAGGCTTTGGCTGCTGGTGCTGCTTTGGCTCGTCAACGTTACGCTTAAGTTTTTTTGCTCGTTGTTGGGGGGCGAGGGGTTTGGGCATCTGTTTACGCTCATCTCCCCCGATTCAGGCGAAGCCTGAATCTCCTCCTTGACTTCGCTACAACAGATACCCAAACCCCTCTTTGCGCACGCGACAACGCTTGCTCGCCTTTGGCTTTGCAAGCTACCAACTTCCCCGCTAGTGACAGAGGTCACTGCTGCTAGGCGTGTGTGTGCAAACCCATAGGCTCATGCAGCGTGGGTGTCTTGTGAAGCGAAGTAAAGGAGGAGAGAGGCGCATCGCGCCTCTCGGGGGACATGAGCGCAACAAGGCACCCACGCTGTATGAGTCGCCTCACGAGAAGGAGAACAACACGCAACATGAGCCGCCACACGTGGGCCACACGCAGCACGACCCGCCCTAAGCCAACGAAACAATAGACCGAGCGAAAGAAAAGTTAAGCGCACCCGCCATCACCACAACTCCCACTGCCGTGAATCTCCTCGGCAGGCAAAGCCTCAGGCGCTGACACAACGCCGGTCGCAGCGTCATACCCCACCCGACGCAAATGCAGCGCCAAAGCCGCATCCATGGTCTGCGCGTGTTGCGGGAACCAAATGCCTAGCTCGTGAGCCATCTGACGCATCACCGCCATATCTCCTTTGTCACGGCCACGGCGCAGGCCTTCGCGCATCACCTCCAGCACCACGTTGTGCTGCATGGTGTGGCAATTGCTCGATGAAAACTTGGTGTCTGCCATCCATTTGTCTTCGCCGCCAAAGTGCTCTTCGGTGTGTGCAATCAAGGCGGCAAAGCGTTCGACCAAGGTGTCGTCATCGGCCAGCTTGGTGGTGGCCAACAGGTCGACAAACTCGCGGTGGGTGTCGTCCATGAAGTCGAGTTCCAGCGACAGCGCATCAGACCAGGCCAAGGTGACTTCGCGGGTAGGGATGAGGGTGTCGGTCATGAGAACTCCAAATGAACTCCAAGGTAAGGCGCCAAGGATAAACGGGCCCATGAAGGGCCCGTTTGATCGGCGTCAACAAGGCGACCGAAATCGCCTTTCATCACCTGATTTACATGCGCTCGAAGATCGCGGCAATGCCTTGGCCGCCACCGATACACATGGTCACCAAGGCGTATTTGCCGTTGATGCGTTGCAGCTCGTACAAAGCCTTGACCGTGATCAATGCACCTGTGGCGCCGATGGGATGGCCCAAAGAAATGCCGGAACCGTTGGGGTTGACTTTGGCGGGGTCCAGGCCCAACTCTTTGCTCACGGCGCAGGCTTGTGCAGCGAAGGCTTCGTTGGCTTCGATCACGTCCATGTCGTTCGTGGTCAAGCCCGCTTTTTGCAACGCCAAGCGTGAGGCCGACACGGGGCCCATGCCCATGATCTTGGGGTCCAAGCCGGTGTGGGCATAAGACACCAAACGTGCCAAGGGCTTGGCGCCGCGTGCTTGGGCTGTTTTGGCTTCCATCAATACCACAGCGGCAGCCGCGTCGTTGATGCCGGATGCGTTGCCCGCAGTCACGGTGCCGTTTTCTTTCAGGAACACGGGCTTGAGCTTGGCAAAGTCAGCCATCGTCGCGCCGGCGCGGAAGTGCTCGTCGGTGACGTAAGGCACATCGCCTTTTTTGCTCTTGAGCATGACGGGCGTGATTTGGTCTTTGAAGTAACCTGCCGCAGTGGCTTTTTCAGCGCGGTTGTGGCTCTCGACGGCAGCAGCGTCTTGCATGTCGCGGGTGATGCCGTATTTGGCAGCGACGTTTTCGGCAGTCACACCCATGTGGATGTTATGGAAGGGGTCATGCAACGCGCCGACCATCATGTCGACCAGCTTGGCGTCGCCCATGCGGGTGCCCCAGCGCTGGGTCAGGTTGGCGTAGGGGCCGCGGCTCATGTTCTCGGCACCGCCGCCAACGGCCACGTCGCAGTCGCCCAGCATGATGGCTTGGCTGGCTGAAACGATGGCTTGCAAGCCCGAACCGCACAAACGGTTGACGTTGAAAGCGGGTGTGCCTTCGGCGCATCCGCCGTTGATGGCGGCCACGCGTGAGAGATACATGTCTTTGGGTTCGGTATTGAGCACATGGCCAAACACCACGTGGCCAACGTCTTTACCGTCCACATGGGCGCGGGCCAAAGACTCACGCACCACTTGGGCGGCCAATTCGGTGGGGGGAATGTCTTTGAGGCTGCCGCCATACGTACCAATGGCGGTGCGCACACCGCTGACCACGACTACTTCACGCATGTTTGTCTCCAGTTGATAAAGTTTGAACCCGCATAGTTTGCACCGAATGGACTACAGACGTCTTACGACAAGATGTAAGGCGGCGTCGCTGTCCATGGCGCAGGTACGCAAAAAGATTGCCATTCTTCGGTGAAAGGATGGGGGAAACCCAGTTCTTGGGCGTGCAACATCAGACGCGGGCTCATGGCCCGCACCTCTGGCGTGGCATACAGCGAGTCGCCCAGCATGGGGTGGCCAATGCTTTGCATGTGCACGCGCAGTTGGTGGGTGCGCCCCGTGAAAGGCTCCAGCTCGATCAAGCTGGCGCTGTCGCTGGCTTCCAGGCAGCGCCACAGGCTGCGGCTGGGCTTGCCGTCGGGGTGAATGATGTGGATGGGGCGGCGCTCCCAGTCGAGCATGATGTTGCCCTCAACCGTGTGCCAGCCCTCGTTATTGGCTACGCTGCCAACAGGGGGCGTACGCAAATCGCCCGCTACCACGGCCATGTAGCGTTTTTTGACCAAACGGTTTTCAAACATGCGGCTGATGCGGCGCTGCGCTTCCAGGCCACGCGCCATGATCAGCAGGCCCGAAGTGTCTTGGTCCAGGCGGTGCACCACCAGTGCGTCGGGGTAGATGTCTTGCACGCGTTTGGACAGGCAGTCTTGTTTGTCGGGCCCACGACCGGGCACCGAGAGCAAACCGCTGGGTTTGTCGAGCACCAACAGGTACGCGTCTTCGTAAATCGGCGTCATCTTCAGAAAGCCGAGGCTTCGGGCTGGTCCAGCACCACGTTCGAGGTGGGGCGTGCCACGCAGGGCAACACATAGCCCTCGGTTTTTTCTTCGGGCGTGAGGCCAGGCCAATCGATGCTGTAGCTGACCTCGCCACTGACCAGGCGACAGATGCAGGTGCGGCAGGTGCCGTTGCGGCAAGAGCTGGGCAATTGCACGCGCGACATCTCGGCGGCTTCCAGCAAGGTCAGGTCGCCTTCAACGTCGTATTGCAAGTCAGCAGGCAACACCTTCACGGTGAAGAGTTGGAAATTCTCAGGCGCAGTCATGGCGTGTGGGGGAGCTGTTGTTCGGCTTTGTCGAGGACTAAACCCAGGTTGTCGAGCAAGTTGGTTTGGCTGAACGAACAGCTTTCTTCGCTGAACAAGGCGCTGGATTCCAGCCGATCGACCAAATTCAGCCAGACCTCTTCAAACTTGGGTGGCAAGGCTTTGAACACAGCCGGTTGGCTGCGTGCCGTGAGACAAAACGCCTGAGCGCTGACGCTGCCTGCACGCAAGGCAGACAGGGCTTCGCGCAAAACCGATGTGGACACAGAAGACATCACTTGTTCTTGAGCTTGCCGCGTGGCGCAACGTAGGTGGTGGGTGGGTTGGGACGGTCCGAGGTGGAGGTCTTGGGCGGTGACGTGTCCTTTTTAGGCTTCTTCGTCATCTTGTTGCTGTGTTGTTCGCCTTTGGCCATACATCGTCCTTGGTGGGTATCTCAACGTGAGATGCCTGTGATGGTAAGCCACTGCGATAGCATGCCCGCATGACTGCCCATTTTGAAAGCGTGACACACGCTGCGCTGTATCCCGATGCCTTTGACGTGGCAGCCCCTGTTGCATTGCCAGAACGTGATGTCTGGCCACGAAAATTGGGTGTGTTTGTGCGCAACGCGCCTGTGGCGGTTGAGGGCCCTGTTGACAGTGCTGCGACTGTGCGTGAACCAGGCGTGGGTCAGTTTGGTTTTGTGCCGCAATGGGTCAAATCAGCCTCAGATGCCAAACTGCGCTCGACCAAGATGGTCAACGCCCGCTCAGAAACGGTGACCACCTCAAACAACTTTCGCGATGCATGGCTGGCGGGCCAGCGTTGCATTGTGCCCATGATGGCGTTTTTTGAAGACGATTGGCGCAGCGGCAAAGCCGTGCCCACGCGCATCACCCGTGTGGACGGCAAGCCCATGGGCGTGGCTGGCCTGTGGGAGCGTTGGGCCAAAGATGGGCAAGAAATCATCAGCTTCACGCTGCTCACCGTCAACGCCAACAGCCATGCCTTGCTGCACCGCTACCAACACGATGGCAACGAAAAACGCATGCCCGTCATCTTGGGCGAAGGCGCGTATGACGCCTGGCTGAACACAAAACCAGACAAAGCACGTGAATTCATGCGTGCTTATTCGGCGCACTTGTTGACGGCGAATCCGGTCGAGAAAAAGTGAGCTGAGACTTTATTTCGCCCAAGTGTCCTTCAAGCCCGTGATCTTGTTGAACACCAACTTGTCCCCCACATGGTCCACGCGGTCGGTCACAAAGTAGCCGTGGCGTTCAAACTGAAAGTGCGCACCTGCGGGCACGTGGGCCAATGACGGCTCCACATAAGCCGTCACGACTTTCAGGCTGTCGGGGTTGAGGGCAGCGAGGAAGTCTTTGCCGCCTGCGTCGGGTTGTGCGTCGGTGAACAGGCGGTCATACATGCGCACTTCGGCCTGCAGGCCGTCGTTCACGCCGACCCAGGTGATGGCGGCGCTGGCCTTGACGGTGGCGCTGCCGGGGGTGCCGCTCTTGGTGTCGGGGATGACGGTGGCTTGCACTTGCGTGATCACACCGTTGGCATCCTTGGTGCAGCCTGTGCACTCAATGACGTAGCCGCCTTTGAGGCGCACCTTGTTGCCCGGGTAGAGGCGTTTGTAGCCTTTGGGTGGGACTTCGGCGAAGTCGTCACGCTCAATCCATACTTCTTTGCCAATTTTGAAATGGCGTGTGGGCACTTCCATGCCTTCTTCCACGTGAGGCAGGGCAGGTTGTGTGCAAGGTTCTAAGTGGCCCACACCCATTACCTCGTCCCAGTTGGTGAGCACGAGTTTGACAGGGTCGAGCACGGCCATCGCGCGGTGCGCGGTGTTCTCCAGCGTTTCGCGCAAGCAGCCTTCGAGGGTGCTGTAGTCAATCCAGCTGTCGCTCTTGGTCACGCCAATGCGTTCGGCAAACAGTTGCAAGCTCTCGGGTGTGTAGCCACGGCGGCGCAGGCCGACGATGGTGGGCATGCGGGGGTCGTCCCAGCCGCTGACCTTGCCCTCAACAACCAGTTGCGCGAGTTTGCGCTTGCTGGTGATGACGTAGGTGAGGTTGAGGCGCGAGAACTCGTATTGCTTCGGGCTCGGCGCAGCCAGCAAGCCACTCTCACACAAGCGCTCCATCAACCAGTCGTAGAACGGGCGTTGGTCTTCAAATTCCAGCGTGCAGATGCTGTGGGTGATTTGCTCCAGCGCGTCTTCGATGGGATGAGCAAAGGTGTACATCGGGTAGATGCACCAGGTGTCGCCCGTGTGGTGGTGGGTGGCGCGGCGAATGCGGTAGATGGCCGGGTCGCGCAGGTTGATGTTGGGCGAGGCCATGTCAATCTTGGCGCGCAGCACGGCAGCGCCGTCGGCCAACTTGCCGTCGCGCATGTCACGAAAGCGCGCGAGGTTTTCAGCGGGTGTGCGGCTACGGAAAGTACTGTTCACACCAGGTTTTCCAAAGTCGCCACGGTTGACACGCATTTCTTCGGCGCTTTGCTCGTCCACGTAAGCGTGGCCAGCTTCGATCAGTGTCTCGGCGGCACGGTACATGAAGTCGAAGTAGTCGCTGGCTTGGTAGGGCGCCGCGCTGCCGGGTGCTTGCCCAATTTGGGCCCAGTCAAAGCCCAACCATTTCACCGCGTCAATGATGGAGTTGACGTATTCGGTGTCTTCTTTTTCGGGGTTGGTGTCGTCAAAGCGCAGGTGGCACACGCCGCCGTAGTCGCGCGCGAGGCCAAAGTTGATGCAAATGCTTTTGGCATGGCCCACATGCAAGTAACCATTGGGCTCGGGCGGAAAGCGGGTGCGAATCTTGGCCGGGTCTGGCTCGCCTTGGGCGTGGTGGGCGGCGTCACCGGGGCTGCCTGCCCAGCGGCGATTGGCGTAAGTGCCTTGGGCCAAATCGTTTTCGATGATTTGGCGCAAAAAATTGCTGGGCTTGTGCTCTTGTTCTGTGGCTGGGGTCGCGGGTTTCGTCATCCCCTGATTTTAGGCGGCTACACGGGCTTTAAATCACCCGTCCATCGACCACTTGAATGGTCTTGTCGCAGCGTGCGGCCAAGTCGGGGTTGTGAGTCACAAACAGAACCGTCGTGCCTTGTTCGCGGCTGACGCGGCGCAGCAGGTCAAACACCGCATCGGCACTTTTGCTGTCTAGGTTGCCGGTGGGTTCATCGGCCAGCAGCAGGGCGGGGTTCATGGCCAGTGCGCGAGCCACCGCCACCCGTTGTTGTTGGCCGCCCGACAAGCTGCCCGAGGGTTGGTGCGCAAAAGCACTCAAGCCCACGTTGTCTAACAGTTCGGCGGCGCGCGCTTCAATGCTGGAATTGGGAAAGCCCGCGGCCCCCAGCAAAGGCATCATCACGTTTTCAAGGGCCGTGAAGGCATTGAGCAAGTGGTGGTGCTGAAACACAAAACCAATCGCATGGCCGCGCAAGCGGGTGAGGGCTTGGTCATCCAGCCCCGTGGTTTCTTCCCCCGTGACAGCCAACTGGCCATGTGTGGGGCGATCCAGCAAGCCAATGATGTTGAGCAAGGTGCTTTTGCCAGAGCCCGAGGGGCCCATGACGGCGCAAAACTCACCTCTGCACAAGCTGAAGTTGATGTGATGCAAGATTTCAATTTCATTGGGCTGCCCCAGGTTGAAGGATTTGCACACGTCCTGCAATTGCACCACCACAGGGTCAGGCTTGTTGTTATCCACGGATGGCGCTCACAGGGTCAAGACGCGCTGCGCGCAGGGCCGGTGCAAATGAGGCCAGCAGGCCGGTCGCTGTGGCCAGCAGCAAAGCCATGGCAAACATCATTGGTTCAAAACTCACAGCAAACATCACCGTGCCATCCGGGTTGCGCTGTGCTTGCTGCCACACATACAAACCTGCCGAGCCCAGCACCGATCCCGCCAGTGCACCACCCAAGCCCAGCAGTCCGCCTTGCAGCAAGAAGATGCGTAGAACCTGTTCACGTGTGATGCCCATGGCGCGCAAAATCCCGATTTCGCGCGATTTTTGAACCACAGAAACAACCAGCACACTGGCGATGCCAAATGCCACGGACAGACCCACAAACACGCGAATGGCGGTGTTGGCTGTGGTCTGCGCGCTGATGGCGGTGAAAAACTGCTCATTGGTTTTGATCCAGCTGTCGGCTTCAACGCCTGTGAGCGCGGTGATCCGATGCGCGATGGTCTCTGCGCCATACACATCGTGCACGGTGACATCCAATGCGGACACGCCGCCCGTTAGCCCTAACAAGCTTTGTGCTGAGCGCAGCGCCATCAGGGTGGTGCGCGAGTTGGCGCCTTTGTTGCCTAAATCAAAAATCCCGGAAATGGTCAGTGTGTTGGCGCTACCGTTGGCCGAGGTGATGCGGAGTTTGTCACCCACAGACACGCCCAAATCGCTGGCCAGTTCCGTGCCAATCAGGATGTCGCTGATGTTGATACGCGCGCTGCCATGCACCATTTTTTCAGGCATGGGCACGATGCGAAAGTAAAGCTCCGGCTCCACCCCCAGCACCGTGATCGAACGGCTGGCACTGCCTCGCACCACCAAAGCGGAACCATTGGCGGCTGGCGACACCACACTCACCTCGGGCCAAGTGCGTATTTGCGCCGCCACGCTTTGCCATTGGTCAATGCTCTTGAGCCGTTGCAGCGGAGGCTGCACGATGCTGCCTTCGACGCGCGAGGGGTCATCACCCCGCAATGCACGCGCGGTTTCTTTGGGCGGCAGCAATTGAATATGGGCTTGGCCCGTCAACACTCGTTTGACAAAGTTCGCTTGCAGGCCACTGAGCAAGGCGGACATGAACACAATCACCCCCACGCCGATGGCGACGCCGCCAATGATGAACATGGTTTGCACACGTCCTTCGCTTAAAAAGCGCAAAGCCACCCACCATTCAAACGGCATCCAACGCGGCAGCGGCGAGACGCCAGACGGTGCGTGTGTGTCAGCGCTCATTTCGCCACAAGGTTAGAGACCGGCCGCACGCGGGCTTTGTCGTTCACCGCCAGACTGGCGATGGCCAACACTTGATCGTTCGCGACCAGACCGTCCAACACCTCACTCACGCCCTGGCTGCGCAGCCCTAAACGGATCGGCGTGCGAACGGCTTTGCCGTTGACCACTTTCAACACCCAGGGGTCGCGGCTCTCCATGTCGTGCACGGCTTCGGTGGGGACCAACACGGCTTGGTTGCGTTGGGCGACTTCGATGTCGACCGACACCGTCATGTCTTGCCGCAGATAACTGGGCGGCTGAGGGACACGCAGTTTGACTTCGACTGAGCCACGTTGCGCGTCTACGCCTGGGTTGATGTACACGAGTTCGGCATGAAAGCGCTGGTCAGGGTAAGCATCGGTGGAGACCGAAGCGCTTTGGCCCAACTGGAGCAAGTTCAAATGCTTTTCGTCAATTTGCACCACCAACTGCGTTTCTCCTTCAGGCGATAACACCATCAACACCTTGCCCGGTTGCACCGCATCACCCGGCTCCACATTGCGTGCGATCAAGGTGCCAGCCACTGGGGCTTGTACTTTGGCGTAGGCGAGCCGTGCCTTAGCCAGCTCTGCGCCAGCTTGGGCTTGTGACAAGGCGGCCTCTGCCACAGCCAAATCGCTTCCGCCAGCGCGTGCGCTGCTCCATTGTTGTTGGGTGATTTTGAGCTGTGAACGCATCACTTGCTCGGACCTTACGGACTCATCCAAAGCCGCTTGCCCGATGAAGCCTTTGTCAAATAGCTCTTGGGTGCGTTGCAGCGCGCGGGTGGCGGCGTCTTGGTTGATTTGCGCTTGGCGCATCGATTGTTCAGCCAATGGCGCCTGCACTTCACGCAACTGACGCAGCTTGGCGTGCGCCTGGGTCACCGCCAATTCGGCTTGCCGCACGGTAGCCACCAACTCAGCGTCTTCTAGCGCGATCAAATGCTGCCCCGCTTTCACGGTTTGGCCTTCGTTCACGGGCACTGCCTTGACCGTCCCCGTGATCTGTACACCCAACTCCACACGGTGTGGACTTTCAATCCGACCACTGGCCACCACAGTCTGTACAAAGTCACGCTGCACGATAGACACCACAGGTGTTTGCGGGCCCAACCACAGTCCGCGTGCGAACCAAGCGAGGAGACCCAGTGCCACGCAAGCCATGAGGATTGGCGTGCGGTAACGGTGTAAATTTTGTGAGATAGACATTTCAAAGAGCATGATACGCCGCGCTCCGGCAGGCTACATTTGCACGATGCCTTCCAAACACTTTCTAGGTCGGTCTGATTTATTTGTCATCGCGGGCCAAGCCATGGCAGAGCGTGGCTTAGAAGCAGGATTTTCTGCGGCTGCGCTGCACGAGCTAAGTGCGATCACGCACGCAGGGCAAGACGCCGATCCGCGTGTGATAGACATGAGCGCTTGGGCTTGGTGCTCGATCGATAACGACGATTCGCGTGATCTTGATCAACTCACCGTTGCACAAGAACAAGCGGATGGGAACACCAAAGTTTGGGTGGCCGTGGCCGATGTGGATGTGCTGGTCCCCAAGGGCTCAGCCTTGGATGCGCATGCCAAGCACAACACCACCTCGGTGTACACCTCGACCCGTATTTTTCCGATGCTGCCCGATCGTTTGTGCACCGATCTCACCTCACTCAACCCCCACGAGGAACGCTTGGCGGTGGTGATAGAGATGGTGATCAATGCCAACGCCGAGGTGACCCACAGCCAGCTCTACCGCGCCAAAGTGCATAACAAAGCCAAGTTGGCGTATGACGCCGTGTCGGATTGGATTGAGGGCGATGGCGTGTTACCCGAGCCCGCACAAGTGGCCGAGGGCATGGCCGATCAGTTGATCCTGCAAGATGCTGTGGCGCAGCGCTTGCGCGCACGCAGGCATGCCCATGGCTCTTTAGAGTTTGAAACCTTGCAACCGCACGCCGTGTTTGAAGGCGAGCGTGTGGTGGCAATGCGCCAGCAGGTGCACAACAGAGCGCGCCAATTGATCGAAGAGTTCATGATTGCGGCCAATGTCTGCACGGCTCAGTTCTTGGCCGCACATGGCCATGCCTCGTTGCGTCGTGTGGTGCGCTCGCCGGAGCGTTGGGAGCGTATCGTGGCCTTGGCGGCCACCTACTACGAACACTTACCAGCGTATCCCGATTCGTCTGCACTAGAGGCTTTTTTGGCCAAACGTCACAAGGCCGATCCCTTGCGGTTTCCCGATTTGTCCTTGGTGATCGTCAAGCTCATGGGCTCTGGCGAGTATGTGGTGGAGCATCCAAGCAGTGAGGCCATTGGCCATTTTGGTTTGTCGGTGCGCGACTACACGCACTCCACAGCGCCCAACCGCCGTTACCCCGACTTAGTGACACAGCGCATGATCAAAAGCGTGTTGATGGATGTGCCAGCGCCCTACAGCCCAGATGAGTTGGAGGCCTTGGCGCTGCACTGCACCCAGCAAGAAGATGCTGCACGCAAAGTCGAACGACGCATGCGCAAATCAGAATCTGCCTTGATGTTGACCGGGCAAATTGGCCATGTGTTTGAAGCCGTGGTGACGGGAAAAACATCTTCTGGTACGTGGGTGCGGGTGTTCTCGCCGCCGGTCGAAGGCATGCTCACCGCGTACACCTCCGACCATGAGGTGGGGGAGTTCTTGCGGGTGAAATTGATCCATACCAATGTGGAGCAAGGCTTCATTGATTTCGCTGCTGCGTGAGACGCGTGCAGTTGAAGATAATCAGGCACGTTTCACAGGATTTGTATGGATATCGTTTTGTTGCTCAAAGCCGCCGTGATGGGCGTGGTCGAAGGATTGACCGAGTTTTTGCCTATTTCATCGACAGGCCATCTGATTTTGGCTGGCGCTTTGCTCGGTATGGACGACGACAAGGCCAAGGTGTTTGACATTGCCATTCAAACCGGCGCAATCTTGGCGGTGATCATTGTGTACTGGCAAAAAATTTCCAGCACTGTGCTGGCCTTGCCGACCCAACACGAAGCGCGTCGTTTTGCGATCAATGTGCTGATTGCCTTCTTGCCTGCCGTGGTGCTGGGCCTGCTGTTTGGCAAGTTCATCAAAGCCCATTTGTTCACGCCCACAGTGGTGGCCAGCACATTCATCCTGGGTGGCTTCATTATTCTGTGGGCCGAGGGTTGGGGCCGCGCCAAGCCCGAGGGCGAAGAGGTGCACCCCAACGACAACGCCCGCATCGTGAATGTGGAGAGTATGTCGCCACTGGACGCCTTGAAAGTGGGCTTGGTGCAATGCTTGGCCATGATTCCAGGCACCAGCCGCAGCGGGGCCACCATCATTGGCGGTATGTTGCTGGGTTTGTCACGCAAGGCCGCCACCGACTTTTCGTTTTACTTGGCGATTCCCACGCTCATTGGTGCGGGGGCCTACAGCTTGTACAAAGAGCGTGAGTTGCTCAGTTTGGCCGATGCGCCTGTGTTTGCTGTGGGCTTGGTGTTCTCTTTTCTCAGCGCCTGGATTTGTGTGCGTTGGTTGTTGCGCTATATCGCGACCCACAGTTTCATTCCGTTTGCGTGGTATCGGATTGTGTTTGGCATCGTGGTGTTGGCTACGGCGTGGACTGGCACTGTGACTTGGGCGGCTTGATTTTTTTGCTGAGCTCGCAGAAGGGATGAGTCAGGGGCAGTGGCCTCATACGGGTACCGAAATCGACCACTGCCCCTGACTCATCCCTTGTGCTGGGGCGTATGCTTTTTTAGTTCATCAAGTTCATGAGTGCTGCTTCTACGGCTGCAGCTGTGACGTGTGGATGCTCCATGGGAAACAGGTGTGTGCCATCAATCATGGACACACGGCCTTTGGTGATGCGGCGGCTGAGGTCCAAGCCCACTTGGCGCAATTCGCGCGAGCTCAACCCCCCGATCAAGGCGGCCTTGCACTGCAAAGGATGGCGTTTGAAATAGCGCTCCAAATGGTCAGGCAGCGCGTTATAAATCGCGCTTTCAATGTCGCGGTCAAAACTCAATACCCGACGGCTGCCCTGGGGCGTGATTTCTTCGCGCGTGCCGTGGTTCACATAGTCGTGCAGCACTTGGGGGTGCCATTTGGCGAACACCCGCTTGTGCTGAAAGTGCGCCAACACGGCGTCCACATCAGGCCAAGTGTCGCGGCGTTTACGGCTGACCGACGCTGGTGACAAGGCCTCAGCGCCCGGAATGTGTTTGCCGACTCTGAGCAACTTGGCTTTCCAGCCCCCCAGCAGCGGCGCGTCCAGTAGCACCACGCCGCGCACCAGTGCAGGTGTTTTGGCGGCCACCATCATGCTCAGGATGCCGCCTAGGGAGTGGCCCACCAAAAATACGGGTTCGTCTTTGGCCAAGGGCGTGACAAAGTCTGTCAGCTCTTGCACCAGGTGGGGCCAGTTGTTGGTGACGGGGTAGTGTGGGTTGTGGCCCAGTTTTTCAATCGCTTTGACACGAAAGCCACGCGCGCGGATGGCGTCGAGCATCACACCATAGGTGCTGGCTGGGAAGCTGTTGCCGTGTGAGAAAACGATCAAGGGTTTCATGTGGCTGACGTGAGGTTCAAATCAGCTTTTCATCAGGCGTCTGAATTTTCTTCAAGGCTTGCACGCGTTGCGCCGGCTGCATCAACGGTGTTGTGGTGGCACCACCGTTCCACATGGGGTCTTCGATGCTGTCAAACACCTCACGCAGCTTTTCGCCCCAGGTGTTGTGCATCATTTGAAAGTACGGATTGTTCTCGTCGATGCACACCACTTTGTCGCTCTCAAATTGGTCGGCTTCGTACACCACCATGTCCAGCGGCAAACCCACCGACAGGTTGGATTTGAGGGTGGAGTCCATTGACACCAGAGCGCATTTGGCGGCTTCGTTCAATGGGGTGTCGGGGTGCAGTACGCGGTCGAGTACCGGCTTGCCGTATTTGGATTCGCCAATTTGAAAGTACGGCGTTTCAGCCGTGGCTTCGATGAAGTTACCGGGTGAGTAGACCTGGAACAAACGCATGCCTTCGCCTGCAATTTGACCGCCAAAGATCAACGACACATTGAAGTCCACACCCGAGGCTTTGAGTGCTGCCGCATCGCGCTCGTGCACGCGTCGAATGGCTGATCCCAACACGCGCACCGCATCGAACATGCTTTTGGCGTTCCAGATGGTGATGGGTTCGCTCTCGGGTGTGTCTTTGAGTTGCTCGACCTGCAAAATTTCGCGTACCGATTGCGAGATGGACAAATTGCCTGCCGACAACAGCACCATGAAGCGGTCGCCCGGCTTCTCGTACACGATCATTTTGCGGAAGGTGCTGATTTGGTCCAGGCCCGCGTTGGTGCGCGAGTCCGACAAGAACACGAGGCCTGCTTTGAGTTTGATGCCGACGCAATAAGTCATAACAATTTTTTCAGTTGATACAGAGCGTCCAACGCATCGCGTGGACTGAGTTTGTCGGGGTCGATCTCGGCCAGCTTGGCTTGCAGCGGGCTGGGGCCCACATCGTCTTGCAAGGGCGGTGGTGCAAAGAGGTCGACCTGCACCTTCGATGCATCAGCCCCCGCTTCGAGCGAGGTCAGCGCATGGCGGGCGTGGTTGAGTACAGCCGTGGGCATGCCCGCCAAACGAGCCACTTGAATACCGTAGCTGCGGCTGGCGGGGCCGGGCTGAATTTCGTGCAAGAACACAATGCTGGCGCCCGATTCAGCCGCACTCACATGCACGTTCACCGCGGCGCGGTGGTTGGCCGGGAATTCGGTGAGTTCAAAGTAGTGCGTGGCAAACAGCGTGAAGGCTTGGGTTTTGTCGTGCAAGTGCGTGGCAATCCCGCTGGCCAAGGCCAGACCGTCAAAGGTCGATGTGCCGCGGCCAATCTCGTCCATCAACACCAAGCTGTGCGGGGTGGCAGCGTGCAAAATTTGCGCGGCTTCGGTCATCTCGAGCATGAAGGTCGATTGCGCGTTGGCCAAATCGTCGGCAGCGCCAATGCGGGTGTGGATGGCGTCAATCGGGCCCAGTCGGCACGCTGTGGCCGGCACATGGCTGCCGATGCTGGCCAACAACACAATGAGGGCCACTTGGCGCATATAGGTCGACTTACCGCCCATGTTGGGGCCGGTGATGACTTGCATGCGGTGGTGGTGACCCAGCCGCGTGTCGTTGGCAATGAAGGTTTTGGCTGCGCCGCCTGCCACCACGCCATGCGTTTCGGCCAAGCGGGCTTCGACCACGGGGTGGCGGCCTTGTGTGATGTCGATGCACGGCGTTTTGACAAACTCAGGTGCGCACCAACCCAGCGTGAGCGAGCGTTCAGCCAAGGCACACAGTGCGTCGAGCGTGGCCACCGCTTGCGCCAAGCGGGTGAGGGCGGGCACGAACTGCTGCAAGGTGTCGAGCAGTTGCTCGAACAAAAACTTCTCGCGGGCCAAGGCGCGTTCTTGCGCGCTGAGGGCCTTGTCTTCAAAGGCTTTGAGCTCGGGCGTGATGAAGCGCTCAGCGTTCTTCAAGGTTTGGCGACGTGTGTAGTCTGCCGGCACTTTGTCGATTTGGCCTTGCGTGACCTCGATGTAAAAGCCATGCACTTTGTTGAACTGCACGCGCAAGTTGGCAATGCCGGTGCGCTCGCGTTCGCGCGCTTCGAGTTCGAGCAAGAAGCCGTCACAGTTGTTTTGGATGGCGCGCAGCTCATCAAGGTCAGCATCGTAGCCGTGGCCAATCACGCCACCATCGCGCACCAAGACGGCGGGCTCGGGCAGCAAAGCGCGTTCTAGCAAGGCGCCGCATTCGGGTGGTACGCCCATGTCTTGGGCGATTTGCACCAGCAAAGAGGGCTCTGTCTCCCTCTTTGCTGATGTCGAGGCGATGGGAATGAGCGGCTGAATACGCAGCGCTTTTTGCAGCGCTTGGCCCAGAGACACCAGTTCGCGTGGACGCACTTGGCGCAGCGACACGCGGGCGCTGATGCGCTGCACATCGCCCGAGCCTTTGAGGGCGTCGCGCAGCACTTTGTAGCTTTGGGTGTGCGGGTCTTGCAGTGCGGCAATGGCGGCCAAACGCTGCATGGCTTGCGTGCGGTCGCGCTCGGGCGAGAGCAGCCAGTTTTTGAGTTGACGGCTGCCCATGCCTGTCATGCAGGTGTCGAGCAAAGAGAACAAGGTGGGCGAATCTTCGCCGCGCAGTGTTTGCGTCAACTCTAAGTTGCGGCGAGTGGTGAGGGGCAGGTCAATCAGCGCATCGTTGCGGGCCACATAGACGCCGTGCACATGGGTGAGGGCACGGCCTTGGGTGTGTTCGGCGTAGGCCAGCAGCGCAGCGGCAGCGGCGTGGGCTTGCACCACGTCTTGTGCGTTCCAGGCGTTGAGGGACGCGGCTTGCAAATGCTCCAACAGTTTGCGGCCACCTAAAGCAGCGTCAAACTGAAACGCGGGGCGCACTTGGGTGGGCAGACCCAGTTGGCTGCAAAAGTTTTTCAGCTGTTGTTCAAATGCAGGGCTGACTTCGGCGCTGTAAATGATTTCGCTGGGTGCCACACGGGCAATCCATGTGGGCAACTCTGAGGTGTCGCACTCGGCCAAATGCACCAAGCCTTGGGTGACGCTGAGCCACGCCAAGCCGCAGCCATGGCGGTCGCTTTGGTGGATGGCCAGCACATAGGCTTCGGTTTTGTCGCTCAGCAGTGCGCTGTCGGTCAGCGTACCGGGGGTGACCACACGCACCACTTTGCGCTCGACCGGGCCTTTGCTGGTGGCGACGTCGCCCACTTGCTCGCAAATCGCGACCGATTCGCCGAGCTTGATGAGGCGTGAGAGATAGGTTTCGAGGGAGTGAAACGGCACACCAGCCATCACCACCGGCTCGCCATTGGATTGGCCGCGCTGCGTGAGCGTGATGTCGAGCAGGCGCGTGACCTTCTCGGCATCGGCAAAGAACACCTCGTAAAAGTCGCCCATGCGGTAGAACAACAGCGTCTCGGGATGGTTCGCTTTGAGCCCCAAGTACTGCTGCATCATGGGCGTGTGCCCAGACAAGTCCGGTCCGGATGCCTTGGGCGATAAATTCTCTTTTGACATCGGTGAGGGGGCTGAGCGGGACGACTGGAAAAAAATGGGCTGACGCGAATCCCTGCTATTTTGACACTGTCGAGCAGGGCCAGCACCCCGGCTGGCGCCGACGCACCTTGGACGGCGTGCGTTGCAGTTTTGCTCTTTTAGAAACTGCGGATGTGATCCACCGGGTCATCACACCGTGCGACCTGTCCGGCGAGGGCGCTGGCGCAGGCGATGTGGGCACCTTGTCTTGCAAACAAGGGCAGCTTGTGCAGGGGGGCGGCGATGGTGTGGGTTTGTCCCGCTGCAAAGCGCTCGCGGGTTTCAAAGTCAAACCAAGACTCGCCATTGGGTAGCTGGGGCAAATACACCACACGCGTGGTCTGGCCTGCATGCACCACGGGTGCGACCAGCAACCAAGTGCCCAGCATGAAGTCGTCACAGTCTTCAAAGCACTGGGCGTCATCGGGGAAGTCGTAAAACGTGGGCCGAATGATGGGTTCGTGGTGTGACGAGGCGCGCTCAAACAGAGACCACAGATACGGCATCAGGGTGTAGCGCAATTCGATGGCGCGAATCACATCGTCTTTGACCTCGGGGTGCATCCAGGGCAAGTTGCTCACATTACCAGGCTTCCATGAGTTCATCACCATGCGCGGGTTGAGGCAGCAGGCTTGGACCCAGCGTAAAAACAATTCAGGCTCGGGCAAGGGGCCGTAAAACCCACCCACATCGTGCCCAACATTGAACATGCCTGACAAGCTCATTTGCAGGCCTGTGCGGATGTTCCATTTCAGGGTTCGCCAGCTGGTGGTGTTGTCGCCCGACCAGGTTTGGGCATAGCGTTGAATGCCCGGCGGGCCCGCACGTGTGACCGTGAACACCTGGGCACGACCCACGGCTTGTTCTTGGGCTTCAAAGGTGGCACGCGTCATCAGCAAACCATGCAAGGGCCGAGAGCGGTGCATGGCAATGGCGTGTCCCCAGCCGTTGGATTGGGCGTCTTCGTTGAGGATGGCGTATTCGTTGTTGTCGTTCCAACCGGCGTCGATGCCCATGTCCAGAATTTGCGCCTTGAGTTGGCTTTGCCACCATTGCACGGCTTGCGGGTTGGTGAAGTCCAAATGGGCACCTTGTCCGTCCCAATAGGGTTCCACCACGGCCTGATGCGCCGTGTCTTGAATGAAACGCCCGGCTTGCAGGTGATCTTCGAAGGCGGGATGGTCGTCCAACAAGCAGGGTTTGATGTTGGCGACCAAGTGCATGCCATGGGCATGGAATTTTTGGTTCAAGGATTGGGGGTCCGGAAACTTGTCGTGATTCCAGGTGAACACATAGCGGCGTTTGCCACGGCTTGAATAGCCCGAACCGTAATGAAAGGCTGATACCGGCAGCTTGTGCTGTTGGGTCAGGTCAATGAAGTTCGAGAGCTGATCTTGCGCATCGGGCGCATCGGCCAAGCCCATGGCGGTTTGCGCATAGCCCACGCTCCAGCGCGGTGGCAAGTGGGTGCCGCCGATCAAGGTCATGAATTGCTGAATGACTTCTGCCGGTGTGTTGCCCACCATCAGGTAGTAGTCAAGGTCGCCGTCGTCGATGTCGACGTAGCGGTAAAAGTCGTGGTAGTTGTCGTGCTCGCAACCAAAGTCAAACGTACAGCTGGCCAAGGTGTCGTAGTACAGACCCAGCCATTGCCCGTTGGGGGTTCGGCTGAGCACAAACGGCCAGTGCTTGTAGAGCGGGTCGCCGTGCTCGGGGTCGTAGCCCAAGGAGTCCATGGCCAAGGTGCGCAAGCGTCGGCCACTGAGGTTCAGCGGGCCTGTTTTATCGCCCAAGCCGTAAAACTTTTCAGCGTCATCACGTTGGATGTAATGACGCAGCGCGCCTGTGCGCTTGTCGCTCAGGTAGGCGCTGGTGCTGCGGTCTGACAGCACCACCGTTTCTTGTCCTGCGTGCTGCCAATGCCAGACCAAGCGTAACGGCTGGGTGTGCAACTCCACCCGCAAGCACGGCGTGGACACGCTGCTGCATCCATCGTGCTGCTCGTGCGTCACAGCAGGCGTGGCGAAGCAAGACACATCATCACGGTGGCGGCCTTGCCACGGCACATCGTTGTGGGCTTGGGTCGTCACGGGCGCCACTGCCCAGGTGTGGGGTTCTCGGTAGCCGTCTTGGGGTTGCAGGGTGACGCGCGCCATGCGGTCACTGACAAAGCGCACACGCAGATTGCCGCGTGAGGGGAGTTGGGCATCCGCGCCGTGCGCGTTCGCTACCCATTGTTCTGCGGTCCAGGGGGTCATGCGTGATTTCCTAAGGCTTGGCCATCGGCGTCAAAGGTGTGGATGTGCTTGCCAAGCGTTTTCAAAGACAGGGTTTGGTGCAGTGCCGGCGGTGCAGTGTCTTGCAACAAGGCTTCAATTTTGGTGCCGTCTTGTAAGGTGGCTTGCACCAAGGTTTGAGA